>NZ_CAJF01000034.1 GCF_000304335.1 Microbacterium yannicii PS01 | reverse complement strand
CGGCAACAGCAACGGAAGCGGCGCCAACCCGGCGTGGGCAACGGCGACGGAGGCGGCGCAGGGAACGGAAACGGCAACAGCAACGGCAACGGCGCCAACCCCGGCAACGCGAACGGCGATGGGGCCGCTCCGGGCGAGGGGCCGGGCAACGGCAACGGCAACGGCAACGGACCCGGCACCGGAAACGGCAACTGATCGGACGAGGTCAGAGTGACCGCAGTCCCGGCGAGCGCTCCTCGACGCGCCGTAGACTGGAATCCATGTCCGACACGCCGAACGTCACGCCCGCGACGCCCGCCGAACCGGCACCGGGAACGCGCGCGCCGCTGTCGGCGATCGACATCCTCGCCTTCCTCTGCGAGATCATCGCGTTCGCGACGCTGGCGCTGTGGGGCTTCACGATGTGGCCGTTCCCCTGGAACATCGTGGTGGGCATCGCCGCACCTCTCGCCGCAATCCTCGCCTGGGCGCTGTTCGTGTCTCCGCGTGCCGTGTTCGCGGTGCATCCCTTCGTCCGCGCCGTCGTCGAGCTTCTGGTCTACGCATCGGCGACGGCGGCCTGGTGGACGATGGGCAACGCGTGGATCGGGCTGGGCTTCGGACTGGTCGCCGTCACCGTCGGCGTGATCGCGGGGCGTCGGCGCCTGGCATGACGCCCGAACGCGATCCTGTCGCCGCGCTGCAGGCCGCGCTCGGCGATCGCGTCGACACGACCCCCGCCTCGCTCGCCGGCGCCCGTGCCGACAAGTCGGGGCACGCGGCATCCGGACTGCCTCTCGCCGTGGTCCACGCGCGCTCGGTCGACGATGTGCAGCAGACGCTGCGGATCGCGTCGGCCACCGCCACCCCGGTCGTCACTCGCGGAGCCGGGACCGGCCTCGCGGGAGCGGCGAATGCCGGAACCGGCGAGATCGCCCTCTCGGTGCGCGAGATGGACCGCATCCTCGAGGTGCGACCCGACGACCTGCTCGCCGTGGTCGAGCCCGGAATCCTCAACGCCGATCTGAACGCCGCGCTCGCGGAGCACGGGCTCTGGTGGGCGCCGGATCCGGCGAGCCGAGCGATCTCGACCGTCGGCGGCAACATCGCCACGGGCGCCGGCGGACTGCTCTGCGCCAAGTACGGAGTCGTGAGGGACGCCGTGCTGGGGATCGACCTGGTGCTCGCGGACGGCCGGCTGCTGCGGCTGGGCCACCGCACCGTCAAGGGCGTGACCGGCCTGGACCTCACCTCGCTGGTCATCGGCTCCGAGGGGACCCTCGGGGTGATCGTCGGCGCCACACTCAAGCTGCGCCGACTCGTACCGGGCGAGGTGTGCACGATCGCGGCGACCTTCCCCGACGTTCGGACGGCGGCCGAGGCATCCGCCGCCGTCACCGCCTCGGGAGCGCAGCCGGCCATCATGGAGCTGATGGATGCCGCGTCGCTCGCGGCCGTGCATGCGCTCCTGTCGCTCGCACCGCCGACGCCGGGAGCTGCGCAGCTCACGATCCAGACGGACGGGCCCGCCGCTCCCGCTGAGGCCGACGCCATCGCTGACGTGCTCGCCGCGGCGGGCGGGACCGTCGCCCTCTCGCACGACCGCGCGGAGGGCGAGCGGCTGCTGGCGATCCGGCGGTCGATGCATCCCGCGATGGAGACGCTCGGCACGGCGCTGATCGAGGACGTCTCGGTGCCGCGCAGCGCGCTGCCGGCCATGTTCGACGAGATCGCCCGGGTGGAGCGCGAGCACGGCGTGGTCATCCCGACCGTGGCGCACGCGGGGGACGGCAATCTGCACCCGAACTTCATCTTCACCGCCCCGGCCGACGAGTTCGGAGTCGTCGAGGCTCCCGAGTACGTGTGGGCGGCGGCCGACGATCTGTTCCGCGCGGCACTGCGCCTGGGCGGGACTCTCACCGGCGAGCACGGCGTCGGCGTGCTGAAGCGCCGGTGGCTCGCCGACGAGCTCGGCGAGGATCAGTGGGAGCTGCAGCGACAGATCACTCGCGTGTTCGATCCCCAGGGCATCCTGAACCCCGGCAAGGTCTTCACGACCTGACTCCGCGTCAGATCCCCTGCCAGTCGGGCTTGTTGGCGTAGGTGTAGCGGTAGTAGTCGGCACGGGCGAGGTGAGAGGCGGCGGACTCGTCGACGATCACGGTCGCGTGCGGGTGGAGCTGGATCGCCGAGCCCGGCAGCGAGGCCGTCAGCGGCCCTTCCACCGCCGCCGCCACAGCAGCGGCCTTGCCCTCGCCGAAGGCCAGCAGCACCAGATGCCGTGCGCGCAGGATCGTGCCCAGACCCTGGGTGATGCAGTGCATCGGGACATCGTCGATCGAGTCGAAGAACCGCGCGTTGTCGCGGCGGGTCTGCTCGGTGAGCGTCTTCACGCGGGTCCGCGAGGCGAACGACGAACCGGGCTCGTTGAACCCGATGTGCCCATCGGTGCCGATGCCGAGGATCTGCAGGTCGATGCCGCCCGCCTCCGCGATGGCGGCCTCGTACTCCTCGCCGTGGCGCTCGATCCCGTCCGCCGAGCCGTCGGGGGTGCGGATGCGGGACGGGTCCAGGCCGAGCGGCTCCACCACTTCGCGCGCGATCACCGAGCGGTAGCTCTCGGGGTGGGCCGGGTCGATGCCGACGTACTCGTCGAGCGCGAAACCGCGCACGCGCGACACGTCGACCCCGTGCAGGCGCGGGCGGAGCGCCTCGTAGACCGGAAGCGGCGTCGAGCCGGTCGCGAGTCCCAGCACGGTGGCGGGATCTGCGCCGATGAGCCGGACGATCTCGTCGGCGACGAGCGCACCCGCCGCGGCCTCGTCGTGCACGATGACGATCTCAGCCATGTGCCAGTGCTTCCTCGGCGTCGTGGTCCCGGCTCGGTGCCGCGCCCACGAGCGCCGCCCCGAGGGCGGCGGCAGCAGAGCCCGGGGGCAGCAGCTCGACGCGTTCGGTCAGTCGCAGGGAGCGCATGAACGGGGATGCGTCGGCACTGGCCGAGAGCTCGGCGGCGACATCCGCCATCAGCCGTCCGCCCAGTGCCGTGACACCGCCGCCGAGCACCACCAGGTCGACGTCGGCGGTCAGCACGAGCACACGGACGCCGGCCGCGACGCCGCGAGCAAGTCCCGCTCGCAGCCGGCGGGCCTCGTCGTCGCCGGCATCGGCGGCGTCGAACACGTCGCGCACCGGGTGCGCCGCGCGTCGTGCCCACCGCTCGGCGATCAGGCCGCCGCCCGCGAAAGCCTCGATGCAGCCGCGCTGGCCGCAGCGGCACAGCGGCCCGGCGGGATCGATCGAGATGTGGCCGACCTCGCCGGCGGTGCCCCGCGCGCCGCGCCACACGACGCCGTTCGACACGATGCCGGCCGCGATGCCGGTGCCGAGGTTGAGGTATCCCATCGACGCCGGCGGGCGTCCCGTCTCGGCCCGCAGCGCGTACGCGCCCAGCGCCGCCGCCTTCACATCGTTCTCGACCCGGACCGGCACGCCGAGATGCGGCGCGACCGCGGCCACGAGATCGAGTTCCTCGACGCCGAGGTTCACGGCGTGCATGACGCGGTCCGACCCGGGTTCGATCTGGCCCGGTATGCCGATGCCCACCGAGCGCACGTCGGCCAGCGCGACGCCCGGCTCGGAGCCGAGGGCGCCGACCGCGTCCAGCACGGTCTGGGCCACGGCATCCGGCCCCCACCCGGTGGGGATGCGCACCCTTCCGACGATCCTGCCCGCCTCGTCCACGGCGACGGCGTCGGTCTTGGTGCCTCCGACGTCGAGTCCGACCTTCATCGGCCGTCCTCCCCGGGGGAGGCGGCGTGGTGCCCTGCGCGCATCAGCCCTTGACCGCCCCGGCGACGAGGCCGCTCGTCATGCGCGTCTGCACGATCAGGAAGAAGATCACGACGGGGATCGCCACGAGCGTCGAGCCGGCCATCAGCTCGGCCCAGTTGATGCCGCCGTTCGGGTCGAGGAACGTGCGCAGCCACACCGGAAGCGTCATCGCGTCGGGGCGGGGATTGAGCACGAGGGCGTAGAGGAACTCGTTCCACGCCTGGATGAAGCCGAAGATGCCCGTCGCGACCAGTCCCGGCGCCAGCAGCGGGAACGTGATGCGCCAGAAGGCCTGCGAGCGGCTCAGCCCGTCGATCATCGCGGCCTCCTCCAGCTCGACCGGCACCCCGTTGACGAATCCACGCAGCGTCCAGATCGTGAACGGGAGCACGGTGGCAATGTACACCGCCGACAGTCCCAGCACGGTGTTCAGCAGGTGCCAGCCGTCCATCAGGCGGAAGATCGAGATGATCATCGCCTCCGCCGGGATCATCTGGATGATGAGGATCGTCACGATGAACGCCGCCCGGCTGCGGAAGCGGAAGCGCGTCACGGCGAGCGCCGCGAAGAACGCGAACACGAGCGAGACCACGACGGTGATCACGGTCACCATGACCGAGTTCCCGAGCGCCGGCAGGAACGGAGCGCGCGCGGAGTGGAAGATGACGTTGACGTAGTTCTCGACGGTGAAGTTGTCGGGCCAGAAGTGCAGCTCGCTCCCCCGCACCTGGCCGTTGGGCTGGAACGAGGTGTTCACCATCCAGTAGACGGGGAAGACGGATGCTGCGAAGACGACGACCGCGGCGGCCCCGGCGAGGATCGAGCCGATGCGGCGCCTGGCTCCGCGGCCACGGCGGGCGGGGGCCGGCGGTCGGGCGCCGGGCGTGGTGAGGGCGGCTGTCGCGGTGCTCACAGGGTCTCCTCCTTGACGCTGCGTCGGACATAGAAGATCGAGAGCGCGACCAGCAGCAGAACGACGATGACCGAGATCGCGCCGCCGGTGCCGAAATCTCCCGACCCGAGCGAGACGCGATAGATGTAGACGCCGAGCGTGTTGGTCTGTTCGGCGAGACCGCCGATCGACTGCAGGGCGTAGATCTGCGTGAAGACCCGCAGGTCCCAGATGACCTGAAGGATCGTCACGATGATGAGGATCGGGCGGATGAAGGGGACGATCACGAGCGTGAACCGCTTGACCGCACCGGCACCGTCGAGTTGGGCCGCCTCGAGCACCTCCTCCGGCACCTGCGTCAGGCCCGCGTACACCGTGAACGCGACGAACGGCACGGCTCCCCACACGATGATGATCGTGGCGACGAAGAAGAAGCTGAGCGGGTCGATCAGCCAGGAGTGACCCTCGAACTGCGTCAGGCCGAACACGTTGACCAGCACGTCGTTGAGCACGCCGTACTGCGTGTCGAAGATCCATCCCCAGACGATCGTCGCCGACAGCGGCGGCATCGCCCACGCCAGGAGCAGACCGATCGAGACCAGCGTGCGCAGCACCGCACCCAGCCGGTTCATGAGCAGGGCGATCAGGATGCCGAACACCATGGTGGCGATGACGCACGCGGCGGCGAAGCCCAGCGAGCGCCACAGCACCTGCCAGAACTCGGGGTCGCTCAGCACGGCCACGTAGTTGCCGAGGCCCACGAACTCGGGCGGGGCGCCGAAGACCTGGGCTCGCCCGAACTCCTGGAACGACATGATGAACAGCTGCAGGAGCGGCCACCCGGTGATGACCACGAGCACGATCAGCGCGGGGGTCAACAGGCCGTAGGGCGTGAAGCCGCCCGCCTTCATGAGGCGGCGGCGGCCGGGTCGCGCCGACCCGGGTGGCGCGACCAGACGCTCGCCATCGACGGCGCTCACCGCCGGAGGCAGCTCGCGGGACGTGGTGGACATGGTGACTCCTGTGCTTCTGCGTGGGCGGGCCGGGCCGGCGAGGTCGGCGGGTCTCGCCGGTCATCGTCATCGAGCCGGAGGACGGCGGTGCGCTCGGTGCGCTCACCGCCGCCTCGGAGCCTCCGCTCCGGCATCAGCCGGAGCGGAGGCATTCGACGTCAGCCGTTGAGGATGTCCTCGATCTGAGTGTCGACCTCGGCGGCCAGGGCCGCCACGTCGCCGCCCTGCGCGATCTTCACGAAGAAGTCCTCGAGGATGCGCGATGCCTCGACCTCTGCCCAGTTCGGCGAGGCCGGCGTGAGCTTCGCGTTGACGGCGGCCTCGGCGTAGGCCTGCGCCTCCGGGGTGTCGCCCAGCGTCGAGGCGAGGGACTTCTTCGCCGGGATGAGACCGTTCTCGCCGTAGATCGTCTGGAACTCGTCGGAGAGAATGATCTCCACGGCGCTCTGAGCGAGCTCCGGGTGAGCGGACTTCGCGGAGATTCCGATGTTCGAGCCTCCGGCGAAGACCTCGGCAGCGCCGCCGTCCATACCCGGGAGGGCGTAGACAGAGGGAGCGGCCGGGGGGTTGTCCGTCTCGCACTCGCTGGCCAGGCCATACGCCCAGCTGGGAGCCGAGAACTGGATCGAGGCACCCTCGCAGTACGGCGTCCACGGTTCGGCGTTGTCGCCGTCCTTCGGCGCCACCGACGCGGTGCTCATGAGGTCCTGCACCTGGAGCAGGCCGGCGACCGACTCGTCGGAGCTCAGCTGCGCGTCCCACTCATCGCCGTCCTGGACGGCGATCTCGCCGCCGTTCTCCCAGATGAAGGGCAGCGCGTTGTACCAGTCCTGGCCGGCGAAGTAGATGCCCGACTTGCCGGGATTCGCCGCGGCGAGCTCCTTCGCCTTGGCGATGTAGTCGTCGAGAGAAGCGGGCGCCTCGGTGACCATCGCGGGATCGGCGAAGACGACGCGCGCACCCGCATACAGCGGCGGCGCATAGAACGCGCCGTCGTAGGAGCCGGCCTCGACGAAGCCGGGAAGCAGATCGTCGCCGCCCAGGTCCTCGTACATGTCCGAGAGGTCCATCAGCGCGCCCACCGAGGAGAAGGCGGACGCCTGAGTGTTGCCGAACTCCACGATGTCGGGACTGTCAGAGCTGGACAGGCTCGTGGTCAGGCGGTCGACGAGTCCGTCCCAGCTCTGCTCCTCGATCGTCAGGGTGGCACCGGGATTCTCCTCCTCGAACGTCTCGACGAGGTAGTCGCGGGCTTCCTGCGGTGTGTCGGTGCCGTTGAGCCACACACGGATCTCCGTGCCTTCGGAGTCGGATGAGGATCCTCCGCCACCGGCGCATCCGGCGAGGACCAGCGCGGAGGCGCCGAGAAGCGCCATAGCTCCAAGCGTCGTCTTCATGGTGTCTTCCTTCGTGTTCTGTTTGGTGTTCGGGTGAGCCGGGTGACCCATCCAGGGGATGTGGGGCGAGGGAGCCCCGGGAGGGGGTGTCGTCAGGTGCTACGACACTCCGAGTTGTCCGGACAGGACCATGACGGCCGCGCCCCGGAGGACGATGTCCTGGCCCTGATCGGTCATCCGCACGCGCACTCCGTCGTGCGACGGGGCCAGCGTGCGCGCGCGCAGCGTGGCGACGGTCTGGTCCGCGAGGGCGCCGCCGAGCAGGTCGGGCGGACCCGAGAGCACGATCTCCGACACGTCGAGCGCGCCGACGACCGGGGCCAGTGCGATGCCGAGCCGTTCGCCGGCGTCGCGCAAGACGCTCTCACGGGCCGCGGCGCCGGATGCCTCCGCCAGCCGCGCCGTCAGGGACGGCACCGACAACCAGGCCTCGAGGCAGCCGACCTTGCCGCACGCGCACCGCGGGCCGCCGTCGGTTCCGACGGTGACATGGCCGATCTCACCCGCCGCGAAACGGCTGCCGCGCATCGGCTGCCCCGACGCCAGCAGGCCGGAGCCCACACCGCGCCCGACTTTGACCAGGAGGACGTCGTCGGCGGCGCTTCCGAACGTGTACTCGGCGAGGACGGCGGCATTGGCGTCGTTGGCCACGAGGACCGGCAGCTCGAGCGCGCCGCGCAGCGCGCCCTCGAGGTCGAAACCAGCCCAGCCGAAGTTCGGCGCCGTCACGACGACGCCCCGATCGTCGACGACGCCCGGCGAGCCGACGCCGATGCCGAGGACCGGAGCATGGGATTCGCCGACGAGCGTCCGTGCGAGGTCGACGACGGTCGACACGACGTCGTCGGCCTCCGGCAGGGCGACCTCGCGCCGCACGACGATGTCGCCGTCAAGCGTCAGCACGGCGCCGATGAACGAGTCGCTTCCCGACAGGTCGAGTCCGACGATGCGGTGCCCCGCGCGGTCCAGGTCCACGAGGATCGCCGGCTTGCCCGGGCCCGACGCCTCGCGGACGCCCATCTCGGCGACGAAGCCGTCGGCGATGAGCTCTGCGATCAGGTCCGAGATCGTCACGCGGGTGAGCCCGGTCTCCCGCGAGAGGTCCGCCCGGCTCATGGCGCCCTGATGGAAGAGCGTCTGCAGAAGAAGCGATCGATTGTGACCCCGGGCGTGCTCGGGCAGAACCTTTCCGCCCTGCCGCAGCGAGCGGCCCGGCGCGAAGCCGCGACCGGGTGAACCGGCGGCGATCTCCGGCGCGGTGAGGGAGCGGCGACGCGCGTCCGAGGTTGGCATGTTTGTTAGTAGACCTTACGAACAAACATTGCGCAAGCACTTCGCCGCCCACGCGGCCCGGATTTACACAACCGTTACGCAAGAGGGTGCGGGTCGACTCGAGGAGCCCTTCGCCTACAGTGGAGCGATGAGCTCCTCGACTCTGCACCGACGCATCGCCGCTCTCACCATCGCCGGCGCCGCACTGTTCGGACTCACCGCCTGCATCGGCACGCCGCTCGTCGACGGCAGCGAGTCCACCGCTCCCCCGGTGTCCGAGAGCACCGAGGCGCCCACCGACGACGCCGCCGGAGACGCGGGGCAGTCCACCGAAGACGCCTGCCGTCTGGTGGCGGACACGATCTCTCAGGCGACCGACGAGTTCGGGAACCTCGCCAGCGATGACCCTGCAGCGGTGGTGGGCGCGATGGAGGCGGCCGCGCAGCAGATCGCCGAGACGTCCTCCCAGATCACCAACGACGAGGTCGCCGCCATCCTGCCGCCGCTCCAGGACATGTTCCAGCAGGTCGCCGATGTGATGGGTGCCGTCGCCGAGGGCGACATGTCCCGCGTCGCCGAGATCGAGGAGCTGGGCACCACGTTCCAGGAGACGAGCCAGCAGTTCCAAGAGCTCTGCGCGCCCTGATCCGGGGTCCTCGCGGCTCCCGAAAGGGGTCTTCCCCTCGCGGATGCGATGCGGGCTTCTTCCGCGTGTGATCTGCGGGAATGCGTAATCGTGCTGTAATCAAACCCGCCTCGCGCGTCCCGTAGCATGGGGGAAGCGTTTCTCGCACTCGGGGGGTGAAGACGTGACGGATCTGGCGACCAAGCCGGGCGCCGACGAGGCGTCCAATGGCGGCGCCGTCGAACCGGTCGGCCATACGACCGCGCCGACGGACGACGCGCCCATCGGCGACGGCCCGGACACGCCAGAGCTGGCGTGGGCTCCGGTGGAGCCGGAACCCAAGAAGCGCCGTGTCTGGCTCTGGGTCGGCATCGGCGCCGGGGCGGCAGCGGCCGCGATCGTGGCGACGTCTCTCATCCTGATCGCCCCCGGCACCACCGTCGCCGGCGTCTCCGTCGGCTGGATGACGCCCGGCGCTGCGGCCGACGCCATCCAGCAGCGACTCGCCGAGACCACGGTCGTCCTCACGGGCGACGGCGTCGAGGCCGAGGTCACCGGAGCCGATCTCGGCGCCTCGGTCGACGCTCAGCAGCTGGCCGAGACGGCCTTCGCCGAGCACCCGATGTGGAACCCCGGAGCGTGGTTCGCCCCGCCCGTGGACGCGCCCGTCACCCTCGATCCCGAGGCCGCTACCCCAGCGCTCCGCGGCGCAGCCCCCGATCTCTACACCGATCCGGTCGACGCCGTGCTGACGTTCGACCCAGCGACGGCGAGCTACGCCGTGACTCCGGCCGTGCCGGGCGTGGGCATCGACATCGCCGCCGTCCAGGCGGCGCTGCAAAGCGGCTTCGAAGCCGGCAGCACGAGCGTCGAGTTCGGTGCCGTGCCCACTGAGGTCGCAGCCGACATCCCGACGCCCGCCGCCGAAGCGACGGCCGGCCAGCTGAACGGCATGCTCGACTCGGTCGGCTTCTACGTCGGCGAAGAGCGCACGGTGCCGGTGGATCGGGCAGTCGCCGCATCCTGGCTCACGGTGACGGCCGAACCCGCCGACGGCGCATTCCGCATCACGGCCGACCCGGCCGCGATCCAGCCCCTCGTCGATGGGCTCGCCGCGGCCGTCAATCGTGCACCCGAGAACGCGCTGGTCATCACGAACAGGGCCGGCAAGGTGCTGCGCGAAGAGGCCGCCGGCCAGAGCGGGCGCGAACTGGGCGATGCCCAGAGCATCGCATCCGACTTCGCCACGCAGCTCGCGACCGGCGACGCGTCGTTCGAACTGCCGGTCACCGAAGTACCGGTCACGACGGTATCGCTCGCCCGCAGCATCGATGTCGACCTGGGCGATCAGCGCGCATACCTGTACGAGAACGGAAACGTCGTCGACTCGTACGTCATCTCGTCGGGGCTCTCCGACACCCCGACCCCGACCGGCAACTTCACCGTGAACGGCTACTCGCGCGTGCAGAGCATGGGCTGCTTCGAGGGAGCGCCGTACTGCGTCCGCGACGTCCCGTGGGTCACCTGGTTCGCCCCCGACATCGGCTTCCACGGAGCGAACAGCCTGCGCTCGTCGCTGGGATACCCCCAGAGCCACGGCTGCGTCAACATGTGGGACGACGCCGCGAAGTTCGTCTACGACTGGACCGCCATGGGCACCGAGGTCTCTGTGCACTGGTGAGGTGCCGCCGCGTGGCTCCCACTCAGGCGGACGGCGGTGTGGCGGACCGCTCGCTATGTGGGCAGGGATCGTAGGCGCCGCCGCGCCGCGACTCCCGCGAACGCAAGCGCGAACCCGGCGGCCGCCGTCAGCCCGAGCCCGATGAGGGCGGGCGCCACCCCCGCGACATCGCCTGTCAGGGTCCCCCGCAGCAGGGCCGTCGCCGCGGCGGTCGGCAGCGCTGCCGCGATGCCGGAGATCACCGGAGGGACGGTCGAGGCCAGTCCGGCTGCGAGCGCGATGACGCCGATGAGCACGGCCGCCAGGCGTCCGGCACCTCCGAACGCCGCCGCCAGGCCATGGTTGGCGAGACCGAACACCGCCCCTGTCACTGCGGCTGCCGACACGAACGCCACCCACTCGAGGGGCGTGACCTCGACGGCGAGCAGCACCGCGGCCGCCGTGACCAGCCCCTGACCCGCGCACACTGCGATCGTCGCGACGACGCCCCGCCCCGCGATCGTCAGGGATCCGGTGCCGCTCAGCAGCCGGCGGGTCGGCACGGCCTGGAGAGCGATCGCGGTCACGATCGCCCCCAGCCACAGCGCGATCATCGTGAAGAGCGGGATGGATTGGATGCCGGAGCGCGGCGTCTCGGCATCGACCACGACCGGTTCGGCCACCACGGTCGACAGGGTCGCGATGTCGTCGTCGGAGTACGTCGGCAGCTGAGCCGAGGCCTCGTCGAGCCGCGATGACAGGTCGGCCGCGCCCTGATCGAGCTGAGCCGCGCCCTGTGAGAGCTCTTCGGCGCCGACCGCCGCGCCGTTGCCACCGCTGCTGGATGCCGAGGCTCCCGCGGACACCTCTCCCGCTCCGGCGGCTGCCTGGCCGATCCCCGCGACGAGCGACGGCATGACGTCGGCGAGCGCGTCATCGCCCTCGGCGACGCGACGGGCTCCGGCGGCGAGCTCGCGCACGCGCGCGTCGACGGTCTCGAGTCGCTGCAGCGCCTGCGTCCCTCGGTCGCAGAGCGGCCCGGGAGTGAGGCACATCTCCGCGACGACGGCGGCGAAGGCGAGGGTGACGGCGTCCGCCTCGGCCGCCGCCCCATCGATGGCCCGCGCCACCTCGTCCGCCCCGGCGGCGACCTCCGCCGTCAATCCCGGCAGCGGCGTCCGCGCCGGCGCCGAGCCGTGCGAGCGCCGCAGCCAGACCGGCCGCGCCGGTGTCGAGCGACGCGAGGCCGGCGGCCAAGGTGGCGGTGCCGGTCGCGAGCTCGGCGGCGCCTTCCGCCGTCGAGCCGGCGGCTGCGGCGAGCTGCTCCGATCCGGAGGCCGCTTCGCCGATCTGGCTGGCGATCGTGTTGAACCCGCCATACACCTGCTGCAGGTATCGCCCGGTGAGCTCGCGGCCGAGCGCATCGGTCGCGGCACGGGTGACGGCTTCGGTGAGCGCCGGGTCGATCCACGCCGATGCCGGTGTCGTGTGCACCTCGACGACGGCCTGGCGGGCCTGGGCTCCCGGTCCCGACAGAGACGTGGCGTCCGCCGAGAACGTCGGCGGGATGCGGACCACCGCGACATAGCGGCCGGCCGCCAGACCTTCAGCTGCGTCGTCGTCGTTGGTCAGCACCCAGTTCAGCGTCTGCACCGGGGCCTCGTCACCCTCCGTCCCCGGCTGCGCGGGCTCCTGCGCAGCAAGAAGACCCGCGGCGAACTCGCGGCCGAGCGGTACCGTCTGATCGTCGACGGTGACGGGCTGGTCGTCGTTGACGATCGCCGCCGTCACCCGCTCCGGTGAGGCCGTGGGTTCAGCGAGCGCCCACGCGAGGACTCCCCCGATCACCAGGGGCACGAGGACCAACCCGATCACCGCGAGTCGCCCGAGCCGGGCCGAGCCGGACGTGGCGAGGAACGCGGCCACGTCAGATCGCCTCCTGCCCGTCCGGCTCCGCGCGGGCTCCGACTCCCGCCGGCACTGCCGGTGACTCTCGCCGGTCCTCCGACCCGAGGCGCGCGATCCGCATCGCCAGGTCGTCCGGCAGAGCGGCCACGACCAGCGATGCATCGCGAGCCCCCACGACGAACGCGACCGCGGGGTGGGCGGTACGCGACGCGGCGATCTCGTCGCGGATGCGGGCGAGCACATCCGGGCGCGCCAGGTCGTCGAGACCCTCGGCGAACACGACCGCCGGACGAGACTCCAGCGCCGCGGCGAGCCCGTCGCCGGTCCCGGGAACGCGCCAGTACGCGGTGCGAGATCGTACGCTAGCCGCACGTGCCGGCAGTGCGAGACCGGC
The DNA here is from genome assembly GCF_000304335.1 of Microbacterium yannicii PS01. GTDB lineage: Bacteria > Actinomycetota > Actinomycetes > Actinomycetales > Microbacteriaceae > Microbacterium > Microbacterium yannicii_A. Next base: position 24,666 of record NZ_CAJF01000034.1, on the reverse strand, counting down.
GACCCTGGCCTTGCCTGCGGCGAGCGGAGTGCGCCCGCTGAGGGCGGCCAGCATGAGACCGCGCTCGTGCTCGTCGCCGTCCTCGATGATCAGCGCCTCCCCGGCTTCGAGCTCCGCGTCGATGACCGCTGCGCCGCCGGCCGCGCGCGCTCCCTCTGCAGCCAGGACGAGGTCGCGCTCGGGCCATCCTGCGAGGGCGAGCTCTTCGGTCAGTCCCTCTCCCTCCACGTCGAACGAGGGCAGCGCCCGGTCCATCCACCGGGGCATCGACCAGGCGCGGCGGCCGAACAGCACGAGCACGGCGGGGATGAGCATCATCCGCACCAGGAACGCGTCGATCACGACACCCACCGCCAGCCCGAAGGCGATGGGCTGGATGTTCGCATCGCCGCCGGGCACGAACGCGACGAACACCGCGAACATGATCGAGGCGGCCGCGGTGACCACGCGGGCCGATGCCTCGAACCCGTTGTGCACCGCACCCACCGGATCACCTCGGCGCACGTAGTCCTCTCGCATGCGGCTGACGAGGAACACCTCGTAGTCCATCGCCAGGCCGAACAGCACGCCCATGAGGATGATCGGCATGAAGCTGATGACCGAGCCGACGGACGCCACGCCGAGCTGGGGGGCGAGCATGCCGTCGACGAAGACCAGCGCAGTCAGTCCGAAGGCGGCGCCGACGGACAGCACGTATCCCAGCGCGGCGGTGACGGGCACGACGATCGAGCGGAAGACCATCGCCAGCAGCACGAGCGACAGCCCCATCACGAGCAGGCCGAACGGCAGCAGCGCCCCGGCGAGACGCTCCGAGATGTCGATGCCGGCGGCCGTGTAACCGGTCACCGACAGGTCGACGCCGTACTTCGCCTCGAATCGGTCGTGCATGCCGCGGAGCGCGGCGACCAGTTCCGCCGTTGCGACCGAACTCGGGCCGCCTTCGGGGATCACCTGCACGATGCCGGTGTCGCCGGTCTCGTTCGGTGTCGAGACCGGCACCGAGGCGACGCCGTCCACCGTCGCGATGTCGGCGCCGAGGTCGTCCATCAGACCGACCGGATCACTGCTCTCGATCACCGATCCGGTCACCAGCAGCGGGCCGTTGTAGCCGGGGCCGAAGTGCTCCGCTACGAGATCGTAGGTCACGCGCCCCGGCTGCCCCTCCTCGAGAGAGCCGGCGTCGGGCAGAGCGAGTCGCAGGTGGGCGGCCGGGATCGTCGCGCATACGAGCAGACCGGCCACGAGGAGGACGGTCACCAGCGGCCACCGGGTGGCTGTGTGGACCCAGCGTCCGAAGAAGCCGACACGCGCACTCCTTGCGGATCGCGGGGGCACTCCGGGTGTTCCCCGCTGGTGACCAGCGCCGTCGGCGTCGGCGTAAGTGTCAGCGCCGGCGCCGGCGCCGGCGTCGGCGTCCCCATCGTCCTCGCCGGCCATCGCCTCGCCACCGCCTCGGTCGGCTGCATCAACGGCCGCTGCCTCCGCGGGCGGGGTGGCCGCGGCATCCGTTCCGTCCGCGACACGCGCGGCGCCCGGCCGGAATCGTTTCCGCACCACACGCCATTGCGCGAAGCCGAGGAGGGCCGGCGTCAGCGTGAGCGACACGAGCACGGCGAGCAGGACGGCTCCCGCGGCGGCAACGCCCATCGTGGTGAGGAACGGGATGCCGGCGACCACCAGGCCGAGCAGCGCGAAGATGACTGTGAGCGCAGCGAAGACCACCGCCGACCCGGAGGTCGCGATCGACCGCGCGGCGGCCTCCTCGGGCTCGATGCCGGCGATCAGGTGGTCTCGGTGCCGCGCCAGCACGAAGAGCGCGTAGTCGATGCCCACCGCCAGTCCGAGCATGAGTGCGAGCAGCGGCGTGGTGGAGGTGATCGTCGTGAAGCGTGTCGCGATCAGGACGAGCGAGAGCGACGCGCCGACGCCCACGAGCGCGGTGATCAGCGGAAGCCCCGCCGCCACGAGCGAGGCGAAGGTGACGAGCAGCACCACGAACGCGATGGCGATGCCGAGCAGCTCCGTCAAGCTGATGCCGGTCGAACTCTGTGAGAACAGCTGCCCGCCCACCGAGACGACGGACCCCGCGGGCAGTTCCTTCTGGAGTGCGGCTCCGGCAGCCTGCAGCTCGTCCGATGTCGACGGATCCACGGCGGTGCCGCTCACGGTGAGCTGGATCGGGACGAGCACGGCGGCATCGTCGGCGCTGATGTTCGTCGAGTCGGCTCCGCCGTACGGCGAGGTCGCCGACGACACCTGAGCGAGCTGTGCGATCGCGTCGACGGATGCCTCGACGGCAGACTCGAACGCCGGATCGGTGGCCGATCCCCCCGGCGGGGCGACCGCGATCAGCTGCGCGGAACCACCGCTGACCTGCGGGAACGTCCGGGCGAGCGCATCGAGCGCCTCCTGGGACTCGGTGCCGGGAATCGTGTACGTATTGTCGGTGCCCTCGCCGAGGAGGCCGGCCCCGGCGAACAGCGCGACGAGCACGGCGACCCACAGCCCCAGCACGAGCCCACGCGCGCGGAACGCCCACCGTCCGAGGGCGTAGAGCGCAGAGGACATCGTCCCCCTTCCCCGCGGGCCGCCCTCCCCAGGGGCGGTGGCCCCAGGCTAGGACTGCGGGGGAACGATGGCAACAGGCTCACGAGCGTGCCGACTCCGTCGACGACAAGAGCGGCCCACACGCCCAGAGGCTCCGGCGACGCGCCGGCGGCACCTGGAGAGGGCGTGGGAGCCGCTCTTCTGTCTGCTCGGGCCTAGCGCAGGCCGTCGATGATGTCGTTGAACGTGGCCGAGGGACGCATGACCCCGGCGACGAGGCCGGCGTCGGGTCGGTAGTAGCCGCCGATCTCGACCGGCGAGCCCTGCACCGCGATCAGCTCGCCGACGATCTTCTCCTCGTGGGCCGCGAGCGTCTCGGCGACCGGCGCGAACGCCGACGCGAGCTCGGGGTCGGCCTGCTGGCTCGCCAGCTCCTGCACCCAGTAGAGGGCGAGGTAGAAGTGACTGCCACGGTTGTCGATCGTGCCGAGAGCGCGTCCGGGCGACTTGTCGTTCTCGAGGAACGTGCCGGTGGCGGCATCGAGCGTGTCGGCTAGCACCTGCGCCTTGACGTTGCCGGTGAAGTTCGCGAGGTGCTCGAGCGAGGCGGCGAGCGCGAAGAACTCGCCCAGCGAGTCCCAGCGCAGGTAGTTCTCGGCGACGAGCTGCTGCACGTGCTTGGGAGCCGAGCCACCGGCGCCGGTCTCGAAGAGCCCACCGCCAGAGAGCAGCGGCACGATCGAGAGCATCTTGGCGCTGGTTCCGACCTCGAGGATCGGGAACAGGTCGGTGTTGTAATCGCGCAGCACGTTGCCGGTGACCGAGATCGTGTCCTCGCCCTTCCGGAGCCGGTCGAGCGAGTACTGCGTCGCCGCCGCCGGCGCCAGGATCTCGATCGTGAGGCCCTCGGTGTCATGGTCGGCGAGGTACGTCTTCACCTTGCCGATCAGCTCGGCGTCGTGCGCGCGTGTCTCATCGAGCCAGAACACGGCGGGGGTGGCGCTCGCTCGGGCCCGCGTGACGGCGAGCTTGACCCAGTCGCGGATCGCGATGTCTTTGGTCTGGGTGGCACGCCAGATGTCACCCGCCTGCACGGCGTGCTCGAGGAGCACGTCGCCGGAACCACCGACGACCTGGACGACGCCGGGAGCCGCGATCTCGAAGGTCTTGTCGTGGCTGCCGTACTCCTCGGCCGCCTGGGCCATGAGACCGACGTTCGGCACCGAGCCGATCGTGGCCGGATCGAGCGGACCGTGGGCGTTCACGTCGTCGATCACCGTCTGGAACACGCTCGCGTACGACGAGTCGGGGATGACGGCGAGCGTGTCGTCCTCGCCGCCGTCGACGCCCCAGAGCTTGCCGCCGTTGCGGATGAGCGCCGGCATCGAGGCATCCACGATCACGTCGGAGGGGACGTGAAGGTTCGTGAGGCCCTTGTCGGAGTTGGTGTACGACAGGCGCGGACCGCGCTCGAGGTCGGCCGCGATGGCCGCCGCGATCTCCTCTCCGCCCTCGACCGACGGAAGCCCGGCGAGGATCGCGCCCAGGCCGTCGTTGGGGGTGAGGCCCGCCTCGGCGATCTTGTCGCCGTACTTCGCGAACACGTCGGCGAAGTAGGCCTTCACGACGTGGCCGAAGATGATCGGGTCGCTGACCTTCATCATGGTCGCCTTGAGGTGCACCGAGTACAGGACGTCGTCGGCCGCGGCATCCTTCAGCGTCTGCGCGAGGAAGGCGTCGAGCTCGGAGGCCGAAAGGAACGTCGCGTCGACGATCTCGCCGGGCAGCACCTTCAGGCCCGTCTTGAGCTCGGTGACCGTGCCGTCCTCGGCGACGTGCTGAATGGTGAGCACGTCGTCGGCGGGTGAGACGAAGGACTTCTCGTTCGAGCGGAAGTCGTCGTGGCCCATCGTGGCCACGCGGGTCTTCGAGCCGTCGGCGAACGGCTTGTTGCGGTGCGGGTGCTTCCGGGCGTAGTTCTTCACCGACAGCGGCGCGCGGCGGTCGCTGTTGCCCTCGCGCAGCACCGGGTTGACGGCAGAGCCCTTGATCCGGTCATACCGTGCACGGACGTCCTTCTCCTCGAGCGTCTCGGCCTCGTCCGGGTAGTCCGGGATGTCGTACCCCTGCGACTGCAGCTCGGCGATCGCGCCCTTCAGCTGCGGAATCGAAGCCGAGATGTTCGGCAGCTTGATGATGTTGGCCTCGGGGAGCGTGGCGAGGCCACCGAGTTCGGCGAGCGCGTCGCCCACCTGCTGCTCCGGCGAGAGGTTCTGCGGAAAGGCCGCGAGGATGCGGCCGCCGAGAGAGATGTCGCGCGTCTCGATCTCGACCCCGGCCTGGCCGGCGACGGCCTGCACGATCGGGAGGAAAGACGCGGTGGCGAGAGCGGGAGCCTCGTCGGTATACGTGTAGATGATGGTGGAGTCGGTCACCTGGAATCCTTCGTACGGGTCGGCCCACAGCCTATCGCACGGAGGGCAAACTATCTCGACGTCGAGATATCTTCTCGGATGAACTCCGTGTTAATCCCGCGTCATCGCCGTGCCGGATGCCGCGTTCCGGGCTAGCCTGTGCTTCATGGGTGATCTGCGACTCGTCGAACTCTCCGCCAGCACGATCGTGGCGGTCAACAACATGTCGCTCAAGCCCGGCCAGGAGCAGTTCCTGGCCCCGGTGAGCTATGGAGTAGCTGCGACCGTCGTGAACCCGCAGACCACCTGGCAGCGCGTCGTGCTGGACGGCGAGGAGGTGGTCGGGTTCGTCAGCGCGAACTTCGACCCCGAAGAGACGGAGGAGCACTTCCGTTCCGTGCTGTGGCGGATCAACGTCGACGCCGACGACCAGGGTCGCGGTGTCGGCCGCTTCGCGGTCGCCGGACTGCTCGAAGAAGCGCGGAATCGCGGCATGGACCACGTCGATGTCATCTACGAGGCGGGCGAGGGCGGACCGGCCGCATTCTTCGAGCGCGTGGGCTTCACTCCGGTGGGCGAGACCGAGTACGGTGAAGTCATCGCGGAGATCCGCCTGTAATCCGACGCCCGTCCGCCGCGGCGTCCGCGTCGCGAACCGCCCATCGCCGGGCGCCCGAGACCGGCGGCGGGGCCTCGAATACCCCTCCCCCATCGAGGCCTCGTCGCCTTCGCGTCCGCGTCGTGGAAGCCAATAGGGTAAGCGCGTGCCACGATTCGATCTGCCGCCCGCCGACCTCGAACGCTACTCGCCCGACGTCCGCGAGCCGGATGACTTCGACGAGTTCTGGACATCGACGATCGCCGATGCCCGCCGCGAGGATGCTGCGCCTCAGGTAGAACGCGTCGAGACGCCGCTGACGCTCGTCGAGGTGTTCGACGTCACCTTCGCCGGCTTCGGCGGGGAGCCGGTCAAGGCATGGCTGACCCGGCCGGCCGGGATCGACGCGGCGCTGCCCGCGGTGGTCGAGTACAACGGGTACGGCGGGGGTCGTGGTCTTCCGGGAGAGCGCCTGGGATGGGCCGCGGCCGGCTACGCGCACCTGTTCATGGACACCCGCGGCCAGGGGTCGATGTGGGGCTCGGGCGGCGACACGCCGGACCCGCACGGCGCGGGTCCGGCGGCCTCGGGATTCATGACGCGGGGCATCGAGGACCCCGCCGACTACTACTACCGCCGGGTCTTCACCGATGCGGTCCGCGCGATCGACGCGATGCGGGCGCTTCCGGGCGTCGACGCCGAGCGAGTCGCGGTATGCGGCGGCAGCCAGGGCGGCGGGATAGCGCTGGCGGCGGCCGGCCTGTCGGACGGCCTCGTCGCGACCATGCCCGATGTGCCGTTCCTTTGTCACTTCGAGCGCGCTGTGGGCCTCACCGACGCCGACCCGTACCAGGAGGTCGTCCGCTACCTCTCGGTCCACCGCGGAGCCGACGAGCGCGTCTTCCAGACGCTGTCGTACTTCGACGGTGCCAACATGGCGCGGCGAGCAAATGCCGCGGCCCTTTTCTCGGTGGCTCTCATGGACACCGTCTGCCCGCCGTCGACGGTCTACGCGGCGTACAACCGCTACGCCGGGCCGAAGCAGATCGAGGTCTACACGCACAACAACCACGAGGGCGGACAGGCCTACCAGTGGACGGCGCAGGCGCGGTTCCTCGCGGAGCTGATCTGAGGCGCACGCGGCCGGCGGCGCTGGTCAGACGGCGTGGAGGTGCAGAACGAAGGCCTGCAGCGGCCAGAGCGTCGGAAGCTGGAGCCCGACGTCCGTGAGCACTGATCCCGGAAGCTCGATCTCGCCGGCGGTGAACCACTCCGGAGCGATCCAGCCGTACTTCGCGTCGCCGATCTCTCGACGAACCCGCACGCGGTAGCGGCGATCACGTCGCAGGCCCGGGATTCTGAGGCGCTCGGCCCGGGCGTCCTCGAGGCTCGCCACGGTCGCGACGACGACGACGGCCGCGGACGCGCCCTCTGGAACGGACGCCGCTTCCGCCGCGGCGTGTGCCCGCGTCGAGTCGTCGAGCACGAAGGCCGTGACACGCCACGCCGGATCCCGCAGTTCGGGGTGCACGACCCGCCCGGCGTGCACGATCGGGCGGAGTTCTCTGTACAGCGCTGCGAACCGTCGGATGGCCGTGGTCTCGTCGTCGTCGCAGGAGAGGATGTCCCACTCGAACCCGGCCGACCCGAGCAGGCTCGTCGCCATCCGATACGACAGCGCCGTCGTGCGCCCCGAGGAGTGCGACGTCGTGGGCCCGACATGAGCTCCGACCAGCTCCGGCGGGAGCAGCAGACCCGTCCAGCGCTGGATGTCCTGCCGTTCGACGGGGTCGTTCGAATCGCTCGCCCAGACGCGGTCGGTGACGTCGAGGATGCCGAGATCGGTGCGCGCGCCGCCGCTCGAGCACGACTCGATCTCGAGCGACGGATGCCGCTGCTTGAGCTCGCGCAGGAGCGCGTAGACCGCGCGCATCTGCGCGTGCCCGCCCGGTCGTCCCGCGTGGACGGTTTCGACGAGGTCGCGGTTGTGGTCCCACTTGATGAAGTCGATGGCGAGCTCGTCGACGAGGGCGTCGATCTGCTGCAGCACGTGGGCATAGGCGTCGGGGTTCGCGAGATCGAGGACGAACTGCTGGCGCCACGACAGGGCCGGGTCGTGGTCCAGATGCCCCGGGTCGTGCAGCATCCAGTCAGGGTGAGCGCGCGCGACCTCGGAGTCGAGACTGACCATCTCGGGTTCGAACCAGAGCCCGAACTGCATTCCCAGCTCATGCACCCGGCTCGCGAGCGGACCGAGGCCCTGCGGCCAGACGCCGCGATCGACGACCCAGTCGCCGAGACTCGTGGAGTCGTCGCGCCGTCCGAGGAACCAGCCGTCGTCGAGCACGAACCGCTCGATGCCGACCTCGGCCGCGCGCTCGGCCAGCGCCATCAGGCGCGCCGGGTCATGGTCGAAGTACACCGCCTCCCAGGTGTTGAGCACGAGCGGCCTCGCGGCGGAAGGGTGCTGCGGCCGCGCCCGCACCCACGTGTGCACGCGATCGGCGAATCCGTCGAGGCCCTCAGCGGAGTAGACGAACGCCGCGCGCGGAGCTCGATACTCCACGCCCGGTTCGAGCACGATCTCGCCGGGTCTGAGCAGTTCGCCGGCGCCGATCATCGTCGCGGCGTCGGTGATCCTGTCCACGCGCATCGTGAGATCGCTCGACCAGGCCAGATGGACGCCCCACACCTCACCGCCGCCCCAGTGCGGCTCTCCGATCGATGCCAGGGCGGCGACGGGGCTGTCGTGGCCGGGACGCCCTCGGCGCGACTGCCGCGCGGTGCTGCCGGCCGGCATCGCCGAGACGACGGGGCGCTTCTCACGCGTCCAACGGCCGTCGAAGGTGAGCAGGGTGTCGGTGGTGGACGGCACAGGAAGGGTCGCCTCGAGCCAGTCGACCTCCACCGGCGCGGTGGGGACCGTCCCGCTCTCGTGGGCGAGCGCCTGCGCGATCCACACCACCCCGCCCGTCTCGATGCCGATCTCGATCGACAGACGAAGAGCGGATGCCGCATCCCGCGCGACGACGGCCAGGCTCCGGTCGCCCGACTCGGTGGCCTCGACGATCCAGCGGGGGTGATGGAGCACGCCGGACCGTCGCAGTTGCATGCCGGGGCGGCCAGACCACCCGTCGCCCTCCTGCGGCGACAGTGACAGCTGCCAAGCGGCGTCGAGCGTGCCGGGCGGTGTCTGCCGGCTCACCGCGGCCGCGAGAGCGTCGGGGTCGACGTCCGAGCCGAGAGCCGGGCCCCAGTGCAGCACTCGCGGCAGGGCATCGCCCTGCTGCTCGATGAGCACGGCGACGCCGTCGCGTTCGAGTCGGTGGAGCTGTCGGGTCACGCGGTCTTCCTCTCGAAGGGGGGTCGTTCGCCGGTGCCGCGCTCGAGGATCCACGTCGGCAGCTCGAGTTGCCGGGTGAATCCCGCCGGGTCCTGCATGCGCTCGATCGCGATCGCGGCGGCCGCTCGGCCGAGGGCGAGGGGGTCGTGGGTGATGACCGAGACGCCGAGCACGTCGGCCGTGTCGAAGTCGTCGAATCCGATCAGCGCCGTCCGGGCGTCGGCGCGGTCGCGCAGCACGCGGAGCGCGCTGATCGTGACACGGTTGTTGCCGGTGATGATCGCGGTCGGCGCGTCCGGCGCGTCCAGCAGATCGGCGATGAACCCGTCTGCGGGAACGGCGAGGTCGTCGGCCAGACGCTCCCAGCGGGCGGAGTCGACCACGCCGTACGCGGCGAGCGCATCCCGGTAGCCACGCAGGCGCTCGGCCTGCGTGTACACCGACGCAGGGTTGCAGACATAGCCGATACGGCGATGACCCCGCTCCAGCAGCCGGGTCGTCGCATCGAAGACCCCGCGATGATTCTCGAGCACGATGGAGTCGGCGACGAGGTTGCGGGCCGGGCGGTCGATGGCGATCACCGGGGTGCCGAGATGGCGCTCGCCCTCGAGGTACGACTGGTCGTCGGCGACGGGGATGAGCAGCAGGGCGCCCAGCCGCTGCCCGAGCAGGGCCTCGGCCACCCGCTCCTCACCCTCGGCGGTGTCGTCGGTCGTGGACACGACCAAGGAGAACCCGTTGGCCGAGAGCTCACGCTCGATGCCCGCGGCGACCTTGTAGTAGAACGGGTTGCTCAGCTCGCCCATGATGAACCCGATCGTGTTCGTGGGTCCGCCGCGCCGCAGTCCTCGAGCCAGCGGGTTGGGCCGGAATCGCAGTCGCTTCGCCGCAGCCAGCACATGATCGACCGTCTCGGGGGCGACGAGATCGCGGTGCGTGAACACGCGCGAGACGGTCTTCGAGCTGACGCCGGCCAGTCGGGCGACGTCCGCCAGGGTCGCGCGCTGCTGAACGGTCATGCGTGGCCTCCTTGCCGGGCAGCCTTCACGCTAGCAGTGTTAGGCGACGGATGTCCACGTGGGACATTCGAGAGACATCGGCGCGCTCCTCTGCGCGTTCTGTCGCAACGAATTCCCGATCGAATGGTATTTCGGTCGGCGACCGTAACGCCGGACAGGAAGAGACAGCGATGACATTCGTCGCTTGCGGAAGCGCTCCCGTCGTGCGTACTCTGACGTCGCGACGAACCCGTCACGGTGCGATGTGGGCGCCGGCAGTTCAAAGACGAACCTGACAAGGAGAGATCATGGCGAAGAAGGCTTTCGCGGGCATCGCCCTGCTGGCCAGCGCCGCGGTTGCGATGAGCGGCTGCGCCGGCGGCGGTGCGGCCGACGCCGACAACACGATCGACGGCGAGGTGAAGGGCGACATCAAAGTCGTCACCTGGCGAACCGATCTGGTCGAGGACGGCACCTTCGAGAAGTACGCGGAGGAGTTCAACAAGGAGCACCCCGACGTGAACGTCACGTTCGAGGGCATCACGGACTACGCGGGTGAGATGCTCACGCGCATGTCGACGACCAACTACGGCGATGTCATCGGCATCCCGGCGATCAAGCCCGACCAGTACGAGCAGTTCCTCGAGCCCCTCGGCGAGACCGCCGACTTCGAGGACACCTATCGGTTCCTGCCCGCGGCGAGCTTCGACGGCACCCAGTACGGCATCGCCTGGGGCGGCAATGCCAACGGCGTGCTCTACAACAAGCGGGTCTTCGAGGAGGCAGGGGTCACCGCACTGCCGACGACCGAGGAGGAATGGCTCGCGGCGCTGCAGAAGGTGGCCGACAACACCGACGCCATCCCGCTCTACACGAACTACAAGGACGGCTGGCCGCTCACGCAGAGCTTCGGCAACCTCGGCGTGGTCACCGCCGATCCCGACGCGCCGATCACGATGGCCGAGGACCCGGCTCCGTGGACGGAGGGCACCGACGTCTACGCGGTCGACTCGCTCCTGTACGAGTCTGTGGCCGCCGGCCTCACCGAGCCGGACCCGCTCACCACGAACTGGGAGCAGTCGAAGGTCGACCTCGGCACCGGCAAGATCGCCGCGATGACGCTCGGCTCGTGGGCGATCTCGCAGATGCAGACCGCGGCGGAGGAGAACGGCGGCTCGGCTGACGACATCGGCTACATGACGTTCCCGGCGAACGTCGACGGCACCCAGTACGCGGTCATCGGGGGCGACTACAACCTGGCGGTGAGCAAGCACTCCAAGGCCAAGGCAGCCGCCTGGGCGTGGATCCAGTGGGTCGTCGAGGAGTCCGGCTACACCGAGGCCCAGGGCATGATCTCGCCTGTGCTCGACAAGCCGCTTCCCGAGAACCTGCAGGGCTTCGAGGAGTCGGGCGTGGAGCTGATGGAGATCAACGCCGCCCCGGCCGGCAAGGAGGGGCTCATCAACAGCATCGCCGATGATTCGCAGGTCGATCTCTACGGACCCATCTACCGGCAGAAGCTCGTCGACATCGCCCGCGGCGCCGCCGACGGCGACAAGGAGAGCTATTTCGCGGAGCTGAACGAGCGCTGGGGCGCATCGGTCGAGAAGCTCGCAGGCTGAGCGGGAGGACGGCAGCGACATGGCCATTGCAGCTCCGGGTGCCGCACCGGCGGATGCCCCTGCCATCCTCAGCGCGCCCGCGCGGGCGCGGCGACTCGGCGGGTTCCCCCGCCGATCCGCCCGCCCGCGCGGCGGCTCCGCCGGGCGGAGCCTTCTGCAGAAGCTCACACCGTGGCTCTTCCTCGCCGCGGCAGTGGGACTGCTGCTGGTCTTCACCTACTGGCCGGCGGTGAACCTGTTCTACTACAGCGTCACCGACTGGGACGGCATCGACCTGCAGAAGAACTTCGTGGGGCTGGACAACTACGTGCAGGTCTTCACCGACCCGCGGATCTTCGCGGTGTTCGGGGTCAGCCTCTACTATTTCCTCGCCTCGTTCGCGCAGATGGCGATCGCGCTCTACTTCGCGGCGATCCTCAGCTTCTCGACGCGATTCTCGAACCTCTTCCGCGGCATCCTCTTCTTCCCCTACCTCATCAACGGCGTCGCGATCGGCTTCGTCTTCCTGTACCTCTTTCAGCCCGGCGGGACCCTGGACACCGCGCTCGGATGGTTCGGGGTGACCGACCCGCCGCAGTGGCTCGGCAACCCCGACGTCGTCAACTGGTCGCTCGCCGGCACCTCGGTCTGGCGCTACACCGGCTTGAACTTCGTGCTCTTCCTCGGTGCGATCCAGTCCATCCCGCACGAGCTGTACGAGGCAGCGGACCTCGACGGGGCGAACCGCTGGCAGCAGTTCTGGGCGATCATCTTCCCCGGCATCCGCCGCGTGGTGGGCCTGTCGTTCATCCTCGCGATCGCCGGAAGCCTGTCGGTGTTCGAAGTGCCCTTCATCATGACCGGCGGTGCGAACGGATCGGCGACCTTCGTCATCCAGACCCTGCAGACGGCCTTCAGCTTCCGGCAGGTCGGACTCGCCTCCGCGATGGCCGTCGTGCTGCTGCTCATCGTGCTGGTCGTCACCTGGATCCAGCGGCGCGTGTTCCCCGACGAGAAGGTGGACCTGACATGACCACCCAGCCCCTCCGGACGATGCCGCTGCGCACCACTCCCCCCTCGAGGATCCGCGGGCGGAGCCTCGGTGAGCGCCTCCGCGGCACCAGCGCGACCACCGCGAAGTACGTGAGCCTCCTCATCGCCGCCGTCGTGACGCTGCTGCCGCTGTCGGTGCTGCTGTTCGCGAGTCTGAAGACAGCTCCCGAGTACGCCCAGACCGGCCCCTTCGATCCGCCCGAGAACTGGCTGAACTTCGACAACTTCGTCACGGCGTTCACCAGCGGCGAGATGCTCCAGGGCTTCGTCAACACCACGATCGTGCTGGTCGTCTCGCTGGCGGGCACCGTGCTGATCGGCACCATGGCCGCCTATGCGCTCGACCGCTTCGCGTTCCGGGGGAAGAAGGTCGTGATCGGCCTGTTCCTCGTGGCCACGCTCATTCCCGGGGTGACCAGCCAGGTGGCCACCTTCCAGCTGATCAACGGCCTGGGACTCTACGACACCAAGGCCGCTCTGATCCTGCTCTTCATGGGCACCGACATCATCGCGATCTACCTGTTCATCCAGTTCATGCAGTCCATCCCGGTGTCGCTGGACGAGGCGGCCATGATCGACGGCGCCAACCGCTGGACGATCTACTGGAGGATCGTTCTGCCGCTGCTCAAGCCGGCGATCGCCACGGTGGTGATCATCAAGGGCATCGCGGTGTACAACGAGTTCTACGCACCTTTCCTCTATCTGCCGTCCGAGGGCCTCATCTCCACGTCGCTGTTCCGCTTCAAGGGACCGTTCGGCGCGCAGTGGGAGGTCATCGCGGCCGGCACGGTCGTCGTCATCATCCCCACCCTCATCGCCTTCCTGCTGCTTCAGCGCTGGATCTACAAGGGCCTCACCTCAGGAGCCGTCAAATGACCCCTCCCCTTCCCCAGTCAGCACCGGCGGTCGCCCGCCGCACGCTGCACGAGAACTGGCGCCTTCGCGCGGGGTCGGGACCCTCGCCGGCCGCGATCGCCGACCTGGTCGTCCCGGCTCAGGTGCCCGGATGCGTGCACACAGACCTGCTGTCGTCGGACCTGATCCCCGACCCCTTCCTCGACGACAATGAAGGGGCGCTCGCCTGGATCGGGCTGGTCGACTGGCGATACGAGACCACCTTCGACTGGACCTCCGATGGGGCCGAGCGCACCGACCTCGTCTTCGAGGGACTCGACACGGTCGCGGCGATCGAGCTCAACGGACGCCGGATCGGTGCCACCGCCAACCAGCACCGCTCGTACCGCTTCGACGTGCGCGACACCCTCGTCGAGGGCGGGAACGAGCTCGTCGTGCGCTTCCGCTCGCCGATCAAGTACGCCAACGAGCAGAGCATGGCGCTGGGCGCCCGCGAGCGCCCCTATCCGCTTCCCTACGACGCGATCCGCAAGTCCGCCTGCAGCTTCGGCTGGGACTGGGGCATCGCCACCTACACCAGCGGCATCGTCAAGCCGGTCGCGCTCGAGGCCTGGTCGGCCGCCCGCCTCGCCCAGACGCGCGTGGTCGCCGCACCCGAGGGCGCCGGCGGCGTGATCGAGGTCGACGTGACCGTCGAGCGGGCAGCGGATGCGGCATCCGCTCTCTCGATCAGCGTCGCGGTGAACGGTCCGGGGCTCGACGGCGACTCGCTGCCCGGAGAGGTCGTCGCCATCGACGGCGACCGCGCGCGCGTGCGCGTCGAGCTGCCGGCGGTCGAGCGCTGGTGGCCGGCCGGCTACGGGGAGCAGCCGCTGTACGTCGTCGACGTACGGCTGCACGACGAAGGACCCGAGCCGCTCGACGCGCTGCACCGCACCGTCGGGTTCCGCGACGTCCGGTGGGACACCACGCCCGACGCCGACGGCACGCCGTTTACGCTGGTGGTCAACGACCAGCCGGTGTTCGTGAAGGGCGTCAACTGGATCCCCGACGACGCGCTCACGGTGCGCGTCACCCGCGACCGTCTGCGCCGGCGGTTCGAGCAGGCGCTGGACGCCAACCTCAACCTGATCCGCGTGTGGGGCGGAGGACTGTACGAGTCCGACGACTTCTACGAGCTCGCCGACGAGCTCGGCCTGCTCGTGTGGCAGGACTTCCTGTTCGCGTGCGCCGCGTACGCCGAAGAGGAGCCGCTGCGGTCCGAGGTCGAAGCCGAGGCACGGGAGAACATCGTGCGTCTCGCTCACCACGCGTCGCTGGTGCTGCTCACCGGGAACAACGAGAACCTCTGGGGCTACGAGGACTGGGGATGGAAGCAGCGCCTGGACGGCAAGACCTGGGGCGCGTCGTACTACTACGAGCTGTTCCCGTCCCTGGTCGACGAGCTCGCCCCGCACGTGCCGTACGCGCCGGGCAGCCCCTTCAGCCCCGGCGGCGGGTGGAACGGCGCGGCTCAGACCGGGCCCCACCCCAACGACGAGAAGCACGGCAGCATGCACCTGTGGGAGCAGTGGAACCGGCGAGACTGGACGACGTATCGCGAGCACCGGCCCCGGTTCGTCGCGGAGTTCGGCTGGCAGGGGCCCCCTGCCTGGACGACGCTGACCCGCTCGATCTCGGACGACCCGCTCACTCCCGAATCGCCCGGCATGATCGTGCACCAGAAGGCGATGGAGGGCAACGTCAAGCTCACCGGCGGCCTCGTCCCCCATTTCCGGATGCCGGAGGCCATGGAGGACTGGCATTGGGCGATGCAGCTCAACCAGGCGCTCGCCGTACGGACCGCCCTGGAGCACTTCCGGTCATGGGCACCGCACACGCAGGGCGCCATCGTCTGGCAGCTCAACGACTGCTGGCCGGTGACCTCGTGGGCGGCGATCGACGGCGATGAGCGTCCGAAGCCGCTCTACTACGCCATGAAGAACGCGTTCGCCCCCCATCTGGTCACGATCCAGCCGCGGCCCGAGGGCGACGGGACGGACCGCGGCGCGGCCGACAGCGGCCTCGCGGTCGTGCTCGTCAACGACTCCGCCGAGCCATGGCAGGG
Organism: Microbacterium yannicii PS01; assembly: GCF_000304335.1. Classification (GTDB taxonomy): domain Bacteria; phylum Actinomycetota; class Actinomycetes; order Actinomycetales; family Microbacteriaceae; genus Microbacterium; species Microbacterium yannicii_A. The sequence continues at coordinate 9,150 of NZ_CAJF01000034.1, read as the reverse complement.
CGAGCTCACGGCGCGGCGCGTGGGCTTCGACGGCGACGAGCGGGCACGGTTCGCTCGGACCGTGTCGCTGGCTCCCCGCGAGACGGCGACCATCGGACTGTCGTCCGACGTCGCCACGCCGGGCGATGCCGCGAACGAGCTCGTGGTCGCGGACCTCGACGACGCGCGAGGGACCTGGTTCTTCACCGAGCCGCGCGATTCCACTCTCGGACCGGCGACGGTCGATGTGCGCACTGAGCCGATCTCGGACGGCACCCGGGTGACGGTGACGGCGTCCGCCCTGGTGCGCGATCTGACCCTGCTCGTCGACAAGATCGACCCCGAGGCGGTGGCCTCCGACGCGCTGCTCACCCTGCTCCCGGGCGAGAGTGCGAGCGTGAGCGTGCGCCACCGCGGCGACGCGATCCCTGCCTCAGCCCTGTCCGACCCGCGCGTTCTGCGGACGGCGAACGAGCTGGTCGCCCGGTGAGCTCTGGATCGCTGCCCGCCCTCGAGCCGTATGTGGCCGGGATGACCTGGGGCTGGACGGGCGTGCGCGGCAGCTGGGCGACGGACGAGGCATCCGCTTCTCTTCGCGCGATGGCCGACCACGGAGTGAACTGGACCGCACTGGCGTACTCCGCCCTGCAGGAGACCGCGCAGTCCACCGAGGTGCGCTTCCGCGGGGAGCCGACGGTGACCGACGGCGAGGTGGTGTGGGCGATCCGGGAGGCGAAGGCCCTCGGGCTCAAGGTGTGCCTGAAGCCCGTGGTGAACGTCGCCGACGGCACGTGGCGCGCCTACATCGGCTTCTTCGACTGGGACGTGCCCGGAGAGCCGAGCTGGACCCAGTGGTTCGCCTCGTACCGCGAGTTCATCCTGCACGCCGCGCGCATCGCGCAGGCCGAGGGCTGTGAGATGCTCTGCATCGGCTGCGAGATGGTCCGGGCCGACGCGCGCGCCGACGAGTGGCGCGACCTCGTGCGCGAGGTGCGGAAGGTGTACACCGGGCTGGTGACCTACAACTGCGACAAGTACCAGGAGGACCACCTCTCGTGGTGGGACGCGGTCGACGTGATCACCTCGAGCGGGTACTACCCCATCGAGGACTGGGAGGCTCAGCTCGACCGCATCGAGAAGGTCGTCACCGCGAACGACAAGCCGTTCTTCTTCATGGAGGCCGGTTGCCCGTCGCGCGAGGGCTCCCCCGATCGGCCGAACGACTGGTCTCTCGCCGGCGCGCCGTCCGGAGCGGCGCAGCTGCGCTACTACGAGGCGATGTTCGCGGCGTGCCAAGAGCGCCCGTGGGTGCGCGGCTTCATGCTGTGGGACTGGCCGGCGCGACTCTATGCTGCTGACGCCGCCCCCGAGAACGACGACTACTGTCCGTACGGCAAGCCCGCCGGCGACTTCATGCGCGATCGCTACGTCGCGCTCTCGGGAAAGGACCCGGCATGACGCGGGGCGTGCTCGCCATCGACGCCGGACAGACCGGCACCAAGGTGCGCGTCGACGGGCGCGACGCCCTCTTCCCCGGCATCCGCACCCACGAGCCACTGCTCCCCCAGCTCGCCGGTGTCGCCCGCGCCGCGCTGGACGACACCGGCGCCGAGGTGTCGATCGTGACGGCAGGGGTGTCGGGACTGACGACCCGGGAAGCGGATGCCGCGGCCCTGCTCGCGCGCATCGCCGACCCCGCCGTCGTCGAGGTGGTGCTCGCACACGATTCGACCACGTCGTTCCTCGGCGCTCTGGGCGACGGTCGCGGATCGGTCGTCGCTGCGGGCACCGGTGTGGTGACGCTCGCGGTCGGTCGCGACCGCGTGGCGCGCGTAGACGGCTGGGGCAATCTCGTCGGAGACGCGGGCAGCGGCTACTGGATCGGACGCGAGGCGCTCGACGCCGTCATGCGCTCGTTCGACGGACGCGGGCCGGCCACCGCGCTGACCGAGGTCGCCCGCGAGCGGTGGCCCGACCTCACGCAGGCGTACATCCACCTGCAGTCCGATGACGACCGCGTCCGCGTCATCGCGTCGTTCGCCGAGCATGTCGCCCGTTTGGCAACCGAGGGCGACGCGGTGTCGCAGAACATCACCGTGCGCGCCGGCGGCGAGCTCGCGCACAGCGTGGAGACGTCCCTGCGCCGGGTGCGCGTCGCGGACGACGAGGCGTTCGGCGTGTGCGCGATCGGCGGGGTGTTCCGCTCCGTGCAGCTGCGCCAGGCCTTCGCGTCCCATATCGACGCGAGCGAGCTCGACGTCGTGCTGGTCGCCCCGCTCGGCCACGGGATCGACGGCGCGGTGGCCCTCGCCGGCCTCGCGCCGAGGCATCCGCTCGCCGCCGACGTGTGGGTCGCACGGGCCTGACCGTCCGCAGCCCTCGGGCGTCGCAGGGGCGGGCTTTCCGAGGCATCCGTGCCGAAACCGGACTTCCGGAAACCGGAGCCTCGTGTGATTTCCGGACTTCTGTCACGCGACGGTCCGGAAACTCGCGCATACTCCGGTTTCCGGATGCGCACCTGCTCACCCGCTCCTCCCCACGCGGCATTCAGCAGTCCGCTGCGGCCGTCGCCTGTGGGCAGCGCGTCGGCGGCCCCGGTGCGCGTGATGATCTCCTGCATGGCCGTCGTATCTATCCCGCAGACACCCAACCAGCGAATCGCCCAGGAGGTGTCGCGGCTGCTCGAATGGATCAGTGCGGCTGGGGGGATCACTCATCGGCGCGTCGCCGAAAACGCGGGCTTTCCTGTCGCCGTGCGTCGTGCCGCTGTGGCCTCCGGGGTGGTGCGTCGAATCAAGCGCGACTGGCTCGCGAGCGACACTGCGCCGACGGACCTGCTGACGGCGGCAGAGAACAGCGGCAGGCTGACATGCGTCTCAGCCGCACGCCGACGCGGCTGGTGGATGCCGGAGGACGCGCCCGACGACACCCACATCCGGCTCGATCCCCACGCCTCGTCTCCCACGTCGGCCGTGACGACCCACTGGACGCAGTCCATCGCACCCGCACCGAGCTTCGGCCTGCTCGACTCCGTCGAAGATACCCTCGCGCATGTCGCGCTCTGCCTCCCTCCGGAAAGAGCACAGATCGTGTGGAACTCAGCGCTCAAGGTCGAGAAGCTCACGCCCGCTGGAATACGCCGGGTGCAGTGGCGGAGCCGTCCGGCTCGTGATTGCGCTGAACGCGCCTCGGACCAATCGGATTCTGGCCTGGAGACCACCCTCGTCGTGCGCCTCAGTGGCTGGGGTCTCCCGCTGCGTCAGCAGGCCGAGATCTTCGGACGGCCTGTCGACCTCCTCATCGGCGAGCGACTGGTCGTGCAGATCGACGGCTTCGCGCACCACTCCACGTCTGCCCAGCGCAGCAAGGATGTGGCCTTCGATGCGGAACTGACCCTCAACGGATACACGGTGCTGGCTTCACGTATGCGCACGTCGTGCACGACCTCGATTCCGTCGAGCGGACGATCGCTCGCGCTATCGCCGCGGGTGCGCACCTCGCCGCTTGAGTTCTCGGCGGAAGCTTCGTGGATGGCGCGAGTCCGGAAACCGGACCTTCGCGGCATCTCCGGAGTGAATCAGCCTCCGGCTCCGGAAAGCGGAGGAAAGTCCGGTTTCCGGAGCCAGCTCGACCCGCAGGACGGAATGACGGATGCCCCGGCCCGGCGCGTGAGCGCGGGACCGGGGCACCGGAAGCCAGGCGTCAGACCAGCGACTCGCGCCAGGCGGCGTGCAGCTTGGCGAACCGACCGTCGCCGCCGATGAGGGCGTCGGGCGAGTCGTCCTCGATGATGCGGCCGTGCTCCATGACCAGGACGCGGTCGGCGATCGCGACCGTCGACAAGCGGTGCGCGATGATGATCGCGGTGCGGTCGGCGAGCAGGGTCTGCAGCGCATCCTGGATCTGACGCTCGCTCGGGATGTCGAGCGACGCCGTCGCCTCGTCGAGGATCAGCACCGCGGGATCAGCCAGGAACGCGCGCGCGAACGAGATCAGCTGGCGCTGCCCTGCCGACACACGCCCGCCGCGCTTGTTGACGTCGGTGTGGTATGCGTCCGGGAGCGCCTCGATGAAGGCGTCCGCGCCGACCGCGCGCGCCGCTGCACGGATCTCGTCGAGCGTCGCGTCGGGCTTGCCGAGCGCGATGTTGTCGGCGACCGTGCCGCTGAAGAGGTACGCCTCCTGCGTGACCATGACGATCGCGCGCCGGAGGTCCTTCGGGTGCAGCGACCGCAGGTCGACGCCATCGAGGGTGACCGAGCCGCGGGTCGGGTCGTAGAACCGCGACACGAGCTTGGCGAGCGTCGATTTGCCCGCGCCCGTCGTGCCCACGAGGGCGATCGTCTGACCGGCGGGGATGTCGAGCGAGAAGTCCGGCAGGATGACGCGGTCCTTCGAGTAGCCGAACAGCACGTCGTCGAACCGCACGTGGCCCTTCGCGCTCCACAGGTCGACCGGCTTGACGGGGTCGGGAACGGTCGGCTCCTCCTCCAGGACGCCCGACACCTTCTCGAGCGCCGCCGTCGCGGACTGGTACGAGTTCAGGAAGAACGCGACCTCCTGCAGCGGCGAGAAGAAGTTGCGGACATACAGGACCGCCGACAGCAGGAAGCCGAGCTGCATCGCGCCGTCGGCGACGCGGATGCCGCCCCACGCGATCACGACCGCGAGGGTGACGGATGCCACGGCCATCAGCCCCGGCTCGAAGGTGCCGAAGAGGCGGATCGAGCGGATGTTGACGTTGCGATAGTCCAGCGCCAGTCCGCCGAACTCGTCGTCGTTGCGCTCTTCCTTGCGGAACGCCTTGACGGCGCGGATGCCGGTCATCGTCTCGACGAACTTCACGATGACCTTCGCGCTGATCACCCGCGATTCGCGGTACACCAGCTGCGAGCGGGTGTAGAACCAGCGCATCAGCAGGAACAGCGGGATACCCATGACGATGAGGATGAGGCCCGACTGCCAGTCGACGATCAGCAGCGCCACCAGGGTGAACCCGCCGAACAGGATGCCCGAGACCAGCTCGTTGAGCCCGCCGTCGAGCAGCTCGCGGATGGTGTCGAGATCGCTCGTCTGGCGCGAGATGATGCGGCCCGACGTATACGACTCGTGGAACTCCAGGCTCAGCCGCTGCGTGTGCAGGAAGATGCGCTTGCGGAGGTCGAGCATGATGGCCTGGGTGAGGCGAGCGGCGACGACGACGTACCAGCCGATGAGGCCGGCGCCGCCGATCGCGGTGAGCAGGTACACCACCACGACGCCGATCGTCGGCATCCAGTCCATGCGGTCGACGACGGCGGGCAGCGCGTCGCTGAGGCCGTAGCCGATGAGAGCGGGGCCGGCGACGCGCAGCGCCGTGGAGACCACCAGCACGATCCCGGCGAGGATCAGCTGGCCGCGCACGGGCGTGATCAGCGAGCCGAGCAGGCGCAGCGAGCGCTTGCGGATCGTCTTGCTCTCGGCGCGCGTGTAATCGGAGCGGTCTTCGCCGCTGGTTCCGGTAACCGTGGTGCTCACAGGTTCACCTCCCACTCTTCGTCCTGATGGCGGGCCCGGAGTCGGGCCTCCTCGACCTCGAGACTCGAGATCACGTGCCGGTAGTGCTCGTTCGTGCGCAGCAGGTCGGAGTGCGTGCCCACCGCGGTGACGCGACCTGCCTCCAGCAGCGCGACCCGGTCGGCGAGCGTGACCGTCGAGGGGCGGTGCGCGACGACGAGCGCCGTCGTCGCGTGCAGCACCTCGCGCAGCGCGTCCTCGACCAGCGCCTCGGTGTCGACGTCGAGCGCCGACAGCGGGTCGTCGAGCACCAGCACGGCGGGCCGCGCCGCGACGGCGCGCGCGAGCGCGAGCCGCTGGCGCTGGCCGCCCGAGAGCGACAGCCCCTCTTCGCCGATGATCGTGTCGACGCCGTCCGGCAGATCCTCGACGAAGGATGCCTGGGCCACCTGCAGCGCCTCGCGCATGACGGCTTCCGCTTCGGCGCTGCCGGGCTCGAGGTCTTCGCGCCCGAGCAGGACATTGTCGCGCACCGACTGCGAGAAGAGCGTGGCGTCCTCGAAGGCCATGCCGATGTGGCGGCGCAGCTCCTTGATGGTGAGGTCTCGCACGTCGACGCCGTCGAGCGTGACACGGCCGCCGGTGACGTCGTACAGGCGCGTCGGCAGGGTGGTCAGCGTCGTCTTGCCCGACCCGGTCAGCCCGACGAGGGCCATCGTCTCGCCCGGGCGCAGCACGAGATCGACGCCGTCGAGCAGGTCGCGCTCCCGGTCGGCGGCATCCTGATAGCGGAAGTGCACCCCCTCGAACGCCAGCTCGCCGCGGGCGTGCCCGATCGACACCGGCCGCTCGGGGTCGGTGATCGTGTTCTCCTCGTCGAACACCTCGTACAGGCGGTCCGTGGCGGTGCGCGCGTCGAGCATGAACGAGAACAGGAAGCCGATCGATTCCATCGGCCAGCGCAGCACCGTCGCCATCGTGAAGAAGGCGATCAGCTCGGCGCTCTGCAGCTGTCCGAGCGCGGCGAGGTAGATGCCCGCCCCGAGGCACAGGGCGAACGCGACGTCAGGCAGCAGCACCAGCCAGAACCAGATCCAGCCGATCGCACGAGCCTTGCTGAGCTCGGTCTCGCGCAGCGTCTCGGCCTGCCGGGTGAACTTCTGCAGCGCGTGCTTGCCGCGGCCGAACGCCTTCAGGACGCGGATGCCGTGCACGCTCTCTTCGACGGAGGTCGCCAGGTCGCCTGCCTGGTCCTGCGACTGGCGCGCGAGCGACCCGTACGTCTTCTCGAATCGGTAGCCCGCGTACCAGAGCGGCGCCGACGTGACGAGGAAGATCGTGCCGAGAAGCCAGTGCCAGCGGAACAGCAGGACGGTGCCGACGGCGATCGTGATGACGTTGACCACCAGCAGCACCAGGCCGAAGGCGAGCCAGCGTCGCAGCATGCTGATGTCCTGCATCATGCGGCTGAGGAGCTGGCCCGACTGCCACCGGTCGTGGAACGACACGGGGAGCCGCTGCAGGCGCGAGTAGAAGGTCTGGCGCAGGTCGTACTCGACCATGGTCGCCGGACCCAGTACGAACCAGCGGCGCAGCCAGACCATCGCAGCCTCGGCGAGACCGAGCGCGAGGATGGCGGCGGCGCCCCAGCCGATGAGGGCGAGGTCGCCCGAGCTGATCGGTCCGCGAACGACGCTTTCGAGCACGAGCGGGATCGAGAGGGCGAGCAGGCTCGCGATGAGCGCGCTGACGCCGCCGAGGATGAGGCGCGGCAGGACGGGCTTGGCGAAGGGCAGCAACCGCGCAAGCGCTCGGAAAGTGGACGGATGGGACCGTGGCGAGTCGACGGTGGAGGTCATGATCCTTTGTGCTGATGAGCAGCGGGAGTGGTGAGCGGATGACCCGGATCGGGGTCGGGAAGGGCGTGATCGACAGCGCGGCGTCGACGCGACGAAGCGTCTCCCGGAAGGAACGCTCCGACTCGCGGCGTTATGCCGGTGTCGCCGGTGTGTCGTGGGACGGGCGAGCGGCTATCCCTGGAAGCGAGGACGCTTCGGCCCGGCAAGGCGGAGGATGAAGGCGATCTTCGCGGCGACGACGGCCTGGTGCATGGCTCCTCCTTGGGGCTGAATGGAATAGGGCTGCCGGTCACACCCCTGAAGGTGGTGCGACGCGACAGCCCTCCAGCCTATACCTGGGAATTCGCTGAGCGCAAGAAGCGCTTTCCGCCCCCGCGGAAATCGGAGCCGGTCAGCCGAGCAGCGCCGGCACCCCGGCCTCACGGGCGAGCAGGCTCTGCTTGACCGGAAGACCCCAGGCGAAGCCACCGAGCCCTCCCCCGGTGCGCAGCACGCGGTGGCACGGCACGAACAGCGCGGGAGCGTTGCGCGCGCAGATGGATGCCGCGGCCCGCACGGCGCTCGGCGATCCGAGCTCGACCGCGAACTCCGCGTAGGTCAGCGGCCGCCCGGGCGAGATCCGGCGGAGCGCGTCCCAGCCGGCGAGCTGCCGGGGTGTGCCGTGCTGAGACACGGCGACGCCGTCGATCGCGTCGAGCTCGCCCTCGTAGTACGCCAGGACGGCGGCCGCGGCATCCGTCTCTCTCCTGCTCACCGACGACGGGCGGGCGTCCGGGCGCACTCGGCCCAGGATGCGCTCGGCTTCGGGCGTCCAGCCCGAGGCCAGCACGCGTCCGCCGGCGTCGGAGAGGATCGTGAACGCGCCGTCGGGGGTGTCGATCGTCTGGATGGTCGCGATGGTCATGCTGTCACCTTCGTCTCGGATTCGGATGCCTCGGTCCGCCGTCGCGGGCTGGGCTTCGGCAGCTTCGGGGATCTGGGCGGCACCGCGCGCCAGAGGTGGGCCGTGAAGTAGCTGCGCCACGGTGCGGTGCGAGCGGCCCAGTCGGTGAGGGCACGCGGCTCGGACGGCAGGCCCGCCGCCGCCGCGCCGGCACGCACCGCCACGTCGCCGGGCAGGAAGACGTCGGGGTCGCCGAGCACGCGCATGCGCACGTAGTCGGCCGTCCACGGTCCGATCCCCGGCATGGCGAGCAGGGCAGCGCGCTGCTCGCCGGCGTCGTCGCCCGGCGACAGGACGAGCGAGCCGTCGGCGAGGGCGGCCGCCGCGCCGGTGATCGCACGGATGCGGGCGGCGGGTCCTCGCAGCACCTCGTGGCCGTGCTCGGCGATCGTCGCCATGCTCGGGAACAGCCGCATCGTGCGCTGCATCACGTCGAGCTCCGCGCCGTCACTCGAAGGCGGGGTCGGGTCGGCCAGGCTCGGGACCTCCTCGCCGAGCGCCGCTGTCAGCGCCGACAGAGCGGTACGTGCCGCGACCACCGTGATCTGCTGCCCGATCATGGCGCGGATGAGCATCTCATGGGGATCCGCGGCGCCGGGGACGCGCAGCCCGGGAAGGCCCGCGACCAGCGGCGCCAGCTCGGGGTGACGCGAGAGCGCATCGTCCACCGCGATCGGGTCGGCGTCGAGATCGAACAGGCGGCGCGCCCGCGTCACGAGGGTGGACAGGTCGGCCAGGTTCGTGAGCCTTGCCCGCAGTCGCACTCTGCCTGCGCCGCCACCGTCGTCCGTGCGCAGCTCGAACCACGCCGGTCCGCCCGGAAGGCGCAGCGTGCGCGCGAACGTCGTCGCCGTCGCGGCCTCGGCCCCCGTC
>NZ_CAJF01000033.1 GCF_000304335.1 Microbacterium yannicii PS01 | reverse complement strand
CCCCCGCGCTGCGCGCGCACCTGTCGCTCGTGGGCACCGCGAACGCGCAGGGCGAGAAGTACCTCACCGACGTGGTGGCGCTGCTGCGCGACTCGCGGCTGATCGTGGCCGCATCGGCGGCGCCGGATGCCGCAGCCGCCCTGGGCGTGAACGACCGGGTGCAGCTGTCCGAGGCGGCGCGGGTGCTCAACGCGCGCACCGTGCGGCGCTGGCAGCTCGAGGGCGCCACGATCATCGATCCCGCGACGACCTGGATCGACGTGACCGCGACCCTCGCGCCGGACGTCACCGTGCTGCCGAACACCCACATCCTGCGCAGCACGGCGATCGCCGAGGGCGCCACGGTCGGTCCCGACACCAGCCTCGTGGACTGCGAGGTCGGCGCGGGTGCGACCGTCACCCGGACCGACGCGACGCTCGCGGTCATCGGCGCCCGCGCAACCGTGGGGCCGTTCGCGTACCTGCGCCCCGGGACCTATCTCGGCGACAAGGGCAAGGTCGGCACCTTCGTCGAGATCAAGAACTCGACGATCGGCGAGGGCAGCAAGGTCCCGCACCTGTCGTACATCGGCGACACGACCATCGGCACCGGGGTCAATCTCGGGGCCGGCGCCATCACGGCGAACTACGACGATCTGACCAAGCACCGCACCGAGATCGGCGACGAGGTCCACACCGGGTCGCACAACGTCTTCGTGGCGCCCGTTAGGATCGGAGACGGCGCGAAGACCGGAGCAGGGGCCGTCATCCGCAAAGACGTCCCTGCCGGTGCTCTCGCTCTCAGTGTCGCCCCTCAGCGCAATGTCGAGGGGTGGGTCGAGAAGAACAGACCGGGAACCGGGGCCGCGGACGTCGCGGCGAAGGCTCGGTCCGCACAGAAAGCGGACGATGGGGCGCAAGAAGAAGACCGTTGAGCTCGACCGGGAGAACGACATCGCGCCGGGTCTTGTCGCCAAGACCAAGAAGCGGCTGGTCATCGCGCGGGGGAGTTCGCACCCCGGACTGGCCGCCGAGGTCGCCGAGCAGCTGAGCACCGAGCTCGTGCCCACCGAGTACCGCACCTTCGCCTCGGGCGAGATCCTCACGCGGTTCGAGGTGTCGATCCGTGGCTGCGACCTGTTCCTCATCCAGAGCTTCGGCCCGCCCGTCAACGAGTGGATGATGGAGACCCTCATCATGCTCGACGCCGCCAAGCGCGCATCGGCCAAGCGCATCACCGTCGTCGCGCCGTACTTCCCGTATTCGCGCCAGGACAAGAAGGGCCGCGGCCGCGAGCCGATCAGCGCCCGCCTGGTCGCCGACCTGTTCAAGACGGCCGGCGCCGACCGGATCATGAGCGTGGACCTGCACGCCGCGCAGATCCAGGGCTTCTTCGACGGACCCGTCGATCACCTCTTCGCCAAGCCCGTACTGCTGGAGTACTTCGAGAAGACGCTCAGCGCCGACGACCGCGCGCGCCTCACCGTCGTGTCGCCCGACACCGGCCGGGTCCGGGTCGCCGATACGTGGTCCGACAGCCTCGGCGCGCCGCTGGCGATCATCCACAAGCGGCGCGACCCCAACGTCGCCAACCAGGTCACCGTCAACGAGATCGTCGGCGCGGTCGACGGCCGCGTCTGCCTGCTCGTGGATGACATGATCGACACCGGCGGCACCATCGTGAAGGCCGCCGAGGCGCTCAAGGCCAACGGCGCCGTCAAGGTGATCGTGGCCGCGACGCACGCGATCTTCAGCGACCCGGCCGCGCAGCGCCTTCAGAGCGAGGCGATCGACGAGGTCGTCGTCACCGACACCGTCCCCGTTCCGGAGCACAAGCGCTTCTCGACCCTCACGATCCTGCCGATCGCGCCGCTGCTGGCGCGGGCCATCCACGAGGTCTTCGAGGACGGCTCCGTCACGAGCATGTTCGACGGGGCGGCCTGAACCTCAAAGGTGCTTCATAGGCGTGATTGCGAGGATCTCCTCGACGTCGTGATCGCACCTCGTCGACGACCCGAGCCAGGAGGACCGTCATGATCCGCACCGCACTCGCACCCCGCCCCGCTCGCCCCGGGGCCGCCCTGGTCGCCGTCACCGGCATCGCCCTGCTCGCCGGCTGCGCGCCGTCGAGCGGCGACACGGGCGACCCGGGTGAGCAGCCGGCGGGCGACACGGGAGCGACGGACTCGGGCGGGTCGAGCGGCGCGTCCGGCACCGGCGCGTACGCCGACGGCACGTACACGGCCGACGGCACGTACTCCACACCGGAATCCGTCGAGACCATCTCCGTCACCGTGACGCTCGAAGGTGATGTGATCACCGATGTCGAGGTCACCGGCGATCCGCAGAAGCGGGAGTCGGAGCAGTACCAGGGCCAGTTCATCGGCGGCATCGCCGACGTGGTGGTCGGCGAGGACATCGACGACATCCAGGTCAGCAGAGTCGCCGGATCGTCGCTCACCAGCGGCGGCTTCAACGACGCGATCGACGCCATCAAGGCCGAGGCCGCCGCGTAGCGTGGGCCTCGAGCCGGACGACGGAGCGCCGGTGACGGGTGCCCCGGCGGTCTGGCGGTTCGACGCCATCGGCACCACGTGGGAGATCGAGACGGCGACGCCTCTCGCCTCCGGCGCCAGGGACGCCGTCTCCGGGACGATCGATGGGTTCGACCGTGCGTGGTCGCGTTTCCGTGACGACTCGCTCGTGCGCGGCCTCGCTCGCCGGCCGCGGGCCGTGCCCGCCCCGGCCGATGCGCAGCCGATGCTCGACGTCCTCGCCGATGTGTCCGACGCCACCGGTGGGGCGGTCAATCCGCTCGTCGGCGACTCGCTCGAGCACCTCGGCTATGACGCCGCCTACTCGCTTCAGGACCTCGGAGCCCTCCCCGCCCCCGCGGATTGGCGCGAGGTCCTCACGTGGGACGACGGCATCCTCGAACTGCGCCGGCCGGCGACCATCGATGTCGGTGCGCTCGGCAAAGGCCGGCTCGTCGACCTCGTGCTGCGCGTGGTGCTCGACGACGAGAGTGCGGATGCGCGGGGGCACGTCGTGGTCGACGCGGGAGGCGACCTCGCCGTGCGGGGCGCACCGCAGCGCATCGGGCTCGAGCACCCGTTCGACCGTCATCGCGCGGTCGGCGTGTGGGAGGTGACGGATGCCGCGCTCTGCGCCTCGGCGACGAATCGGCGAGCCTGGCCCTCGGCAGCAGGCGGAGGGCTTCACCACGTCCTCGACGCCCGCACCGGTGCTCCGGTGCGGACCATCGCGGCGACGTGGGCGGTCGCCCGCGACGCGATGACGGCCGATGCGGTCGCGACCGCGCTGTTCTTCGACGGCGGTCCGCGCCTGGCGCACGATCGGCGCGTCGAATGGGTGCGGATGACGACGGACGGTCGCGTCGAGTGGTCGCCCGGGTGCCGCGCCGACCTGTTCACGTGACGCTCCTGTGCCCGACCCGCGCCGTCCGCTCCCGCGGACGAGATAGCGTGGAACGGTGAACGACTCGCCTCCTTCCGGACAGGTCGTCGCCGTCGCCCGCGACGACGCGCACCGCTTCAGCAAGCCCACGCGCGAGAGCATCACCCTCATCGCCGGTTTCGGCGTCGAGGGCGATGCGCACGCGGGCGCGACGGTCAAGCACCGCTCACGGGCGGCGCGCGACGCGGCCGCGCCGAACCTGCGGCAGGTGCACCTCATCCACGAGGAGCTGTTCGAGCAGATGCGCCCGCGCGGTCACGGCATCGAGCCGGGCGCGATGGGCGAGAACGTCACCACGAGCGGGGTCGACCTGCTCGCCCTGCCCCGGGGCACGCGCCTGGTGCTCGGCGACGATGCCATCATCGAGATCACCGGCCTGCGCAACCCGTGCTCTCAGATCAACGGGCTGTCCAAAGGCCTGATGAAGGAGCTCGTCTACGTCGACGACGCGGGGGAGACCGTTCGCCTGGCGGGCGTGATGTCGATCGTCGTGGCAGGCGGCATCGTGCGCCCCGGCGACGGCATCCGTGTCATCCTCCCGGCACACGGTCACGAGCCTCTCCAGGCGGTGTGACGTGCTCGGAACCCTTACCGCCGTCTGGAATCGCGTCTTCGCGGTGCTGGGCCGCGTCTCGATGTACCGCCTGGTGTATCTCGCGCTCGCGACGCTCGCCGTCATCGCCCTGCTGCTGTCGTTCTTCGGACTCGTCGGCCCGGGCCCTCTCGAACTGGTGGTGACGCTCGCCGTCCTCGCGGCGGTGTGCGTCGGAGTGGATGCCGCGGCTCAGCGCGTGCTGCACCTGCCGTGGCGGCTGGAGTCCTCGCTCATCACGGCGCACATCCTGCTCTTCATCCTGCGTCCGACGCTCGAGCTCGCCGGGCTCGCCGGCATCGCGATCGCGGCGGCGGTGGCGTCGTTGTCGAAGTACCTCCTGGCCTGGCGCGGCCGGCATGTCTTCAATCCCGCAGCCGTGGGTGCCGCCGTGCTGACCCTGTTGAGCGTGGCGTGGCCGCAGCTCGGCGCGTCGTCATGGTGGGTGGGCACTCCGGCGCTCGCGGCGCCCGTGATCCTCCTCGGCATCGCAGTGCTCGTGCGCACCGAGAAGCTCCGCGTGGTCGCGGGATTCGTGGTGATCGCCGTCGGCGTCGCGGTGGTGCGCACGGCGTCGCAGTATCAGGCGCTCGGGCTCGACGTCGACACGCTCGAGATCCTCTGGCAGATGCTTTGGTCCTCGCCGTTCCTCTTCCTGGGAGCGTTCATGCTCTCGGAGCCCCTCACCCTGCCGCCGCGGCGATGGCAGCAGTTCACGATCGCCGCGATCGTCGGCGTGCTGGCAGGCTGGCCGATCCCGATCGGCGATGTGACGCTCGGTCAGGAGCGGGCCCTGCTGGTGGGCAACCTCGTGGCGTTCGTCTTCGCGGTGCGGACGGCGGTGCGCCTCACGCTCGTCTCGCGGTCCGCGCCCACGCCCAGCGTGCGGGAGCTGACGTTCCGCGTGCACGACCGGCTGGCGTTCGTGCCCGGGCAGTACCTCGAGCTCGAGGTTCCGCATCGGCATCCCGACGCCCGCGGAACGCGTCGCGAGTTCAGCATCGCCTCGGCCCCGGAGGATCTGCCGCAGCTGAAGGTGGCCTTCAAGGACGGCACCAGCGCCAAGCCCCTCAGCTCGTACAAGAAGGCCCTCGCGCAGGTGGATCCCGGCGACGAGCTGGCGATCACGGGCGTGTGGGGCGACTTCCTCCTCCCCAAGCGCGACACCGCGCCCATCCTGATGGTGGCCGCCGGCATCGGCGTGACCCCGTTCGTCTCGCAGCTCCGCCACCTGCGGCTGGCGGACCAGGAGCGCGACATCGTGCTGATCTACGTCGCGTCGGACTCGTCGGAACTGGCCTACCGCGCCGAGATCGAGGCATCCGGCGCCCACGTCGTCGTCTTCACGCGGGACCGGCCGGCGGACCTTCCCGCGAACTGGCACTGGGCACAGGGCGTGCGGCTCGACGCCGACGGCCTGCTGCGGGTCGTGCCCGACATCAGCGCGCGGCACGCGTACATCTCCGGGCCTGCCGCGCTCATCGCCGACCTGGCGCCGGCGCTGGAGCGCGCCCGCTCGATCACCACCGACGCCTTTAGCGGCTATTAGGCAGGATCGGCGGGACGCGCCGGGAGGCGCACCTCGAAGGTCGTGTCGCCGGGAGAGCTGGAGACGGTGATCGTGCCCCGGTGCGCCTCGACGATCGCGCGTGCGATCGACAGGCCGAGTCCGGTGCCGCCGGTCTGGCGCGCGCGGGAGCGATCGGCGCGGGAGAAGCGCTCGAAGAGCTCGTCGGCGACGCGGGGATCGATACCGGGCCCGTCGTCGTGCACTCGCAGCACCGCGGTGCCGTCGTCCCGGGTGACGCTCACCGTCACCGTGGTCCCCTCGGGCGTGTGCGTGCGGGCGTTGGCCAGCAGGTTCGCGACGACCTGGCTCAACCGACCGGCGTCGCCGGCCACGAGCACGGGCTCGTCGCCGACATCGAGGATCCAGGTGTGACCCAGTCCCGTGGGCCGCGCGTCGCCGAGGGCGTCGATCGCGAGGCGGGTCAGATCCACGCTGCCGTACACGAGCTCCTGACCCTCATCCAGGCGCGCCAGCAGCAGCAGGTCCTCCACGAGGGATGACATCCGGAGCGACTGCGCCTGGATGCGCTCGAGCGAGGCTTCGGTGGTCTCGATCATCCCCCCGCCGCTCGGCGGGCCGGCGCGGTGTGAGTTCGCGGCGTCGGCCTGACGGAGGGCGCGCAGCGACAGCTCGGAGAAGCCGCGGATCGAGGCGAGCGGCGTGCGCAGCTCGTGACTGGCGTCTGCGACGAACGAGCGCATCCGCTCCTCGTTGCGCTGGCGCACCGCGAGCGAGTCGTCGACGTGATCGAGAAGGGTGTTGAGCGCCTCGCCGACACGACCGACCTCGGTGCGCGGGTCGGCTTGACCGGCGGGCACCCGCGCAGGGATCGAGACGTCGCCCTGCGCCAGCGGCATCCTCGAGACGCGCTCGGCGGTGTCGGCCACCGCGCGCAGCGGCGCGAGGCCGGCGCGGATCGTCCACGCCGTGACGGCGGCGAGCAGGATCAGGCCGCCGGCGGTGAGGAGGATGATCGTGGTGAGCATCGAGCCGATGGTCGCCGCGACGTCGTCGCGCGAGATGCCGACCACGACGACGGACTGGCCGACCTGCTCGCCATCCACGCGGAAGGAGCCCACCTCGTCGATCTTCACCTCGAGCGGCCCCTCGTCCGGGATGCTCGCGATCAGCTGCTCGAATTGGCCTCGCGTGAGCGCGACGACCGAGCCGTCGTCCGTCGTATACGCGGCGCTCGGCGCCGCGGGCGGTGTCTCGACCGCGAGGAGCGTCCCCGGACCCATCGGGTGCTCCGCCAGGATCTGCTGGGCGGAGGCCCCGGCGAGCAGGTAGGGACGCGCCATCGTCGCCGTCCGCTCCGACTGCGCCCTCACGTCGGTGGTGAGGCCGTCCTCGAGTACGGCGCCCAGGATCGCGCTTGTGGCGACGCCGACCAGCACCAGGATGAGGGACGTGATCGAGACCACGGTGATGATGAGCCGGCGCTGCAGCGTCCACGGCGCACGCCGGGGGAGCGCGGCCGAGGCATCATCCGTCGCGGCGGTCGCTTTCGTGGCGAGGGCCGTGTCGGCCGTCACTGGGGAGCCTTGATCATGTACCCCACGCCGCGCACGGTGTGGATGAGCGGCTCGCGTCCGGCGTCGATCTTCTTGCGCAGGTACGAGATGTACAGCTCGACGACGCTGGAGCGCCCGCCGAAGTCGTAGTTCCACACGCGATCGAGGATCTGGGCCTTCGACACGACCCGTCGCTGATTGCGCATGAGGTAACGGAGCAGCTCGAACTCGGTGGCGGTCAGCTCGATCTCGTCGCCGGATCGCATCACCTCGTGACTGTCCTCGTTGAGCGACAGGTCGCCCACGCGCAGGATCGGCTCGGCGCCGGCGGCATGCGCGGTCCCGGCGCGTCGCATCAGCCCACGCAGCCGTGCGACGACCTCTTCGAGGCTGAACGGCTTGGTGACGTAGTCGTCGCCGCCCGCAGTGAGGCCCGCGACGCGGTCGCTCACGGCGTCCTTCGCGGTGAGGAAGAGCACCGGCACGTCGTCGCCGGAGTGGCGCAGCCGCTGCAGCACGGCCATTCCGTCCAGGTCGGGCATCATGATGTCGAGCACCATCGCGTCGGGCTCGAACTCGCGAGCCGCCTGCAGCGCCTCGAAACCCGAGCCGGCGGTGCGGACGTCCCAGCCCTCCATGCGCAACGCCATCGAGAGCAGGTCGGTGAGCATCTGCTCGTCGTCGACCACCAGCACGCGCAGCGCCGATCCGTCGGGGCGGAGGAGGGCAGGCGCAGGGGTCGTCATGTTCCCATTGTCGCGCTCGACCTATGCGATTCCTATGGAGACTCCTATGCGCGCGCTGTGAGCGACGCCGGAGAGGACCGTTGTGGGAGGGCGTCGCTCAGCTGCCGCCGGCGGAGCGCGCATGGGCCGCCATGCGATCGAAGAGCGCGTCGTCGTCCGCGTCGAGGCGCTGCTCGCCGGGGTGCGCGTCGTAATGGGCGATGATGCGGCGCGCGCCCTCGTCGAAGGTGATCGTGGTCCGGAACTCCGGAACGAGCCCGATCACTTTCGCGTTGTCGAAGACCATGGAGTGGGACTTGTCACCGATCAGTCCCGGTCCCAGATGGGGCGCCAGCGCTGCGATCGTGTCGGACGCGACGTGGACGAAGTCCGGCTCGGCGACGCCTGCGGCGTCGGCGAGCCAGCGGTAGATCTGATTCCACGTCGGCGCGTGCGACCCGGTGATGGTGAATGCGTCGCCGATCGCCTCAGGATTGGCGAGCAGTCCCGTGAACGCGACGGCGAAGTCGTCGCTGTGGGTGATGGTCCACAGGCTCGTACCGTCGCCGTGGATGATCACGGGTCGTCCCTCACGCATCCGTGCGATGTCGGTCCATCCGCCGAGCGTCGGAAGCAGGCGCTCGTCGTAGGTGTGCGAGGGCCGGATGATCGTCACCGGGAAGCCGCGTTCCCGATGGGCTGCGACGAGCAGGTCCTCGCACGCGATCTTGTCGCGCGAGTACTGCCAGAACGGGTTGCGCAGCGGCGTCGACTCGGTCACCGGCAGCCGACGGGGCGGCTTCTCGTACGCCGACGCCGAGCTGATATAGATGAACTGCCCGGTGCGCCCCTCGAACGTGCGGACCCCGGCAGCCACGTGCTCCGGTGTGAACGAGAGGAAGTCGGCGACCACGTCGTAGTCCGCGCTCCCGAGAGCTGCGCTCACCGCCTCCGGATCCCGCACGTCGGCGTGAATGCTCCGCACCTCCGGAGGCAGAGGGCGTCTGCCGCTGCCGCGATTGAGAACCGTGACATCGTGCCCGCGGGCGACGGATCGCCGCACGCACGCCGCGCTGATGGTGCCTGTGCCGCCGATGTAGAGGATGTTCGCCACACCACGAGACTACGTCGCGGGCCCGAAGGAGGCGAAGACCGCCGCTTTCCCGCCAACCTCGCTCGCTGGCGGCGAACGGCCGAGCGCGATGTCGCTGACCGGGCCTATGTTTCCCTCATGACCATCGACGAGCTCACGGCCGCCATCGGCGGAACCGTCATCCGTCCGGGCGACTCCGACTGGGAGTCCGCCCGCCGTTTCCACTCCGGTATCGGAGAGCCTTCTCTCATCATCCGCGCCGCGAGCGTCGACGACGTTCGCGGTGCCGTCCGCTACGCCGCCGCGGAGCGCCTCGACATCATGGTGCGCAGCGGTGGGCACAGTGCATGGGGCACGGTGCCCGGCGGGCTCACGATCGACATCTCCGCACTCGACGACGTGTCGGTCAGCGGAACCCGCGTCAGCATCGGCGGCGGCGCGCACTGGGGCGCCGTCGCCCACACGCTCTCCGAGCACGGACTCGGCATCAGCTCGGGCGACACCGCATCGGTGGGCGTCGGCGGGCTGACCCTGGGCGGCGGCATCGGCTGGATGGTGCGCGCCTGGGGTCTGGCCGCCGACCAGCTCGTCGGCGCGCAGCTCGTGACTGCGGCGGGCGACGTGATCGAGGTGACCGCAGAGGCGCAGCCCGACCTCTTCTGGGCGCTCCGGGGCGGCGGCGGGAACTTCGGCGTCGTCACTCGCTTCGACTTCGAGGCTCACCCGCTCGAGCGGATCGTCGCGCTCACCGTGGGAATCGACGGCGACGCGCGCCCCGTGCTGCGCGCTCTGCGCGACGTGATGGCGTCGGCACCTCTCGAGCTGACTGTCACCTACATGGACGTGCCCGCTATGGATCCGAATGCGCCTGCCGGCGCGACGATCACCGCGGTCTGGATCGGTGATGACGAAGACGCGGTGCGCCGGGTCCTCGCGCCGCTGTTCGACGTGCCGGGCGTCAGTGAACGGGAGTCCGGGGTGCAGTCCTACCCTGACGTGCTCCTCGACGCTCCGGCGTTCGACCCCGAGCAGCCTATGCCCGGATTCATCGGCGGAAACACGCTGTTGCGCGAGCTCGACGACGACGCGATCGGGCGTCTCGTGGGCTTCCGCGAGCAGAACCCCGCTTCCGTGGTGCTGCTGCGCTCACTGGGCGGCGCGTACGGCGATGTCGCTCAGGACGACACGCCGTTCCCCGCACGGGACGCGACCTGGTTCGCGATGGCGGGAGCGTTCGACATCCCCGGCATGCTCGACGACGACGGCCGCGCCGCCGCTCTGGCGAGGTGGGACGGCATCGAGGCACTCGGTGCCGGCGTCTACGGTAATTTCACGGTCTCGACGGACGCTTCGTGGGCGCAGCGCATGTATCCGCCGGCGACGATGTCGCGACTGGCCGCGGTCAAGCGCGAGTGGGACCCCGACAACCTGTTCCGGCGCAACCACAACATCGCGCCCGCCTGACGCGCGATGATGGCAGAAGGCCGGCCCCTGCGGGGCCGGCCTTCTTGTTGCTCGGTCGGGACCGAGCGGCGCTCAGTGGGTGTCTTCGGCTTCGATCTCGGTGCGGTCGCCCGACCACAGGGTGTGGAAGGTGCCGTCCTTGTCGATGCGGCGGTAGGTGTGCGCGCCGAAGAAGTCGCGCTGTCCCTGGATGAGTGCGGCGGGCAGTCGCTCCGCGCGCAGACCGTCGTAGTACGCGAGCGACGACGAGAACGCGGGGCTGGGGATGCCGGCCGTCGCCGCGGTCGACACGATACGGCGCCAGGCGTCCTGGGCGCGGCCGAGCGCGTCGACGAAGTACGGTGCCGCGAGCAGCACGGGCAGGTCCGGGGTTGCGGCGTACGCCTCGGTGATGCGGTTGAGGAACTGCGCGCGGATGATGCAGCCCCCTCGCCAGATCTTCGCGACCTGGCCGAGGTCGATGCTCCAGCCGTACTCGGCGGCTCCGGCGCGGATCTCGTCGAAGCCCTGCGAGTACGCCACGATCTTCGACGCGTACAGTGCCAGGCGGACGTCCTCGATGAACGCGTCGACGTCCTCGACCTCGAGAGCCTCGGACGGGCCGGGGAGGTCGCGGGAGACCTCGCGCTGCTCGGGGTGGCTCGACAGCGACCGGGCGAACGTGGCCTCGGCGATGCCCGAGACCGCCACGCCCAGCGACAGTGCGGTCTGCACGGTCCACGCGCCGGTGCCCTTCGCGCCGGCCTGGTCGACGATCACGTCCACCAGCGGCTTCCCGGTCTCGGCGTCGATCTGCCGCAGCACCTCGGCGGTGATCTCGATGAGGTAGGACTCCAGCTCGCCGCGGTTCCACTCGGCGAAGACCTCGGCGATCTCGGCGGGGGTCTTGCCGGTGCCGCGGCGGATCAGGTCGTACGCCTCGGCGATGAGCTGCATGTCGGCGTACTCGATGCCGTTGTGCACCATCTTCACGAAGTGACCGGCACCGTCGTGGCCCACGTGCGTCACACACGGCTCGCCCTCGGCGACGGCCGCGATCGAGCGCAGGATCGGGCCCAGCGTGATCCACGACTCGTCCGAGCCGCCGGGCATCAGCGACGGGCCCAGCAGCGCGCCCTCCTCGCCGCCCGAGACGCCCATGCCGACGAAGTTGATGCCGGTCTCGCGGACGGCCTTCTCGCGGCGGATGGTGTCGGTGAACAGCGCGTTGCCGCCGTCGACGATGATGTCGCCGGGCTCGAACGCCTCCACCAGCGCGTCGATGACGGCGTCGGTGGGCCTGCCGGCCTTCACCATGATCACCGCGGTGCGGGGAACGGTCAGCGACGCGGCGAACTCCTCATACGAGAACGCCGAGACGAAGTTCGCCTCAGGATGGGCCGACACCAGCTCGTCGGTCTTGGACCGGCTGCGGTTGAAGACGGCGACGGTGTTGCCCTCGCGCGATGCCAGATTGCGGGCGAGGTTGGAGCCCATCACCGCCAGTCCGACGACACCGATGTTCGCCGTTGCGGCGGCGGCCACCGCATCCGGGCCCTCGGGCTCGGGGGTGGGTCGCGGAACATCCTCGGGGGCAGGAGCGGCCTCGTGCGCGGTCGTCGCCTCATCGGGCGCCTGGTCCTGATCGGTCGAGATGTTCGTCTGGGCCTGCTCGCCGTGGCGCGCGGAGTCGTTCGAGGACACGCATTCTCCTGGGGTCGGGGACACTTCCAGCCTAGAGTCTGGCCCAGCCGTGTTACACCGCGTGGCGGAGCGCTCACAGCTTTCCTGCCGGTGTTGTGAGAGCGCCGTCCGCTAACGTGGCGACGTGACTGAGCGACTCGAAACCGCACCGGCGTCGACACGGATCGTCGTGATGGGGCCGAGCGGATCGGGCAAGTCCGTGGTCGGCGCGGTGCTGGCCGAGCGGCTCGGTCTGAGATTCATCGACGCCGACGACCTGCATCCGGATGAGAACGTGGCGAAGATGGCGGCGGGCACGCCGCTCGAAGACGCGGACCGGATGCCGTGGCTCGACATCGTCGCGAAGGCCCTCGCCTCCGAACCTGACGGCGTCGTGGTGGCGTGCTCGGCTCTTGCCCGTCGGTACCGCGACCGTATTCTCGCCGGAGCGCCGGACGCGGTGTTCGCAGAGCTGCGGGTCTCGCCGGAGGAGCTCGCAAGGCGCATGAGCACACGCCAGCACTTCATGCCGCCCGCTCTGCTGGCCTCGCAGCTGCAGGCGCTGGAACACCTCGACGACGATGAACCGGGCGTCGTGGTCGACAACGACCGTGCGCCCCACGATGTCGCCGGCGACATCAGCGCCGCGCTCGCGGCGCGATGCGCGGACTAGACGACGGGCTCAGTCCTTGTGGTACGCCTGGCGGCCGAGGCCCCAGAACGACAGCACCACGCCGAGTCCGCCGAGCGCGGCCATACCGCCGATGAGCCACAGCAGGACGTGACTCGCGAAACCGTATTCCATGGGATCCTCCGTCGCTGCGGGTGGTGAAGGGGTGCGTTCCTCATCGTAGCGGGGGCGCTGGTAGACTCGTGTCGAACTTCGGCGAGGGATGCCTCGCGCCTGTCGATCCCGGCGGGCTGCGGCATCCGTGATCGACGCGGTGATGTGGGCCCCCGGCTTTCCTCACGCGTGCGCGTTCGAGTCGAAAACAGACCCCATAATCCCGCGCCTGCCACCGCAGGCCGATTCACACCGGGCGTTCGTGCCCGCAAGGAGAACTCATGTCGACCGAACCCGACACCAAGGTCCACGCCGAGCTTCGCGAGAACTTCGGCAAGGGCTTCGCCCGCCGCCTCCGCGCCGCCGGCAAGATCCCCGCCGTCATCTACGGCCACGGCACCGACCCGGTGCACGTCGCGCTGCCCGGCCACCAGGTCGCGCTGCTCATCCGCCGCGCGAACGCGGTGCTCGAGCTGGACGTCGCCGGCAGCCACCAGCTCACGCTGGTCAAGGACGTGCAGAAGGACCCCGTGCACCAGGTCATCGAGCACATCGACCTGCTGGTCGTGAAGAAGGGCGAGAAGGTCCAGGTCGAGATCCCGGTCAACGTCGTGGGCGAGCCGGCCCCGGGCACGATCGCGAACCTCGACGCCCAGACCATCACGCTCGAGGTCGAGGCCACGCACATCCCCCAGAACGTCGAGGTCGACGTCGAGGGCCTCGAGGACGGCACGCACATCACCGCCGCCGACCTCACGCTCCCCAAGGGCGCCTCGCTGGCCGCCGAGCCCGAGACGCTCATCGTCGCGATCTCGGTGCCGGCCGCGACCCTCGCCGCCGAGGACGAGATCGCCGAGGCTGACGCCGAGGTCGCAGCCGAGCAGTCCGAGGCCGCCGAAGAGTCCAAGGACGAGTCGGCCGAGTGATTCCGGCGGGTCTCGCCAGGCGAGCCCGCCGATCGGACGAGGGGGTGCGGATTCCGCACCCCGTCGTCCTGTTCACCGTTGCTTCTCGACGCTCGAAGCGCGCAGCTCCTCGGGCAGGATGGATGACATGGCACAGCCCTGGCTGATCGTCGGTCTCGGCAATCCGGGTCCGCGCTACGAGCTCACGCGACACAACGTCGGGCAGCTCGTCGTCGACGAGCTCGCCGCCCGCCGCGGGGAGGGTTTCCGCGCGCACAAGGCGCAGGCCCGGGTCGCCGAGACCTGGCTGCGCCCGGGAGGCGCGAAGCTCATCCTCGCGAAGCCCAACACCTTCATGAACGTCTCGGGCGGGCCGGTCGCCGGACTCGCGAAGTTCTACGGCGTGGAGCCGGGCAACGTCGTCGTCATCCACGACGAGCTCGACATCCCCTTCGACACCATCAAGCTCAAGTCCGGCGGCGGGCACGGGGGCCACAACGGCGTGCGGGACGTGGCGAAGGCGCTGGATTCCACGGACTTCGCTCGTGTCCGCGTCGGCATCGGTCGCCCGATGGGTCGCCAGGATCCCGCGGACTGGGTGCTGGATCCGTTCGGCTCCGCCGAGCGCAAGAACCTGCCCATCTTGATCGGCGACGCCGCCGATGCCGTCGAGCAGCTCGTCGAAGACGGACTGCTCGCGGCTCAGCAGACGCACCACGCCCCGCGGCCCTGATCCCGCCCGGCTCGTTCACGACGGCGGCGCTGACCGCGGCGAAGCAGGTCCTCCTGGCCGCGAGTGCTGGGGGGTCAGCCGCTGATGCCGGTGCCGGCGGCAAGGCCCGCGGTGAGGAATCCCTGCACGAGGGCGGCGAAGACGAACGGCCCGACGGCGGCGATCACCACGGCCGCAATGCCGGCACCGCGCCCACGGCGGGTGACGATCGCGACGATGCCCTGGATGAGGGCCCAGATGCCGAGCGCGGTTCCCACCCAGAAGGCGATCTCGCCCATCAGCACCCACTCGCGGACAGGGGTGAGGACCGACCAGTCGAAGCCGGCGTCGAATGGACGCATCGTGAGCTCGCGGCCCGCGCCGAGCCCGATGTTGAACGAGGCGATCGCGGCGACCAGCCCGGCGCCGCCCGTCGCGATCAGCGACAGCAGGAGTGCGATCCGGCCGAGGGCCGGACTGCGCGTCGGCGTCGCGGTGTTCGCGGCGCCGTACCCGTACGGGGCCGACGCGGAGTATCCCGCCGGAACCGGGTACCCGGGCGGCGGCGCGTAGCCGGCCGGGGGAGCGTATGCGCCGGCGGTTCCTCCCGATGTCTGCGGGGCCCCGAACGGCGGCACCGCGGGCGGAGCCCACGCACCCTGCGGTGCCGTCGGGACAGGAGGCACGGCGTTCGGCTGCGGCTCTGCGGGGTCGCTCACGGGACTCATCCTAAGAGCCGCCCTGCCCTCGGCGATCCCGATGTCGGCGCGCGGCCGTAGACTCGTGCGGTGACAGTTCCCGGGATCGTGCGCGCCCTCGAGCAGGCTGAACCGTTCCGGGATGCGGTGGCGGCGGCATCCGTCGATGCCGACTTCTCGCTCGTCGAAGGGCTGAGCGCCCCGCTGCTGGCGGCGCTCCTGGAACGCCGCCGTGCCGCGGGCCGGCCGCCGGCGATCCTTCTCGTCGCGCCGACCGGTCGCCGTGCCGAGTCGATCGGTCCCGCGCTGGGCGCACTGCTGCCCGGAGCCGAGGTGCTGCACTTCCCCGCCTGGGAGACGCTTCCCCACGAGCGACTCAGTCCGAGCGCCGAGACGGTGGGCACCCGTCTCGAGGTGCTGACGAAGATCGCCCGGTGGGACGGGTCGGCACCGCTCGTGGTCACGGCCTCGGTGCGCGGCGCCATCCAGCCGCTCGCCGCCGGCCTCACCGACGTGGCCCCGATCGAGCTCACGATGGGCGGGCGCGGGCATGACCTCGGCGACGTCTCGGCCCGGCTGGTCGAGCTGGCCTACCATCGCGTCGACATGGTCTCGCGCCGCGGCGAGTTCGCGCTGCGGGGCGGCATCCTCGACGTCTTCCCTCCCACCGCCGCACACCCGTACCGCATCGAGTTCTTCGGTGACGAGGTCGACCAGATCCGCGCGTTCTCGGTGGCCGACCAGCGATCGCTCCCGGGCGAGGTCCGCGAGGTGACGCTCCTCGCCAGCCGCGAGCTGCTGCTGACCGAAGCCGTCCGCGGTCGCGCCCTGCAGCTGCGCGACGAGTTCCCGGGGCTCGCCGGCATGCTCGAAAAGATGTCGCAGGGCATCCCGGTCGAGGGCATGGAGTCGCTCCTGCCCGCGGTCGTGGATCGCCTGGTGACCCTGGTGGACTACCTGCCCAAGGGCTCTGCCGTCGCCCTCGCCGAGCCCGAGCGCGCCGTGACGCGCGCGATCACCCTCGGCGACACGAACCGCGAGTTCCTCGATGCGGCCTGGAGCGCTGCGACCGCGGGAGCGTCGACTCCGGTCGATCTGGGCGCCGGCGACTTCCTCACCCTGCCCCGCCTGCGCGAGGCGACGCACGAACGCGGCGGCGTGTGGTGGACTCTCAGCGCCTTCGACTCGGGAGAGGCGGATGCCGCGGCGGAGGGCCTTCTCGATTCCGTCGATGACGACCTCGACGTCGCCTTGCAGGCCGCCGCGACGATTCGCGTGCCGGGCGCGGCGGTGCCGTCGTTCCACGGGAACGTCGAGGGCGCGACCGCGCACGTGGGAGCGCTGCTCGCCGACGGCTGGCGCGTCGTGGTCGCGGCATCGGGAACCGGGCTCGTCGAGCGTGCGCGCGATGTGCTCGCCGAGCGGGGCATCGCCGCGCGCCGGGTCGACGAGGTGCGCGAGGCGCCCGAGCCCGGCGTCGCCCACCTCATAGCCTGCGTGCTCGAGCGGGGCTTCGAGGTGCCGGACGCCAAGCTCGCGGTGCTCACCGAGTCGGAATTCTACGGCCGCACCATCGGCGGCGATCAGCGCGTCGTGAAGAAGCTCGCGTCGCGCCGCAAGGCGGTGGTCGATCCGCTGCAGCTCAAGCCCGGCGACTACGTCGTTCACGCGACCCACGGCATCGGCAAGTTCGTCGAGCTCACCCAGCGCGAGGTCTCCAGCGGCGGTCGCAACGCGGTGAAGAGCGTGCGCGAGTACCTGGTGCTGGAGTACGCGCCGTCCAAGCGCGGCTACCCGGGCGACAAACTGTTCGTCCCCACTGATCAGCTCGACCTGCTCTCGCGCTACGTCGGCGGCGAGGCGCCGACGCTGTCGAAGATGGGCGGCAGCGACTGGGCTCAGGCCAAGAGCAAGGCGCGTCGCGCGGTGCGCGACATCGCGGTCGAGCTCGTGAAGCTCTACTCGGCGCGCATGGCGGCCAAGGGCTACGCGTTCGGCCCCGACACCCCCTGGCAGCGAGAGCTGGAGGAGGCGTTCCCGTTCGCCGAGACCCCCGACCAGCTGCAGACGATCGATGAGATCAAGGCCGATATGGAGAAGCCGATCCCGATGGACCGGCTGCTGTCGGGAGACGTCGGCTTCGGCAAGACCGAGGTGGCGGTCCGCGCGGCGTTCAAGGCGATCCAGGACGGCAAGCAGGTCGCGATGCTCGTGCCGACGACACTGCTGGTCAAGCAGCATCTCGAGACGTTCACCGAGCGCTTCGCCGGCTTCCCTGTGAAGGTCAAGGCGCTCTCGCGCTTCCAGACCGACAAGCAGGCGGGCGAGGTGGTCGCCGGGCTCGCGGACGGCACCGTCGACATGGTGATCGGCACCCACCGCATCCTGACCGAGAAGGTGCTCTTCAAAGACCTCGGCCTCATGATCATCGACGAGGAGCAGCGCTTCGGCGTCGAGCACAAGGATCAGCTGAAGAAGCTCAAGACGAACGTCGACATCCTGGCGATGAGCGCGACGCCGATCCCGCGCACGCTCGAGATGGCGGTCACCGGCATCCGCGAGATGTCGACGCTGCAGACGCCACCCGAGGACCGGCATCCGATCCTGTCGTACGTCGGGCCGCGCAACGACAAGCAGATCGCCGCCGCGATCCGCCGTGAGCTGCTGCGCGAGGGCCAGGTGTTCTTCGTCCACAACCGGGTGCAGTCCATCCAACGGGTCGCGTCGCAGCTGGCGGAGCTCGTCCCCGAGGCCCGCATCGCCGTGGCGCACGGGCAGATGGGCGAGCACGCGCTCGAAGAGGTCGTGGACGCCTTCTGGGAGCGGCGCAGCGACGTGCTCGTGTGCACGACCATCGTCGAGACGGGTCTCGACATCTCCAACGCCAACACGATCATCATCGACCGCGCCGACAAGTACGGGCTGTCGCAGCTGCACCAGCTGCGCGGCCGTGTCGGCCGCGCGCGCGAGCGCGCCTACGCGTACTTCCTGTACGACGAGCAGAAGCCGCTCAGCGAGACCGCGGCCGACCGGCTCGAGACCATCGCCGTGAACAACGACCTCGGCTCGGGCATGCAGGTCGCGTTGAAGGACCTCGAGCTGCGCGGCGCCGGCAACCTCCTCGGCGCCGAGCAGGCGGGTCACATCGCCGGCGTCGGCTTCGACCTCTACCTCCGCATGATCGGCGAGGCCGTCGCGACCTTCCGCGGCGAAGAGACCGAGGGCCCGACCGAGCTGCGTCTCGAGCTGCCCGTGCAGGCGCGCATCCCCGAGTCGTACATCGACAGCGAACGGCTCCGCCTCGAGGCGTACCAGAAGCTGTCGGCTGCGGCATCCGTCACCGCGAAGCCCGATGCGATCGACCTCGTCGTCGACGAGCTCACCGATCGCTACGGCGAGCCGCCTGCGGACGTCGAGGGCCTTCTCGCGATCGCGCGGCTGCGACGTCGCGCCGCCCAGGCGGGCCTCGAGGACGTCGTGGCGATGGGGCCCAACCTGCGCGTCGCGCCGGCGAACCTGCCCGACTCCATGCGCGTGCGCCTGCAGCGGCTCTATCCGAAGGCCAAGCTCATGTCGGGCGGCGAGGCGGTCGTCGTGCCGCTGCCGACCGCAGGCGGCGAGCGTGTGTCGGATGCCGATCTCATCGCCTGGGTGGGTCAGCTGCTCGATCAGCTGTGGCCGGTCAAGGCCGAGGAGGAAAGTACTCCGGCGAGCGACGGGCAGGTCGTTGCCGCTGGGCAGTCCAGTCGGCGCTAGGTGCAGAGCGGTCGGCGCCCTATAGTCGCGACATGGTCCCTCGCGCGCGCCGGAGCAGGATCGCCGACGCCGGTGCGGCCTTCACGAGCAACTGGCGCAATCCGAATCTTCGTCGTGCGCAGCTGAGCTTCCTCGGGGCGTGGACCGCCGAGTGGGCGTTCACCGTAGGGCTCGGCGTCGTCGCCTACGATCACGGCGGCGCGCTGGCGCTCGGTCTGGTCGGTCTGCTGCGCATGGTGCCCTCGGCGCTGCTGGCCCCGCTGCTCTCGCCCTTCGCCGACCGTGGTCGCCGTGAGCGGGTCCTCGTGGTGGTGTCGACCCTGCGCGGCCTCGCGACCGCGGTCGCCGCACTCATGGTGGCCCTCTCGGGTCCCATCTTCGTCGTCTACGCGCTGGCGGTGCTCTCGACGATCGCCGCGACCCTCTTCCGTCCTGCGCATTCCGCGCTCCTGCCGACGCTGTGCCGCACCGGTCACGAGCTGGCGAGCGCCAATGTCGTGCGCGGGCTGCTGGACTCGGTCGCGACGCTCGTGGGTCCGCTCGTGGCCGCCGCGCTGCTGGCCTTCACCGACGTCGCCGTCGTCTTCGCCGTCGCCGCCGGTGCCTCGTTCTGGGCCGCACTGCTCCTCGTGCGCGTGCGCTACGACGCCCCGCCGCGGGTATCGGCAGCGCCGCGGCCGAATCTCGTCCGGGAGGCCGTCGAAGGGCTGCGCGCGGTCGCACATCGCCCGGACCTGATGCTGATCCTCGTGCTGGCCGCCGCGCAGTCGCTGACCCGCGGAGCGCTGACGGTGTTCTCGGTGGTCGTCGCCATCGAGCTTCTCGGCATCGGAGACCCGGGCGTCGGCGCACTCATGGCCGCCGTCGGGGTCGGCGCCGTCGGCGGCTCGCTCGCGGCGTCGCTGCTGGTCGGGACGTCGCGCCTGGGTGCCTGGTTCGCGCTCGGCGTCGCGCTGTGGGGGCTGCCCATCGCGCTCATCGGCGTTTTCCCGCAGCATGCGGCCGCCCTGGTCCTGCTGGCCTTCGTCGGCGTCGGCAACGCGCTCATCGATGTCGCCGGCTTCACACTCATTGCGCGGCTCGCCCCGGATGACGTCCTCGCGCGCGTGTTCGGCGTGCTGGAGAGTCTCGTCGCCGTCTCGATCGGTCTCGGGGCGATCCTCGCCTCGGCCGCGATCGCGCTGTTCGGAATCCAGGGCGCGCTGATCGCCATCGGTGCGGTCTGCCCCCTCGCGGCGCTCGCCGCCTGGCGACGGCTCCGGCGGCTCGACCAGTCGGTGGGTGCGCTCGACGAAGAGGTCGATCTGCTGCAGGAGGTGCCGATGTTCCAGCCCCTGCCGCTGCCCGCGATCGAGCAGCTGGCCCGGGGCCTCGAGAGCGTGTCCGTTCCGGCGGGCGGGACGGTCTTCCGCCAGGGCGAGGTCGGCGACCGCTACTTCGTGATCGAATCCGGAGAGGCCGACGTCGTCGGCGACGGAAGCGTGGTGACCGTGCTCGGACGGGGGAGGGGTTCGGCGAGATCGCGCTGCTGCGTCGCACGCCACGGACGGCGAGCGTCATCGCCCGCACGCCGCTGACGCTGCGTGCCCTTCCGTCGGAGCGCTTCCTCTCGGTCGTCCTCGGGTTCACGCCGAGCGCGAAGGCCGCGACGGACGCGGTCGACGATCAGCTCGGCCGCTATTCGCCGCGCGAGCCGTTCGGCGAGCCGACCGCGCCGTGAGACGCCGGATCGTGGTTGTACTCCGCGCCGATCGATGGGACGGTGAGGCATGACATCCGAGCGCGCGGTCCTGCTGATCGCCGACATCGGCGGCTACACGGAGTACATGCGCACGCACCGGATGAATCTCGCCCACGCCGAGGTCGGCACGGCCCGCATGCTCGAGAGCATCGTCGACGCTGCCCGTGGGTTCGACCTCATCGAGATCGAGGGCGACGCCGCGTTCCTGTCGCGTCGCGACGGCGGGGGCGACCCGAACGCTGCTGTGGCGGAGCTCCTCCGTGTCGTCGTCGCCATGCACCGGGCGTTCCATCGCGAGCGCGAAGACGTCGCGACCAACCTGTGCCCCTGCGGCGGATGCCGAGAGATCGGCAACCTGAAGCTGAAATTCGTGGCGCACGTGGGTGATGTCGCGGTCCAGAGCATTCGCGGACGCCGGAAGCTCGTCGGCATCGACGTGATCCTCGTGCACCGCCTCCTGAAGAATCCGGTGGCCATCCCGGAGTACGTGCTGCTCAGCGAAGAGCTCTTCGCCTCCGGGCAGGCCGTGCTGCCCGAGCGCGTGGAAGAGATCACGCCCGACCTCGAGGGGATCGGCAGCGTCCGCGCCTACTTCGTCGACGTGGCCGACATCGACGACCCGCTCCCACCGCTGCGCTCGCCGGCCTGGTACCAGCGGCTGGGGAACACCTTCGCGATCGTCGGCCGCGGGCTCCCCCTCATGCTGGGGCGGAAGCAGGTCCGGAGCGTGGCCGAGAGCGTCTGACCCCGCGCACGGGCGGACGGATCGACGGGTTCAGATCACGCCCTGAGCGAGCATCGCATGCGCGACGCGTTCGAACCCGGCGGAGTTCGCCCCCACCACGTAGTCGCCCGGATGCCCGTACCGCTCGGCGGCGTCGAACGCCGCGTCGTGCACGTCCTTCATGATCGACCGAAGCTTCGCCTCGCTGTCGTCGAAGCTCCAGCGCTGACGGGCGGCATTCTGACTCATCTCGAGCGCCGACGTGGCCACGCCTCCGGCGTTGGCGGCTTTGCCCGGGCCGAAGAGCACGCCCGCTCGCCGGAACGCCTCGATCGCCTCGGGCGTCGAGGGCATGTTGGCGCCTTCGGCGACGGCCCGCACGCCGTTTCCGATGAGCGCGTCCGCGTCGGCCTCGTCGAGCTCGTTCTGCGTCGCGGAGGGGACGGCGACGTCGACCGGCACCTCCCACGGGCGCGCCGCCTCGACGAAGCGCGCTCCCGACCGGCGGACCGCGTACTCCGAGATCCGCCCGCGCTCGACCTCCTTGACCTGCCGGAGCAGCCCGACGTCGATGCCGGCGTCGTCCACGATGTACCCCGAGGAGTCGGAGGCGGTCACCGGCGTCGCGCCCAGCTGATGCGCCTTCGCGATGGCGTAGATCGCGACATTGCCCGAGCCCGAGACACCGACGCGCTTCCCGGCGAGGCTGTCGCCGTGCCGTCCGAGCATCTCCTCGACGAAGAACACCGCTCCGTATCCGGTCGCCTCGGTGCGCACCTCGGCGCCACCCCACTGGACGCCCTTGCCCGTGAACATGCCCGACTCGTGCCGGTTCGTGACCTTGCGGTACTGCCCGAAGAGGTAGCCGATCTCACGTGCGCCCACGCCGATGTCACCCGCCGGCACGTCGGTGTGCTCGCCGAGATGCCGGTACAGCTCGTTCATGAACGACTGGCAGAACCGCATGACCTCCGCATCGGATCGCCCGTGCGGATCGAAGTCGCTCCCGCCCTTCGCGCCGCCGATGCCCTGGCCGGTGAGCGCGTTCTTGAAGATCTGCTCGAAGCCGAGGAACTTGATGATCGAGAGGTTGACGCTCGGGTGGAAGCGCAGGCCTCCCTTGTACGGGCCGAGCACCGAGGAGAACTGCACGCGGAATCCGCGGTTCACCCGGAGCCGGCCCTCATCGTCGACCCACGGCACCCGGAAGAGGATCTGCCGCTCCGGCTCGACGAGCCGCTCGAGGATGCCGCCTTCGACGAACTGCGGGTGCTGCTCCAGCACCGGCGCGATCGACTCGAGGACTTCGTGCACCGCCTGAAGGAACTCGGGCTCGTGCGGGTTGCGTGCGTGCACCGTGTCGAGAACGGCCTGGATCGGCTCGCGCGTCGCCTCGGGGGCGACGGGAAGGGTGGTGGAGAAGGATGCGGACATCGTGGAGCTTTCCGGATGGGCGGAGCGGGCCGACGGGATGTTCAGCCGCCTTTCCACCCTAATCTCGGCATCGCACGGTCTCGGCGGTGTGACGAAGCCCACCGCTACGCTGACATCGAGCGAGGAGGCCTCATGCAATTCGAGCACCTCGGGGCACAGCCCCGGATCCATCCCGACGCGGTCATCGCGGCGACCGCGGTCATCAGCGGCGACGTCCAGATCGGGCCGGACTGCCAGATCCTGCACGGCGCCGTCATCACCGCGGAGGGCGGCCCGGTCACACTGGGCGCGAACTCGATCGTCATGGAGAACGCCCTGGTGCGCGCGACGTCGACCAACGCGGTGCACATCGGCGACCACGTGCTCGTGGGACCCATGGCGAGCGTCTCTGGTGCCGTCATCGAGGACGAAGTGTTCCTCGCGACGGGCACGCGGGTGTTCAACGGCGCCCGCATCGGGCGGCGCAGCGAGGTGCGCATCAACGCCGTCGTCCACCTGCGCACCACGCTCCCGCCGGAGACGACGGTCCCGATCGGCTGGATCGCGGTGGGCGAGCCGCTCCAGATCCTCTCCCCGGACGATCACGACGAGATCTGGGCCGCGCAGCGCGAGCTCGACTTCCCGGGGTACGTGTTCGGCCTCGATCGCGAGACGCCCGACCTGATGGTGCAGCTCACCGAGCGGTACGGCCGCAGCCTCGCCCGTCATGCCGACGACCGGCGCCTGGACGGATAGGCACGCCGGAACTCGGATGCCGTTGCGCGCGGCATCCGGAATCTCAGCCGATCAGTCCCACACGAGCCGGCAGTCGCGGCACTCGAACTCGAGGTGCTCCACCCAGCCGTCGTCGAGGTCGCCTCGTCGGTCGAACTCGACGCGGAACCACCGGGGCTCCGTCGCCCGCACATCGAGCGACGAGCACCCGGGACATATCTCGGCTACGACGATCCGTGCCATGACGCCACGGTAACCCCGCGGCACGGCCGTCGCCGCAGCGACGCGCGTGTCGCCGGTGTTCCCTTGGGGCGCGGGTTCCGGACGAGCGCGGGATCAGCCCGTGTTCTGGAGTCCCGCGGCCACGCCCGAGACGGACAGCAGCAGCAGGCGCTGCTGCTCGGGGTCGAGCGGCGCGCCCTCGGGCGTGTCGCGCAGCGCCCGGAGCGCCCGCAGCTGCAGCAGCGAGAGGGCGTCGACATAGGGGCTGCGCATCTTGACCGCACGCTGGAGCACCGGCTTGTTGCCCAGCAGCTCGGTGCCGCCGGTGACGCGGATCACCCACGAGCGGGTGAGTGCCATCTCGTCGCGGACGAGGGCGGCGAGATCGTCGCGGTCGCCCAGTTCGAGGTAGTGGCGTGCGATGCGGTCGTCGGCCTTCGCCAGGCTCATGGCGACGTTGTCGACGAGTGTGCGCAAGAGCGGCCACTCCTCGTAGCCCCGCTGCAGCAGGGCCTCGTCGCCGACCGCCTCGAGGGCGGTGCCGAGGCCGAACCATCCGGCCAGGTTGATGCGGGCCTGGGTCCACGCGAACACCCACGGGATGGCGCGGAGGTCTTCGAGCGATTCGACCGACAGGCCGCGTCGCGCGGGCCGCGAGCCGAGGGCGAGCAGCCCGATCTCTTCCATCGGCGTCACGCGTGCGAACCACGGCGCGAAGCCCGGAGCCTTCACGAGCGAGAAGAAGCGCTCGCGGGACGCCGCGTCCATCGTGGCCGCGACGTGGGCGTACCGCTCGGCGGCCGCGCGGTTGCGCTCCTCGTTCGATGGGGCCGACGCGAGCAGGATCGCCGCCGCGACCTGGTCGATGTGACGCATCGCGATCGCAGGATCGCCGTAGCGGGCGAAGATCACCTCGCCCTGCTCGGTGAGCTTGAACCGTCCGTCGACGGAGTGCGGCGGCTGCGCGAGGATGGCGGAGTTCGCCGGTCCGCCGCCGCGGCCGAGCGCTCCTCCGCGGCCGTGGAAGAGGGTGAGCTCGATGCGGTTGTCGCGGGCCCAGCCCGAGATGGCCGCCTGTGCCTCGTAGAGGGCCAGGTTCGCGGCGACCGGTCCGACGTCCTTCGACGAATCGGAGTAGCCGAGCATGACCTCCAGCCGGCGCCCGGTCGCCTCCAGGCGTGCGGCGAACTCGGGGTGCAGCGCAATCTCGGCGAGGATGCGGGGGGCGGCCTGCAGGTCGGCGAACGTCTCGAACAGCGGCACCACATCCAGCACCGGGGGAGTGCCGTCAGGGCCGACGGCGTAGCGCGCCAGACGATGGACGGCGGCGAGGTCATCGGCGGATTGCGTGAACGACACGACGTAGCGGCCGGCGGCACGGGGTCCGTAGCGCTCCTGAAGGAAGGCGATGGTGCGGATGACGTCGAGCACCTCTTCCGCGAGCTCGCTGCGCGAGGCGGGCACGGAGCCGCCGGCGACCGCCTCGGCCGCGGCGTCCAGCTCGGCGAGGACCTTCGCGTGCACGGCGGAGTGCTGGCGGACCTCGAGCTCGGTGAGGTGGAAGCCGTACGTCTCGACCTGCCATAGCAGCTGCTGCAGGTGCCCGTAGGCGTGCCGGGGGGCGCCGGCCTGGACGAGCGAGTCCTGCACGACGCGCAGATCCGCCAGTAGGTGCTCCGGGTCGCGATAGGCGAGGTCGGCGTTCCGCTCCCGCGTCGCGTCGATCCGCCGCGCGATCATCAGCAGGATTCGGCGGTGCGGCTCGTCGGGGGAGCGCTTGGCGATCTCCTTCGCCGCGTCCTCGTCGGCGGCCCTCAGGCGCTGCCACAGTGTCAGCAGCGCGGTGCTCGGCGGCGTGGTCGTCGCGTCGAGCGTGAGCGTGCGGCCGATGCGGCTGGTGGTGCGCTCGAGTCCCAATAGGACGTGCTCGCTGGCGATCTTCGCGGCCTTGCGCGTGACGGACGCCGTGACGAACGGATTGCCGTCGCGATCGCCGCCGACCCACGAGCCGACGCGGACGAACGGCCGCACGACGGGGGCGCGTCCGCCGGCCCCGGGGCCCTGCAGCGCGTCGTCGACGCGCCGGTAGACGTGAGGGACGGCGGTGTACAGCGTCTCGTCGAAGACGGCCATCACGGCGCGGACCTCGTCGACGGGTGACGGCTTCTCGGCGCGCAGCGGCGCGGTGCGCCAGAGCGTGTCGACCTCCTCGAGCATGCGCCGCTCGGCGCGGCGCTCGTCCGCGCCGTTGCGCTGAGATGCCTCGTGCTCTTCGAGGAGGGCGGCCAGGCGGCGGATGCTCGACGAGACCGCACGGCGGCGCGCCTCGGTGGGATGAGCGGTGAACACCGGGTGGAAGCGCATGTTCTGCAGGTGTCGGAGAGCCGTGTCGTCGCCGACCTCGGCGGCGAGCCGAACGAACGCCGCGGCGACCGAGTCGGTGGCGCGCTCGCGGTCGGGGCGCCCGTCGCGCTCGCGCAGGATGCGGACGCGCTGGTGCTCCTCGGCGAGGTTCACGAGATGGAAGTAGGCGGTGAACGCGCGGGCGACCTCGTCGGCGCGCTCGACGGTGAAGGAATCGGCGATGGCCGCCGCCCGGGCGAACGCCTCGGGAGTCTCGTCGGTATAGGCCTGGATCGTCGCGATGCGGAGCCGTTCGACGTCCTCGTAGAGCCCCGGGGAGCCGCTCTCGCGCAGCACGCGCCCGAGCAGCGTGCCCAGCATGCGCACATCGGCCCGCATGCGCTCCGGAATCTCCTGCTCGGCCTCGAATCGCCCCACGAGGTCGATCGCTTCGGTCCGGGTGAGTTCGCGCATTCCTCCAGGCTAACGGCGAGCCACAGCGCCGATGTGCCGACGGTCGCTGTATGACGACGTGGCTCCCCGGACGGCGGGATCGGAGCGGACCTCGGTAGACTCGGCGGACTGGTGTGCCGGGAAGTCTGGTCGGCGATGCGCTGTGGCGCGACCTGCCGACCCCGACGAAAGGACCCGCGTGTCCCTGCTCCGCTCTGCCCGTTTCCCGGCGATCGTCCTCCTGATCTCCGCGGTTCTCGCCCTGGTGCTCGCCAACTCACCCGTGGGGCCCGCGATCGCGGAGGTGAAGGACACCTACCTGGGCATCCCCGGCGTGTTCGAGATGTCGGTCGGGCACTGGGTGCAGGACGGTCTTCTCGCCGTCTTCTTCTTCATCGTGGCGGTCGAGCTGCAGTTCGAACTCACCAACGGCGAGCTGAACTCGGCGCGCAAGGCGCTGCAACCCGCGATCGCGGCGGCGGGCGGCGTGCTCGTCCCGATCGCCGTGTTCCTTCTCTTCGCTGCGGGGTCCGACGCCGGCGACGGGTGGCCGATCCCTACAGCGACCGACATCGCTTTCGCGCTGGGTGTGCTCGCCGTGTTCGGCAAGGGCCTTCCTTCGGGCATCCGCATCTTCCTGCTGGCACTGGCGATCCTCGACGACATCGTCGGGATCGTGTTCATCGCCGTGCTCTTCACCGACGACGTCAACATCGGCCTCCTCGCGCTGGCCGGAGTGGCGGTGATCGTCTTCGGCATCCTGAGCCGTCAGCTCGACACGCGCGGCCGCATCCCGATCGCGATCGTGCTCGTCCTGCTCGCGGTCGCCACGTGGGTCCTCGTGTACCTCTCGGGAGTGCATGCGACCATCGCAGGCGTGGCTCTGGGACTGGCGATGGCGCAGCAGCCCGCCCTGCGCGCCCGTCATGAGCTGGAGCCCTGGGTGAACGGGATCGTGCTGCCGCTGTTCGCGTTCTCGGCCGCGCTCGTCGTGATTCCCGCTGTCTCGCCGTCTGAGCTCTCGCCGGCGTTCTGGGGCATCCTCGTGGCGCTGCCGGTCGGCAAGATCATCGGCATCTCGGTCGCCGGCTGGATCTCGCTGCGCATCGGAAATCGTGGTGCGGCCCCGCATCTGTCGTTCGCCGACCTCGTCGCCGCCGGGGCTCTCGGGGGCATCGGCTTCACGGTTTCGCTCCTGCTCTCCGAACTGGCGTTCGCCGGCGACCCCCTGATCCGCGACGAGGCGACGCTCGGCGTGCTCGGCGGCTCGATGATCTCCATCGTCCTGGCGGCGATCCTGGTCGCGCTCCGCGCGCGTCACTACCGGCGAATCGATCCCTCGTCGCGCGACGATGAGCTGCCGCGCATGGACGAGCAGAAGGGCCAGATCGCATGACCGAGACCGCGGGGGCGTCGGATGCGCTGCGCGAAGCGGCCGACACGATGAGGGCGGTGCGGGATCGCTGCGTGTGGACGCAGCAGATCGACCACCGCGCGCTGGTGCCGTACCTCGTCGAAGAGAGCGCCGAACTGATCGATGCGGTCGAGGAGGGCTCGCGCGCCGAACTGCGCGAAGAGCTCGGCGATCTGCTGTGGCAGGTGCTGTTCCACGCCGAGATCGCCTCCCGCGATCTCGAGGACCCCTTCGACATCGACGACGTCGCACGGGGACTCACCGACAAGATGGTGAGGCGGCATCCGCACGTCTTCGGCGACGCCGTCGCCACGACACCCGAAGAGGTCCTGATCCACTGGAACGCCGCGAAGGCCGCGGAGAAGAGCGAGCGCACGAGCGTGCTCGACGGCGTGAGCGAGCGGATGCCGTCGCTCGCGCTCGCCCAGAAGCTCGTGGGCAGGGCCGCCCAGGCGGCGGTGGCGCTCCCGGTCGCCGACTCCGGCGAAGTGCAGACCGAGGACGAGCTCGGCGACGCCCTTCTCGCCCTCGTGGCGGGCGCGCGGGCCCGCGGTTGGGACGCCGAGCGCGCGCTGCGCGAGCGCCTGCGTCGCCTGACCGCCGAGGTTCGCCAGGCGGAGTCGGCTCCCGTGCAGGACTGACCCGTGACAGGCGACCGGAGCCGACCTGGAAGAATACTGGCGTGGCATCCGTGAACCCGCCGCGCGGCATGCGCGACTTCCTCCCCGCCGAGAAGGCCCGTCGCGAGCGCGTGCTCGCCGTGATCCGCGAGCGCTACCGCGTCCACGGGTTCGACGAGATCGAGACGCCGGTGATGGAGGAGCACGCGCGCCTGCACGCCGGCATCGGCGGGGACAACGAGAAGCTCGCGTACAACGTGCTCAAGCGCGGGCTCGACGCGGACGCGATCCGGTCGGCCGCCGACGACGCGTCGGCGCTCACGGATCTGGGCCTGCGGTACGACCTCACGGTTCCGCTCGCGCGGTTCTACGCGACCAACCGCGGTCAGCTGCCCAGTGTCTTCCGCTCGATCCAGATCGCTCCGGTCTGGCGTGCGGAGCGCCCGCAGAAGGGCCGCTATCGCCAGTTCGTCCAGTGCGACATCGACATCATCGGAGACGCCTCCGCTCGTGCCGAGGCGGAGCTGGTCGTCGCTACTCTCGACACTCTCGATGCCCTGGCGCTCGAGGGCGGAAGCGTGCGCATCAACGATCGCCGCGCCCTGGACTGGATGCTCGACAGTTTCGGCTTCGACGCGGACGAGCGGCCGGGCGTGCTCATCACGATCGACAAGCTCGACAAGATCGGTCCGTCCGGCGTGGTCGCCGAGCTGCGTGAGCGCGACGCGACGACGGCCGCCGTCGACGCGTTCGAGAAGTACCTGAACCGCCCGCAGACGCTGGAGTACCACCCCTACGGCGAGCGCCAGATCCGCAAAGCCCTGCCCGAGGGCGCGCCCGATGACATCGTGGCGCACCTCGTGGGCATCGGCGAGTCGGTCGCCGCCGCGCGCGCTTCGACAGGCTCAGCGACCGGAGAGGGCGACGCAGCGAGCGGAGAAGACCGCTCGGCTGCCGGAGAAACAGTCTCGGGCGACATCCCGCTCACCTTCGACCCGTTCCTGGTTCGCGGCATGGGCTACTACACCGGCACCATCTTCGAGCTCGCACACCCGTCGGTCGGCTACTCCCTGGGCGGAGGTGGCCGGTACGACGGCATGATCGGCCGCTTCCTGGGGCAGGACATTCCGGCGGTCGGCTTCTCGATCGGCTTCGAACGCCTCGTCGACCTCGTCGAGGAGCGGGCGGATGCCGCTGCCGACGCCGTCGTGCTGGTGCACGACCGCGACGTGCCCGAGCGGGAGCTCCTCGCCCTCAAGGCCGCGCTGATCGCCCGAGGATCGCGGGTGCGGCTGGAGCAGCGCACCAAGAACCTCAAGGCGCTGCTCGAGCGCGCGGCATCCGACGGCTACACCGCCTTCGCGACCGTCGCCACGGGCGCGACGGCCGACGCGCTCGAGGTCAAGCCCCTCTCCTGAAGCGCAGGCGCAGCGCCCGGTAGGCGACGCCCGCGGCCATGACGAGCGCGCCCGACACGACGGCCTGCCAGGGCAGCGTGAGCGCGAGCATGACGCACCCGATCGCTCCGACGACCGCGAGCGCCCGCGGGTAGCGGCGTGCCTGCCCATGCTGGCGCAGCGCGGCGACGTTGGCCACCAGGTAGTACAGCAGCACGCCGAACGACGAGAACCCGACCGCGCCGCGGAGGTCGACGAAGGCGACGAGGAGGAGCACAGCCGCCGCGACGACGAGCTCCGCGCGGTGCGGGACGTGCCATCGCGGGTGAACCGCCGCCAGCGCCCGCGGCAGGTCGCTCTCCCGGGCCATCGCGAACATCGTCCGGCTCACGCCGGCGATGAGGGCCAGCAGCGCTCCGAGCGAAGCGGCGGCGGCGCCCACCCGGACGACGGGATCGGCCCACGCCCATCCCGAGGCGGCGGCCGCGGCGGCGACCGGCTCGGCGGAGGCGGCGGTCGCTTCCGGGCCCAGCGCACCCAGCACCGAGGTACCGACGACCGCGTACACGGCCAGGGCGATGAGGAATGCCGTGACGATCGCGCGGGGGATGAGCCGTTGCGGATCGCGCACCTCCTCGCCCATCGTCGCGATGCGCGCGTAGCCCGCGAATGCGAAGAAGAGCAGTCCCGCGGACTGCAGGACGCCGTACGGCCCACCGACCCCGGGGGAGTCGCCGAACAGGCGCGAGGGATCCGCGGCCGATGCGCTCGCGGCGACGGCGATGGCCAGCGCGAACAGCACGGCGACCACGATGACCCGCGCGAGCAAGGCCGTCCGGGTGATGCCGAACCAGTTCGCGAGGGTCAGCGCGGCGACGGCGAGAAGGGCGATCGGACGTTCCCAGCCCGGCGGCGCGGCGTACGCGGCGAAGGTGAGCGCCATGGCCGCGCAGCTCGCGGTCTTCCCGATCAGGAACCCCCACCCGGCGACGAAGCCCCACCACGGGCCCAGCTCCGCACGTCCGTAGGCGTACGTGCCTCCCGAGGTCGGATGCGCAGCCGCGAGCTGCGCCGACGACGTCGCGTTGCCGAAGGCCACGACGGCGGCGATCGCGAGACCGATGAGCACGCCTGTGCCCGCGGCGTCCGCCGCCGGAGCCCAGACGGCGAACACGCCGGCACCGATCATCGAGCCGAGGCCGATGAAGACGGCGTCGCCGAGCCCGAGTCGGCGGTGAAGCGCAGGCGAGGTCACGCGCGAACGATAGCGCGCCCGCACGTCACCTGGGTGACGGCATCCGTTCACATCGCCGTTGTGAGATGAGCCCATGGCTCATGATCGCGACGAGGTTCCCCGCGGCATGCTGATCGGCGCGGTCGGCACGGTCATCGGAGCCGGCATCGCGCTGGCGGTGGCCCAGGCGGTGCTCCGCCGGCAGGCGGCGCTGGCTCGCCGCCGTATCGGCAAGCCGCTCGGCGAGGATGCCCTCGACGCCGACCGCGTGTGGCGTCGGCGTTACGACGGCGACCCCATCGACCTGGTCGTGCTGGGCGACTCGATCGCGGCGGGCCTGGGCGCCGAACGCCGCAAGGACACCCTGGGTGCCCGAGTCGCGAAGGGAGTCGCGCGTGCGACACATCGGCCCGTCCGGCTCCGCACGGGTGCGATCGTGGGATCGGAGTCCTCGCGGCTCGCCGAGCAGCTCGACACGCTCCCCGACGATTACTTCCCCCACGTCGCCGTGGTGATCGTCGGCGGCAACGACGTCACGCACCGCGTGCCGATCCAAACCGCCATCGGTCACCTCGAGGACGCCGTCAAGCGTCTGCACGATCTCGGGGCGGGCGTCGTCGTCGGCACGTGTCCCGACCTCGGGGCGCTGCGACCGGTGCCGCAGCCGCTGCGTTCCCTGGGGTCGCGGATGTCGAAGGCGCTCGCCGAAGCGCAGGCCCGCGCCGCGGAGCGGCTCGGCGCCCGGGCGGTGTCGCTCCGCCGCACGGTCGGGCCGTTCTTCGTCACGCAGCCCGACGAAATGTTCAGCTTGGACCGCTTCCACCCGAGCGCGCTCGGCTATCGCCGCACGGCGGAGGCTCTCGTGCCGGCTGTGGTCGAAGCTCTGCCTTCCGAACTGCGCACCCGCGAGGAGCTTCCGCCGCCTTTCACCCCGCGCTGACCGACGCCGCCCACTGGGCGACCCGCGCCGCGCTCTCCGCTTCGGACAGGTCCTCTACCCGGGTCATGATCGACCAGCGCACGCCGAAGGGGTCGCGGATGCTCGAGAAGCGATCACCCGAAACGAAGGTCGACGGCTCCTCGCGAACGGTCGCGCCTGCGGCGACGGCGCGAGCAGTGACGGCGTCGCAGTCGGAGACGTAGAGGCCCATCGAGTAGCAGTCCTCGTCGCCCTCCGGAGCAGGGATCGTGCCGTACTCCGGGCTCGGCTCCCCGATCTGCAGCCAGCCCATCCCGAAGTCGAGGCTCGCGTGCACGACGAGGCCGTCGAACTCCGTCACGTCGGTCACGCGGGCGCCGAACACGTCGCGATAGAAGTCCAGCGCCTTCTTGGCGCCGCGGATGGAGAGGAACGGGGTCAGCGCCGTCGCCGAGTGCGGACGGCCGTCGGTGGTGTGAGCACCGGTCACGCCGGTGGTGTTCGTGGTTGTCATGACGACAGCCTCTCGAGAACACGGATGCTTGGGCTTGGAGATTCGCGACAGATCCGCGGTGTCCGTGCCGGTCGCTAGCGTGGCCAGGGTGACGGATGGTTCCGGCGAGATCGACCCGGCACGCGGCGTGCTGTACCCCGAGCGCCTGCCGCGATTCACCCGGGTGCCTCCGACGCCCGCGGCATCCGCTCTCGTGTCGTGGTTCTGGATCCCGGAATGGGACCTTCCGGACGGGGCCCTGTCGCGTCAGCCGGTGCTCGGCTATCCCGCCGCCAACCTCGTCGTCGAGCCCGACGGCGTGACCCTGTGGGGAGCGACCACCCGAGCGGGTGAGCGCGTGCTGCAGGGGAGCGGGTGGGCGGTGGGGGCGCTGCTGCGTCCGGCGGCCCTGTCGCGCCTCTCCTCCTCGCCGAGCGACCTCGTCGACCGCCACATCGCGTTCGAGGCTGCGGCCCTGTACGACGCGGTGACGGCGGCGATGCCCGACGAGCAGGCGGCCGCCCGCGCGGCATCGGACTGGCTGGCTGAACGGGTGGGACATCCGACTCCCGAGGCCCGGCTCGCCAACGAGATGGCTGACCTGCTGATGTCGGATCCCGCGGTACTGCGCGTCGAGGACGCCGCGGCGAGGCTGCGGGTCTCGGTGCGGACGCTGCAGCGCCTGGCGCATCGCACGGTGGGCATCTCGCCGGCCGCGATGATCCGTCGCCGACGCTTGCAGGAGGCGGCTCAGCGGGTGCGAGAGGACGCCGCGCTTGCGCTCGCCGCGGTGGCCGCCGAGCTCGGCTATGCCGACCAGGCGCACCTCGCCCACGACTTCCGAACCGTGCTCGGACTCACCGCGTCCGACTACCGCGCCGCGCTGTGAGGCAGGGGCTCGAGACCCTCATTCTCGGGCGTACTGCGTGACCCGCTTCTTCTCGCGCACGTAGACCTCGCGCCGAACGCGGGCGACGACGTCGCCGGCGGCGTCCGTGATCTCGGTCTCGAACCACTCCAGCACCTTCGCGCCGCCGCGGGCGCGCTCGCGCAGCTCCTGCGCCTTCTCGCGCGGCACCTCGAAGTGCGCGGTGAGCACGCCGCGACCGGGCTTGACGAATTCGATCTCGCCGCGGGTGTCCCACACGACGTGATCGCGTCCGAGCTGGTGCATGACGAGCATGAAGAAGTACGGATCGGTCATCGCCGACATCGATCCGCCGAAGGCCGTCTTCACATAGTTGCGGGTGATGAGATTCACATGCAGCTCGACGGTCGCGCTTGTCCAGTCCTCGGCGAAGCGCCGGATCCGGATTCCGCTGAAGAGGTTGGGCGCCCACAGGCTCATTCCGAGGGCGAGTCGC
Source organism: Microbacterium yannicii PS01 (assembly GCF_000304335.1). GTDB lineage: Bacteria > Actinomycetota > Actinomycetes > Actinomycetales > Microbacteriaceae > Microbacterium > Microbacterium yannicii_A. The sequence continues at coordinate 4,170 of NZ_CAJF01000033.1, read as the reverse complement.
CGGGGAGTGATACGCATGCGTGTCAGTGTGCTCGCGGGCCGCGATGACTGCACGTCGGCTGTGGCGGCTCTACAACTGTTCTACTTGTTATAGAATAGCGACATGCTACTGCGCATCGATCCATCGAGCGAGGCGCCGCTGTTCGCGCAGATCGCGGCGAGCGTCCGGGCGGATGCCGCGGCCGGACGTCTGAGTGCGGGCGACAGGCTTCCCGCGGCGCGGGAGGTGGCCGAGGCGCTCGGAGTCAATCTGCACACCGTGCTTCGGGCGTACCAGGACCTGCGTGACGAGGGGCTCGTGGACATGCGGCGCGGGCGCGGAGCGGTGGTCACCGACTCCGTCGTGCCCCTCACGCAGCTGCGAGAGGACATCGCCGCGCTCGCCTCTCGGGCGGAGGCGCTCGGACTTTCTCGAGAGACTCTGGCCTCACTCATCAAGGAGTACGAATGAACAATCCGACATCCACGCCCGAGCTTCGGCGCGCCCGTCGCGCGCACATGATCGTCGGCGCGATCGTGCCCCTGGCTCTGACGGCTATCGGGGTGATGCTCATGATCCTCTGGCTTCCGCAGGTGCCGCCGACGATCGCCATCCACTGGAGCGCGAACGGCGAAGTGGACGGATTCGGGCCGGCGTGGTCCACGCCGGTTCTGACTGTCGTGCTCGGCACCGGGCTCGCCGCCTTGTTCTCTGCCATCGGCTTCTTCTCCGCCCGCGCGGGTGAGTGGGGTCCCACGCTGCGATTCCTCGCCGCTCTCAACTGCGGCGTCACCACGATGCTCATCACGATGATCACCGGCTCCTTCGGGCTGCAGCGGGGACTCGAGCAGGCGGAAGACGCTCCCTCGATCCTCCCGGCCCTCGGGCTCGGCGCTGCCGCCGGCCTCGCGCTGGGGGTCATCGCGTGGTTCGTTCAGCCCGCGGTCTCGGTCAGCCGTCACGATTCGGTGGCGGCTCCGACGTCCGACGCCGTCGCGCTCGCGCCGGGAGAACGTGCCGCATGGCTGCGCACTGCGACGATGGCGCGCCCGGGCATGATCGCCATCGTGGCCGTGACGGTCCTGCAGGCGGCGCTCGCGGTCGTCACCGCTGCCTCAGGCGGCGAGATGTGGTGGCTGTTCGCGGGACTCGCCGTGCTGTTCTCGCTTCTCGCGGCCTCGATGTGCGTCTTCCGGGTCAGCGTGACCGACGCCGGACTGCGGGTCCGCTCCGCCGTCGGCATCCCGACCTTCGTCATCCCGCTCGAGAACGTCGCCGATGCCGATGTGGTGCACGTGCAGCCGATGTCGCAGTTCGGCGGCTTCGGCATCCGGACCGGGCTCGACGGCCGATCAGGGGTCGTGCTCCGCACCGGCGACGCCATACAGGTCGACCGGCACAGGGGGCGCCCGTTCGTCGTGACGGTCGACGACGCGTCGACGGGCGCGGCGCTTCTCACGGCGCTCGCCGACCGCGGTGCAGCGGGAAGCGCCTCCTCGCGACCTTGACGGGCCGGTCTGCGCCCGATTGGCTGAGGCCATGCCCGAGACGACCTCCGACGACCGACTGACACCCGACCTGTGGCGGCGGGTCGACGCCTACCTCACCGAGACGCTGGTCGGTCACGAGGCCGGGCTCGACGACGCCGTCGCCGACCAGAGTGCGGCGGGGCTGCCCCCGATCGAGGTCGCTCCGGTCAACGGCAAGCTGCTGCATCTCATCGCGCGGATGTCGGGCGCCCGGCGGGTGCTCGAGATCGGCACGCTCGGCGCGTACTCCACCATCTGGCTGGCGCGAGCGGTCCCGGCCGACGGTCGGGTGGTGACGATCGAGGCCGAGCCGCACATCGCCGACATCGCCCGTGCCAACCTCGATCGCGCGGGAGTGGGCGAGAAGGTGGACATCCTGCTCGGGCGCGGAGCCGACGTGCTGCCGACCCTGGTGGACCAGGAGCCCTTCGACCTCGTCTTCATCGACGCAGACAAGGAGTCCAACACGATCTACATCGACTGGGCGGCCCGGCTCGGCCGCGCGGGAACGGTGGTCGTCGTCGACAACACCGTCCGCGGCGGCGAGGTGGCCAACCCGGCGACGGAGAATCCCCAGATCATCGGCGTCCAGCGCGGCCTCGAGATGCTCGGCCGCGATCCGCGGTTCGACGCCACCGCCATCCAGACGCTCGACGCGAAGGGCTACGACGGGATCGCGCTCGCCCTGGTCGTCTGACGCCGCCCGCGGTCGCAGGCCTGTGGCCGAGGCATCCGGCGTCACTAGACTCGGGGACGGACCGACGACGCTCCGCTGTTCCAACGGGCTCTGGCCCGCTTTCCCCAAACAAGGAGTTCCCCTGTGGCACAGATCGAGGCTGTAGGCGCGCGCGAGATTCTCGACTCGCGCGGAAACCCGACCGTCGAGGTGGAGGTGCTGCTCGACGACGGGATCGTCCAGCGCGCGGCCGTCCCCTCGGGCGCGTCCACCGGCGCCTTCGAGGCCTACGAGCTGCGCGACGGCGACAAGAGCCGCTACGGCGGCAAGGGCGTCCTCAAGGCCGTCGCCGCCGTCATCGACGAGCTCGGCCCGGCGATCGAGGGCGTCGAAGCGAGCGAGCAGCGCGTCATCGACGAGATCCTGCTCGAGACCGACGGCACCGAGAACAAGTCCCGCACCGGCGCGAACGCCATCCTGGGCGTCTCGCTCGCGGTCGCCAAGGCCGCTGCGGACTCGGCCGACCTTCCGCTGTTCCGCTACCTCGGCGGACCGAACGCGCACATCCTGCCCGTCCCGCTGTTCAACGTGATCAACGGCGGCTCGCACGCCGACAACGGCATCGACATGCAGGAGTTCTTCCTGGCGCCCATCGGCGCCGAGACTTTCTCGGAGTCGCTGCGGTGGGGCACCGAGGTGTACCACGTGCTCAAGGGCGAGCTGAAGGCCGCGGGCTTCGCCACCGGCCTCGGCGACGAGGGCGGCTTCGCTCCCGACCTTCCCAGCAACCGCGAGGGCCTGGACTTCCTCGTCACGGCGATCGAGAAGGCCGGTTTCACGCCCGGCGCCGACATCGCGCTCGGCCTCGACGTCGCGGCGACCGAGTTCTTCAACGACGGCGTGTACCGCCTCGATGACAGGGACTGGACCGCGGCGGAGCTCACCGAGTACTACGTCGGCCTGGTCAACGACTACCCGATCGTCACGATCGAGGACGCGCTCGCCGAGGACGACTGGGACAACTGGAAGGCCCTCACCGACGCGCTCGGCTCGAAGACGCAGCTCGTCGGCGACGACCTGTTCGTCACCAACCCCACGCGTCTGGCCGACGGAATCGCGCGCGGCGTCGCGAACTCGCTCCTGGTCAAGGTCAACCAGATCGGCACGCTGTCCGAGACGCTGGACGCCGTCGACATGGCGCACCGCGCCGGGTACACCGCGATGCTCTCGCACCGCTCGGGAGAGACCGAGGACACCACCATCGCCGACCTCGCCGTCGCCACCGGCGCCGGTCAGATCAAGAGCGGCGCGCCCGCTCGCAGCGAGCGCGTCGCGAAATACAATCAGCTTCTGCGCATCGAAGAGGAGCTGGGCGACGCGGCGACGTTCATCGGCCGCGCGGCCTTCCCCCGATTCAAGGGCTGATGCGCTGACATCGTGACGCAGAACGAGAGGAGGGAGCCGTGGTGAAGACGACGGCTCCCTCTTCTCGTCCCCGCCGCGAGCGCCCACCGCGGCGCCCGATGGACGTGCGCGAGTGGCTCGGCGGCATCCGACTGTCGGGCTTCATGGTGATCATGATGGGTCTCGTCGTGCTCGCCGCGTTCGTGCTGGTGCCCACCATCGGCACCTATGTCGACCAGCGCCAGCAGATCGCGGCGCTCGAGGCCGCGGTGCAGGTGAGCCGCGAAGAGGTCGCCGAGCTCGAGTCGCAGCGGGAGCGCTGGAACGATCCCGCGTACATCACGACCCAGGCGCGCGAGCGGCTCTACTACGTCAAGCCGGGTGAGGTCGTCTACCTCGTCGACGACGACCTGCCGCCTGAGCTCACACCTCAGGAACAGGCGCCCGTGAGCGAGGACGTCGAGCAGACCCGCACGGATTGGATGTCGCAGCTGGTGCGGTCGGTCACCGAGGCGGGCCTCGCGCAGACCGTCGCCCCCGTCACGATCGGCGTGCCCGACCCCGCGTCGACGCCCACGCCCT
>NZ_CAJF01000032.1 GCF_000304335.1 Microbacterium yannicii PS01 | reverse complement strand
TGTTCGTGGGCGTGTCGGCGAGCGAGACGGGGAAGGTCATCGGCAGCTTGCCGGACGGGTTGACGTCGCCCCACAGCAGGCCGGCCAACGCCGGACCGAACTGCTCGCCCGAGTGCCAGGCGTGCAGCACCGCGTCGACGTCGCCGATCCACGGCATCTCGACGGCGCTGCCTGCGTTGAGCACGGCGATCGTCTTGTCGGATGCCGCGGCCACCGCTGCGATGAGGGCATCGCCGTTCGCGTCCAGGCGCAGGTCGGCCAGGTCGGTCGTCTCACCCATCGTGTAGTGGCCGAACACGACCGAGACGTCCGCCTGCGCGGCCACCGCCGCTGCCTGGGCGGGATCGGTGCCGCTGTCGTACAGGACGGTGCCTCCGGCGGCTTCCACCTTCGCGGTGATGCTGTCCAGCGGCGCCGCGATGGCGTCGCAGTTGAGCGCGGTCCCGCGGATGAACACGAGGTACCACGCACACCCTGTCTTCGCGCTCACGCCGCCGGTGGCGACGGTCGAGGCCGTCTGCCCGATCACGGCGACCGTCGCCGCGTCGTCGGCGAGCGGCAGTGCGCCGTCGTTCTTCAGCAGCACGGTGCTCTCTTCGGCGATCTGCCGCGCCAGCTGCTTGTGCTCGGCCGTCGAGACGTCCGCAACCGGCGTCGAGGGCACGGGGTGATCGAACAGACCACCCTCGATGTACGACCTCACCACGCGGTACGCCGCCTCGTCGATCCGCTGCTGCGTGATCTCGCCCGCCGCGAGCGCGGCATCGAGCTTGGCCGGAGTGAACCAGATCGGCCGGTTGAGCTCCTGGTCGAGTCCGGCGTTGAGCGACTGGGCGGTCGAGTGCACCGACCCGAAGTCGCTCATGACATAGCCCTCGAAGCCCATCTGGTCGCGGACGCTCGTCGTGAGGATGTCGTTCTCGCACGCGTAGACGCCGTTGACCTGGTTGTACGAGCACATGATGCTGCCGGGATCGCTCTCCTTCACGGCGATCTCGTACGGCAGTTCGTACACCTGACGGAGGGTGCGCTCGTCCATGTTCGACGAGCTCTCCTCCCGGTCGGTCTCCTGCTCGTTCGCGACGTAGTGCTTGAGGTTGGCGACGACGGGCTTGCCGTCCTCGCGGTTCTCGAGGCCGCGCACGTTCGCGGCGGCCATCAGGCCGGACAGCAGGGGGTCCTCGCCGAAGTACTCCGATCCGCGACCCGACAGCGGAGTGCGGCCGCTCGCGATGCCGGGGCCGAGCACGACGGCGCTGCGCTTGTCGAACGACTCTCGGCCGTGCGCCTCGGCCTTCTGCTGGCCCAGAGCCAGATCCCACGTCGCCGCGACGGCGATCGGACCGGGCCACGCGGTGGTCCCGCGGCTGCCGTACACGCCGTCCGGTCCGTTGGCGTAGATCACGGTGGGCGTGCACTCGACCTGGGCGGGATAGACGACGTCGCCCGACCACGTCGTCTGCTGCGGGCTGTTGGCCGGCTGCTCCACCAGCCAGCGGTACTTCTGGTGCTGGCTGCTGGCGGCCAGCAGCGCCTGGGCGCGCTCGTCGGCGGACTTCGCGGTGTCCATCCAGGGAACCGTCGCGCAGTCGGCGGCCGCGGCGGGTGCCGCGATGGCGACCACACCGCCCGCGGCCAGCATCACCGCGCCCATCAGCAGGGCGGTGAGGCGCCGCCGTGTTCGCGGCGGGCGGCCTTCCGGATTTCTCTCGAGCAACGTCATCGTCGATCCCTCTCCGTTGAGGTGCGCGGTCCGTAGACCGCTCTACGCTCTGTAGACCGCTCTACGGTGACACGATTCATTCGCGGGGTCAAGAGTTCCGATCCGACTCCTGGGTCTCGACGTCAATCCCCTCCCGAGGTGTGACGCAGGGGCCTAGCGTGAAGACATGAGCGACGATCGAGCACCGCAGGAATCCGGGGACCAACCCGCCGACGACAGCCCCACCGGCGGTGACGAGACCACCGAGGAGCAGCTCGAGGCCGACAACCCGGCCGAGGAGGACACCCTCAAGACCCTCGACCCCGACGCGCCCCCGGCCTGACCTGGAGCCCGGGGCGTCGGCATTCCAGGCGGCCGCCGGCTACGCCTCGCGGGTGATCGTCACCTTCACGTGCAGGTGGCTCTTGAAGGGCCCCGCGTAGACGCCCCGCAACGGCGGCACGTCGCTGTAGTCGCGGCCGCGCCCCACGAGCACGTGGCGGTCGCCGATCTCGATGTTGTTCGTCGGGTCGAAACCCTGCCACTCGCCCGCGAACCACTCGATCCACGCGTGCGACTCGCCCGTCACGGCCACGCCCACCTCGGCGGACGGCCGCGGGTGCAGGTACCCCGACACGTAGCGCGCCGGGATGCCGACCTCGCGGAGCGCGCCGAGGGTCACGTGAGCGATGTCCTGGCAGACGCCCTTGCGCGCCTCCCACGCGTCACTCGCGGTGGAATGCACACCGGTGATGCCGTGCATGTACTCGACCGCGTCGCCGACGGCGACGGCGATCGCATGCGCAGCGCGGCCCGGATGCTCGTGCGTCGCCGCGATCGACCGCGCGAGCTCGGTCACCTCGGCGTGCGGGCGGGTACGGCCGGTCTGAGTGAGCTGCTCGACGGTGTCCATCGAGCGCTTGGACTCGCGCGCCAGGCCGTCCCACGTGATATCGATGTGCTCCAGGGGGCGCGGACGGACCTCGACGAGCGAACGCGCCGTGATCGTGAGCGCCGAGTGCGGCGAGAGCACGTCGAAGGCCGCGACGCGCGTGCCGAAGTAGTCCACGTACTGGTTGACGGATGTCGAGGGCTCGATGTCGAGCGCGGAGTTGAGCACGAACTGGCTGTCGGTCGAGCCGGGCAGCATGCGCGCCTCGTTGTACGACGCCGACACGTCCCCCTGGTACGAGAAGCCGGTCTGGTGCTCGATACGGAGTCTCTTCACGAGCGTCCCTCCCGCTCGCCGATGCGATCTGCCGGCCGCTGAGCCTGTCGCGGTCTCTGTGGTTCGACAAGCTCACCAACCGGTCGACGGGTCATGAGATCTCTCCGATCCAGCTCGGCTCGGCCTGCGTCGGGAAGAACCGGCTGCGGATGCCCTCGGAGGCCTCGCGCGTGACCGTCTGCACCCGCTGCATGTGCTGCGGCAGCTCGTTCAGGATCTCGGAGATCGGCCGGTACTCGAGGTCGTTGCGGATCTGGCCGAGGGCCCGCAGCACCGTGTTGGAGTGGCCCACGCGGTCGGCGCGCGGGTCGATCGCGCTCATGCACTCCTCGGACCGCTGGATCGAGTAGATGATCGAGCGAGGGAACAGCCGGTCGAGCAGCAGGAACTCGGCGGCGTTGCGCGCGCTCGGCATGCCCCGGTAGGTGCGCAGATACGCCTCGTACGCGCCGCACGAGCGCAGGATCGTCGTCCAGGACGGACCCGATGCCTCGGTGAGAGACCTGGTCGCCAGCATCCGCGCCGTCATGTCGGTGCGCTCGATGCTGCGTCCCAGCGTGAAGAACTGCCAGGCCTCGTCGCGACTGGTCGACGAGTCCACGATGCCCACCGCGAGCGCGGCCCGCTCGCGCACCCACTGGAAGAACTCGTGCACGCGGTCGGCCTGCAGGCGCCGCGGCATCCGTGCGTTCGTCGTGTTGAGGGTCTCCCACAGCTCGGTCGACACGATCTCGCGGGCGCGGCGTGCGTTCTCGCGCGACGCCGTGAGCGCGTAGGCGATGCTCGAGGGATTCATGCGGTCGACCGCGAGGCGGGCGAGCACGTCTTCGCGGCGCACCTGGTCGACGTCGGCGGGCGGCAGCGATCCCATGACGCTCAGGAGCGACCGGCACGCGGTGTCTTCGTCGATCCACGGGTCTTCCAGCAGCAGCTGGAGGTGCACGTCGAGGATGCGGGCGGTGCCGTCGGACCGCTCGATGTAGCGTCCGATCCAGAAGAGGGACTCGGCGATGCGGCTCAGCATGGCGCCTCCTCGCCCGGCTCTTCGGACGAGAAGGCCGGAGAGGCGGATGCCGCAGCCGCGCCCTGCGCCTGCTGCTGCTCCTGCTGCTGCTGCTCCTGCTGCTCGGTGCGGGTGCGCGGACGGTCCTGCGGAGAGTGTGTCGGCTCGGGCTGGCCGTCGTAGATGATCGGGATCGCGGCGGTGACCGTCGCGGCCTGATCCGCGACCAGTCCGGACACGCCCAGACCCTGCCCGTACTCCACGTGAGCGGGCGCGGAGCCGCCGATGACCCACGTGTCCTTCGAGCCGCCGCCCTGGCTGGAGTTCACGACGAGCTGCCCCTCGGGAAGGGCGACGCGGGTGAGGCCGCCCGGGAGCACCCAGACGTCCTCGCCGTCGTTGACCGCGAAGGGGCGGAGGTCGGCGTGGCGCGGACGCATGCCGTCTTCGACGAGCGTCGGGATCGTCGAGAGCATGACGACCGGCTGCGCGATCCAGCCGCGCGGGTCGGCGAGCAGCCGCTGCCGCAGCTTCTCGAGTTCGGAGGGCGTGGCATCCGGCCCTACGACCAGTCCCTTGCCGCCCGACCCGTCGACGGGCTTGACCACCAGCTCGTCCAGGCGATCCAGCACCTCCTCGAGGGCGCCCGGGTCTTCGAGCCGCCACGTGTCGACGTTCTTGAGGATGGGCTCCTCGGCGAGGTAATAGCGGATGAGGTCGGGCACGTAGGTGTAGAGCAGCTTGTCGTCGGCGACGCCGTTGCCCACGGCGTTGGCGATCGTGACGTTGCCCAGGCGCGCCGCGAGCATGAGCCCGGGAGCACCGAGCATCGAATCGGCACGGAACTGCAGCGGGTCGAGGAAGTCGTCGTCGACGCGGCGATAGATGACGTCGACGCGCTTCGGTCCGCGAGTGGTCCGCATGAAGACCTTGCCGCCCACGCACAGCAGGTCGCGGCCCTCGACGAGTTCGACGCCCATGAGCCGCGCGAGCAGCGTGTGCTCGAAGTACGCCGAGTTGTAGACGCCGGGCGTCAGCACGACGACGTTCGGGTCTTCGATGCCGGCAGGCGCCGACGCCCGGAGCGCCGCCAGGAGCTTGTTGGGGTAATCGCCCACCGGCCGCACCCGCATCGACACGAACAGCTCGGGCAGCGTCTGCGCCATCACTCGGCGATTGGAGATGACGTAGCTCACGCCGGAGGGCACGCGCACGTTGTCTTCGAGCACCCGCATCTCGCCGTGCTCGTCGCGGATCAGGTCGATGCCCGAGACCTGGATGCGCACGCCGTTGGCGGAGTGGATGCCGGCGGCCTGGCGGTAGAAGTACTGAGAGCTCGAGATGAGCTGGGCCGGCAGCACCTCGTCGCGCACGCAGTGCTGGTGCCCGTAGGCGTCGTCGAGGAAGGCCTCGAGCGCGCGCACCCGCTGCTTGACGCCGGATTCGATGCGCGACCACTCGTCATAGGCGATGACGCGGGGTACGGCGTCGAGCGGGAACGGCCGCTCCTCGCCGGCGAAGTCGAAGGTGACGCCCTGCGCGAGATACGAGCTCGCCAGCGAGTCGGTGCGCCCGCGCAGCTCCTCCTGGGTCATCTGCGCCAGCGCCTGATACAGCTCGCGGTACGCCTGGCGGGACTCGGCCGCCGCACCGGGGTGTGCCGGGTGGCCGAACATCTCGTCGAACGCCGGCGTTCCGGAGGGGGTCTTGCGCGGCGCCAGCGTCGAGCCGTAGCCGTCGAACAGATCACCCATGCGAAGAGCCTAATGCGGGGCATGTTGCCGCAGTGTTTCCGCGGGCGGTCCAGACGTACGCTTGCCCCATGGCTCCGGCCCCGGATGCGCGCCGCACCCCCACTCCCCTCGCCTGGCTGGCGGGAGTGGCGGCCGTCGCGCTCGGCGCCGGCATCGGCGAGCTCGCCGCCCGGTTCCTCGCCCCCGCCTCGAGCCCGGTCGGAGCCGTCGGCGGCGCCCTCATCGACATCGCCCCGCCGTGGGCGAAGGATGCCGCCATCACCCTCTTCGGCACCGACGACAAGATCGCCCTGCTGACCGGCATGGGGATCGTCCTGGTGCTCGCCGCGGCGCTCGCAGGGTGGCTCGAGGTGCGGAAGCCGCCGAGCGGAGTGGTGCTCGTCGGCGCCGTCGGCGCGGCGGGATCGGTCGTGGCCGCCACGCGCCCCGATGCCGGCGCGCTGTCGTGGATCCCGTCGCTCATCGCCGGCGCCGTCGCGGTGGCGACGCTCGCGGGACTGGTGGGACTCCTGCGCGGACCGGCCCCGGCGCGGTACGAGCCGCCACGCCCGGCAGCCGGGGCGGTCGAGGAGCGCGGGGCGGCCGCGGGAAGCGGCCCCATCACGGCGGCTCCGCAACAGCCGCCTGAAGTCCGGCAACCGAGCCGCCGTGCATTCTTCGCTTGGGCGGGGGCCGCCGCCGCGGGGGGAATCCTCGCCGTCCTCGCGAGCCAGGTGCGACTGGCCGGGTCGGCCGTCGTCACCGCCGCCCGGGATGCCCTGCGGCTTCCCGCCCCCGTCTCGGCCGCCCCGCCCGTTCCGGCCGGGGCGGAGCTCGGCATCGCCGACCTCGCTCCCGTCGTGACGCCGAACGGAAGCTTCTACCGCATCGACACCGCGCTCATCGTTCCCGAGGTCGACCCCGCCCAGTGGAAGCTTCGCGTGCACGGGATGGTCGCTCAGGAATTCGAGCTGACGTGGGACGAGCTCCTCGCGCTTCCGCTGGAAGAGAGCTGGACCACGCTGGCGTGCGTCTCGAACGAGGTCGGCGGCACACTCATCGGCAACGCCCGCTGGCTCGGCTACCCGGTGCGCGAGCTGCTCGCTCGCGCCGGCCCGACGGCCGACGCCGACATGGTGCTGTCGCGTTCGGTCGACGGATTCACGGCATCCACTCCCCTCGAGGCACTCACCGATTCCCGCAACGCCATCCTCGCCGTCGGCATGAACGGCGAGCCGCTTCCGCTCCCGCACGGATTCCCGGTGCGCATGGTGGTGCCGGGGCTGTACGGGTACGTCTCGGCGACGAAGTGGCTGGTCGAACTCGAAGTCACGCGGTTCGACACGACCCGCGCGTACTGGACCGACCGCGGCTGGTCCGAGCGCGGGCCCATCAAGCTGCAGTCCCGCATCGACGTGCCGCGCACCGGCCAGAGCCTCGACGCCGGCGACACCGTGATCGCGGGCGTCGCGTGGCAGCAGCACACCGGCGTCGCTGCGGTCGAGGTGCAGATCGACGACGGACCCTGGCAGGCTGCGACGCTGGCCACCGCCATCTCGGACGACACCTGGGTGCAGTGGAGCATGCCCTGGGCGGCGGCATCCGGAGAGCACGTCATCCGCTGCCGCGCGGTCGGCAAGGACGGAGCGCAGCAGACCCCCGAGCGGGCCGCACCGGCGCCGGACGGCGCCACCGGCTGGCACGAGCGCACCGTCCAGATCACCTGACGAGCACGCATTTCGTCGCCGTTGGCGCGTCCGGACACCGACGCCCGGTAGCATGCCGGAAGGCGGCTCCGGGGGGAAGAACGCCGCCTCATTGGGGGAGGTAGTCAGTGTCTGAGCCGCTGGAGGCGCTTGTCGCGCGCCTGTTGCAGGTCGCAACGATCGACGAGGAGTCCGGACGACGGCGGCTGCCGCCCGAGCGCGATCTCTGCGAAGCGCTGGGAATGAGCAGAGGCGCGCTGCGCGAACAGCTCGCCGTTCTGGAGCGTCTCGGCTTCGTGCAGCGGGCGCAGGGGCGCGGGACCTACCTCGCCGATCCGACATCCGAGTTCGTGAGCTCGTACTTCTCGCTCTCGCGCGCGCTCGGCCTGGTCAGCGACGAGGAGTTCGCCGAATCCCGGGTCATGGTCGAAGAGTCGATCGCCGAGGCCGCGGCGACGCGGGCGACGCCCGAGCAGGTCGCGGTGCTGCGCGCCGACGTCGATCGGATGATCGAGTCGGCCGAGTCCGGCGACGAGGTCGCCGCGCTGGAAGCCGACCTGGCGTTCCATCGGCATCTCGAACGTGCTGTCGGCAACTCGGTTCTGCGCCTTCTCCACGCGGGGCTGTACCACGTGCTCCGCGCCGACATCGCCGCCCGGCGCCGCGAACTGGCGCGGACGGCCGGGGGCGGCGTCAGCCGCTACGCCGATGACCGCGTCCACCACGAGATCGTCGATGCCATCGAGGCTCGCGATCCCGAGAGCGCCCGCCGCGCGATGCGCCGGCACTTCGGGGTCGCAGGGACAGACACGGCCGAGGCCTCCGAACCGGGCCGGCTCACGAACAGCGGCTCGGGAGCGTAGGCGTCAGCCTGCGAGCACGACCCGCAGCTGCTCGACGGCCCAGTCGAGCTCGGTCGCGCGCACCACGAGCGGCGGCGCGATGCGGATCGTCTGCCCGTGCGTGTCTTTCACGAGCACACCGCGCCCGATGAGCTTCTCGGCGACGTCGCGTCCCGTTCCGACCGCCGGGTCGATGTCGACGCCGGCCCACAGCCCGACGACGCGCACGGCCGTCACGCCCTGCCCGACGAGCGCGCCCAGCGTGGATTCGAGGTGCTCGCCGAGGAGCTTCGCACGGCTCTGGAACTCGCCTCCCTGCAGCATCTCGACCACGCGCAGCCCGACGGCCGCCGCCAGCGGATTGCCCCCGAAGGTCGAGCCGTGCTCGCCGGGCCGGATGACACCGAGAACGTCGCGGTCGGCGACGACGGCGGAGAGGGGAAGGATGCCGCCGCCCAGCGCCTTGCCGAGCAGATACACATCGGGGACCACGCCCTCGCGGTCGCAGGCGAACGTCTCGCCCACGCGGCCGAGACCGGACTGGATCTCATCGGCGATCATCAGGACGTTGTGGGCGGTGCAGATCTCGCGGACGGCACGCAGGTATCCGTCGGGAGGCAGCACGACGCCCGCCTCGCCCTGGATCGGCTCGATCAGGACGGCTGCGGTCTCGGGCGTGATCGCCGCTTCGATCGCCGCGGCGTCGCCGAACGGGACGCCCACGAATCCCGGCGCGAACGGACCGAAGTCCCCGCGCGCATCGGGGTCGTCGCTGAAGCCGACGATCGTGGTGGTGCGCCCGTGGAAGTTGCCGTGCGCGACGACGATGGCCGCGGCATCCGGGGCGATCCCCTTGACGCGATAACCCCATGCGCGCGCGACCTTGATGCCGGTCTCGACCGCTTCGGCGCCGGTGTTCATCGGCAGCACGAGCTCCTTGCCGCACAGTTCTGCCAGCGCCGCGGCGAAGGGGCCGAGGCGGTCGTTGTGGTACGCCCGGCTGGTGAGCGTGAGACGGTTCAGCTGCTCCTGGGCGGCGGCCAGCAGGGCGGGATGCCCGTGCCCGAAGTTCAGCGCCGAGTAGGCCGAGAGCAGATCGAGGTAGCGCTTGCCCTCGACATCCGTCACCCATGCGCCCTCACCGCGCGAGATCACGACGGGAAGCGGGTGGTAGTTGTGGGCGACGTGCTCTTCCTCACCGGCGATGATGCGGATCATCCCGGTGTCGAGGGTGGCGTGCGAGGGGGTCATGATGCTCCTGTCAGTGCCGCAGCTCGAGCGTGCAGCACTTGATGCCGCCGCCGCCGAGCAGCAGCTCGGACAGGTCGACCAGCACGGGGTTGTAGCCGCGCTCGCGCAGCTGGGCCTCGAAGCCCTTCGCACGCGGCGAGATGATCACGTTGCGGCCGTCGCTGGCCGAGTTGAGTCCGAAGACGGCCCCGTCGGCATCGGCGACGCGGATCGCATCGGGGTAGCGCTCGGCGAGGATCGCCTGGCTCGCCTCGTCGAACGCGCCGGGCAGGTACGCGATGTTGGCGCGCTGCACGCCGCCGGGTCCCTCGACGGGATCGAGCACCGAGATCGCGGTGTCGAGGTGATAGAAGCGCGGATCGACGAGCGTGAGGCTGACGACCTCCTTGCCGAAGACGTCGGCGAGCTCGCGGTGGCTGTCGCCGGTGGAGCGGAAGCCGGAGCCCGCGAGGATCGTGTCGCCGACGAGCAGGAAGTCGCCCTCGCCCTCATTGACCTCGACCGGCTCGGCGACCTCGAAGCCGTTCGCCCGGAACCACTCCATGAACGCGGGGCCCTCGGGCACGCGCTCCGGGAAACGGAACTTCGCGCCGTACGCGATGCCATCGATCACGAAGCCGCCGTTGGCGGTGTAGACCATGTCGGGCAGGCCCTCGATCGGATCGATGAGCTGCACGTCGTGGCCCAGCTCGATGTAGGTGTCGTACAGCTTCTGCCACTGCCGCACCGCGAGCGCGGTGTCGGTCGGGTTCGCCGGCTCCATCCACGGGTTGATGGTGTAGCTCACCGTGAAGTGCTCGGGACGGCACATGAGGTAGCGGCGGTGCTGCTGGATCCGCTCCGTCCCGGACGCTGAGCCCGTCTCGGTCGCTGATCCGGTTCCGGTCGCTGATCCGGTTCCGGTCGCTGAGCCCGTCGAAGCGGCGGTGGTGGTCGAGGCGGCGGGCGCGGTGTCGTGGGTGGACATCAGTCTCCTTGCGAACGTGCGGCGGACGCTGTCCAGAGGCCCGGCGGAGCTGCGGAAGCCGGCGACTCGGGCACGCCGCCCTCATTCTCTCACGCCTCCTGTGCAGAGCCTGAGATCTGCACGCTCTTATGCCGCGAGCACCACGACCTTGCCGGCTGTGTGGCCGGCGGCCACGTGCACAAGCGCGGCGGCGCTCTCGCCGAACGCATAGGTGCGCTCGATGACGGGCTGGATGCGGCCTGCCTCGGCCAGCGCGACCAATTCGGCGAGGATGTCGCGGTTCGCGACGGCCGCGACCGGCCGCAACCGCCGGCGCGAGAAGAGCGAGCGAGCGGATGCCGCGGCCAGCCGGCCGATCGGACCCAGAACCCGTCCGCCCTCGCCCGACACGAGTGCGACCGCGCCGCCGTCGCGCACGAGTCGCTGCAGCGCGCGCAGCGGAGCGGTGCCGGCGATGTCGATCACCGCGTCGAACGAGCCGTCCGGAAGCTCGGCCGACCCCGGCTGCACCCGCCGGTAGTCGAAGGTGCGGGTTGCGCCGAGGCTTTCGACAAGCTCCCGATTCGGCTCGCCCGACAGCGCCCACACCTCGGCGCCCCGGAGGGCGGCCAGCTGCACGGCGAAGTGCCCCACCCCGCCCGAGGCGCCGATGACGAGGACCCGCTGGCCCGCTGCGACGCGCGCCCGATCGAGCGCCTGCCACGCGGTGCCCGCCGCGATGGGAAGGGCGGCCGCGACGGCCGGGGCCAGACCGGCCGGCCGCCGCACCAGCCGTTTCACGGGCGCGATCGCAGAGGCGGCGAGCCCGCCGCCCGCGGGCAGCTCGACGACGATCTCGTCGCCGACCGCGAACTCCGTGACGCCTTTCCCGAGCCCGGCGACGGTGGCGGCGACATCCATTCCCCGCACCGGCTGCTTCGGGCGCCGCAGGCCGAACGCGAGACGCACCAGTAGCGGTTCACCGCGGAGCACGCGGATGTCGCCGTTGTTGAGTGCGGTCGCGCGAACGCGCAGCAGCACCTCGCCGGGTCCGGGAGCGGGGATGCGGGTCTCTTCGAGGGCGACAACATCGGGATCGCCGTAGCGATGCTGACGCCACGCGGGCATCGTGCCGGTGAGAGCGGGCGCGTCGTGAGGGGCTCGAGCGGTCATGTCATGCCTCCGGGTATTGGAAGACGTCATCGAGGCCGACCCCGAAGACGCGGGAGATCTGGAAGGCGAGCTCGAGCGTGGGCGAGTACTTGCCCTGCTCGATCGCGATGAGGGTCTGACGGGTGACGCCGATGCGCCCGGCCAGATCGGCCTGCGTGAGTCCCGCGGACTCGCGCAGCGAACGGATGGCGTTGGTGACGCGCGTGGGCTTGACCATCAGACCAGCCCCCGGCGGTAGGCGATGACGCTGGCGACTCCGCCGACCATCGCCGAGAGCGCGAAGCCGAAGAACATCGTGTTGGCGATCCAGAACCAGTCCGCCTCGACCGCGCACAGCACGATCACGCCGAGGCCGGCGATCACGAGGAAGGCCTGACCCACGCGACTCCCCATCCGTGCGATGTCGCGGTCGCGCTGGTCGGACTTGCCGACGCCCTCCGGGTCGAACATGCCGGCGAGGATGCCCCACAGGATGCTGAGCACGATGGTGGCAACGATGCTGCCGCCGATGGTCCACAGCATGATCGGGACCCAGTCGACCTCGGTGAGCGGGCCGCCTCCGGCCCGACTCAGCACGACGATGACATAGACGGTCATCCCGACGAGGCTGACGATGAGCCCCGCCCAGACGTTGCGCTCTTCGTAAACCATGACGACGACCCTCCGAGTAAAAGATTCTTTACACCGGAGAGTAGCCCCGCACGATCGGTTCTGTCAAGAATTCTTTACATGACACGATGGTCTGATGGTCAGCGACACCGCCGCGATGCCCTCGCCGTGAGCCGGATGCCGGCTTCGGGGTGACGCCGCGCAGACATGCGCCGACGCTCCCCCCATCCGGGGAGAGCGTCGGTGCATGTGCGTCCTACTGGAGCTGGAAGGTGTAGCTCGCGGTGTTGCCCGCGATGTCGAACACGACCATCTCGTTCTCACCGGCGACCGCCCCGAACACTCCGGGACGGATGCCGTTGACATCCGACCACGCGTTGTTCGTGAGGTCCTTCGTCACACCGTTGATGACGACCTTGTCGATTCCCACCGGGTCATGCAGCTTGTAGCTGATGACCGAGTAGGCATCACCGGCCGGCACGGTGAACTCGGCACCGTCCTTCACGGTCGCCGTCGGTGCGTCGACGTCGACCGTGAACGCGAACGATCCCGTCTGGGAGATGTTGCCCGCGCGGTCCTGCGCGTTGTAGCGCACCGTGTACTCGCCCGACGGCAGGTTCACCGTCGCCGTGTGCACACCGCTCTCGGCGCCGCCGATCGCTGTCTGAGTGCTCTGCACGAGAGTCGAACCGCGGTAGACGTTCGCCACGATGCGCTCCAGACCACCGAGGTCAGCGGCGTCGACTCGCAGGTCCACGGCCCCGAACGGACCCGGCGTGGCCGGCGAGACCAGGGTCGCCTCCGGCCGCACGGTGTCGGCGGGGAGGGTCTGGAACAGGCGCGGGGCGAAGTCGATCAGGTTCTTCTGCCACACGTCCCATCCGTGAGGCCCGACAGTCACCCCGTTGAACTCGTACTCGATGCCCAGCTGGTCCAGCACCGGGAGGGAGTTCATCACCGACCCGTAGGTGAAGTCGGTGATGTCGCCGGTGTAGAGCCGGTAGAGCTCCGTGCCGGCGTTGATCGCCGCCGCATCCACTCCGGCCGTGCCGCCGAACCCGGCCGCGAACGTCCCGATCCACGCGAACTCACCGGGGTGTGCCTTGAGCACCGAGACCGTGCGCGCACCACCGGCCGAGAGCCCGGCGAGCGCGCGCTTGGCGGGATTGCTGCTGACGTTGTAGCGCTCCTCGGTCACCGGCACGACGTTCTCGAGCAACTCCCGGGGGTAGTCGCTGACATTGCCGTTGGGCATCACGACGACCATCGGCTGGATCGACCCGTCGTTGGACAGGTTGTCGAGGATCTGGCGCGCCCGCCCGACCTCGACCCAATCGGTCCAGCTCTGTCCGCCGCCGTGGTTCAGCACGAACAGCGGATAGGGCTCGGGGCGCTCGGCGTCGTACCCCGGCGGGGTCCAGACGTACGCGCTGCGCTCCTGCCCGGCGACGGAGCTCTGGTACGACATCACCTCGAGGTCGCCACCCTGCCCCTCCGGGACGTCCGTGAGCAGGCGCGATCCCTCGCCCTCGATGAGGAACGTGCTCCACGCCGGCTCGGACGTCACCTTCGTCGGGTTGGATGCATCCTTGACCGCCTGACGGTCGACGATGAGCCGGTAGTGGTAGAACTTCTCCTCGAGCGGACCCACCGTCGCGCGCCAGCGGTCGCCGACCTTGTTCATCTCCACTCGGAGCCAGCTGCCGCCCGGGGCCCAGTTCGCCCAAACCGACACGTACTCCGCGTCGGCGAAGTCCGTCGTGGTCTCGAACGTCACAAAGCCGTCGTCGGTGATGAAGGGGGTCGGCGTCGTGCCCGGAGCGGGCGGTTCGAACCGCTCCGTGAGGGCCGTGTGCCCCTCGCTCATGCCCGGGTCCGACGACGCTCCCGTGAACAGACGGGGCGCGAAGTCGATGAGGTTCTCCTGCCACGCGTTCCAGTTGTGTCCCGCATCCGGGTTCACGCCGTCGAACTGGTACTCCAGACCGAGCGCATCGAACTTCTGGAAGGAGTCGAAGACGTCGTTGTACGCGACGTCGGTCTTGTTGCCGACATAGACGCGGAAGAGGTCGGTGCGGTTGTTCATCTTCCGGACCGGGATGTCGTCCAGGTCACCGAAGCGCCCGGCGCCGAACGTGCCGATCGCGCTGAACTCTCCCGGGTGCTCGCTGAACACCTCGAACGTCTGACCGCCGCCCATCGACAGACCAGCCAGCGCGCGCTTGTTCTTCGAGGGCGACACGTTGTAGGTGCCCTCCACCGCGGGAACGATGTTCTCCAGCAGCTCCGCCGAGAAGTCGTCCACGTTCCCGTTGCCCATCACGACGAGCATGTCTTCGAGCTGACCCGACAGCCAGAGGTTGTCGAGGATCTGCTCGGCCCGCCCGACCTCCACCCAATCGCGGTAGCTCTGTCCGCCACCGTGCTGCAGATAGAGCACCGGGAGCTTCTTGCCCTTGGGCTTGTAGGTCGGAGGCACCCACACGAGCGCCTGCCGCTCCTCGCCGGCGACGGAGCTGTCGTACGCGAGCGTCTCGATCGTGCCCGCTTCCTCGGCGCTGTCGGCGAGCAGGGCCGCGGACTCACCGGGAATGAAGAACGTGCTCCACTCCGGCTCGGAGGCGACGCTCGTCGGGTTGCTCGAATCCTTCAGCACCTTGCTGTCGTCTCCGGTGACCTGGTAGTAGTACAGGCCCGGTTCGAAGGGTCCGTAGGTCGCGGTCCAGTTGGCGCCGCTGCGCTGCAGACCGATCTGCGCCCAATTGTGCGAGGGCCCGAAGTTGCCCTCGACGACGACCTGCGATACCGGTCCGACCGCTTCCTCGACGGCGGCGGCGGGGACCGCGATCCGCAGGTACCCGTCCTCCTGGACGGCGATCCAGGGATCGGCGGCGGCCGCGGGGGCGGCAGCCGCGAGACCGGTCAGGGCGACGAGTGCGGCTGTGACCAGCGCGACGACCCGTCTCGACCTGCCGGACCGGCGAGGACGCCGGCTCTCGGATGTGATCTGCATCGATTCCTCATCTCGTGTGATTCAACGACCGGCGAGGGCGCGAGGCCCGCGGGCCGAGGTGCGAAGACGGGGCAGCGGCGATGCTGCTTTACAACGTAGTAATTCCCGTCGGCCCCACTGTTGCAGACGTGATCGTTAGCGGTCAAGGAAAAATGTACAACGTCGTAAATCAGCGTCCGACGCAACGATCATGTGGTCGAGGCTCGTCACGCGAGGGCGACGGCGAGCGGCCCGGCCGTGGAATCGCGGATCACGAGCCGCGTCGCGAGCTCGATCCGCGTCACGTCGGGCTGCGGGTCGTCCAGGAGCCGCAGGACGAGCCGTGTGGCCTCCTCAGCCATCTCGCGCAGCGGCTGGTGCACGGTCGTCAGCCGCGGCCGGGCGAGTTCGGTGATGGCGAGATCGTCGAATCCCACCACCGACAGCTGCTCCGGAACGCTCACCTCCAGAGCGGCCGCCGCGTGCAGCACCCCAAGCGCCTGCGCGTCGTTGCCGGCGAAGATGGCCGTCGGCGGATCAGGCAGGCGCAGCAGCTCGGCTGCGTGCTGCTCTCCTCCTTCGCGCCGGAAGTCTCCGAAGCGGACCCACTCCGGCGCGACGGGGGTCCGCGCCGACGACATCGCCGCGCGATACCCGTCGAGCCGCGCGAGCGAGCACATCACCGACTCGGGGCCGGTGATCGCCGCGATGCGGCGGTGTCCCAGATCGAGCAGATGCCGTGTCGCCGCCAGCCCGCCCGACCAGTTCGCCGAACCGACCGACGGGACGTCCTGAGCGGGATCGCCCGCGGGATCGATGATGACGTACGGGATGCCGCGTGCTCGGAGCCTGCGCTGCTCCTCCTCCGGGATGCCGGCGAAGAGCAGGACGATGCCGGTGGGAGCGCGGCGAACGACGGATTCCAGCCACTCCGATCCCGGCGCGCGACGGTCGCCGCTGACCGAGAGTGAGACCGCCAGCCCCGCCTCGGCGGCGCTCTCGCGTACGCCCTCGAGGATCCTCAGTGCCCACTCGCTCTCGAGTTCGTAGAGGACCACCTCGATGTACTCGCGGCGCTGCCTGCTCTTCCTGCGACGGTAGCCGCTCGTGTGGAGATGCTCCTCGACGAGCGCCCGCGTGGACGACGACACATCGGACCCGCCGTTGAGCACCTTCGAGATGGTCGACAGCGACACCCCCGCCTGCGCGGCGATCTCGCTGAGGGTCACGCGCTGGGTTCGTGCCATCACCTCACCCCAATCGTGCTCCGGAGGATCCGCGCCGGCCGCTCAGTCGAGAGTCAGTGCCGTCCATGACACCGGAGGAAGAGTGATCCTGATCGTCCCCTCCCCTACCTCGATAGACGTGTTCGCGCGGGGCGTCACGCGCTCCGGATCGCCTAGCGTGTTCGCGGCGTGGATGTCGTCGTCGAACAGCGACACCGCCTCGGCGCCGGCGACTGCGCCCAGGGCTGCCGTGTCGACTTCGAGGGTGACCTCATCGGTGAGACTCCGGTTGACGGCGAAGACCGTCGTCGGACCGCCGTCCTCGTCGCGCGTGGCGATCGCGTCGACGATCGGCACATCGCCGTACTCCTCGGTGGCATAGGTGGGGCAGTCGAGCTTGAGCTCGAGGGCCACCTGCCGAGCGAGCCGGCTCGTGAGGGAGAACGGATAGAACGTCGTCTGCCGCCAGGCAGGTCCGCCCGGCTCGGTCATGATCGGCGCGATGACGTTGACCAGCTGCGCCAGGCTCGCCGCCGTGACCCGGTCGGCATGCCGGATGAGCGAGATCATCAGGCTTCCGAAGACGACCGCGTCGAGAACCGAGTACGAGTCCTCCAGCAGTCGCGGCGCGACGGGCCACTCCGCGACGTCGGTGATCTTGTCGACCTCGTTGTAGCGGGACTGGTACCAGACGTTCCACTCGTCGAACGAGATGTTGATCGTCTTGTCGCTGCGGCGGACGGCCTTCACGTGATCCGCCGTGGCCACCACGGCGTCGATGAACCGATCCATGTTCACGCCCGAGGCCAGGAAGCTGCCGTAGTCGTCGCCCTTCGGCTCGTAATAGGCATGGCACGAGATGAGATCGACGTTGTCGTACGTCTTGCTCAGCACGACGTGCTCCCAGTGGCCGAAGGTCGGCATCTGCGCACCCGAGCTGCCGCACACGACGAGTTCGAGGCCGGGATCGATCTGCTTCATGGCGCTCGCCGTCTTCGACGCGAGCTGGGCGTACTCGTGGGCTGTGCTGTGGCCGAGCTGCCACGGTCCGTCCATCTCGTTGCCCAGGCACCACATGCGGATGTCGTGCGGCTCGGCGTAGCCGTTCGCGACCCGCCTGTCGGACCACTCGGTTCCAGAACGGAGGTTGGCGTACTCCAGCACGTCGAGTGCTTCCAGGATGCCGCGGGTGCCGAGGTTGACCGCGTACATCAGCTCGCCCTCCACCTTCTTCGTCCAGGTCGCGAACTCATCGAGCCCGATCTGGTTGGTCTCGGTCGAGTGCCAGGCCAGATCCAGACGCCGGGGTCGCTCCTCGCGGGGCCCGACGCCGTCCTCCCAGCGGTATCCCGAGACGAAGTTGCCGCCGGGATAGCGGATCGTCGAGACGCCGAGCTCGCGCACCAGCTCGATGACGTCCGTGCGGAAGCCGTCCTCGTCGGCCTTCTCATGGCCCGGTTCGTAGATGCCGTCGTAGACGCAGCGCCCCAGGTGCTCCACGAAGGAGCCGAAGAGACGTCGATTGATGGGTCCGATAGTGAAATGCGGGTCGATGGTGAGGTGTGCGCGGATCATTCTGCTCTTCCAGGAAGCGGGGAAGGGGAAAGGGGTTCTGGGTCAGGCGAGGATCACTTGAGGCTTCCGATGGACAGCCCTCCCTGCCAGTACTTCTGCAGCCCGAGGAAGGCGATGATGAGCGGAATCACCGAGACGAGCGAGCCGAGGATGATGATGCTCCAGAGGGTCTGACCGCCGGCGGCGCCGTAGGTCGCCGCAGTCGAATTCCAGAGGCCGATCCCGACCGTCACGGGGAACAGCCGGTTGTCCGACAGCATGACGAGCGGCAGGAAGTAGTTGTTCCACGACGCCACGACCGACAACAGCAGAACGGTCACGATGGCGGGTCGCAGAAGCGGAAGGGCGACCTGCAGGAAGGTCCTGAATTCCCCCGCGCCGTCCACGCGTGCGGCGTCGAGCAGCTCGTCGGGCACCGCGTCGCGGGCGTACACGTTCATCAGGTACACGCCGAACGGGTTGAGCAGCGTCGGGAGGATCACCGCCCAGATCGTGTTGGTCAGGCCGGCCTGAGCGAACAGGACGAAGGTCGGGATCACGAGAGCAGTCGTCGGCACCATCACCGCGCCCAGCAGGATCGCGAACGAGGCACGGCGGCCGAAGAAGCGGTACTTCGCGAAGCCGTAGCCGGCCAGCACCGCCAGCACGGTGGCGCCGACGCCTCCGGCGATCGCGTAGAGGGCGGAGTTCGCCAGCCATCGAGCGTAGATCCCCCCGCTGTACGTGAACAGGTCGATCAGATTGCCGATGTAGTCGATGTCGTCGGCGAACCAGAGCGAGCTGTCGCCCCCGAACAGTCCGGCCGCGCTCTTGGAGCTGTTGACGATGAGCCACCAGAACGGGATCAGGAAGTAGATCAACAGCAGCGCGAGCACGATGTTCAGCGGGATGCGGCCGCGAGCGCGGGGTGGCCGCTTCTGCTTGGAGGCATCGTCGGGCGCGGAGGGGATGCCCGTGACCTCGACGGGTGTGACGGTCATGAGAGGACGCTCCCTCGCTTGCGGGTGGCGAACAGGAAGATGTAGACGCAGACGAAGACGACTGCGCCCAGGGCGAACGAGATCGCCGCACCGTAGTTGTAATTGGCCAGCGAGAATGCCTGCTGATACGCGTACATGTTCGGCGTGAAGTCGTTGGGAATGGCTCCGGCGGCCAGCTGCTGCAGGATCTGCGGCTCATTGAAGAACTGCAGGGTGCCGATGAGAGCGAACACGAGGATCAGCAGCAGCGCCGGGGCGACCAGCGGGATCTTGATCCGCAGGATGATCTGCCACTGGGATGCGCCGTCGATGCGGGCTGCCTCGTAGAGCGTGGGATCGATCCCCTGCAGCGCCGCGTAGATGACGATCATGTAGTAGCCGGCCCACTGCCACGTGACGATGTTGAGCAGGCCGTAGAAGATGAGACCGGTGCTCAGAAAGTCAGGCGCCTGTCTACCCACGCTTTCGAAGACCTCGGCCAGCGGGCCGAAGTTGTCGCTGTAGAGGAACCCCCACATCAGGGCGCCGATCACGGTCGGGATCGCGTACGGCAGGAAGATCATGAGACGTGAGAAGCGGGCGAACCTGGTGACCACGATGTCGAGCATCAGCGCGATCGCGAGCGAGACGGCCATCTGCAGCGGGATGAGCACCAGCGAGAATCTGATGACGAACCAGACGCCGTCGAGGAACGACGGGTCGGTGAAGGCCTTGGCGTAGTTGCCGAAGAGCACGAACCTCGTGCCGCCGATCAGCGACTTCTGGAACAGGCTCAAGTAGAACGCATAGCCGATCGGCAGGACCAGAAGGGCCAGGAAGATGATTCCGAACGGTCCGACGAAGAGCCATCCGAAGAGGTTCTGTCGCGCCGCGGTCGATCTGCGAACCTTCGTCTTCGCGGGAGGTGCGATTGTCGCTGTCATGATTTCTCCGGGTATGTAAGGGATGACCGAGGGCCGGTCCGCACGAGCACGAACCGGCCCTCCGCGTCATGTCACTGGACGGTGAACCCCTGCTCCTCTGCGTAGGCCACGACCGCCTCCTGCAGTGCGTCCGCAGCCTCAGAGCCCGTTGCCGAGCCGTCGTTGATGCGGGCGATCTGCTCCGTGAGCTGCGAGTAGTAGTACTGGCCGATCGGCGTGTAGGTCATGCCCTCGTAGGCATTGGCCGCCGGCACGTACACCTCTTTGTTGGCCTGCTGGCCGTCGAAGAACGGAACCTCGTAGTTGAGGAACTCCTCCGACTCGAGCACCTCGACGTTCAGCGGGAAGATGATCTGGTTCTGCCAGCCGTCGTCCAGCGATGCCTGGTCCGCGTAGACGCCGAAGGCCACCTGAGCCGCCAGCTCGGGATCGTTCGCCTGGCTCGACACCGAGAAAGCCGAGCCACCCCAGTTGATCGCGATCGGGCTGTTCGCATCCCACTGCGGCATCGGAGCGCTCGCCCACACGCCGGCGTCCGCACCCTCGCCCACGCCGGATCCCTGCAGGTAGCCCGGAGCCCAGGCGGCCGAGAGGTAGGTGGCGTAGTCGCCGTTGATGACGCCCGCGATGTACTCGGGCGTGAACTGGTCCTCGGTGCCGACCAGGCCCTTCTCGACGAGACCGCTCCAGTAGTCGAGGACTTCCTTGATCTCGTCGCTGTTCAGGTCGATCCCGATCGCGCCCTCGTCCGCGGGGTCGTACGTGAACGGCTCCGCGCCGTTCTGGTACATCAGCGCCGTGACCTCGGCCGGCTGGTTCGCAGCGAAACTCGCGAAGACGGGGCCTCCGGCATCCTTCACCGTCTGCGCGGCCGTCTCGAACTCGGCCCACGTCGTCGGCGGGGTGATGCCGTACTGCTCGAAGATGTCGGTGCGGTAGATCATGCCCATGGGGCCGCCGTCGACCGGTGCACCGTAGATGCCGTCACCTACCGAGACGTCCTTCCAGGCGCCGTCGCTGAAGCTGTCTGCGACGTCCTCGTAGCCGAGGTCCCTGAGGTCGACGAGGGCATCCTGCGCCTGGAATGTCGCGATGCGGTCTGCCTCGACCATCATGACGTCCGGAGCGCCGCTGCCCGCTGAGATCGCGGTCTGGAACTTGTCGTAGGCGTCGCCGCCCGCGCCGGCGTTCGTCCAGCAGACCTGCACCTCGTCGTTCTCCTCGTTGAAGTTGTCGACGACGAGCTCCATGTTGGGGTACCAGGCCCACATGGTGACGACAGGCAGATCCTCCTTGGGAATCGTGTTCGTGCAGTTCGCGTCGTCGTTGCCGCCGCCGCCGTTATCGCCGCCGCCTCCGGCGGTGCATGCGGACAGGGCTCCGGCCAGGGCGAGCGCTGTGACCGCAGCAAGGACTGGCTTCGTCTTCACTGGAGTTTCCTTTCGGTATTGCTGACTTCTTCGTCGGTGCACGACCGCACCCCAGAGCTCGGGCGCGTGTGGGCGCTCCGTGCGGGGCTGGTCTACAACGTTGTAGAGCAACGTTGTAGACACTGTTGCACCGCCGCTGAGGACTGTCAAGGTCGCTTCGAGAATTTCTGCGGACGCGTCGAAACTCCGCAAGCCGCCGGCTGTCTTCGCGCGGCGAGCACAACGTTGCACACCGGCTCTCCGCCCTCGCCCCACCGGTGCTGCGCCTGCGAGGATCGGCCGCACGAGGACGCAGTAGAGTGCAGTGATCGCACACGGAAGGGCTGGGCGCGGATGGGGCCGACGATGCATGACGTCGCTCGGGTGGCCGGCGTCTCGATCAAGACGGTGTCGAACGTCATCAACGACTATCCCCACGTGCGGCCGGGCACCCGTGACCGCGTGATCGAGGCGATCGAGCAGCTCGACTACCGCCCCAACCTCTCGGCTCGAGGACTCCGCTCCGGACGGACGGGAGTGATCGGGCTGGCCGTTCCCTCGCTTCGCGAGAACTATTTCGCCGAGCTCGCCGACGAGGTGATCCGGGCGGCGGAGAAGCGCGGACTGGGCGTCATGGTGGAGCAGACGAGCGGCGATCGCGACGCCGAACTGCGCGCCGTGACGGGCAACCGGCCCCGCTTCCTCGACGGCCTGCTCTTCAGCCCCGTCAGCCTCGGTCAGGATGACGCCGCGGCACTCGACGGCGACGGACCTCTCGTCCTTCTCGGTGAGCGCATCTTCGGCGGACCGACCGATCACGTCACGATGCACAACACGTCGTCCGCGCAGGCGGCCGTCGAGCACCTGGTGGCGATCGGGCGACGACGGATCGCGCTCATCGGGGCCGACCTCGATGGCGGCGATGAGGCGAGCTCGGCGAACCTCCGCTTGAAGGGGTACCTCCGGGCGCTCGATGCGGCCGGCATCGACCTCGACCCGGATCTCGTCCGCGCCACGGAGATGAACCGGTGGAGCCGGGCAGGAGGCGCCGAAGCGACGCATCACCTCGTCGAGCAGGGCGTCGACTTCGATGCGGTCTTCGCCCTCAACGACGCACTCGGCCTCGGCGTGCTGCGCGCCCTCCGCGAAGAGGGGCTGCGCGTGCCCGATGACGTCGCTGTGATCGGATTCGACAACATCGACGAGAGCAAGTACTCGGTTCCGTCGATGTCGACGGTCGACACCGGTCGCGCCGACATCGCCGCGATCGCCGTCGACCGGCTCATCGAGCGCATCGTCGAGAAGGGCGAGCGACGCCCGCCCGAGACGTTCAAGCCGGCGTTCCGGATCGTGCAGCGAGAGTCGACCGGATTCCCCGGCACCGAGGCGGACTGAGCTCGACGCTCGGTCCAACGGGCGCGTCAGATCACCGACTCCGACCAGGGGTCCGGGTTGCCGAAACGGTGGGCGGTGATCGTGACCGACTGCTCGCGCAGGAACGGCAGCAGCTCGAGTCGGCCCGCCGTCGTCACGTCGTTGTCGTAGACCGCGAGGTCGGGGTCTCCCGACACTGCCGATGCGACCGCGTGATGCAGCGCGGCGACCGACGCGGCCGGCCCGATGAGGCGCACGCGCGTCGGTCGGACCACCTCATGCGCGTGCGGCGCGTTCGGTCGGTCGGGGCGCGATTGGTGCGCCCCGGCAGAGGCATCGCGCCCTGAATCCGGGGACGAGGGCTGCGTGATGCGCTCGAGCCACTGCTCGTCACTCTCGACGAACACTGTGACGTGCTGGTCGCTGAGAGCGCGGCGCACGGCGGCCGGAAGCCCGACGGGAGCGCTGAGGGTGAGCGCTGTTCCGGAGCGGACCCCGGCGATCGCGGCGCGCAGTACCGACTGCCAGGTCGCGTCGGCCGTGGCCCGCAGCGCCACGGCGGCGACGGGCCGGTAGCGGAACAGGTTCCGCTCGATGCCGAGGCCCGACACGTCCTTGACCTGGCCGAACTCCCGGTCCCACCAGATCGCGTCCGACAGGGCACCGCGTCGCAGCCACTCGAACGCCTCGTAGCTCAACGAGGGCTGGGCCGCTTCGATGATCGAGGTGATGCGGGAGTCGAGGCCCCGCAGGTGCAGCGTCGCCGACGGCGCCCCGCCGGTGGTCGCGCGCCAGCGGCCGAGGCCGACGAGGTAGTTGGGGCCGCCCGCTTTGGTGCCGGGTCCGACCGAGGAGCGCTTCCAGCCGCCGAAGGGCTGCCGCTGGACGATGGCGCCGGTGATGCCCCGGTTCACGTACAGGTTGCCCGCCTCGACGCGATCGAGCCAGAGGGCGAGGTCGTCGGGGTTCTGCGTGTAGAGCCCGGCCGTCAGTCCGTATGCGACGGCGTTCTGCAGCTCGATCGCCTGCGCCAGCGATGAGGCGTGCATGACGCCCAGCACGGGTCCGAAGAACTCCTCGCGGTGGAAGCGCGAGCCCGGCTGCACGCCGGTGCGGATGCCGGGGCTCCACATCCGTCCGCTCAGCTCGGGATCCGCGTCCAGCGGGCGAGGATCCACCAGCCACCGCTCCCCCGCGTCGAGCGTCGTGAGCGCCCACTCGAGCTTGCCCTGGGGCGGCTCGATGACCGGCCCGACCTCTGCCAGCGGATCGGTCGGTGGTCCGACGCGCAGCGATGTGGCGGCATCGACGAGCTGTCGCGCGAAGCGGCGGGAGTGACCGACCGGACCGACGAGGATCGCGAGCGAAGCGGCCGAGCACTTCTGGCCGGCGTGCCCGAAGGCGCTCTTGACGAGATCGGATGCCGCGAGGTCGAGGTCGGCGGAGGGCATGACGATCATCGCGTTCTTGCCGCTGGTCTCGGCCAGCAGCGGCAGCTCGGGCCGCCACGACCGGAACAGCGCCGCAGTCTCCCACGACCCGGTCAGGATCACGCGAGACACGGCCGGGTGCGAGATGAGGGCCTCCCCCAGTCCGCCCTCGTCGATGTCGACGAGAGCGAGGACGTCGCGGGGCACACCGGCCTCCCACAGCGCCTCGGCGACCACCGCTGCGCAGCGCCGCGCCTGCGGAGCGGGCTTGAAGATCACGCCCGAGCCGGCGGCGAGCGCGGCCAGGACGCCGCCCGCGGGGATCGCGATCGGAAAGTTCCACGGCGGCGTCACCACCGTCAGCCGGTCGGGCTCGAAGACGGCACCGCTGACGCGGTCCAGCTCGCGCGCGGTGGCGGCGTAGTAGTTGGCGAAGTCCACGGCCTCGCTCACCTCGACGTCGGCCTCGGCGAACACCTTGCCGGTCTCCGAGGCGGCGACCTCGATCAGCTCGCCGCGACGGGCTTCGAGAGCACGGGCGGCCTCGGTCAGCACGGCGGCCCGATCGGCTGCGGGCTGCGAACCCCAGCCGACCGCGGCATCCGTCACCCGCGCCACGACGCTCTGCAGCGCCGCCTCGTCCGCGATCCGCGCGGCCGCGATCGTCGCATCGCCGGCGCGCGAGGTCTCGATGCGCGCGAGGATGTCGCGCGCCCACTCGCGATTGGCCGGGAGCGCCGGATCGGTGTCGGGCGCGTTGCGGAAGCCCGGAGCGCCGGCGAAGGCGCCCGCGTTCTCACGCGGCGAGAACACCGCGGTCTCGACGAAGGCCTCGCCGGCGAACGTCTGCTCCTCGGCCCAAGGGGCGATGGGCGCCGTGTCGCCCGGTGCTCCCATCGGCGACGCCGCGGAGCGGGCGATGCCGATCACGGCCTGCGTGAGTCCGGCTTCGTCTTCGCCCGCGGCCGGACGCAGCAGTCGCGCCCGCGCCCGCGGGGAGTCGGCTGGCGCGTCACTGCGGTCCTGCGCGCGACGCGGGCCGATCGGCAGGGACGCGTCGGCTGCGCGCTCGAGCGAGGCGAGGAACCGGTCGCGCTCGCGCGCGAACATCGCGGGGTCGTCGGCGAGGTCGAACGCCGCGGAGAGGAAGTTCTCGCTCGAGGCGTTCTCTTCCAGGCGTCGCACGAGGTAGCTGATGGCGACATCGAACTCGTCGGGACGCACCACGGGCACGTAGAGCAGCACGTGCCCGACCTCGCGCGAGACGGCGTCGACCTGTCCCTGCGCCATGCCGAGCAGCATCTCGAACTCGACATCCGGCGACGCGCCGGCGACGGCGGATGTCGCTTGCGCAGAGCCTGTCGAAGTTTCGGGGCGCACGCCGGTCTGCGCGGCGAGCAGCCACGCATACGCGATGTCGAACAGGTTGTGCCCGGCGACGCCGATGCGCACGGCCGCGGTGTGCTCGGGGCGCAGGGCGAAGTCCAGGCAGCGCACATAGTTCGCGTCGGAGTCGACCTTCGCGTCGTAGGTCGCCGGCGACCAGCCGTGCATGACGGCATCGACCCGCTCCATCGCGAAGTTCGCGCCCTTGACCAGCCGCACCTTGATGCGCGCTCCCCCCGCCGCGACGCGTGCCTGCGCCCAGGCCGTCAGCTCCTGCAGAGCCGGCAGCGCGTCCGGAAGGTAGGCCTGCAGCACGATGCCCGCCTCGAGTCCGCGCAGGCGGGGATCTTCGAGGATGCGGGTGAACACCGCGATCGTCAGGTCGAGGTCGCGGTACTCCTCCATGTCGAGGTTGATGAACGTCTGCGAGCCGGCGGCGCTGAGGTACAGCGGCATCAGCCGCTCGACGACCTTGTCGACCACCTCGTCGAAGGCCCACATCGAGATGTGGCTCGCGATCGCCGAGACCTTGACCGATACGTAGTCGACGTCCGGTCGCCGGATCAGGTCGTGGATCCCCTCGAGGCGGCGCAGCGCCTCCTGCTCGCCGAGCACCGCCTCACCGAGGAGGTTGAGATTGAGTCGCGCCCCTTTCTCGCGCAGCGCCGCGATCGCGGGGCCGAGCTTCTCGGGGCGCGCATCGACGACGAGGTGACCGACCATCTCGCGCAGCACCCGCCGCGCGATCGGCACGACCGGCGCCGGCAGCACCGGCGCGACACTGCCGCCCACGCGGACCGCACCCCGCAGGTACCACGGCAGGAAGTCGGGCACGAGCGGCGCGACGCGGTGGAGATTGGATGCCGCGGCCGCAAGGCTCTCGGGACGCATCACGCCATCGACGAACCCGATCGTGAAAGGCAGCCCGTTCGGATCTTTGAGGACCCCGGCCAGTCGCTCGGCGGCGGGGTCGACCTCGACCTCGGCGCTCTCGGTGGTCCACCGCTGCGCCAGCGCGACCGCCTGCTCGGCGAGGCGCGGGTCCACGTCGTTCATTCGCACTCCAGACATCGCGGCTTGAGACTCGGTGATCCCAGCCTGCACCTCTGTGTGCGCGATGCGGTTCAAGCTCTGCATGGAATCCACGATGAGGCATCCGTCCGTTCGTGAAAAGCGACCATCTACGATCAGTATCGTTCGAATCCATCGATGGGACGGCCATGCTCGAACTGCGACGGCTGCGGCTGCTCCACGAACTCGCCCTGCGGGGAACCCTCGCCTCCGTGGCGGAGGCCCTGTCGTTCAGCCCGTCGACGATCTCGCAGCAGCTCGCGCAGCTCGAGAAGGACGCCGGCGTCACCCTGCTCGTCCCCGACGGCCGGCGGCTGCGGCTCACGGAGCAGGGCCGCGCGCTCGCCGCGCACGCTGCGCGCGCTCTTGACCTCGACGAGAAGGCTCGAGGCGAGATCGATTCGCTGAGCGGGGCCGGGCAATGGGGGCCGGCCCCGGTGCGCGTGGCGGTCATGCAGACCGCTGCGCTCGCGATCGTGCCCACCGCGCTGCGCCTCCTCTCCGGCAGCGCACCCGACCTGCGGGTCGAGCTCGTCGAGATGCCGCCCGAGCGGGGGCTCTTCGAGCTCACCGCACGCGGCGTCGATCTCGTGATCGCAGAGCAGTACCCGGGACACACGCGTCCGCACACGCCGGGACTCGAGCGCGAGACACTCGGAACCGACCCGATCCGCCTGGCCGTGGCATCCGGCGATCCGGCGGCATCGCTCGACGACCTCGCCGATCGCCCCTGGGTGATGGAGCCGGCGGGAACCGCGGCGCGCCTGTGGGCGGTGCAGCAGTGCCGGGCCGCCGGGTTCGAGCCCGACGTGCGGTACGAACTGTCGGATCTGTCGGCCCACGCGCGGCTCGTCGCCGCGGGGCAGGCCGTGGCCGTTCTCCCCGATCTGCTGTGGGCGGGCGCGTCCGTTCCGGTCTCGCTCCTCGAACTTCCCGGCACTCCCACCCGAGAGGTCCTTCTCGCGCAGCGGTCCGCATCGGCAGCCAGCGCCGGCATCGGAGAGGTGCGGCGCGCGCTGCGGGCCGCCTTTCCGATCGGGCGAGCCGACGCGGCGGCCGACTCCCCGTAGGCTGTGCTCGTGTCCGAGACGCCCGACGCCGCTCCGGTGCCGAAGCGCCGGTTCGAGTGGGTGCGCGCGGCGAGCGATCGGGTCCCCACCAAGTGGTTCGCCGGCATCGCGACGGGCCTCTTCCTCGCCGTGACCGCGGCCTTCGGTGGGCTGGCGACCGCGGCTTCGCCCGCGCTGACCGAACTCGAGCCCGGTGAGCCGCACACCACCGATCAGCGCTCCCTCACCGTGCAGCGGGCGGTGCTCATCGACGAGCTGCCCGGTTCGGGCGCGTCGCCCGAAGACGGCGAGCGCGTTCTCGTCCTCGTGACCGATATCGAGAACCGATGGACGCAGCCGCAGCGAGCGACCGCGACAAACACGAACGGCATGGACGCGACTTTCGCCGTCGCGGGCCTTGAGGACGACAGCCGGCGCGGGACCGCGCGACTGGACGACGCCACCGGCAGCCCCTGGCTGCAACCCGGGGTCCCAGCGACCATCGTGTACGCGTGGCCCGTCGAGGCCGATCGCTACGCGGAAGGCGATGAGCTCGACATCACCCTGTACGAGACCACCCTGACCAATGGTTCGTTCGTGCTGGCCGGCCAGTGGTGGGACGACCCGGAGGCCGACGCGGTCGTCACTGTGAAGATCGAGGACGTCGGGGCCGGGGCCGACGCCGATCAGGACGGGGCCGGCGATGAGTGACTTTCGGCTGCCGCGGTGGGCGCCGTGGCCGATCGGCGTTGGACTCGTCGTCGTCGCGTGGTTCGTCGCGCTCGTGACGCCCGGAGAGGACCAGGCGCAGGCGCCCTTCCACGTGACAGCGGCGGTCGGCGAGCCGGCGACCGGACGCAACCTTAACGTGACGGTGACCGACATCCGCCGCGCGGGCGAGGTGAGCGCCGGTGGATGGTCTGCGGAGGGCAACTGGCTCGTCGTGAATCTGGCCGCGGCGTCGGTCCTCTCCGAATCCGGCGCGCAACTGGCACACGTCGAGCTCGTGGTCGACGGAGTGCGCTACCGGGCCAGCGAACGACCCGCTTCACTGCTACAACAGCAGCTCGCGGCCGGCATCGCGCAGTCGGGGAGCGTGGCGTTCGAGCTCCCGGTGGGAATCACAAACGGGAACGCCGTGCTGGAGCTCGCTCTCGAGGGAGTGGACACGCGGTTGGACTCGATGATCCTGGTTCCATTCGACCTCGCAGAGGTAACTGATGCGGGTGCGACGGAACTTGCCGCCACGGAATGGGCTCAGCCATGACGGGGTGGTGGCGCGCCAACGCCGTCCCGCTCGGGGTCCTACTCGTCCTCGTCCCGGCGACGACGATCGCGGTGGGGTGGAACGAATGGTGGGGTTACTACAGCGGCCGTGCCAGCATCCCGATTGCCGTCGAGGCCGGCGACTCCACGGAGTATGCTCACGCCACCGTCGGGCCTGCCACTGCCGAGTTCACCGATCGGCCGCTGGCGCCCGAAGACGCCCGAGTCGTGGCAGTGCGCATCCTGATCGACCCTCATGGCCTCGGATTCTCTTGCGCGATCCCTCAGCTACGCGAGCTCGAGGGTTCACAGCGGCAGTGGGACGCGGCATCGGCCTACGATCTCGACCCGGAGCGCGACTTCGACCTGCGGGAATCCTGCGACTCGGAGACGGCGGCGCCGTACGCGCTCGACCTCGACTACTTGGTGCCGCTCGACGCCTCGGGGCCGTTCACCGTCGAGGTCACCTCAGCCGAGCGGATCCCCGAGTTCGCGCGGCTCATCGTGGAGCCCTGACGCACGATCAGCCGGCCGATCACCGCGTCGTACCCGCCGGCGATGAGAGCGATGCGCACCGGTTCGATCAGCAGGGGCACGATGAGGAGGATCAGCTGGTCCCACACCAGCCAGAACTCATCGATGCCGTGTGGCCCGACGACCCGCGTCACGCCCCACTCCAGGAGTCCTTCGACGGCCAGCAGCACCGTGTAGAGCAGCACGAAGCCGCCGATCAGCACCGGCCCCGAACGCCACATCAGAACGAGCGCGTTCCAGATCGGAGTGAACCGGGACACCAAGTCCGACCCGATGTCCGCGAGGCGCGACCGCACGCGGCTGGGCAGCGAGCGGTAGCGGCTGCGCGCGCGCGCGACCGCCTCCCCGCCGATGCCGTCGACCGAGACGGACCCAGGAGCGACGGCGTGGCCGTAGATGACCCCGGCGATCGTGAGCCACGCGACAGGGAGAAGGATGATGCCGCCCGCCTCGCCGAGGAACCACTCGATGCCCTCCCAGATCCACGCGAGCGGCGCGAAGCCGGCTGTGATGGCCTCACGGAAGTCGGCGAGCCACACCATCGCCTGTCGGGATCCCACCCACGAGCTCACGAAACCGAGCGCCAGACCGACGACCGTGACGGTGTAATACACCCACAGCGCCTCAAGGTAGGCCGCAAGGCCACCCGTCCAGCGCGGCAGCTGCTCACGGTGCCGCTTCCACAGCCATCGGAGAACGAACGCGACGACGACGATGGCGATCGTGATGGGTGTGATCGTCAACTCACCGACCTGGCCGTCACCCGCGAGCTCGGCAACGACTCCTTCTTCGCCGAGGATCTCTTCGGCCGCCTCCTGCCACCGCAGTCCGGAATTCACCTCGAGTACCCGTGCCGTGTACGCGACGGCGTCCTCCCGCAGATATCCCCACGCCGCGTAGAAGGCGAAGAACGGAAGGATGCCGGTCATCAGCGCGTCGAGAAACTCGCGTCGCCGCGCACCGGGCTCGGTGGTGAGGGGCGCGATGGCGTTGAGCTGCCGCATCCCATCTCGCAGCACGAGGAACATCGCGACCAGCGCGATCAGCCTCGCCAGGATGGCGAGTGGCAGGAGAAGGGATCCGGCGACGGCGCTGTAGGCCCCGACGAAGCCCGCCACTTCGATGAGGGCATAGCGAGCGAGCAGTGCCGCGAGATACCAGGTCAGCAGTACGGGCCAGTGCCGCCAGAGCAGGCGGCCGGCAACCTGGAGGACGGCGATCACGAACCCACGGTAGCGGGCGGACCCGCTGCCGTGCGCACGCGTCAGACGTTGTCGGGCCGCGGGCGACGCGTCGCCGGGTCGACGACCTCGTCGGAGCCGACCTCGTCACGCCGGGAGGCGTCCCGCTGAACCGTGGTGTCGTCCCGCACGCCGTCGGCGTTCACATCACGGTGAGAGCCGGGATCCGCATCGCCTGCGGGACGGGCCGACGCGGCATCCGCGCGTCCGTCACCGGCGTAGGGGTCGACCTCGTCCGCCTTCCGCAGCGCCTCGGCCTGCTCTGCCCGGAGCTTCTCTGCATCGGCCTGATGCTCGTCGATCGTGCTCGCTCGGCGCTCGGCGTCGAGCGAGGCTTCTGCGGCGCGTGCTCTCGCAGCCTCGGCGGCGGCGTTGGCAGCGGCCGTGTCGGCCCTCGCCTTCGCGGCCTCGGCTTCGCGTTCCTGCGCCTTCACCTCGGTCTCGCGGGCGGAGTCGCGCAGCTTCTCGGCGCGATCGTGCTGCTGCTTCATACGGCGCTCGCGGCGTCCGCGGGCGGTCAGGAGCAGGGCGACGACGACGATCACGAGAAGGATCGCGATGCCGACGATGATCCAGATGAGGGTGGTCGTGTCCACGGCGCACTCCTTCGGTCCGGGGCCGGACGGGTCGCCGGCACTCACACCCCAGGAAACCTCACGAGGACAGTGCCGGGCAAACCGCTTGCGGCCCGCCCGCCGGTGCGCTAGGCACGATCTCGATCAAGTGTTCACACAGCGCCGTTGTGCTTACGATGGTGTTCCTTGCGGGTGACGCCGGAGGGATCTGCGTCCCCCGAGGAGAATTCGTGACCGAAAGTCCCACCCTGCCGGCGTTCCACAATGAACGTGAGCGCGACCGATCCGAAGCGCTGCGCCTGCAGGAGTGCGCAGCCGAGCCCATCCGCACGATCGGCCGGATCCAGTCGCACGGCGTGCTGGTCGGCGTCGACCCCGCCACCTCCACCGTCGTGCTCGCGAGCGACAATGCCGCGCACTGGCTCGGACGCCGGCTCGACGAGGCGGAGAGCGACGTCCTCAGCTGGGCCGTGTCGCACGGCGTCGCCGTCGACCCGGTGCGAGCCGAGTTCGAGGGCGCCGTCTACGACGTCATCGTCCACCGCGAGACCTCACCCTTGATGGTCGAGCTGGAGCCGATCGTCGCCCAGCTCGACTACGTCCGCACCGGTGTCGTCGGCGCCATTCAGCGGGTCGCGTCGATCACCGATCCCGACGAGCTGCGCACGCGTGCGGCGGAGGAGATCAAGGCGATCACCGGGTTCGACCGGGTCATGGTCTACCGGTTCCACGAGGACGGGCACGGCGACGTGGCCGCGGATGCGCGCGAGCCCGACATGGAGCCTTATGCCGGCCTCCACTTCCCCGCCTCCGACATCCCGTCCCAGGCGCGGGCGCTGTACCTCGAGAAGCGATCGCGCGCGATCGTCGACACCGAAGACCCCGGCCTCGGCCTGCAGAGTCTGCTGCCGGATGCCACCGTCGACCTCGGGCTGACCGAGCTGCGCGCCGCGTCGCCGCACCACCTGCAGTTCATGCGCAACATGGGACAGGCGTCGACGGTGTCGTTCGCGCTCGTGATCGACGACCGCCTGGCCGGGATGATCACATGCGCGCACCGGACGCCGCGCCGCCTCCCGGTGCTCCTGCGTCGTGCGATCGAGGTCATGGCCAGCCAGCTCTCGCTTCAGCTGTCTGCCGCCGAGAGCATCGCGCACCTGCGGCGGCAGCTCGAGGCGCGTCAGCGTCGTGCGGAAGTCACGGCTCCTCTGTATGGACGAGGCGACATCGCGCGCGTGCTGCTGGGCGGCGAGAGGACCATCCTCGACGTCGTGCCCGCCGACGGCGCCTTCGTGCGCATCGGCGGCACCGACCACACGGTGGGCCAGCTTCCGCCGCTCGCGGCGATCGCCCGCGTGATCGACTCGCTCGGACCCGAGTCATTCTCCTCCGACGCGCTGCCGATGGAGCGGCCCGAACTGGCCGTCGAGATGCCGGGCGTCGCGGGACTTCTCATCGTTCCCCTCGGCGAGGAGGACTGCCTTGTGTTCGTGCGCGGCGAGGTCGCGCACACCGTCGACTGGCTGGGCGATCAGGGCCCGGGCAACCGCGACGACCCGCTGTCTCCGCGTCGTTCGTTCTCCGCGTGGCGCGAGAGCGTGACCGGACGATCACTGCCGTGGGGCGAGCATGCGCTGGACGCACGGGAGCTCGGCGCCGACATCCGCGCCGCTCTCGCGGCGCGGGCGCAGGCCGAGCTCGCGGAGCTGGCGCTTCGAGACGCACTCACGGGCCTGCACAACCGCCGGTTCCTCGACGAGCGGCTCGACGACCTCCTCGGCACCCCGAACCATGGCGTCGGCGTCGTCTTCCTCGACCTCGACGACTTCAAGAACGTCAACGACAGCCATGGACACGACGCCGGTGATGTCGTGCTGGCGGCCGTCGGACGTCGGCTCTCGAGCATCGCCCGGGGCACCGACGTCGTGGCGCGGCTGGGCGGGGACGAGTTCGTCATGGTCTGCGTGGACGTCGACAAGGAAGGCGCCGACCGGATCGCGACCCGGGCCATCGAGGCCGTGTCGGAGCCGATCGCCGTCGACGGCGCGCAGCTGCGCGTGACGGCGTCGGCCGGGGTGGTGGCGCACACCGATTCGCTCAGCGCGGCCGAGCTGCTGTCAGCGGCGGATGCCGCGATGTACCGGGCGAAACGAGCCGGACGAGGCCGCGTCTCAGCGTGACGAGCCGGGCTCGGGCTCGGGCAGGATCCGCAGCCCGCCCGGGGAGTTCGCTGCTTCGACGAGCTCCTGCAGCCAGATCTTGTTGATCTCGGGCATCGGTGCGTCGTACTCGAATCTGACGGTGGTCGCCGGAGAGATCCAGACGGCCTGACGCTGCTGCGTCGTCTCGTCGGTGACGGCGAACGAAAGGCTCTCCTGGCGGCGGAGCTTCGCGAAGATGACGAGCTCGAGGTGTGCGAGCGTGCGGTCGTCGATCGTGTAAGCGGCAGCCGGAGAGCCGTAATGGAGAGTGCCCACGGTTCGATCCTAAGGGGCCTCGCGCTCGAGCCATGCCCGGGTACTGTGGAGCAATGGCGATCGTGAACAGGCTGACCGTGGACGGCCGGGACTACTTCCTCCCGGAGCCCGTGACCCAGTTGAAGCAGCAGATCCTCGAGGCGATCAAGGCTGGTGGCGGCTATGTGAACGTTCCGCCGCTGCGCGGGGGCCCCGGGATCGACATCCTCTTCTCGCCGGGCATGCCCGTCACGTGGTCGCAGATCGACGTCGGCGAAAGCGCGTCGACCGACGATGACGGCGACTCGGACGACGAGTTCCCGCAGATCTAGCAGCGACTAGCCCGCGCGCCGGAGCATCCGTTCGATGCCGTCCGGCGTCGTGGGACGACCGAGCAGGAATCCCTGACCCCGGTCGCATCCTCGATCGCGCGAGCGCTCGAGGTCGGCGATCGTCTCGATCCCCTCGGCGACGGTGCGCCAGCCGTGTGCGCGGCCGCTTTCGACGACGGCCCGCACCGCGTCGTCGGCTTCGGCGTCGTCGCGCTGCGTGAGCGTCCGATCGATCTTCACCTCGTCGATCGGAAGCATCTCGAGCATCTCGAGCGTCGTGTCCCCACCGCCGAAGTCATCGACCGAGATCACGACGCCAGCCTCGCGCAACCGTGTGAGGGCACCGTTCATGTCCGGGATCAGCTGAGGCGACGGCGCTTCGATGATCTCCACCGTGAGGGCTCCCGGCGTGCCGAGGTTCTCTGCTCGCTCGAGCACCGCATCGACGTACTCGCTGGCGAAGTGGGTGGGGGACGCGTTGACCGACAGGCCGATGACATGGCCGGCGCGGTGCCACTCGCGCAGCTGAGCCAGAGCGGCCGCCAGAACGAGGCGATCGAGCTCTTCGAGGAACTCGGCCCGTTCGGCCAGCGGAATGAACCGCACCGGCGAGACCGACCCCATCACCGAATGGTTCCACCGCGAGAGCGCTTCGACCGCTGCCGGCCGGGACGTGATGTCCGACCAGTCGTGGAGGCGGAAGATCGGCTGGTAGACGACCTCGAGCCGCCCGCCTGAGACGGCCGCTTTCAGATCGCGCGTGAGCAGCGGCGTGTTGGTCATGCCCACCAGGGTGTTCCAGGTCAACCCCGACCGCAACACCCGACGCGCGATCGAAAAATGTGTACTATTCGCACAGCGTGCTTGCGGGAGGTCGTGTGAGCGCGGGGCTTTCGCACACCGATAGTCTGAATCAATGGGTACGTTCACCTACGACTCCCGCGTCACCGTCTCGTTCGACGACCGGGTCCTCGCCCACCTCCAAGCCGTGATCTGGTCGAAGCTCCGCCGCTCCGAGACGTTCGCCTTCACGTGGACCGATCCCATGCGCAGCGGCATGGGGCGGACGTCCGTGTGGCTCAGCCCGCACGTTCCGCTCGCCTTCGAGTACTTCGGCAGCAGGCAGCCGCGCCTGAATCCCGCGTGGATCGAGCTGCTCACGAAGGCGTCGAATTCGCCCGGCGGCCTGACGATCGTCCCCGAGCCCGAGGATCCGACGGTGCCCGTGAAGCCCGGCGCTGCGCCGCGCTAAATACGTGGAAGAGCCGCTCCTGTCAAGGGGCAGTTCGTCGGCGGGCCCGGATCGTAGCTTCGAGACATGGGAAGCCGACTGAGCCAGGGTGCCGTCATCGCGGCGCGCACGACGCGCATGTGGACGGCTCTGCTCGCCGCGATCAACGTGGCGATGGCGGGGTCGCTGTCGCTTGTGATTCTCGCGATCGTCCGCTGAGGGTCGCTTCCGGCGCCGTCAGCTCCACACGCTGGGCGCCTCGGCACGGGTCGGCGGAAGAGCGGATGCCGCAGCCCAGTCGTGCACCCAGGCATCGACCTCGGGGATCCCCTCGGGGCGCCCGACGGCCCCGAAGAGCTCCTCGTGAGACAGTGTGCCCCCGGCGCGCTTGAGCATGCGGGCGCGGATGATCGCGCGGGCGTAGACCTCGCCGTCCACGACGGCGCGATGCTCGAGGTAGATCGCCTTGTCGTCGTGTCCGATCATGCGCGACTCGACGTCGAACCGCTGCCACAGATTCAGGGACTTCCGGAACGTCACCGTCTCGCTCGACACCACGGCGTACCAGCCGCGGCTCGTCATGACGTCCCACAGCCCGGTGCGCACCAGCAGGTCCCAGCGGCCCAGGTCGAACAGCGACAGATACCGGCCGTTGTTCATGTGGCGCAGCAGATCGATGTCGGTGGGCAGAGTGGTCAGCCGGACCCGGCTGATCTCGGTCGGCCCGAGCCGGCCCTGCCGCTTCGCGCGTCGCCGCGCGGTGATCATCACCAGAAGGGTCCGCCAGATCACGTTCACGAAGTGTGATGGTATCGATCCACGCCTCATCGGCCGATTCGATTGTGGGATGCCGACAGTCTCCGGCGCTCCCCTCAGCCGCTTCTTCTGCGCGTGCCGGCAGCGCCCCTTCGCACGTCGTTCACCCTGCGTTCGCCCGATTTCGTGCCACGCGTCGGCGCGCGTAGAGTCTGGCCATGGAAGCAGAACTCCAGACCGACATCGTCGTCCGTCCGGTGCGGGACGTCGACGCCGAGGCCCTCGGGCGCGTCCACGCGACCTGCTGGCACGAGACGTACGACCACCTCATCAGCAAGGCCGCCCTCGAAGCGGTCTCTCCCAAGCGCCTCGCAGAGCTCTGGACCCACTGGGCCGCACAGGGCCCCGAGTTCAAGATGTTCGCCGCCCTCGTCGGCGGCGAGATCGTGGGCTTCGCCGGATCAGGACCGTCGCGCGACCGCGACGCCCCGCGATTCCGGGAGCTGTACTTCATCTACCTGCTCGACGCGTACCACGGCACCGGCATCGGCCAGAAGCTGTTCGACGCCGTGGTCACCGACGGCGAGCCGCTGTACCTGTGGGTCGCCGACGACAATCCCCGTGCCCACCGGTTCTACACCCGCAACGGCTTCGCCCTGGACGGTGCGACCCACACCGAGCCGTTCCTCGGTGAGACGCTCACCGAGGTGCGCTTCGTGCGCTGACTCGCACTCGGCTTCTTCACGAAGGGGCGCGCCGGTTCGCCGGCCGCCCCTTGGTCGTTTTCGGCGACACCGCCGGATCGGCGAGACTGAGGGGATGCCGAAGCCGCCGCTCACCGTCTGGCCCCTCGAGGGCATCCCTGAGATCACCGCCGGCGCCGACCTGGTCGGGATCATCTCCGACGCCGCCGGCGACACCCTGGCCGACGGCGACATCGTCGTGGTCACCTCGAAGATCGTGTCGAAGGCCGAAGGCCGCTTCGTCGTCGCCGATGATCGCGAGGACGCCATCACGTCCGAGACCGTCCGAGTGGTGGCGACTCGCACCGCGACCACCGGCGCGACGACCCGCATCGTGCAGAACCGACTAGGGATGGTGTCGGCCGCGGCGGGCGTCGACGCGTCCAACACTCCCCAGGGCACCGTGCTGCTGCTGCCGGTGGACCCCGACGCCTCAGCTCGCACCCTCGCGCACGGCTTGCGCGATCGCCTCGGCGTGCTGGTCGGAGTCATCGTCTCCGACACGCTCGGGCGCGCGTGGCGCGACGGCCAGACCGATCACGCCATCGGCGCCGGGGGCGTGCAGGTCTTCGAGGATCTGCGCGGGGGGACGGATGCCGAGGGGCGCCCTCTGGTCGTCACCATGCCGTGCGTCGGCGACGAGCTGGCCGCCGCGGCCGATCTCGTCAAGGGAAAGGCTGCGCGTCTGCCGGTCGCCGTCGTTCGGGGACGTGCGGACCTCGTCGGGTCGCTCGATCTGCCGGGTGCCCGGTCCATCGTGCGCCCGCTGGAACGCGACATGTTCCGGCTGGGCGCCGACGAGGCGTACGCCGAGGGATTCGCCGACGGTCGCGCGGCGGGCCGGGATGCCGACGCCGACGCCTTCCAGTCCGGCCCGTAGCCCGACGCCGGCGCACTGCTCCGCGGCGTCGGCCCGTGTCGACGTCGCGTCGGTCGCGCCGGGTAGGGTCGTGGCATGCCCGCGCGCACATCGAGATCTCGAAGCTCCCGGGCGACACAGGCGCCGTCCTTCGACTTCGACGACGGGGTGCTGGCGGACCTCGTCCCCGGCGACCTCGAGATGTTCGAAGCGGGCCGGTTCGAGGGCGTGGACTACGCGCCACTGGCCGTCGAGGATTGGGCCCTCGACGGCGGTGACACGATCGATGGATGCCGCTTCACCGGCACGACCGTCGGCTCATGGTCGGCGCGCGGGGCGCATATCGTCGAATCCGTCTTCTCGGGGGCCGACATCACGGTCGCCAGTGCGGCACGCTCGGGCCTGCGCGACATCGTGATCCGCGACAGCAGGTTCGGATCGGTCGAGGCCTACGACGCCTCGTGGCGCGGCATCCGCTTCACCCGCTGCAAACTCGGCTTCGTGAACCTGCGCGGCGCTGAGCTTCTCGACGTCGCCTTCGTCGACTGCACGATCGACGACATCGACCTCATGGGCTCGAAGGCCCGGCGCGTGGCGTTCGACGGCTGCCGTGTGAGGAGCCTGAACGCGACGGGCGCCGCGCTCGCCGACGTCGAC
The DNA here is from genome assembly GCF_000304335.1 of Microbacterium yannicii PS01. Classification (GTDB taxonomy): domain Bacteria; phylum Actinomycetota; class Actinomycetes; order Actinomycetales; family Microbacteriaceae; genus Microbacterium; species Microbacterium yannicii_A. The sequence continues at coordinate 4,163 of NZ_CAJF01000032.1, read as the reverse complement.
CTGCGGGGTGCGATCGTCGACGCCGTGACCGGCCTGGAGGGCCTGCGCGGCGCGACGATATCGCTCGAGCAGCTGCAGCTGATGGCACCGGCCCTGGCCGACCTCGCCGGCATCCGAGTGGACGAGTGAGCCTGGCGACTGACGCGATCGGGCAGCGGCGCAGACGCGACGGGCCGGGGATCGCTCGCGCGAAACCCGGCCCGTCAAGGACCTTCGCGCTAGTGCGCGCGAAGCACCGCCTCGCCGGCGGACACGGTGATACGGATGGTGTTGCCGGCGTCCTCCGTGCTGCCGATGCCGTCACGGAAGTCGCCCGCCGAGACCTCCGAGCTGATGTCGTACTCGCCTTCGGGGACCGTCAGGCGCAGCGAGCCGGCGCTCACATCGGCGGTGATCTCGCGGGGCGCCCGCCCGGTGAGGGCGGCCTCCAATGAACCGGCGCTGACCTGGGTGGTCACCTGACGCACGCCGTCGAGCTCCACCTCGGCGTGCCCGGCGCTGATGTCGGCGTCCAGACTGGTCGCCGAGCCGGTGACATCGGCACGTCCGGCGCCGACCTCGAGGCCCAGGCTGCCGAACGAGCCGTCGACACCGAGCTCGCCGGCGGCGAGGCCGAGGTCGGCATCCATGCCCTCCAGCGACTCCGGCAGCCGCAGGACCGCACTGCCGTTACCGCCGAACCAGCCGCCGAACCAGCTGTTCAGCCAGCCCCTCGGCGAGGCGATGACAAGCTCGTCGCCTTCTCGCTCGAGTCTCCAGCGGTCGATCCCCCCATGCGCTGCGCACGTCGAGCTCGGCATCGTCGACGTCGTCGAACTCGACGCGGAAGCTGCCCGCATCGACCTGGACGTCGAGGTCGGTCACGCCGTCGACCTCGAGCGTGCGGGTGGTGGTGTGGACGGATGCCGCGGCCCAGGTGCCGAACGCCGACGAGACGACGGTGCCGAGCAGCACCATCGCACCGACCGCGATGACGAGGATCGCGATCACCCGGGAGGATCCGGATGCGGGGGCCCCCGGCGAGCCGGGCTGATTCGCGCCCGGCTGGCCGGGGCCGGGCTGAGCCGGCGGGGCGGGAGGGGGCGGCGGTGTGACGGTGGTGCTCATCGGTCTGCTCCTGTCTGGGGCGTAGTCGTCTGGGGCGGGGTGGTCCCGTGCTCGAGGTGGGCGAGCGCGGCGAGCACGCGGCGGTTGCCGGACTCGTCGGGTTCGAGCCCGAGCTTCTGGAACACCGCGGTGATGTGCTTCTCGACGCTGCCTTCACTCACGTGCAGCGTGCGGGCGATGGCCTGATTCGACCGGCCCTCGGCGATGAGCGCGAGCACGGATGACTCGCGATCGGTGAGGCGCTGCATGCGCGAGTCGCGTGAGCGGCGGCTCAGCAGCTGCGCGACGACCTCGGGGTCGAGCACGGTGGCGCCGCCGGCGATGCGCTGCACCGCCTCGAGGAACTCCGACACGTCGGCCACCCGGTCTTTGAGCAGGTAGCCGAGCGAGCCGGCGCTCGCCCCGATGAGATCGGCGGCGTAGCGCTCCTCGACGTACTGCGAGAGAACCACGAGCGCCAGTCCGGGGCGCCGGGCACGAAGCCCGAGCGCGGCGCGGATGCCCTCGTCGGTCCACGTCGGCGGCAGTCGGACGTCGAGGATGCACAGGTCCGGCGCGGTCTCGCCGACGATCTCGTCGAGCCGGGAGGCGTCTGCGACGGCAGCCACCACCTGGTGCCCGGCGTCTTCGAGCACCCGCACGAGACCCTCGCGCAGCAGCGCGGAATCTTCGCAGATCAGGACGCGCACGGGATGCTCACCTCCACCGAGGTCGGACCGCCGGCCGGGCTGTCGATGCGGGCCTGGCCGCCTGCGGCGACGACCCGGTTGACGATGCCGTCCAGCCCGCCGCCGGCGACGATGGTGGCGCCGCCGATGCCGTTGTCCTCTACGCGAGCCCACAGCGTGCCCGGTTCGCGCAGTCGCACCGTGACGCGGCACTCGGTGGCGCGCGCGTGCTTGGCGGCGTTGGTCAGGGCCTCGGCGATGGTGAAGTAGGCGGCCGCCTCGGTGTCGCGGCTGCAGCGACCGTCCATGCGCACATCGAGGTGCACCGGGATGACCGAACGGCCCGCGAGCGCCGACAGTGCGGCGTCCAGTCCGCGATCGTCGAGGACGGCGGTGTGGATGCCGCGGGCCAGCTGCCGCAGCTCGGTGATGGCCGCCTTGGTCGATGTGTGGGCCTCGGCGACCAGCGCCTTCGCGGCATCCGGATCGGAATCGATCTTCTGCTGCGCCAGACCCAGCGTCATGCCGACCGACACGAGTCGAGGCTGGACGCCGTCATGGAGGTCGCGCTCGATGCGGGTGCGCTCCACGTCGGCGGCGCGCACCGCGCCGGCCCGCTGCACGCTCGACGTGCGTGCAGCCTCGGCGAGCTGTGCTTCGCGGGAGGGCACCACGACGGCGCGGGAGATGATGCCGTGCAGGATGCCGAGGCCGACGATCGCGGCGAGGGCGAACAGCGTCGAGAGAAGGCCGACCGGGACCGCCCACGACAGCGGCACCTCGATGTCGGTGCGGCCGAGGGTGACGGCGCTGCCCTGGGCGAAGAGCGGCGTGAACAGCAGCACGAGGCCCGAGGCGGCCAGGCCCGCCAGGAAGACGACGATCCAGCCGAGGATCGTGGCGATGGCCGCGTTGGCGACCCCGCGCCAGCTGATCGGGTCGATCGCCTGGAGCCACAGGGTGCGCAGGAAGCCGCCGAAGCCGGGGCGACCGCTCGTGCGGGGCCGGTGCCGCGCAAGCCCGAAGCCGTAGAGGCCGTCGATCCGGGCCGCCTCGAGCCAGCCGAGCGCGAAGATCGCGTACACGAAGCCGACGAGCAGCAGAAGGCCGATGCCGAGCACCGGAAGGAGTCCGAGGCCCAGGCCCAACAGGCCGAAGAGGAGGGAGAAGATCACAGGCCCGATGACGCCGAGCGCGGCGAGCTGTGCGATCGCGCCGGCCACCCTCAGGGGTGAGGCCATGGAGGGTGGCGCGGACGAGGTGGTGTCGGAAGTCATACCCTCACGGTAGGCCGACCCCGCTCCTGGCGCCCCTGAGTCAGCCGGAGACTTCGATTCGGGTTATCCCCCAGGCGGGATGCCTCTGCGGGGGTCGGGTCAGCGGCCCGAGACTTTGCCGAACAGGCGTGCGATGGGGGCGAGCACGAGGGGCCGAGCCGCGACCCAGGCGGCGGCGATGACGAGCATCGAGACGGCCAAGATCCAGAACCCGGTCCAGTTGACCGCGTCCTGTGCGGCGTACATGTGGTTCAGGTTGCGCAGCGCTCCGGTCGCGAAGACCAGCACGACGTGCACGAAGATGAAGAGCACGAAGTAGATCATCACGGGGAAGTGCACGGCGCGGGCCCACTCGACGGGGTAGGCCTTGTTCAGTGCCTTCGCCTCCTTCGGCCACACGTGCGACATCCGCACGCCGGTGATGGCGGCCAGCGGCGCCGCGATGAACACCGTCGCGAAGTACGCCAGCTGCTGCAGCGAGTTGTAGTTCACCCAGCCGTTCTCGGTGGGCCAGTCCAGCGACACGTACTGCAGCCCGGCCGAGACCGCGTTGGGGAACACCTCCCACGAGGTGGGGATGATCCGCATCCACTGCCCGGTGAGGAACAGCAGCACCACGAACAGCACGCCGTTGACCAGCCACAGCACGTCGAGGGCCTGGTGGAACCACAGCGTCAGGCTCATCTTGCGGCGGCCGTTGCTGCGCGGAGACCAGAACACCGTGGGCCGTTTCTCGGAGCGCACGCGCAGGCCCGACCGGATGATCAGCACCATCAGGAACACGTTGAAGAAGTGCGACCACCCCAGCCACGCCGGGAACCCCACGGGCGCCGTATCGGGCAGGTGGTACTCGCCGGGATAGGCGGCGAGGAAGTCGATGCCCCACGCTGTGCTGAGCAGATACCGCACGAGCGCGACGGCCATGCCGGCCGCGATCAGCAGACCCGCGCCGCCGACGATCGCGGCGCCGGCCCACTGCAGGCGGGTGAACGGCCCGATCCGCTTCGGCTCCGCAGTTGCCGCTGAGCCCGTCGACGCGCGAGCGGCCGTGCCCGGCCACACGGTGCGGGTGAAGGGAAGCGGCCGATCCAGCGGCACACCGGACGGCGTC
>NZ_CAJF01000031.1 GCF_000304335.1 Microbacterium yannicii PS01 | reverse complement strand
GACGGCCATAGCTACAGAAGCTGACCCACGAAACGCCACGCTCCTGACAGCGCTTCCGCTCGAGGGGCAGCTCGCGCGGCATCCGCTCCGCCATAGCGACAGAAGCTGACCCACGACGGCGAGCTTCAGAGCGTGCCGAAGTTCAGGGGGCAATTCGCGCGGCATCCGACGGCCATAGCGACAGCAGCTGACCCACGAGCGCACGCTCCTGACAGCGCTTCCGCTCGAGGGGCAGTTCGCGCGGCATCCGGTCTGGTCGGTTGCAGCTCCTCCCCAGGCGTCGGCTGCGAGACGTTGTACGCCGATCGCTACGTGGCCGAGCGGAAGAGCACGTGCCCAGGTCACCCTGGACGGATGCCTCGTGCCCCGCGACCGCTTCCCCCGATCCTCGGCGATACCTTCTCTATCGCCGAGGCGATCGAGAAGGGCGTCTCGATCGGCCGCCTGCGCGCGTCCGACCTCGAACTGCCCTTTCGCGGTATGCGCATGACGGCGCTGTTTCATTCTGGACCGGGCGAGCAGACGAGCGGGTCCCAGACCTTTCGACCACCCACCAGGAGCGAGCTGGCGCGAGCGGCCACTGTTCGCATGGCGAAGGCGTACGCGAAGATCATGGGACCATACGAGTTCTTCGCGGGTCGAACCGCCGCGGTGCTTCAGAGATGGCCGGTAGATCCGGGCGATGGTCTCGCCGTTGCAGTCGCATCGCCCCGACGACCGCCGCGGCGGAAGGGCATCCGGGGCATCAAAGTCACGCCGAAGCTCGCGCACACTCACACGGTCGGTGGTCTGCGGATGACGACGCCGGTTACAACGTGGGCAATGCTCGGCCGCGAGCTGAGCGTGAGACAGCTTGTTGCGCTGGGCGACGCGATCGTGCGCATACCGCGTGATGAGCGAGGGATCCTCCGCCCGGAGGAGCAGGCCGCCACACCGGATCAGCTCGAGCGAGCGATCACGGCGGGGCGGCGCGTCGGCATCGGAAAGCTGAGAGCGGCGCTCTTGATGGTTCGGGTCGGATCCGCCTCCCCTCTCGAGACGGACTTCCGACTGGATGCCGAGGCGGGCGGCCTTCCCGAGTTCGAGCTCGACGTCGAGATCTACGACGACCGCGGCACGCGCCTCGGAATCACTGAGTTCGTGCACCGCGAGACGCGCACCGTCATCGAGATCGAAGGCGACCACCACCGCACCGATCGCCAACAGTGGAATCGCGACATCGAGAAATACACCGCCTACGCCGCGAACAGCTGGGAGGTCATTCGCCTCACGTCGTCCCACGTTCGCGGCCCGCACCCTCGGGCCGTTCCGATCGTGCGCGAAGCACTCCTGCGGCGCGGATGGCAGCCGTCATGAGATTGCGGCTCGCGGAGCACCTACACCGACCCGCCCCGCGCTTCGGGGGCCAGTTGGCGCAGCATCCCTCGGCCGAAACCTACAACAACTGACACCCGAACCCTTAGGGCCGCCCAGAGCGCGTTCGCGGGGCAGTCTGCGCAGCATCCCGCGGCCGAGGCCTACAACAACTGACGCCCGAACCCTCAGCGGCGCCCGGAACGCGTCCGCGGGGATCAGCACTCGATGACGTTGACCGCGAGTCCGCCCTCGCTGGTCTCCTTGTACTTCGTCGACATGTCGATGCCGGTCTGCCGCATCGTCTCGACGACCGCGTCGAGCGAGACGTAGTGCGAGCCGTCTCCGCGGAGCGCGAGCCGCGCCGCCGTCACGGCGGTGGATGCCGCGATGGCGTTGCGCTCGATGCACGGGATCTGCACGAGGCCGCCGACCGGGTCGCATGTCAGACCCAGGTGATGCTCCATCGCGATCTCGGCCGCGTTCTCGATCTGCCGGTTCGTGCCGCCCATCACGGCCGTCAGACCGCCGGCCGCCATCGCGCAGGCCGAGCCGACCTCGGCCTGGCAGCCGCCCTCGGCACCGGAGATGGACGCGTTGGCCTTGAACAGCGAGCCCAGCGCGGTGGCGGTGAGCAGGAACCGACGGATGCCGCGGCGGCGGTTCGCCGCGGCCACCTCCGCCTCATCCCAGGCGGCCGCCTCCTCCGGTGCGGCGGCGTGGCCGTGATAGCCGAGCAGCGCGCTGCCGACCAACTCGCCGTACGGGGTGACGGCATTGCCGGCGCCGAGCCCGGAGTCGGCGAGGAATCGCCACCAGTACATCGCGACGGCCGGGAGGATGCCTGCGGCGCCGTTCGTCGGAGCGGTGACGACGCGGCCACCCGCCGCGTTCTCTTCGTTGACGGCGAGCGCGAAGGCGCCGAGCCACTCCCCCGGCAGCTCCCGGCGGCCCTCGGCTTCGGCCTCTTCGAGCTGCGCGCGAATCGCCGACGCCCGGCGCTTCACCCCGAGCATGCCGGGGAGCACGCCGTCAGTACGGAGGCCGGCCTCGACGCATGCGGCCATCGCGTTCCAGATCGCGTCGAGTCCCTCGGCGATCTCTTCGTCGGAGCGCCGCGCGGCTTCGTTGAGCCGCGCGGCTTCGGCGATCGTCAGTCCGCGCTCATCACAGAGGGCCAGGAGCTCTTCAGCGCTGCCGAAGTCGAGTGGGAAGGACTCGGTGCGCAGATGACCCGCGGTCGCAGGATCGCCCTCCCGCCGGATGAACCCGCCCCCGACGGAGTAGTACGTCTCACGGGCGAGGAGTCCGGCATCCGTTCCCGCCCGCGTGGTCGCATCGGTCACCGCGCGCGAAGCGCCGCCCGTCTCGCGGATCCCGAGCGTGCGGGCGTGGTCGCGCTCCGGGCCGTCGTCGGGCGAGGCCCAAGCCTCGAGGGTCATCGCGTTCGGGTGCCCGGGCAGCCGCGTGCGCGGCGCGAACACGATGTCGCCGCGATCGAACGAGATCGAGCGCTCGCCGCCGAGATCGAGCGGTCGGCCATGGGGCCATCCGCTCCACGACGAGCGGACGGCATCCGGATCCGCCGTCTCGGGCGCGAGCCCGCGCAGCCCGGCGACCACAGCGTCGGGAGTGCCGTGGCCGATCCCGGTCGCGCCGAGTGAGCCGTAGAGCGTGCAGGTCACCCGGCCGACGCCGGGCAGCACCCCGGTTTCACGCAGACGCACGACGAAGTCGAGGGCGGCCCGCATGGGACCGACCGTATGGGAGCTCGAGGGTCCTACACCGATGGAGAACAGCTCGAACGCCGAGACGTAGGCGCTCACCATCCCAGGCTACGCCGCCCGCCACGCAGAGTGCACGACGTCACCACATCGAGATCAGCAGGATGCCTCGGCCCCGACGCAGCGAGCGCGCAGTGTGCGCGAGGTCAGGGGCGCTGAAAGGCGATGAGCCCGACGGTGTTCCCTTCCGAGTCGCGGATGAACGCCTGCCACTCCTCATGTCCCTCGGGGCCGAGCGTGTCGTCCTCGTGATGGAAGATCACGTGCGGTGCCGAGACCACGTCGGCGAGACCGTCGAGGCGCTCGAGAGTCTCGTGCACGTTGTCGACGTGAAGGTAGAGGAGCGATGACGGCGCGTCGCGGTCGAGCAGAAGCCGCACGTCGTCGAGATCGAAGAAGAGCAGCCCCGGCGGGTCGAACCGCGCGATCGGCCCGGCCTCGAGCAGCACGGTGTAGAACTCAGCGGCGCGATCGAGGTCTTCCGCGCGCTGGGCGATCTGGAGAAGTCTCATGTCGCCATTGTCGTCGCTGCCGTGTGCCGGACGAAGAAGGAACCGGAGGAAGTCAAGCCCCGAGACGCCACACGCGCTGCGCCGATACAAAAGGATCACGAACCCTGGAGGTGGACGATGCTCTTCGTGCTCTACGGACTGCTCCTGATCGGCGGCATGTGGCTGGTCGGCGCGGCCTTCGCGTCACCGATCCTGCCCGGGCTGGTCTTCGTCGCCGGCGTGCTGTGCATCACGCTGGCCGTCGCCGTGCCCATCGCCGCCCAGCGAGCCGACAGCGACCCGCCGGGACAGCGGTAGCGGGTGAACGCATAAGGGCCGGTCGCTCACCAGTCATGGACGGTGCCGTCGAGCAGACGGTTGTACGGGAGGTACGCCTGGGCGTACGGGTACCTGCCCGCCTCGTCGGTGTTGAGCTCGACACCGAGTCCCGGCTTGTCGCCCGGGTGGAGGTACCCGTCGGTCCAGGTGAAGGACTGCTCGAAGACCTGATCGGTCCGCGCGCCGTGCTTCATATACTCCTGGATGCCGAAGTTGTGGATCGCGAGGCCCAGATGCATCGCAGCGGCCATCCCGACGGGTGAGATGTCCGTCGGTCCGTGCATGCCGGACTTGATCTGGTACATCGCCGCGTAGTCGAGGGTCTTCTTGAGCGACGTGATGCCGCCCATATGAGTGACGGCGCCTCGCACGTAGTCGATGAGCTGATCGCGGATGATGTCCTTGAAGTCCCAGATCGTGTTGAAGATCTCGCCGATGGCCAGCGGGGTCGTGGTGTGCTGGCGCACGAGCCGCAGCGCCTCCTGGTTCTCGGCGGGGGTGCAGTCCTCCAGCCAGAACAGGTCGTACGGTTCGAGGTCCTTGCCGAGCCTGGCCGCCTGGATCGGCGTCATCCGGTGGTGACCGTCATGAAGCAGCGGGATGTCAGGACCGAACTCGTTGCGCACGGCCTCGAACACACCCGGCAGATGGTTCAGATAGGCGCGGGTGTCCCAGTCCTCCTCCACCGGCTTCGCCCCCCGACGGGCCGGCTCATGGTCGTACCGCACGGTCGCGTCCCCGACGTCGGCACCCTGTGCGGCGATGCCGTAGATCGCCTTCAGCGTCGGGACGCCTGTCTGCACACGGATCGCCTTATACCCCTGCTCCTGGTGCGATCGGATCGAGTCGAACAGCTCCGGCAGCTCTTTGCCCGACGCGTGCCCGTAGGCCATCAGCCCGTTCCGGCTGGCGCCGCCGAGCAGCTGGTAGACCGGCATGCCTGCGGCCTTCCCCTTGATGTCCCACAGGGCCATGTCGACCGACGCGATCGCCGCCATCGTGACCGGACCGCGCCGCCAGTACGCCGACCGATACAGTAACTGCCAGGTGTCCTCGATGCGGCTCGCATCCGAGCCTATGAGCAGCGGCACGACGTGCTCGGTCAGGTAGGCGACGACCGCAAGCTCTCGCCCGTTCAGCGTCGCGTCGCCGAGACCGGTGAGACCGTCGTCGGTCGTGAGCTTCAGTGTCACGAAGTTGCGGTCGGGGCTCGTGACGATGACTTCGGCTTTGTCGATGATCATGATGCTCTCCTTGACGATGTGCGGGCGGCGTCGAGGCCGTGCCTGAGCGGGCCGGGCTGGGTGCCTGTCGCCGCCCGCACGCGAGCGGTGAACGGTTCCGATTCCGCGAGCCGCGGTGACACGACGGCGATGAGCGCGACGACCGGGTCGTCGGAGGCGGTCGCCGCAGCGAGCTCATCCGCCCGCGGATCCGACTCCGAGGGTGCCGTGGCCAGCCAGTCGATCCACGCCGCGGTCGCCTCGGCACTCGCGGCGGGCATGCGGCCGGCATCGAGCGTGCGTTCGGCGACGGCGGCGAAGCGGAACTGCACCTTGGAGGTCGCACCCGTGGAGATCTGGCTGAGCCGGTGGACGATCCGGGGGTTGGCGAATCGGGCGACCAGCTGCTTTCGGTAGTTCTCGTGCTCCGTGCCCGAAGGCAGGCACGCGACGGCCTCCGCCCAGAAGTCCTCGACCAGGGCGCGGCATTCTGGGTCCGCGATGGCGTCCGACACGGTCTCGAGTCCCTTGGCGATGCCCGCGAAGGCGAGGATGCAGTGGGCCCCGTTGAGCAGCCAGAGCTTGCGGTTCTCCCAGGCCTCGATGTCATCGACGAAGCGAGCGCCGGCACTCTCCCAGCGCGGTCGCCCGCCGGGGAACTCCCCCGCCAGCACCCAGTCGGTGAAGGGCTCGGTCACGATCTCACCCTCGGCGGCGTGCGGTGTGATGCGGTCGACCGACGTGCTGACGAACGAGACGTGTGAGCGAATCCAGTCCGCGAGACCGATGTCGACCTGCGTGGCGAACTCGGTCACTCCGCGCGCCACGAACGCGCCGTTGTCGGGGATGTTGTCGCAGGGCACGATCGCGATCGGCCCGGCGGCGGCGCGCCTCCGGGCATCGAGGCCGAGGATCAGGCGGCCGAGGACCGTCTGAGCGGTGGTGGCACCCGCGCGGAGTGAGTCGAGATCGCTCTGCACCTCCGCGTCGGCGAGGTCGGGGCCGCCGTCGGCGTCGAGCCCGTACCCGCCTTCGGTGACGGTCAGCGTGACCACCGCGACCTCCGAGGAGGCCAGGTAGCGCCGGAGCGCGTCGAGATCGGCTCCGTCGTGCGCCGCCACGACGCTGTCGATCCGTTCCTCGGTGTCTCCGTCACGTCCGCGCACGGTGAGCGGGTACGAGAATCCCTGGCCGGCGAGCTCGGCGGCTGCCTTCGGGCTCCGCACCGTGAAGGCGGCTATGCCCCAGTCGGCGGCATCCGGAGCGTGGTGGGTGTACCAGGCCTGGTGAGCGCGGAAGAAGCGCCCCAGGCCGATGTGCACGATCCGCACGGGCCGGCGCGTACCCTCGACGGGAGCCCCGTTCGCCTCGGTCACAGCTTGAACACCTCGCGCGGAATGGTGCCGACGAGGTCACGGGAGATGCGGTGTGCCGTGGAAAGCGGGACGCGCCCCTCGACGACCAGTCGCGCGAGGAACGACGCATCCAATCGGCGGGCGGTGTCATGACGCGCGGGTATGGAGAGGAAGGCGCGCGTGTCATCGATGAAGCCGCTCGATCGGTAGAAGCCCGCGGTCTCGGTGACGGCCGAGCGCCACCGGAGGATCGCGTCGGGGGCGTCGAGAAACCACCACGGCGCGCCCACGTAGACGCTTGGGTAGAACCCCGCGAGGGGGGCGATCTCACGGGAGTAGACCGTTTCGTCGACGGCGAAGAGCACGAGGTGGAAGCCGGGCGCGGTGCCGAAGGCCTCGAGCAGCGGACGAAGGTTCTCGGTGTACTCCGTCGTCACCGGGATGTCATGGCCGGTGTCGGGGCCGTAGCGCTCGAAGGTCGGCCCATGGTGATTCCGGCGCACGCCCGGATGAATCGTCATGACCAGACCGTCGTCAACGCTCATCCGCGCCATCTGGAAGAGCATGTGCCCGCGGAACAGACGCGCTCCTGGGGAGTCGAGGTCACCGGCCATCGCCCGTCCGAAGAGGTCCTCGGCAACGGCGGGATCGAGATCCACAGTGAACGGCTCGACGACGCCGTGATCAGCAGACACGGCGCCGGCCGCAAGGAAGTGCCCGCGACGCGCGGCGAGGGCACCTAGATAACCGGCGAATGTGGTCGGTTCGCCGGTCGCCGCCAGGAGTCGCGAGACGTCGGCGGCGAAGGCGGGCGCCTCTGGATCGACGTACGCGTCGGGGCGGAAGGTCGGCAGCACCCGACCCGCGAATGACGGATCCGCTGCCAGCGCGCGGTGGGGCGCAAGATCGTCGAGCGGATCGTCGGTCGTCGCCAGCACCTCGATGCCGAACCGATCGAACAGCGTTCGAGGACGGAACTCCGGCTTCTGGAGCGCGGCCGCGATGCGATCGTAGGTGCGATCGGCAGACACCTCGTCGAGCCCCTCATCGACGCCGAAGAGCGACGACAATTCGTGGCTCAGCCAGTATCCGCTCGCGGTGCCGGCGAACCTATGCCAATTCGCTGCCAGGCGACGCCAGATGTCCCGAGGGTCTACCGTGCGGCGCGGGTCGAGCCCCAGCGCCCCCAGTTCCAGCCCAGCCGAATGCAGCATGCGCGTCACGTAGTGATCGCGAGTGATCAGCAGCTCCGCAGGGTCGCGGAACGGCCGGTCATCGAGAAGAAGCCGTGGATCGACGTGACCGTGGGGCGAGATGATCGGCGCGGTCGCGACGGCTTCGTACAACTCACGGGCGATCGCGCGCGTTCGTGCGTCCGCAGGCAGAAGCGCGTCACCCGACGGGATCCCTCGGCCTGCGGCCGCTGTGGACAGGGCGTGGTCGATCACTCGCCGGACCCCGTGTCCGCGTCACCGGCGGCGAGCCAGCGCTCACGCAACGCGAACGCCGCAGCCTTGGGACGCCGGTCGCGAGTGAAGACCCCCTTCTTGTTGCCGTCCACCCGGATGATGCCCTGCGAGGTCTGGAAGTCGGCGAAGTTCCAGACCTGCTCACCGATGACGGCGTCGATGCGATCGAAGACTTCGTGGTAGGTGCGCAGCAGGGCGACCTGGTACTCCTCGCTCCACACCTGTGTGCCCACCGCGTGGAGTCCGGCAAGGGTGTCGGCGCCGTACTCGGTGATGATGATCGGCTTGCCGAACGTCGACTCCCAGCCGCGCAGCTCGGTCTCGAGCTTGAGGGCCGCGGAATCGAGGTCTGCCGTCTCGTTGTACCAGCCGTAGTAGCGGTTCAGGCAGATCACGTCGAACAGGTCGGCCAAGCGGTCGTTGTGGAACGTGCCGCGGTACTCGTTCGCGTAGGTGAGCGGTCGGGAGGGGTCGAGCTCCCGGGCGAGCTGAACGAGCGGTTCGAAATACTTCCGCGCGCCGTCCTCGACCGACTCCGGTTCGTTGGCGATCGACCACATCACGACACTCGGGTGGTTCTTGTCGCGGTCGATCAGTTCGCGGATGCCCTGGGCGTGCGCCGCCTGCGTCTTGTCGTTGAACATCGTCGGCGAGAAGGACAGCTCGGCCTTCTGGCCGTGGAATCCGCCGCCGATGCCGAGGTTGAGGCCCACTGCCGCGGTCTCGTCGATCACGACGATGCCGTGACGGTCGGCGTAGTCCAGGAACTCTTCCGCGTAGGGGTAATGCGAGGTCCGGAACGAGTTCGCTCCGATCCACTCCATGAGCGAGAAGTCGTGCACCATGACGACGTTGTCGAACCCGCGGCCGCGGAACGCGCTGTCTTCGTGCTTGCCGAACCCACGGAAGGAGAACGGCTCGCCGTTGATGAGGAATCGCGCTCCCTCGACACGAACCGAGCGGATGCCGACAGGGAGCTCGTAGACGTCGGCGACGCTTCCCCCCGTGCGCACTTCCACCCGAAGCTCGTGCAGATACCCCGTTCCCGGGCGCCAGAGCTCTGCATCAGCCACAGTGATCCGTCCGGTCGCGCCGTCTGCGCTCGCGACCTCGGCGCCGCCGGCGTCAGAGAGCACGACGCGGACATCGGCGTCATCCGACGTCTCGACTCGGTAGTCCACGACACCGGTCGCCCCGTCGAGGTCGGTCGTCACGGTGACGTCGGTCACCCGGGTCGCCGGCACCGAATACAGGATCACCGAGCGAGCCAACCCTGCGTAGTTGTAGAAATCATGGCGGTAGGACTGCTTGCGCCGGCCCGCCTCGGTCGTCGAGATCATGCCCGGGGGGATCGTCTCGTTCGTCAGCTCGTTGTTCACGCCGATGGTGATGCGCACCACTTCGCCGGGCGAGGCGAGATCAGTCACGTCAGCCTCGAACGGCGTGTATCCACCGACGTGCTCAGCGACTTTGATGCCGTCGACGTAGACCACGCCCTCATGGGTGGCGGCATCCACGCGCAGCACGACTCGCTCACCGGCCCACCCGCGCGGCACTCGCACCGTCCGCTGGTACCAGACCCACCCGACGTGGTCGCGAATCGCCTGGTCCGCGAACACGTCGTTGTAGCTGGCCGGAACCGGAGCCTCCAAGGCGGTCTTCAGTTCGCCTGACCACGGCTCGGGGATCGAGACGTCGTCCAGCGCGAAGCGCCAGAGGCCGTCGAGACGGATCAGTTCGCGGGTGGATGTGGAGATGGGCTTGAGCACTGTTCGTCTCTCTATCGGGGGTCAGGCTGCGTCGAGCGAGCTCTTGAGGGCGAGCCGCTGGTCGCGGCGGATGCGCTGCTCGCTGGGATCCGGAACCGGCGACGCGAGCAACAGCTGCTTCGTATACGGATGCTGCGGCGTGCGGGTGACCTCCGCCGCCGGACCGTTCTCGACGACCTCGCCCTTGTAGAGCACCGCCACGTCATGGCTGACGTGATGGACGACGTCGAGATCGTGCGAGATGAACAGGTAGGCCACCCCGGTGTCCTGCTGGATCTCCAGCAGGAGATCGAGCACGCGCGCCTGGGTGGTCAGGTCCAGGGCGCTGACCGGCTCATCGCACACGATCAGCTTCGGGTCGAGCGCCAGTGCCCGCGCGATGGCGATGCGCTGCCGCTGGCCGCCCGAGAACTCGTTCGGCTGACGGTTGATCGCATTCGACGGCAGGCCCACGCGATCGAGCAGGGTCACTACCCGCCTGCGGGCCGCATCTCGGGCGACGCCTTGCACGCCCAGCGGCTCGGCAAGGATGTCGCCGACGTCCATCGCCGGGTTCAGCGAGGTGTACGGGTCCTGGAAGATGACCTGCAGGTCACCGCTGAACCGGCGGCGATTCTGGCGGCTGATCCGCGTGATGTCGTCGCCTTTGAAAGCGATCGTGCCGGAAGCGATCGGCGCCAGGCCCAGGATGGCCCGGCCGATGGTCGTCTTCCCCGACCCCGACTCGCCCACCAGGCCGAGCGTCCGACCCTCGTCGACGTTGAGCGATACTCCATGCAGCGCGCGGTGCGGCTTGGCCCGGAGCTTCTTCGGCTTGTACTCCACGACCAGGTCGCGGACGTCGAGAATGGTGCCGCTCATCAGATGTCCTCTCGCAGGATGGTCTCGGCGGTCGGCGACAGGGGCTGCTGCATGTCGGCGAGTTCGAGTGCCTCCTCGAAGGCATCCTCTGGATCGCTCGTCTCTGCGCCGGCGGCGGCCCCGGTGAGACCGAGCGGCGTCAGCGGCTCTTTGCCGACGAGCATGCTCGCCATGAGGCTGCGGGTATAGGAGTGCGAGGGACGGCGCAGGATCTCGTCCACCGGCCCTGTCTCGACGATCTCGCCCTGCCGCATGACGGCGACGCGGTCGGCGATGTCGGCGATCACGCCGATGTTGTGGGTGACCAGAAGCACCGCCACTCCGAGTTCGCGTTGCATCGTGCGGATGACGTCGAGCACGTCAGCTTGGACGGTCACATCCAGCGCCGTCGTCGGCTCGTCGGCGATGATCAGATCCGGCTCGCACGAGAGGGCCCCGGCAATCAGCACACGCTGGGCCATTCCGCCGGAGATCTCATGCGGGTAGCCCTTCATCACCCGGTCGGGATCAGCGATGCCGACGCGACGAAGCAGGTCACGCGCCCGCTCGGCGGCCTCATTCTTGGATATGCCGAGCAGCTTCACCATCGGACGTGTCAGCTGGTGGCCGATCGTGAACGCCGGATCGAGGTTCGACATCGGCTCCTGCGGGATGTAGGCGATACGACGACCTCGGATGCCGAGTACAGCCTTCACATCGACCTCGCCGTCTCGCACGAGAACGGCTTCCTCGAAGCGGATCGAGCCGGAGAGGATGCGGGCGGTGCGCGGCAGCAGACCGAGGATGGAGAACGCGGTCTGCGACTTGCCCGATCCGGATTCGCCGACCAGGCCCAGGACTTCACCGGGTCGGATGGTGAGGCAGACGTTGCGGACAACACGGGTGTACTCGCCACCGACATTCGGGTACCCGATGCTCAGATCGGCAACCTGCAGGATCGCCTCGGTGTCATCGACCACAGCGGGCCCCCGCGCGCCCGCATCGGCGACGGGCCGGGGACGGCGCGGCGCGTTGATCTCGCGGCGGTCCTCGAGCGCATCACGGATCGCATTCCCGAGCAGCACGAGGGAGCCGATCGTGATGCCGATCGCCAGCGCCGGCCAGAGCATGAGGGAGGGCTGCACGTAGATGTTGTTGAAGCCGTCGCCCAGCATCGAACCCCAGGATGCCTCGGTCGGGTCGCCCAGACCGAGGAACTCCAGGCCGCTCTGAACGGCGATCGCGACTCCGCAGATGAGGGCCGTCTGGATGATCAGGGGCGCCCTGACGACGGAGAGGATGTGCCGAGAGATGATGCGCGCGTCGCTCAGGCCCACGACGCGGGCGGCGTCGACATACAGCTCATTGCGGACGGATTGCACGGCGGTGCGGGTCAGGCGGTAGTAGCTCGGGCTGATGAGGATGCCGAAGGCGATCATCGAGATCCACACCGAAGGACCGAGCGCGGCGCGGACGACCAGCAGGACGACGAAGCCCGGGAGGGCCATCGCCATGTTGGAGAACCAGTTCGACGTGCTGTCGAACGCACCACCGTAGTAGCCGGCGATCAGACCTGCCGGGAGCCCGATCGCGATCGCGACGCTCGCGCACAGGAGCGCCGAGAGCAGTGTGAGCCGGGCGCCGTACAGCAGGCGTGAGAAGACGTCGCGACCTGCACTGTCGGTACCGAGCATGTTCTGCCCGCCCGGGCCGGCGAGGGTGTTGCCGACGTCGGCATAGTTCGGATCGAACGGTGCGATCAGAGGCGCGAACACCGCGGCGAGCACGATGATCGTGAGCAAAGAGAGCGAGAGGATGCCGAGCGGGTTGCGTACCATCCGCCGCAGGGTTCCGCGCTGGGAGCGCTTGGGCACGGATGGGGTCCTGATGACGTCGGTCATGACAGCCGCACCTTCGGGTTGAGGGCGCCTTGAGCGACGTCCACGAGCAGGTTCACGATGATGACGATCACCACCGCGACGATGGTCATCCCCATGACGACGGGGATGTCGCCGACAGTGGTCGCGGTGACGAGGAGGGGGCCGATCCCGGCGATCGCGAAGATCTGCTCCAGGATGATGACACCGCCCAGGAGGCCGATGAACTGCAGGCTGAGTACGGTCAGACCGGCGGGCGCGGCGCTGCGCAGTACGTTCTTGAGCACGATCTCACGCTCCCCCAACCCCCGGCTGCGAAGCGTGCGAACGTAGTCCTTCTCGAGTTCCTTGATGACCGCGCTGCGGATCTGCTGCGCGCTGGAGGTCACGTAGTTGAGCACGATCGCGATCACCGGAAGGCTGAGAGAGACGATCCACGCCTCGAGCCCCGCCCCTGGGCGGATGGTGGAAACGGCAGGGAACCAGCCGAGGTTCACCGCGAAGATCGTGACGAGGAGCAGGGCCAGCACGAACCCGGGAATCGCATCGCCGACCACCGCGCCGACCTGCACCGTCTGATCCACCCATCCGCGACGGACGGCGGCGAGAACGCCGAGTGCCGTCGCGATGAGGGCCACGAGCACGATCGAGACGATCATCAGCACGAGGGTGACGGGCAGTCGGTTGAGGATCGTCTGCGTGACGGGTTCGCCGTTGAACCAGGACTGGCCGAGGTCGCCGCGCAGCGCCGCACCTGCCCAGCCCAGATATCGCACGGGGAGAGGCTGATCCAGACCGAGCTCGGCCTCCTTCAGTGCGATCTGCTCTGGGGTGGCCTGTTCGCCCAAGATATTGCGCGCGATGGCTGTGCTCGAGAAGAACAGGAGCGTGTACGTCAGCATCGAGATGACGACCAGCAGGCCGAGACCCGACGCGAGGCGTCGCAGTGTGAACGTGAGCATGGATCCTCCGATCTGGGAGGGCGGAGGCAGCTGGCGCACTCTGTGCAGTCGCCGCCTCCGCCTGTCCGTCGTCTCCCTACTCCGCGGGGGAGAAGTTGTAGATGGAGGGCATCGCCGACTGCGTCTGCGCGACGACGGTGACCTTTTCGGGGTTGTACACGCTGATCTGGTCGATGCGGTACAGCGGCAGGAACCAGGCGTTCTCGGTGACGTAGCGGTTGACGTCCTGCGCCGCCGCTTCGCTGTCTTCGCCGCCCTGCTGAACGACGGAGATGAGCTCTTCCAGCTCGGGGTCGGTAGTGCCGAAGGGGTTGAACGTCGCGGTCGGCGAGATGATCTGGTTGATCGCGACCCACGCCTCACCCTGGAAGAGATTGAAGTTGAACGCTTCGAACTTCTTCTGCACGACGTCTTGGACGTAGTTCGCCGGCGGCACCGTCTCCTGAGTGACGGTGATGCCGATCTCGCCGAGCTGCTGCGCGAGCGCCGTGATCTGCGTCGCGAAGGCCGGGATCACCGGGAGCCTCAGCTCGAAGCCGTCTTCGTAGCCGGCTTCCTCAAGGAGATCCTTCGCCTTCTCGGGGTCATAGGTGTAGTACTCCTCGAGGTCGTCGACGAACGCGCCGCTGTCGGGTCCGAACACCTGGCTCGTGACACTCCCGCGGCCGAGCTGCAGCTCTTCCAGCAGCGTGTCGCGGTCGACGGCGTAGTTGATGGCCTGACGGACGCGCTCATCGGCGAGCGCGGGGTTGATGACTCCGTCGCGGTCGAGGAAGGTCATGCCCGTCCAGTCGACCTGGTAGTCGGGGATGATCTCGAGCCCGGCATCCTCTGCCTGGTCAGCCGACTTCGCCTCGAGTGTCGTCCAGTCCACCTGCCCCGAGATGATGGCGTTGACGCGCGCCGAGATGTCCACCAGGATCCGCAGCTCGACCTCGTCGAACTTCTGCAGGTCGGGGTTCCAGTAGTCCTCCTTCGCCGTGAAGCGGGACTGGGAGTCACGCACCGAATTCGCCTTGTCGTACAGGTACGGGCCGGTGCCGATCGGGTCGGTCTCCAGCGTTCCTGCCTCGATCGCGGCAGGGCTGGCCATCAAGCCGGCAGCCTGACTGAGGTAATACTCCATGGCCGGGTCGGGCTGAGCGAGCGTGATTTCGACCGTGTCCTCGTCCACCGCGGTCGCCGACTCGAACTGCGTCAGCTGCACTGCCTGGCGACCGTTGCCGGACTTGAAGTGCTCGAGGTTGGCCGTCACCGCCTCCGCATCGAAAGGCTCGCCGTCTGAGAAGGTGACGTCGTCCCGCAGCTCCAGCGTGAGCACTGTGCGGTCGTCGTTGTAACTCCACTCGGTTGCGAGCATCGGGCTGAGCTCTCCATCCGGCTCGCGGAGGATGAGGGTGTCGTAGACGAGCTGGTACGGGACCAGTGCGTGCCCGACGTGGGCCTGCGAGGGATCCCAGGAGGCGACATCGCCGAGCTGGCCGATCGTGAGCAGTGGGCCCCGGGCGACGCTGTCACCGCCCGCAGAAACCTCGGCTTCGGGTGTGCCAGCCGCGCAGCCCGTGAGCAGGAGAGCTGCCACAGCGACCAGGCTGACCTTCTTGGTCATCGAATTCATCGTGTCCTCGATTACGTCATCGGAAAAGAGCAGAGTGCGGGTTTCGCAGTTCCATGGAAACGCGGGTGGCACGACACGTCAAGAAATTGCCAACACTTGCCAAATGTGCTGGCACCGGGTTAGGTGATCACGAGGAATAAGGAAGGACAGTCATGCGAGTCACCGCGAAAGAAGTTGCCGAGCGCGCCGGGGTGGCGGCGTCCACGGTCTCGCGCGCACTGAACAGTCCGGGACGGATCAACGAGCAGACCCGCCAGCGCATCCTCGACGCCGCGCGAGAACTCGGGTACAGCACCTCCTCGCGCCTGGCCGATCGCAAGGGGCTCGTGGCGCTGCTCGTGCCAGACGTGACGAACCCGTTCTACTTCGACATCATCCGCTCGACGCAAGAGCAGCTGCGCACCGCGGGCTTCATGCAGCTGCTGATCGACACCGGCGAGTCGCACTCGACCGAGGCCGAGACCCTGAGCCAGCTCGATAAGGTCGTCGACGGCGTCATCCTCTCTGCGACGCGGCTCGATGAGACCGCGCTCCGCGAGGCCACCGCACGGCTTCCGCTCACCGTGATCAATCGCCGGCATGAGGACATACCGAGCGTGCTCATCGACATCCGACCCGGTCTCACGCAGGCGGTCGACCACCTGAAGGCCCTCGGACACGAGACGATCGCCTTCGTATCAGGACCGCCTGGATCGTGGCAGAACCGCTGGCGCTGGAAGGAGTTCGAGGAGCAGGTTCGCCTGCAATCGCTCATGCCGATCCTCGTCGGCCCGTACACTCCCACGCGTACCAGCGGAGTTGCCGCCGCGGATGCTCTGCTCGTCACGGGGGCCACGGCGTGCGTCGCGTTCAACGACCTCCTCGCCATCGGGATTCTGCAACGCCTCAGGCAGCGTGGCGTGCGTGTTCCCGATGACATGAGCGTCGTCGGGTGCGACGACATCTTCGGCGCAGATTTCAGCGCCCCGCCGTTGACCACGATCGCCGGCGATACCGAGCACGCCGGTCGTCTCGCCGCCAGCCGGCTCATCGCGATCCTCAACGGCGAACCGCCACGGCCCGGAACCACCATGATTCCGACTCACCTTCTCGTCAGAGAGTCGACGGGACCGGTGGCCGTGCGAGCGAAGTGAGTTTCCCCGTCGCACTGACTTGCCGCAGGAATGACGAAGAGCCGCGGAGATCCGCGGCTCTTCGTCGTTCACTGTCTCAACACAGTGCGCGCCTCGAGGGACTCGAACCCCCAACCTTCTGATCCGTAGTCAGATGCTCTATCCATTGAGCTAGAGGCGCATGCTGCCCGCTCTCGCGCACAACGTCGTCAAGAATACCCCACGGCCGCGGCCCGCGCGAATCGGCGCCGCAGTGCCGGGCGTGTCCTCACAACCCCGATCGAATCGGGCCGGCGACTCAGGAATCGAGCTCGCTGAGGTCCACGCCGGAAGCGCGCGGCGCGGCATCCGTCTCGCCGTCAGACGCGCCCGCAGCGGACTCGGAGTCGCCACCCTGCGGCCCGCGACGACGGTGCGCCGAAAGACGCGGAAGGTCGACGAGCCGGATCGACTGCATGCGGGCCGCGCGCATCCGCTCGTAGTCCGGATCGAGGTCGGGGCGCATGCCCTCGACGCGCAGGCGGCGCTGGAGGTTGGACTCGACATCGCCCCACGCGGCGTCGCGCGACTGCTCGACGAGCGTGCGCACGACGTGCGGATCGTCGGCCATACGGCGCAGCTCCTTCGCGACGCCGATGTACTGACGGTGACGCTTGCGCAGGTTGCGGGTGTCGCGGTCCCGGTAGTCGTGCGTGCCGTCGGGATCGGAGAACTTGCCCCACGCCTTCTTGCGCTGACGGCGTGCCAGATCGGCGGCCGCCTCCTGCTCGTCGGCGAGCGAGATCAGCGTCTCGCGCGCGAATGTCGCGAAGCGGGCTGCTTCGAACAGCTCGTCGTTGGCGATGGTGTCGACGAGGATGCGGTTGCGGACGACCAGGCGCGCGGCGGCGGACGCGATGGAGACGCCCTCGGCGATCGCATCCGCGTTCTTACCCATCGCACCTCCTCGAATCGAGGCTAGTGCGTCGGACGCCACGCCGTTTGCTCGCGCGCGGCGAGCGCCTGCGCGTCTAGCAATCCGTGCGAGCGCGCGCAAGCCCCCTGCTCCGGACACCACCGATCCCTACCGTCGGAGTCACGCCCACGAGAGGAGTACCCATGGGATTCATGGACGACGCCAAAGAGACGGCCAAGGCCGTCGGCGAGAAGATCGCGGACACGTGGGATGACACCACCGATCGCGTCGGCGACAAGGTCGACGAGATGAAGGCGGACGCCGACGTCAGGAAGGCGGAAGCCGAACGGGACTCGGTGAAGACCCGCAACGACATCAAGGAAGACCTGCGCGACGGGACGTGATCCCGCCCCGTTCGCGGAGAGGCCATCGCCGCGAACGGACTGCGCCGCGACAAGCGAGGCCTCGGACCGTAGGACAGGCCCGGGGCCTCCGCCCACCGTCGAGGCAAACCGTCCCACGCCGGGTTCCGAACAACCACACACGCGGCACGTGCCGCACCAAGAAAACAGGAGGAACGCACATGCGCTCGTCACCCAATCGCCTCGTCGCGACGATCTTCGGAGCCGTCTACCTCGTCGTCGGCGCACTGGGCTTCGCCGTCACCGGCGGCGTCGGCTTCATCGCGACCGAAGGCGGGCTGCTGCTCGGCATCTTCGAAGTCAACCCGCTCCACAACATCGCCCACCTGCTGATCGGGGCCGCCCTGCTCATCGGTGGACTGTCGTCGGTGAAGGCCGCCAAGACGGTGAACGTCATCGTCGGTGCCGCCTACCTGCTGCTCGGTATCGTCGGCTTCTTCATCGCCGACACCGGAGCCAACATCCTCGCGCTGAACACCGCGGATCACTTCCTTCACCTCGCGAGCGCTCTCGTGCTCCTCGGTGTCGGACTCGGCGCCGAGCGCGGTGTGAACACGAACCGCACGACGCGCACAGCCTGAGGCCGCTCCCATGACCGAGACAACGAGAACATCGATCGCTCCGGCGATCGGTGCGGTCGCGGCATGGGGTGCCGGACTCATACAGATCGCTCTCGGCGCCGACGCGCTGACCGGAGACCTGGCCGCCCGGGGGGCCGGCCTGGTTCTGGTCACGCTCGGCGCCGGGAGCGTATTTTGGGGAGCGATGGTGCTCGTCCGGGGTCACGTCGTCGTGCCCCGAACAGGAATCGCGGGCGCGCTGGCGGGCATCGCCGCGCTGACCGCCGTGCTCTGGGCGCAGCCCGGACGGGCGAGCGTGATCGCGGCGGCGGCGGCATCCGCTCTTCTCATCGCCGTCGCGCTGACCTGCGGTCTGCGACTGCGGGCGGGGGATGATCGAACGGATGCCGGGGCCCCGCGTGTCAGCGCGCTCATCGCCGCTGCAGTCGTCGTCGCCGCCATCGTCACGCCGGCACTGGGGACGACGGAGGGCGCTCGCTTCGCGCCCGACCACGGGTCGCACGAGCTGGTGGACCCCGGGCACCACTGACCCAGGGCCGGACGGGCTGGTCCTTCGGGCCGGGGTCGCTCAGCGGGTCAGCGGTATCTCCGCGTCCAGGCGAGCGAGCTTCTGCGGGTTCGCCGTCGTGAAGATCCGCGTCACGCGACCTTCCTCGACCGTGAGGCTGACGGCGCCGACCATCTGACCGTCGACCTCGACCCGAAGGCCGGGCTGACCGTTGACCGGCATCGCCGACATCCGCATGCTGACGCCGTACTTCGCCATCCCGCCCATGAGGTACGCCGCGAGCTTCTTCGCGCCGACGATCGGGCGGCGAGCCGCACCGCGCACCTGTCCCCCGCCGTCGGCGATCGACACGACGTCGGGTGCCAGCACGTCCATCAGCGCCTGAACGTCGCCGGTGTTGACCGCATCTGCGAGCCGCGCGACGACGCGCTCGTGCTCGGAGCGCTCGACCTTCACCCGAGGGCGCCGGGCGACGTGGTCCCGCGCGCGATGCGCGATCTGCCGGACGGACGCGGGGGACTTGTCTACAGCGACCGCGATCTCGTCGTAGGGCACGTCGAAGACCTCGCGCAGCACGAAGACCGCGCGCTCGGTCGGGGCGAGCGTCTCGAGCACGGTGAGCATCGCGATCGAGACGCTGTCGGCCAGCTCGACGTCGTCGGCGACGTCGGGAGAGGTCAGCAGCGGCTCGGGAAGCCACTCCCCCACGTACTCTTCGCGCCTCCGAGAGACGGTGCGGAGGTGGTTGAGCGCCTGGCGTGTCACGATGCGCACGAGATACGCCCGCGCGTCCCGCACCTCGGCCCGATCGACGCCGGCCCAGCGCAGCCAGGACTCCTGCAGCACGTCCTCGGCGTCGGCCGCCGACCCGAGCATCTCGTACGCGACCGTGAACAGCAGGCCGCGATGCGTGACGAACGGATCGGGAGCGTCGACCACGGCGTGGTCCGGCGCGTCGGCGTCGACCACGCCGTGATCCGGCGCGTCGGCGTCGTCGAGCGGGGTGCTCATGCCCGAGAGCCTACGGCGGCGGATACCGGAGCCGCATCGTGTGCGGTCTGCTTGCCCCCGTTCTCCTGGCTCGAGCCCTCGTGGTCTGCGAGCTGACGATCCGCGAGCGGACGCAGTCCGCACGCCGCGGCGTACTCCTCTGAACGGATGCCGAGCGCCCTGTTCATTCGCGCCGCCATGTTCATGACGGCCACCCGGGCGGCCAGCTCGACGAGAGCCGACGCGCCGAGCTCGTCCAGCAGCTGTGCCGACATCTCGTCGGTCACCGCCGGTGGTGTCTGGCTCATCGCATCGGCATAGGCCATGACACGGCGCTCGAGCGGGGTGAAGACGGGCGACGTGCGCCACGCCGGCACCTCACGCACCTTCTCCTCGTCGAGCCCGCGGCGGTGCGCCATGAAGTAGTTCAGGTCGAGGCACGCTTCGCAGCCGACGGCGGCGGCCGCCGCCATGCGCGCGAGCACGCCGAGTCCTTCGTCGAGCTCGTCCCACTTCTCAGACTTGCGGCTGAATCCCATCATGTCCTTGAACACGGCGGGGTGATTCCACAGCACCCCCGCCGAATCCGGGACGTCGCCGACCATCTTCTTCATCGCGACCTTGAGCATCAGGCCGTAGGCGCCGGTGAGCTCGGCTGCGGGAACGCGGGCGTTCGTGGTCATGTCTCCTCCAAGGTTGTTCCTTGGCATGGAGACACCGCCGCGGCATCCGGTGTGACATCCCGCTCCGGCATCCGTCATTGATCCGACGTACGAGCTCGAGATCAGGCTGCCCACGCACACACGCCCGCGACGGATGCCGCTACCCAGCGGGTGCCGTCACCGAGCCGGATCCAGGCACGGCGACGGACCGGCCGGATCGAGCCCGGTCGGTCCGCGCCGGATCAGACGATCGCGGCGATGCGCCAGGAGGCGGTGGCGGATGCGTCGGGCTCGATAACGACCAGACCCGCGTCGTAGTCATACGAGCCGGCATTGAACGCGTCGGGCGCACAGGTCATCGGCTCGACGGCGAGTCCGAGACGGCTCGCCGCGGGGTCGGGCTTGTCGGCGGTGTGGACCTGCACCCAGGGGCACGAGGCATCCCACGACATCTCGACACCGGTCCCTGCGGCTGGGCCCACGCGCCCGGAGGCTCCGCCCGACGCGCCAGCGTCGAGCGGAGGGGGCGTGGGGACTGTCAGTCGAACCGTCGCGATGCCGTCCGAGCCGCGGATGAGACCCGAGTACGCGTGGTCGATCTCCACCGGGCCGATGGGGCGCGCTGTGCGGAAGTCGAAGCGCTCCGGGTCGTTCGCGTCCACGGCGGTGAGCTCGGTGGGAATGAGGCGGTCGGGGGTGGCCTCGAGTACCTGCGCGGCCGGCAGCTCGAGCGTCCAGTCGTCGACGCGGCCCTCGCCCGCCACCAGGTAGGGGTGCGGAGCCGTGCCCCACGGCGCCGGCTCGGCGCTGTCGTTGCGGGCGGTGACCGACTGGGTGAGGCCGCCGGGGCCGAGCTCGAACCGCGCGGTCACGATGATCCGCCACGGGTAGGCGGTCTGCGGCTGGATCACCGCGGCGAGGGTGACGTGGTCCGAGCCCTTGTCGACGGCTTCGAAGTCGAGCCAGGTGGCCAGGCCGTGCAGCGCATGCCCGCGGGCCGGTTCGGTGAGCCCGAGCTGGAAGTCCCGGCCGCCGAACGAGTACTTGCCGTCGACGATGCGGTTGGGCCACGGGGCGAGCGTGGCGCCGCGATGCGCGGGTCGCACCTCGTCGGCCTCGAAGGGCACGACGAGGTTGCGGCCGCGGTACGTCAGCGAGCGGAGCGTCGCCCCCACGCTCGCGATGACCGCCTCGTAGTCGCCGGCGCGGAGCGCGTGCTGGGTGCCGGATGCGGGGATTACAGCCATATTCGGATCCTCCGGGTGGTGGGGGAAAGCGTGCCGCAGATCACAGTAGCGGGTGACGCAGATTCGCGACTCTCGAGGGTCAGAGGCCCTGGGCCAGACGGTAGTAGGCCTGGTTCCAGCGCAGCTCCCGCTGGAAGCCGCGGAGCGTGGTGTCTTCGTCGATGACGACGAGCTCCGTCTTGGCGATCTCGGCGAAGTCGCGGAACACCTCGATGCCGACCGCGGTCGTCATGACGGTGTGGTGGGCGGCACCGGCCGCGAGCCAGCAGCCGGCCGACGTCGCGAAGTCCGGCGCGGGCTTCCACACCGCCCGGCCGACCGGAAGCTTCGGCAGGTCGGGGGCTTCGACGTTCTCGACGACGTTGGCGACCAGGCGGAACCGGTCGCGCATGTCGCTCATCGCCACGACGAGGGCCGGGCCCGGGTCGGCGGTGAACACGAGGCGCACCGGGTCCTCCTTGCCGCCGATGCCGAGCGGGTGCACCTCGAGGCGCGCCTTCGCGGAGCTCAGCGACGGCGACACCTCGAGCATGTGGGCACCGAGGATCCGCTCCGAGCCGGGGACGAGGTCGTAGGTGTAGTCCTCCATGAGACTTGCGCCACCCGGGAGGCCCGCGCCCATCACGTTCGCGACGCGAACGAGGATCGCCGTCTTCCAGTCGCCTTCGGCACCGAAGCCGTACCCCTCGGCCATGAGCCGCTGCACCGCGAGCCCCGGCAGCTGCTTCAGCGCCCCGAGGTCTTCGAACGACGTGGTGAAGGCGCCGAAGCCGCCTTCCTCGAGGAAGGAGCGCAGGCCGAGCTCGATCGCCGCGCCGTCACGCAGCGACTGGTGCCGCGCCCCACCGGGCAGCAGCTCGTCGGCCACGTCGTACTCGTCGAGGTACACCGCGACCAGGGCGTCGACGTCGGCCTCGGCCGCGGCATCCACCGCTTCCACCAGCTCGTTCACACCCCACGTGTTGACCTGCACGCCGAACCGCAGCTCGGCCTCGGTCTTGTCGCCCTCGGTGACCGCGACGTAGCGCATGTTGTCGCCGAATCGTGCGAGCTTCAGCGTACGGGCGGCCGACCATCCGGCGGCGGCGCGCTGCCAGTCCTCGATCTGCTGCTTCACGGCCGGGTTCGACACGTGACCGACCACGGTCTTGCGGGCGACGCCGAGGCGGGTCTGGATGTACCCGAACTCGCGGTCGCCGTGCGCGGCCTGGTTGAGGTTCATGAAGTCGAAGTCGATGTCGGCCCACGGCAGCTCGACGTTGGCCTGCGTGTGCAGGTGCAGCAGCGGCTTCTGAAGGGCGTCGAGGCCCGCGATCCACATCTTCGCGGGGCTGAAGGTGTGCATCCAGGCGATGACGCCGATCACGTCGTCGCGGGCGTTCACTTCCAGCGCCAGCTTGCGGATCGAGTCGGAGTCCTTGAGGACCGGCTTCCAGACGACCTTCACCGGCAGCGACGACAGACCGTCGGCCACCTGCTGCGATTGCTCGGCGACCTGACGGAGGGTCTCATCGCCGTAGAGGTTCTGGCTGCCGGTGACGAACCAGACTTCGTACGAGTCGAGGGTGGTGGACAGAGGCGTGCGGGTCATGGGATTCCTTCAGTTCAGTGAGTCCGCGGCATCCGTGCCCCATTTCCGCTCGATAGAGAGGCCTCTACCGGCGAGAACGGGGACATGGGCGCCAGAGATCGGGACACGGTGGGTCAGAGAGCGGAGACGGCGGCGGCTTCGACGGCCAGGCCGGCGCGGTAGCGGTCGAGGTACGCGGCGAAGCCGGCGACGTCGGCCGGATCGGGATCGGCGGTGTCGATCGGGGCGTGCGCGAAGACGCGGTCGTCGAGATAGGCCGACAGGTCTCTTCCGGATGTCGCGGCCGCGGCTGGTCCCACGGGCTCGGACGCTCGCCGCGGCGCGCCGGCGCCGCCGTGAGGAGGCGTGGGGACCGCTCCCCCGACCTCTGCGGCGAACGCGGCCAGCACCGCGACGCCCCACGCGCCGCCCTCGGCGGCGGTGTCGCCGACCGACACGGGGGCGTCGAGCGCGCCCGCGAGGAAGCGCTGGGCGACGCCGGCGGTGCGGAACATGCCGCCGTGCGCGAACATGCGATCCAGCGCGACACCCTCTCCCTCGAGCACGCGCATGCCGAGGGCCAGGGTGCCGAAGACGCCGTAGAGCTGCGCGCGCATGGCGTTCGCGAGGGTGAAGCGGCTGTCGGGCGTGCGCACGAACAGCGGCCGCCCCTCCGTCAGCCCAGCGATCGGCTCGCCCGCGAGGTGGTTGTAGGCGAGCAGCCCGCCGGCGTCGGCCTCGCCGGCGAGCGCCTCGCGGAACAGCGTCTCGTAGACCGCGTCGGCCGCGACCGGCGTACCGGCCGCCACGGCGAAGCGCTCGAAGAGACCCGCCCACGCGGCGAGCTCGCTCGCGCCGTTGTTGCAGTGCACCATTGCGACCGGATCGCCCGCCGGAGTCGTGACGAGGTCGAGCTCGTGATGCACGTGCTCCAGCGGCCGCTCGAGCACGACCATCGCGAAGATGCTCGTCCCCGCGCTGACGTTTCCGGTGCGCGGGGCGACCGCGTTGGTCGCGACCATGCCGGTTCCGGCGTCGCCCTCAGGCGGACACAGACGGATGCCGGGGCGCAGCGCACCGGTCGGGTCGAGCAGTGCGGCGCCCTCGGCGGTCAGGTCACCGGCTGCCGTACCGGCGCCGAGCACCTCGGGAAGCAGGTCACGGACGCTGCGGGCCGGAAGCCGGTCCGCCGCCAGCGCGTCGTACCGCGCGAGCAGGTCGGCGTCGTAGTCGCCGGTGACGGAGTCGATCGGGAACATCCCCGAGGCGTCGCCGACGCCCAGCACCCGCCGGCCCGTGAGGCGGAAGTGGACGTAGCCGGCCAGGGTGGTGACGAAGCGCACACGGGACAGGTGCGGCTCGTCATCGAGCACCGCCTGATGCAGGTGCGCGATCGACCACCGCAGCGGGATGTTGAGACCGAACGACGCCGTGAGCTCGGCGGCGGCCGCCCCGGTCGTGGTGTTGCGCCAAGTCCGGAACGGCACGAGCAGCTCGTCGGCCTCGTCGAACGCGAGATAGCCGTGCATCATCGCCGAGACGCCGATCGCGCCGTACGTGTCGGGGCGGACCCCGTGCCGCTCGTGGACGTCGGCGACGAGTGCGGCGTAGGCATCCTGCAGCCCTCTCCACACATCGTCGAGCGAATACGTCCAGGTGCGGTGCTCGAACCGGTTCTCCCACGCGTGGGAGCCGACGCCGAGCACCACGGTGGGGTCGTCGAGCGCGATCAGGCAGGCCTTGATGCGGGTGGACCCGAACTCGATGCCCAGCGCGGTGCGACCCTCGAGGATCTGCGCGGTGCGGCCCTCGCGGATCGCCTGGGCTGCGGCATCCTCCCGCGCCTCTGCGTCTGGCCGAAGAGTCATCGCCGTTCGTCTCCGCTCTGTCCGTAGACGTTCTGGTAGCGGTCGTACAGGCTGTCGATCGCGTCCTGCGGGATCGGCACCAACGGGCCCGCCTCCCGCGCGTAGTGCACCGTGCGGGCCACGTCCTCGACCATCACCGCCGCCTTCACGGCATCCTTGGCCGAAGCGCCGATCGTGAACGGACCGTGGTTCTGCATCAGCACCGCCCGAGAGCGATGCCCGCTCAGCGTCTCGACGATGCCCCGGCCGATCGAGTCGTCGCCGATGATCGCGAACGGCCCCACCGGGATCGGTCCACCGAACTCATCGGCCATCGCCGTGATCACGCACGGGATCTCCTCCGCCCGCGCCGCCCACGCCACCGCGAACGTCGAATGGGTGTGCACGACCCCGCCGACCTCCGGCATGTTCCGATACACATACGCGTGCGCCGCCGTGTCACTGGAAGGCGACCGGTCACTGCCCGGCGTGCCGGGAACCACATTCCCGTCCAGATCGCACAGGATCATGTTCTCCGGCGCCAGCTCGTCGTACGACACACCCGACGGCTTGATCACGAACAGATCCGCACCCGGCACCCGCCCCGAGACGTTGCCGCCCGTCCACACCACCAGGCCATACCGCACCAGCTCGCCGTGGAGCGTCGCCACCTGCTGACGGATGGCGGCGATGGATGCCTCGACTTCCGGACTGGAGTGAGGCGTCGGGGTCGCCGGGCTGGGGCTCGTCACGGGGTCCTCCATCGGGTTCTCGTGGATGCTGCCGCGTACGAGGCGACGCGATCGATGTTACCGGTAACACCGCTTCCGGTAAAGCATGACCCTGTACCCGGCGCAGGATCGAGCGAGTCGCCGGCGACGCTCCACGGCGGAATCGCGCGGGGTGGCACCGGTCGCCTCGCGCGGCAGTCCTGAGAACGGTACGAGCGCAGGTCGGGCATCGTCGCCTCTCAGCGTCGGGGAGGCGCGGTGGACGCGCGCACGAAGAGCCGCGGATCGCCGACGATCGGCGTCGGCGCACCCAGGACCTGGGCCACGGCGCTGCGCGCCTCGCCCGCGAGATCGAGTCCGACCGTGGTCAGGGCCGGACGGTAGAACGCGGCATCGGGATTGTCGTCGAAGCCGGTGACGCTGACGTCACCCGGAACGTCGAGACCTGCGGCGCGCAGCCCGGCGATGAGCCCGAGCGCCATCTGGTCGTTCGCCGCGGCGATCGCGGTCGGGCCCGGCTCATTCCGCACCGCTGCGGCGATGTCGCCGGCGACCGCAGCGCCCGAGGCGGCGGACCAGTCCCCGGTCCACAGCGGCCCGGGCTCGAGGTTCGCCTCGGCGATCGCACGCGCGACACCGGCATCGCGCGAGCGCGCCTCGATCCAGTCCGCGGGTCCCACGACACGACCGATGCGCCGGTGCCCGAGCTCGACGAGATGCGACACCGCCAGCATCGCGCCGTCCTCCTGCCGCACCGCACCGGGGCCGACATGCAGCGCCGCCACCGCGACGCCCGGATAGGCCTCGGAGAGCGAAGCGAGGGTCGCCGCGTGCGGTGCGAGAAGGATGAGCCCGTCGACACCCTGCCCGAGCAGCCGTTCTGCGGCGTCCCGGACGGATGCCTCGGCCGAGGCATCGGCGTATGCCGTCGCGGTCCACCGGCCGGCGTCGCGCGCCGCCGCCTCGAGGGCGGCGATGCCGACGGAGGGGCCGTACAGCGTGGCGTCCGAGGCGATGACGCCCAGCGTCCGGCTGGTGCGCGTGCCGAGCGTGCGGGCGGCGTTGTTGACCCGGTATCCGAGCTCGGCCATCGCGTCGAGCACGCGGCTGCGCGTCTCGGGGCGGATGTGCGGGTGGTCGTTGATGACGCGCGACACCGTCTGCGTCGATACGCCGGCCGCTCGCGCGACATCGCGCACACCCACGCGACCGGCGGTCTCGCGTGCGGCGGGAGTCGGTGCGTGGCCATCCATCGCGCTCACCCTAGTGGCAGCGACGGATTCGGCTCACTCTCGCCGAGTCGCCCGGAGGGCGTGGCACGCTGTTAAGCATGCGCATCGCACTCACCGGCTCGTCCGGAAAGCTCGGCTCGGTCGTCGCTCGCGAGCTGCGCGCGGCCGGCTACGAGGTCCTCGGCATCGATGTCGTCGGAACCCGCGGACCCGACTTCGTGCAGGTCGATCTCACCGACTACGGACAGGTGGTCGACGCCCTCGCCGGGGTCAACGACAAGCACGACGGGATCGATGCCGTCGTGCACCTCGGAGCCATACCGGCACCGGGCATCCGCAGCGACGTCGCCACCTTCCACAACAACATGGGTGCGACGTTCAACGTGTTCTGGGCGGCCGCGAGGCTCGGCATCCGTCGCATCGTCTACGCATCGAGCGAGACGGTGCTCGGCCTTCCCTTCGACGTGCCGCCGCCGTACATCCCGGTCGACGAGGAGTATCCGCCCCGGCCCGAGTCGGTCTACTCGCTGGTCAAGACGCTCGAAGAGCGCATGGCCGTCGAGCTCGTGCGCTGGAACCCCGAGCTATCGATCACCGGTCTGCGGTTCTCGAACGTCATGGTGCCGGAGGACTACCCGGAGTTCCCGACGTTCGACGCCGACGCACGGCAGCGCAAGTGGAACCTCTGGGGCTACATCGACGCGCGCGACGGGGCGCAGGCCATCCAGCGTGCGCTCGAGGTCGCACCGCCCGGGTTCGAGACGTACATCATCGCCGCCGCCGACACCGTGATGTCCCGCCCGAACGCCGAGCTGGTCGCCGAGGTGTTCCCGGATGTGCCTGCGAACGGTGAGTTGGGCGACCACGACACCCTGCTGTCCATCGACAAGGCCCGCCGCCTGCTCGGCTACGCCCCGCAGCACTCCTGGCGGGATCACACCGCGGGATCATGACCGAGGACCCCCGGCTCGCCGCCGCCCGCTACCGCGTCGACAGGCTCGCGCGGGACGAGGGTGTCGGGACCACACCGGAAGCGGATCCCACCGACGACGGAGGCTCGGACGGGTCCCAGACCGCCTCGCCCGAGGTCGAGGCATCCGGTTCGCGCACGCGCGCCGCGAACGCCGTGGATCGTGCGGCGTACGTCGAGACATCGATCCAGCAGGCGATCCGGCGCGGCGACTTCGACGACCTGCCCGGTGCAGGCAAGCCGATCCCCGGACTCGGCCAGGGACACGATCCCGACTGGTGGATCCGCCGCAAGATCGAGACCGAGCGTCTGACCGGACTCGGTCCGCCCGCACTGATGCTGCGGGTCGAGGATCGCGAGCTCTCCGGCAGGCTCGATGCGCTCACTCGCGAGCAGGATGTCCGCGAAGCGGTCGAGGGCTTCAACCGCCGGGTCATCGAGGCTCGACGTCAGCTGCTGGGCGGTCCGCCGGTCGTGACCGCGCTCCGCGATGTCGACGGCGAGGTCGCTGCGTGGCGCGAGCGGCGGGACGCGCGGTTCGCTCGGGCAGACGCCGCAGCGGCCGCCGAGGTGGAGGCGCGGGCAGAGCGCCGGGGCGGCGGCATCCGCTCCTGGGTTCGGACCGTATTCCGCCGGTCGGGGCGCGACTGACGCGCCCCGACGGACGGATCCAGTCCGAGGCCGAGCCGAGGACCGGAGGCGGAACGGCTACGGGTTCGGATTGGTGGCTTTGCCGTCCAGCCACAGCTCGTTCGCAGGATCCGAGTGCGTTCCGCCGGATTGGACGTGCTTGTCGCTGATCCGCGGGCCCTTCGTGATGACGTGGACCATCGCCATCGCGTGGCCACGACCGAGACCGTAGTCGGCGGCGAGCCACTCGACGATCGGCGTGGCCTTGGTCGTCTGGTCGAACCCCTTCTCGTGGGCGAGCTCGACGAGCTGCCGCGGCGTCAGTCCGGTCTTGGTCTCGACGGCGTCGAGGTAGGCCTGAAAACTCATGTCTTCTCCTTGTGGGGTCAGGGGATGTCGAGGACGCCGGGTGCGTCCTGCCATTCCTGGATGATGCGGTCCGAGGCGTGGATGCAGAGCACGCGCAACCGGCCGGCGCCGCAGTTCTTGAAGCCGTGCCACATGCCGGCGGGAGCGGTCGCCGTATCCCCCTCGACCGCATGGATCGTCGCGTCGCCGACGGTGATGCGCGCCTCTCCTTCGAGCACGACCCACGTCTCGGGATACGGGTGACGGTGGATGTCGGGCCCCTGGCCGGGTTCGTTGTCGACGAAGAAGTACGAGACGCCGGCGGAGTGCTCGGCGCCGATGAACCGGCGCGTGCGTCCGGTGCCGATGCCGAGCTCGACGGCCGGAACGACGGCGGGGATCTGCGTGTTCATGATTCCTCCGATCTGGTGGTGTGCGTCCAGCCTGTCGCTACGGCATCGCCGCCCCTATCCTTTCGATGTGGATCGAAAGTACGTGGATTTCCGGCTCGCCCCGGACGACCTCACGGCCATCCGATTCGGGGTCTCACCCGGCCACGAGCTCTGTCACGCGGTGCGGGCGCTGCACCGCCCTGACAGCTACCCACTGCAGTGGGGCTGGCTTCGATCCACCCGCGGGACGATTCCCCGCGAGGATTTCGAGGTGCTCGCGCTGCTCATCCGTGAGGACGGCTACTTCCCCGACTTCCTCACGACCACGCCGACCTGGGAGCTCACGCCCGAGGCGGAGTCCGAACGGCTGCGCGACATCGACGACGCCCGCTTCGACGTCGACATGACGAAGGTGCTCGTGCGGTCCGAAGGCGCGAACCGCGACGCGGTGCAGCGCATGCTGGACCATCCGGACCGGGCGCGGACGATGATCGCCGACGCATGGCTGTCACTGTGGAACGCGGCCCTCGCCCCGGTGTGGCCGCAGCTCGAGCGCCTTCTGCGTGCCGACATCGCCGTGCGCACGAGAAGGATCGCCGAGAGCGGGATCGGCGGCATGATCGCGACGCTGCACGACCGCGTCGACTGGGCCGATGGCGCCGTGCGCGTGACGATGCGCATCTGGAGCGAGATCGTCGACTGCCGCGGCAGCGGACTCGTCCTGGTGCCGTCGGTCATGGGGACCACCGGCTGCAACGTGCTCACCGAACCGCCCGCTCAGCCCACGCTGTTCTATCCGGCTCAAGGCGTCACGGCGACCTGGGCACGTGATCCCGCCGATGTGGTGGATGTCCTCGGCGCCCTGCTCGGGCCGGCCCGGGCGCGCATCCTGCTCGACGCGCACGAGCCGCGCACCACGTCGCAGGTCGCGACCGACACGGCTCTCGCTCTGTCGACGGCGTCACACCACCTCACGGTGCTGCGCGACGCGGGACTGGTCGCGAGCGCCCGTGACGGTGCGCGCGTGCTGCACCGCCGCACCCCACTCGGCGAGGCCATGGTGGGGGCTGTTCTCTGACCACGAGCGCACGACGCGTGTTTCGCGCTCGTAAACAACCTGCCGCTTTGAATGACGATTCGGTCACGACGTTCGCCGTAGCCGATCTCACCGGATAGAACGGATGAGGTATTAGGTGCAGTTGTACATTGCACCGTCATGTTGTTTCATTGTTGGGTCACTCGACGCAACGGAGCAAGAGGAAGGAATGGTCGAACAGATGACCGTCAAGAAGAGAGTCACCGGAGTATTCGTCGCCGGTCTGAGCGCAGCGCTGCTGCTGGCCGGCTGCTCCGGCGGCGGATCGCCCTCCGAGAGCTCGCAGGCCTCATCGGGTGAGCCGCAGCAGGGCGGCACGGTGCACATGCTCCAGAACGCCGACTTCTCGTACCTCGACCCGGCACGCGGCTGGGACGGCGGCGTGAACGCGTTCTACCGCCTGCTCTACCGGGGCCTCACGATGCAGGCGGCGGGCGACGCGGACGACCCCAACGCGATCGTCCCCGACCTCGCCGAGTCGCTCGGCACGCCGTCCGAGGACGGCCTCACCTGGACGTACACGCTCAAGGACGACCTCGCCTTCGACAACGGCGATCCCATCACCTCGGCCGAGGTCAAGTTCGGCATCTCGCGTGCATGGGACCCGCAGATCGGCATCGGCTCGCCGTACCTGAAGAACGTGATCGACGCTCCGGCCGACTATCAGGGCCCGTATGTCTCGGGCGAGATCCCGACCATCGAGACACCGGATGAGAAGACCATCGTCTTCCACCTCAAGGCACCCTTCCCCGAGTTCGACAACGTGCTCGCGCAGTCCAACGCCGTGCCCTTCCCGCTCGGAACCGGCGGCGGCGACGAGTTCATCAACGACGTCATCGCCTCGGGACCGTACACGCTCGACAGCTACACCCCCGGCAGCACCATCACGCTGGTGCGCAACGAGCACTGGAGCGCCGACTCCGACGACGTGCGCAAGGCGTATCCCGACGAGTGGCAGTTCGACATGGGCATCGACGCCGCCACGATCGAAGAGCGGATGATCGCCGGGCAGGGCGCCGACGCCAACGCGATCGCCGGCAAGATCAGCGGGGCCGCGCTGCCGCGCATCCAGACCGCCGAGCTGCAGGAGCGCGCGATCAAGGCGCCGGCCTTCTGCACGACCTACATGTCGATGAACACCACCAAGGCGCCGTTCGACGACGTGCGGGTTCGTCAGGCCGTCAACTGGGCCCTGGACCGCACCACGGTGCAGAACGCCTCGGGCGGCAACCAGCTCGCAGACGTTGCGACCACGATCATCCCGCCGGCGGTCAACGGCCACCGCGACTTCGACCTCTACCCCGCGACCGACGAGGGCGGCAATGCCGAAGAGGCGCAGGCGCTGCTCGCAGAAGCGGGTCTGGCGGACGGCTTCGAGTTCACGCTCGACATCCGCTCGCAGCCGGCCATGCAGGCGCAGGCCGAGGCCGTCCAGGAGTCGCTCGAGAAGGTCGGCATCACGGTCAACCTGAACGTGATCGACACCGCGATCTATTACGAGACCATCGCCACCCCCTCCCAGCAGAACGACGCGGCCATCACGGGCTGGTGCCCGGACTGGGCCTCGTCCGCGAGCACGTTCATCCCGCCGCTGTTCGATGGCGCGATGATCACCGAGAAGGGCAACCAGAACCTCGCCCAGCTGAACGACCCCGCCGTCAACGCGCGGATCGCCGAGGTGCGTGCGATGACGGATGTCGACGAGGCCAACCAGGCATGGGGTGACCTGGACGAGCAGATCATGGAGCTCGCTCCGATCGCACCGCTGGTCTTCGAGAACGGCATCTTCCTGCCGGGTGAGAACATCGCCGGCTACCACCCCAGCACGAACATGACCGATCTCACGATCGTGGGTCTGAAGGACCCCTCGAAGGGCTGAGCATGACCATCCCCTCGACCGCCATCGAGGTCGAGGCCACGCCGGGCGGTGACCCAGTACTCGAAGAGTCACTGGAGTCACCCCCGGCCGCTGGCCGGAAACTCCTCCGCGGGTTCCTCACCGACGTCCCGGCGATGCTCTCGCTCGGATACATCGTCCTGATCCTGCTCATGGCGATCTTCGCGCCGCTGATCGTCATGATCAGCGGCTGGGGACCGTACGAGTTCGATCAGACCGCGATCGACCCGAATATGGGCTCCATCCCGCTCGGGCCGCTGGGCGGCATCAGCGCCGACCACTGGTTCGGCGTCGAGCCCGGGAGCGGCCGCGACATCTTCGCGCGCATCGCCTACGGCGCCCGTGTGTCGATGACGGTCGCCCTGTCGGCCACCATCCTCACCACGATCCTCGGCGTGGTCTTCGGGCTGCTCGCCGGCTACTTCGGCGGGTGGATCGACACCGCCATCTCGCGCGTCATGGAGTTCCTGATGGCCTTTCCCGCGCTCATCTTCATGATCGCGATCCTCTCCGCGCTTC
Organism: Microbacterium yannicii PS01; assembly: GCF_000304335.1. Lineage (GTDB taxonomy): Bacteria > Actinomycetota > Actinomycetes > Actinomycetales > Microbacteriaceae > Microbacterium > Microbacterium yannicii_A. The sequence goes on along the minus strand of NZ_CAJF01000031.1, from coordinate 11,786 downwards.
CGTCCGACAACCGCATCGTGCTCCTCGTGGTGGTGATCTCGCTGTTCGGCTGGCCGTACCTCGCCCGCATCGTGCGTTCGCAGACGCTGTCGCTGAAGGAGCGCGAGTTCGTCGAGTCGGCGCGCGCCTCCGGCGCCTCGGGAGCGCAGATCATCTTCCGCGAGATTCTGCCGAACCTCGTGTCGACGATCGTCGTCATGGCCACGCTCGCCGTGCCGGGGTACATCGGCACCGAGGCGGGCCTGTCGTTCCTCGGCGTCGGCGTGGTCCCGCCGACCCCCAGCTGGGGTCAGATGATCGCGGCGGCCGCCCCGTGGTACGCCGTCGACCCCATGTACTTCATCATCCCCGGCACCTTCCTCTTCCTGCTCGTGCTGTCGTTCACCACCTTGGGAGACCGCATCCGGGCACTCATCGGCAGCGCGGAGGTGCGCGCATGATCCGCTTCGCCGGCTCGCGCCTCCTGGGCATGCTCGTCGTGCTCTTCCTGGTGACCCTCTTCACCTACGTCATCTTCTTCGTGCTCTCGCCCGATCCGGCCGTGCAGATCTGCGGCAAGAACTGCACGCCGGAGCGCATCGAGCAGATCCGCATGAACCTGGGGCTCGACCAGCCGTTCTGGACGCAGTTCTGGGAGTACGTGACGGGACTGTTCACCGGCCGTGAGTACGTCGTCGCGGGCGCGGTCGTGACCTGCCCCGCACCCTGCCTCGGGTACTCCTTCCAGACCGGGCAGCTCGTGACCGACATGATCGTCCAGCGCCTGCCGATCTCGGCGACGATCGCGATCGGCGCGGCCGTGCTGTGGCTCATCGGAGGACTCGTGGGCGGCGTGCTGAGCGCCGTGTACGAGGGCAAGTTCGCCGACCGCTTCTTCGCCGGGCTGACGCTCGGCGCGATGTCGATCCCCAATTACGTCCTGGCGCTGCTGCTGCAGTTCGTCCTCGTCGTCGCCCTCGGCTGGCTGCCCTTCCCGCAGGCGGTTCCCTTCTCGGAGGATCCCGGCCAGTGGTTCCTCAACTTCCTGATGCCGTGGATCGTCCTGGCCGTCGGGTACGCCGCCGTGTACACGCGGCTGACCCGGGCGAATGTCATCGAGACGCTGCAGGAGAACTTCGTCCGCACTGCGAATGCCAAGGGCTTGAGCTCGTCACTGGTGTGGCGGCGGCACGCGCTGCGACCGGCGCTCACCCCGATCGTCACCATCTTCGGCATGGACATCGCGGGCCTCCTCGGCGGCGCCGTGATCACCGAGACCGTGTTCGGCCTGAACGGCGTGGGCAAGCTGACGGCCGATTCGATCTCGTCCAACGACCAGCCGGTCATCATGGCCGTGACTCTGCTGTCGGCGTTCTTCGTCATCGTCGGCAACCTCGTCGTGGACCTGCTCTACACGGCGATCGATCCGCGCGTGCGGACGGCGGCCCGCGCATGAGGGGAGACATGGTGCATCATCCGACGGACGACCTGCTCCGCGTCGACGACCTGAGCGTCGAGTTCCGCACCGCGAACGGCGTGGCACGCGTCGTGGATTCGGTGGCCTTCTCGGTCCCGCGCGGCGGCGCCCTCGGCATCGTCGGCGAATCCGGGTCGGGCAAGTCCATGACGAGCCTGGCCATCATGGGACTGCTTCCCAAGGGCGGCAGCGCGAGCGGCAGCATCCGCTTCGACGGTCAGGATCTGCTCTCCGTCCGAGGAAACGCCATGCGCCGCATCCGAGGCGATCGCATCGCGATGATCTTCCAGGACCCGCTGTCGTCGCTGAACCCCTATTACACCGTCGGCGTGCAGATCGCCGAGGCGTACCGGTCGCACCGCACCGGCGTCTCGCGGAAGCAGGCGAAGCGGGTCGCGATCGAGGCGATGGAGCGCGTCCACATCCACGACGCCGCGAGACGCGCCGACCACTATCCGCATCAGTTCTCGGGCGGCATGCGCCAGCGCATCATGATCGCGATGGCGCTGAGCATGGAGCCCGACCTGATCATCGCGGACGAGCCGACGACGGCGCTCGACGTCACGGTCCAGGCTCAGATCCTCGATCTGCTCGCCGAGATCCGCCGCGACACCGGGGCCGGCCTCATCCTCATCACGCACGATCTCGCTGTGGTGAGCGAGGTCGCCGATCGCATCGTCGTGATGCGCGGCGGACGCCTCGTCGAGGAGGGCGCCGTCGAAGACGTGTTCAGCGACCCGCAGCACGAGTACACGCGACGGCTGCTCGACGCGGTGCCGCGAATCGACGACCGGATCGGCGAGCTGCGGACCACGGCGATCCCCGTCGTGACCGAGAAGGAGAAGCGATGACGGATGCCGCGCCCCTGTGCCGCGCGACGGCGCTGGTGAAGGAGTTCACCACCCACGCCTCGATGCTCGGCCGGCCCACGACGTTCCGTGCGGTCGACGACGTCTCGTTCGAGGTGCGCCACGGTGAGACGCTCGCGCTCGTCGGCGAGTCCGGCTCGGGCAAGTCCACCACGGCGCGGCTCGTCGCGCGCCTGATGGACCCGACGTCGGGAACCGTCGAGTTCGAGGGGCGGGATGTCACGACCCTGAGGGGCCGGTCGCTGCACGCCTTCCGCAGCGACGTCCAGGTGATCTTCCAAGATCCCTACTCATCGCTGAACCCCCGGCACACCGTCGAGGCACTCGTGACGGCACCCCTGCGCTACCAGAAGCGCAAGATCCCCGGCGGCGCCCGCTCGTTCACACGCGATCTCATGGATCGGGTCGGCCTGAATCCGGACCACTCCGGCCGCTACCCCGCCCAGTTCTCGGGAGGGCAGGCGCAGCGCATCGGGATCGCGCGAGCCCTCGCGGTGAAGCCCAAGCTCGTCATCTGCGATGAGGCCGTCTCGGCCCTCGACGTCTCGGTCCAGGCGCAGGTCGTCAACCTGCTCCGTTCGCTGCAACGGGACGAGGGATTCGGCTACCTCTTCATCGCCCACGACCTGGCGGTCGTGCGCCAGATCGCGAGCCGCGTCGCGGTGATGAGCCGCGGGCGGATAGTGGAGCAGGGCGAGCGGGACCAGATCTTCACCGACCCTCAAGACGACTACACCCGCACACTCCTCGCCGCCGTGCCGCGCATCGATCCCGAGTGGGATGCGCGTCGCCGCGAGGCGGAGCGGCGCCGCGCGGCGCTGGCATCGGAGGCCTCATGACCACGACCTACCACCTTCCCGGCATCCACGTCACCGAGACGTTCGTCGACGTTCCCCTGGACTGGAACGACCCGGCGGGCCGGTCCATCTCGGTCTTCGTGCGCGAACTCGTCGATCCCGAACGGCGCGACGACGACCTGCCCCTCCTGACGTACCTCCAGGGAGGCCCCGGCGGAGCCAACCCCCGCCCGCTCCGGAGCGACGGCTGGATCGAAGAGGCGCTCCACGACTACCGCATCGTGCTGGTCGACCAGCGCGGTACCGGCCGCAGTCATCCCCTCGAGGCAGTCGACGTCGCGCCGCTCGACGCAGCGGCCGGCGCCGACCTGCTCGCGCTCTTCCGAGCCGACTCGATCGTGCGCGACCTCGAGCACGTGCGCATGACCCGCTACGGCGGGCGTCGCTGGGCGACCCTCGCGCAGAGCTATGGCGGCTTCCTCACCCTGACCTACCTCTCCCTCGCCCCCGAAGCGCTCGCCGCGTGCTACGTCTGCGGGGGCATCCCGGGCACACCGCCGCGCGCCGACGAGGTGTACGCCCGCACCTTCGGCCGCGTCGCGCGCAAGACCGCCGAGCTGTACCGCCGCTTTCCGGAGGACGCCGAGGCGATCGGCCGGATCGCGGATCACCTCGAGCAGGAGGAGGTGCTCCTGCCCGACGGCGACCGGCTGAGCGTGCACCGGTTCCAGTCGCTGGGGATCGACCTCGGCATGAAGCCCGGTCACGAGCGGCTGCACTGGCTGGTCGAGAAGGCCTTCGCGCGGCCGGGACGGTTGTCGACCGCCTTCCTCCAGGACACGATGATCCTGACGTCGAGCGCCGGGAACCCGCTCTTCTGGACCCTGCAGGAGTCCATCTACGGCGACCCGGAGAGCGGGCCCACGGCCTGGGCGGCTCAGCGCGCCCGCGACGCGCGCCCGGAGTTCTCCCCGGACCGGCGACCGCTGCTGTTCACCGGCGAGATGGCCTTCCCGTGGATGTTCGACGAGGTGCGACTGCTGCGCGGGTTCCGCGACGCCGCACACGCCCTTTCCGAGCGCACCGCCTGGACGCCTCTGTACGATGCGGCCCGGCTGGAGGCATCGGAGGTGCCGCTCGCCGCGGCGGTGTACTTCGACGACATGTACGTCGATGCGGGGCTCCAGCTGGACTCGCTCTCCCGCATCGGCAACTCGCAGTACTGGGTCACCAACGAATTCGAGCACGACGGAATCGGATCGGGACGGACGTTCACCGCACTGCGGGACATCGTCCGCGACCGCGGAGGAGAAAAGCGATGACGCACCACCACCACGCGGCGCCCGTCCGGCCGCCCTATGCCGGCACACGCTACCCGCGGCTCGCCGGGATTCCGGCGTTCACCGAGTTCATCGCGTCGGGGTGGGACGACGTGCCCGTGCGCCCGACGATGCCCGCCGGCACCTCAGAGGCAGCCGCAGCACACCGCTCGCGCCTGAGCGCGGCGATGCCCGGGCAGACGCTCGTCGTGGCTTCCGGCTCCGCCCCGATCCGCAACGACGACGCCGCCTACGGCTTCCGTGCCGACAGCAACTTCGTGTGGCTCAGCGGCTGCCAGGTCGAGGACGCCGTGCTCGTGATGTGGGCGGTCCCCGGCGGTCACGACGCCGTGCTGTACCTCCCGCGCCCCTTCCGCCCGGGCGACGCCGGCTTCTTCTCGAACGCCATGCACGGCGAGCTGTGGGTCGGCCCCTCTGCAGGGCTGCCCGAGTGGTCCGATGCGCTGAGTATCACCGTTGAGCCCCTCGAGGCCCTCGACGCCCGGCACAACGAGCTTCGGGGCGCTCTGGCCGCTCGGTCCGCCGCGCACCTCGCGGGCGGACTCGACGCGGTCGCGTCTCCGGAGCTCGAGCGCACGATGTCGCGGCTGCGGATGGTCAAGGACGAGTGGGAGATCACCCAGCTCCGCGCCGCCGTCGATGCGACCGTCGACGGGTTCGCCGCCGTGGTCGCCGAGGTGCCGCGAGCGATCCGGGACGGGCTCGGCGAACGATGGCTGCAGGGCACATTCGACCGCCACGCGCGCACGTTCGGCAACGGTCCGGGCTACTCGACCATCGTCGGCTCGGGAGCGCACGCCCCGATCCTGCACTGGGTGCGATGCGACGGCCCCGTGCTTCCCCACGCCGCACTGCTGCTCGACATGGGTGTCGAGGCCCACTCGCTCTATACCGCCGACGTCACCCGCACCGTCCCGGCCACGGGCACGTTCAGCACGGCGCAGCGCGCGGTGCACGACCTGGTCGAGAAGGCGCACCGCGCCGGTCTCGACCAGATCCGGCCCGGCACCCCCTACTTGGACTTCCACTTCGCTGCGATGGAGGTCGTCGCCCAGGGGCTTCACGACTGGGGCCTCCTGCCGGTGTCGGTCGACGAAGCGCTCTCGCCGGCGGGCCAGCACCATCGTCGCTACCTCGCCTGCGGCATCGGGCACCACCTGGGGCTCGATGTGCACGACTGCAGCCAGGCGCAGTACGAGGACTACATGGGCGCCGATCTGGAACCGGGCGTCGTGATGACTGTCGAACCCGGTCTGTACTTCCATGCGCACGACCTCACGCTGCCGCCGGAGCTGCGCGGCATCGGCGTCCGGCTGGAGGACGACGTCCTCGTCACCGGATCCGGCTCCGACGTCCTCTCGGCCGCGCTCCCGATCGACGCCGACGGCGTCGAGGCCTGGACGCGGGCCCACCTCGGACCGACGTCGTGAGCGCCGCGACGACCACACGGCGAGCCCTCGAGTTTCCGCTGGCCGATGTGCGGCTGGGCGACGCGAGCGTCTACCAGCGTGCCCGGAGGGAGATGCTTCATCTCGCCCGCGTCTACCCGGTGGACCGACTCCTCGCCGTCTTCCGCGCCAATGCCGGCCTCGACACGCGCGGCGCGCAGCCGCCCGGGTCGTGGGAGGACTTCGGCCACCCCGCCGAAGAGGCGTGGGGCGAGCACGACTACCCCGGCCGCGAAGCGGCTCAGACGGCGAACCTGCTGCGCGGACACTACGCCGGTCACTTTTTGTCGATGCTGTCCATGGCGGCCGTGGACGAGCGCGACGAGTCCCTTCGCGAGAAGGTCTCGGAGTTCGTCGCCGGACTCGCCGAAGTGCAGAGCGCTCTCGCCGCGACCGGGCGTTACTCGCACCCGGGGTTCCTCGCCGCCTACGGCGAGTGGCAGTTCGCCCGCCTCGAGGACGGCGCACCGTACGGCGAGATCTGGGCGCCGTACTACACCTGCCACAAGATCATGGCCGGCCTTCTCGACGCATATGAGCTGACCGGCGACGAGCAGGCGCTCGACGTCGTGACGGCGATGGCCCACTGGGTGAACGGCCGGCTGTCCCGGCTCGACGACGCCCGCCGCCAGCACATGTGGTCGCTGTACATCGCCGGGGAGTTCGGCGGCATGAACGAGACGCTGGCGCGGCTCAGCGTCGTCGCGGACGAGCCGCTCTTCCTCGAGACGGCGCGCATGTTCGACCAGCACGGCCTCATCGCGGCAGGCGCCTCGGGCCGCGACATCCTCGACGGCATGCACGCGAATCAGCACCTGCCGCAGCTGATCGGCTACGTCCGCGAGTACGAGTCCACCGGCGAGGCCGCCTACCTCGACGCGGCCATCGGGCTGTGGGACCAGGTGGTGCCCGGGCGCATGTACGCCCACGGCGGCACCGGAGAGAGCGAGCTGTGGGGGCCGGCCGGCCGTGTCGCAGGCGACATCGGGCACCGCAATGCCGAGACGTGCGCGACCTACAACCTGCTCAAGCTCGCGAAGCTGCTGTTCCAGCACACCCTCGACCCGGCGTACATGGAGTACTACGAGCGCGGTCTGCTGAACCACATCCTCGCGTCGCGTCGCGACATCCGCTCCGAGACGAGCCCCGAAGTCACCTACATGTTCCCGGTGCATCCGGGCGCACTGCCCGAGTTCGACAACGTCGGCACATGCTGCGGCGGCACGGGGCTCGAGAACCACGTCAAGTACCAGGACGCGGTGTTCTTCCACGGCACGGGTGAGGACGCCGAGCTGTGGATCAACCCGCACGCGTCCGCCGAGCTCACGTGGCACGAGCGCGGCGTGCGCGTCGTCGTCGACTCGGGCCTTCCGCTGGCATCCCAGGTGCGCGTCCGGATCGAGCGCATCGACGGATGCCGCGACCCGCTGCCCCTGACGATCCATTTCCGCATCCCCGCGTGGGTGTCGGCTCCCGCCACTGCCACCATCGACGGCGAGGCTCTCGCCGTCGCCGCCGAGCCGGGTGGCTACGCCCCTGTGAAGCGCGAGTGGAACGCGGGCGACGAGCTCGTCGTCGATCTGCCCATGGGACTCCGAGCGGAGGCCACGCCCGACGACCCGCATATCCGCCACCTCGCCTACGGCCCGAGCATCCTGGTCGCGCGTTCCGACAGCACCGCGTGGCTGGAGGTCGCGCTCGACCGCCGCCGCCTGCTCGACGGGACGATCCTCGGTGACGACCCCGACCCCGAGGCGCGACTCATCGCCGGGCAGGGGGCCCGGCTCGGAGGGGTGCGGTTCGAGCCCGTGTGGACGGGGTCTTCCGAGCGGTACCACATGTACGTGCGCGCGGTCGATGAGACGATCGCTTTCGCGGGCGTCGACACGGGTGTGCGTGTGCGTGATCGCGAGGATGGCAGCACGGTCCTGGACGATGTGTGGGCCGAGCCGGCACCGCGCACCAGAGTGGACTTCGTCGCTCGCGTGCTCGACTCCGTCCGTCGCGGCCGCGAGGACGGCCTGCTGGGTGCGGCCGAGGCGAGGACGGTGCTCCGCTGCGCGCTGGAGCTCGATGCCGCCGCGCTTCGGGCCGCCGATGCAGCCGGAGAGGAGTCCGACGAGGTGCGCGCCGCTCGCGCCTGGCTGGAGGAATCCGCGGGCACGGAGGACGAGGCATCCGTCCCTCTCATCGAGATCCTCTCGCCGGAGCCTGCCGCCTCCGGATGGCACACGTCGCAGCCCGTCCTCACGGTGCGGGTGACCTCGCAGGGCGTCGCGCCGGACCGCATCGACGTGCGCGTCGCCGACGGCGACTGGCTACCGTACGAGGGTCCGTTCCGCCTGGAGCGGGAGGGGTCGGTGCGCGTCCAGGCGCGGGCCATCGCTGCGCGGCGTGCGGTGACCGCCACGCGCACTCTTCACATCGACACGACTCCCCCGCGCACGGAGGCCCGTGTGAAGCCGCTCGGCTCGAGCGTCGAGGTCACCTTCGTCGCCACCGACGAGGTGTCAGGCGCCGAGCGCATCCAATGGGAAGGACCGGGCACGTTCTGGGCGACGTTCCAGGAGGCTTTCGTCCGGGCGCTCACCGACGACGAGCAGGTGCTCGAGTACGCCGCAACCGACCGCGCGGGCAACGAGGAACCGCGCCGGCGGCTCGTGCTGCCGCCTCGCCCGGCGGTGTAGACGCCGCGTCCATTCCCCATTACCATTGCAATTGCACCTACCTTCAGGAGAGAAGATGACCGACCATCAGCCGTGGCACGGCGTGAACCTGGCCACGACCCTGCCCATCAATCCGGATTTCTCGGTGAACTACGACGCGTACGCCGAGCACGTGCGGTTCACCACCTCGAACGGTGTGACGGGCATCATCCCGAACGGGTCGCTGGGCGAGTACCAGACGCTGACCGAGGAGGAGCGCCGTCAGGTGTTCCTCACGGCGATGGATGCCGCCCCCGAAGGCACCGCCGTCATTCCCGGCGTCGGCGCGTACGGCGCACTCGAGAGCGTGCGTCTGACCGAGCACGCCGCCGAGCACGGTGCGCCCGCCGTCATGCTTCTGCCCCCCAACGCCTACCGCGCCAGCGACGACGAGGTGGCCGACCATTTCCGCCGGGTGGCCGCCGTCGGCCTGCCGGTGCTCGCCTACAACAACCCGATCGACACCAAGGTCGATCTGCGCCCCGACCTGCTCGCCCGCCTCTTCGAAGAGGGCCTCATCGTGTCGGTGAAGGAGTTCTCGGGCGATGTGCGCCACTCCTTCGAGATCCGCGAGCTGGCACCGGGCCTCGACATCTCGATCGGATCGGATGACGTCGTCTTCGAGCTCGGCATCAACGGCGCCGTGGGCTGGGTCGCCGGCTACCCGAACGCCATTCCCTCGTCGACCGTCGAGCTGTACAACCTCTCGACCTCGGACGACCCGGCCGACTGGGTACGGGCACGCGAGATCTACCGCGATCTTCACCCGCTGCTGCGCTGGGACTCCAAGACGTGGTTCGTGCAGGCGATCAAGCTCTCGCAGGAGGTAGCCGGAGTCGCCCCGGCCGGCATCACCACGCGCCCACCGCGCCTGCCGCTTCCCGAGGACGTGCGCACGCGTATCATCGCCGACACCGAGGCCGTGCTGGCCAAGGGCTACCGCTGATCCCGAGGACCTGAAATGCGATCGCAGCGCGTCTTCCACGCCGTCGACTCCCACACGGAGGGCATGCCCACCCGCGTCATCGTCGGCGGCGTGGGCGTGCTTCCGGGCGCGACGATGGAGGAGCGTCGTCAGTGGTTCATGGCGAACAGCGACGACATCCGCCTGCTCCTCATGAACGAGCCGCGCGGCCACAGCGCGATGAGCGGCGCGATCCTGCAGCCGCCCACGCGCGCCGACGCGGACTTCGGCGTGCTGTACATCGAGGTGTCGGGATGCCTCCCCATGTGCGGGCACGGCACGATCGGCGTCGCGACGGTCCTCGTCGAGACCGGCATGGTGCCGGTCACGGAGCCGGTGACGACCATCCGGCTCGACACGCCCGCCGGTCTCGTGATCGCCGACGTCGCGGTGAGCGACGGCCATGCCGACCGCGTGACGATCCGCAACGTGCCGTCGTTCGTCGTCGGACTCGACCGGACCGTCGACGTTCCCGGCTACGGCAGCGTGGCGTACGACCTGGCCTTCGGCGGCAACTTCTACGCGATCGTGTCGCTCGAGAGCCTCGGGCTGCCCTTCGATCGTGCACGCAAGGACGACCTGCTCGCTGCGGGCCTGGCGATCATGGAGGCGGTCGAGGCGGCGGATCACCCCCGGCATCCGGTCGATCCCACCATTCAGGGGTGCCATCACGTGTACCTCGAGGCCCCCGGTTCCACCGCGCTGCACTCGCGCCACGCGATGGCGATCCACCCCGGATGGTTCGACCGCTCGCCCTGCGGCACGGGCACGAGCGCCCGCATGGCGCAGCTGCATGCACGTGGCCTGCTCCCCCTGGGCACCGATTTCGTGAACGAGTCGTACATCGGCACGGCGTTCACCGGCCGGCTCGTCGAAGAGACCTCCCTGGCCGGCATTCCGGCGGTCATCCCGACGATCACCGGTCGCGCATGGGTCACCGGCACCGCGCAGTACATGCTCGACCCGTCCGACCCGTTCCCTCGGGGGTTCCAGCTGTGACCTCGCCTCCCCTCGGCATCCCGGTCGTGAGCGCGGCCGAGATCGACGCAGCCGTCTCTCGGCGCGCCGCCGTCGAGGCGATCATGGCGGCGCTGCGTGACGGGTGGGACATCGAGCACGACCATGAGCGACTCTTCGCGCCCCTCGCCGGCGGCGAGTTCCTGCTGATGCCGGCGGAGTCTGCCGCGTCCGCGGGGATCAAGGTCGCCACGATCGCCCCCGGCAACACCACGCGCGGTCTTCCGAAGATCCATGCGTGGTACCTCCTCTTCGACCGCGAGACGCTGCAGCCGCGCGCCGTGCTCGAGGGAGCGCGGCTCACGACGCTGCGCACCCCGGCTGTGACGGCCGTCGCGATCGAAGGTCTGCTCGCGGCTGACCCTGACGGAGCGCGAACCGGGGTCGAGCACCTCGTCGTCGTCGGCTCCGGTCCCCAGGCCGTCGAGCACGCGCGCACGCTCGCCGCGATCGCGCCGGTCCGCCGCGTGAGCATCGTCGGTCGCAGGCCTGTCCGCGTCGAGGCCGCCGTCGCCGAGCTGCGCGCGGCCGGGCTGCCGGCCGATCGGGGCTCGCACGAGACGCTCGCCGAGGCCGACGTCGTCATCACGGCGACATCGTCGTCGACCCCGGTGGTCGAGCTCGACGACGTCCGCCCGGACGCCGTCGTGGCGGCGATCGGGTCGCACGGACACGGTCACCGCGAGGTCGGTGAGCGGCTCGTCCGCTCGGCCGACATCGTGGTCGAGGCGCGCGCGTCCGCTCTGCGCGAGAACGGCAACCTCTCCGCCGCCCGCAGCGGCGACGAGTGGACGAGCGGCGCGAACCCGATCTGGAATCTCGCCGAGCTGGTCCGCGGAGAGATGACCCGCCGACCCGGTGCGCCGGCACTGTACACCGGTGTCGGCATGGCGTGGGAAGACCTGGCCGTTGTGGAGAGGATCATGGAGACCACGCGACAGGACGGACCGCTCGCGTCCGAGGAGGCGTACCGATGACCGTTCCCGAACTGCGCGGCTTCGTGCGTCTGAGCAAGCAGCCGAGCATCCGTGACACCGTCAAGAGCGCACTGCGCGCCGCGATCATCAGCGGCGAGATGCAGCCCGGGCGCGTGTACTCGGCGCCGAGCCTGGGCGAGCAGTTCGGGGTGTCGGCCACCCCGATCCGCGAGGCGATGCTGGACCTCGTGCGCGAAGGGCTCGTGATCGCGC
>NZ_CAJF01000030.1 GCF_000304335.1 Microbacterium yannicii PS01 | reverse complement strand
GTGGGATTCGCCCGAAGCGGCGGCCCTCGACTACCGCAGCACCCCCTCCGACACCGCCGTCTACGCGTCGAACGACTCGCCTTCGGCCGCCGCCGCGGCCGCACCCGCGGTCACTCCGAGCGAGCCCGTGGTCGACCGCACCGAGCAGGCCACGGCCGCGACGGCGTACGCGCCGCAGCCGATCTTCGTGCAGGCGCCCGAAGCGCCCAATCCGCGCGGCAACCGTGCCGCGGCGGGCGCCATCGGACTGCTGGCCGCCCTCGCGTTCGCCGTGCTCTACTTCGCCGCGTGGATCGGCTTCGGTGCGCTCTCGGGCGACGTGACCGGTGAGAACGTGGCGACGACCGCTCTCGAGACGCTCGGCACGTGGTCGCTGTGGGTGCCCGTGATGGTGTTCTTCCTCGCCTTCTGGCTGCTCGGCGCCATCATCAACCGCGGCCGCTGGGGCGCGTGGGTGATCTTCGGGCTCTTCGTCGGCATCGCCGCATACGTCGGGCACATCCTCGGCGCGCTCTTCCAGGCGCCGTTCTGGATGCTCACCGCCCGCGAGGGCGCCGAGCTCGTCGAGACCGAGCTGCTGGCACCGCTGGCCATCGCGGCCTTCGTGATCGGGCGCGAGCTCACGATCTGGTTCGGCGCGTGGGTCGCCGCGCGCGGCAAGCGGGTCACCGAGCTGAACGTCGAGGCGCAGCGCGAGTACGAGCGCACGCTGGAGGCCGGGCCGCAGCTCGTCCGGGCCTAGATGACGGGGGCGCCGGAGCGTGAGGGCGGATCGGTCCGCCCGCTCACGGCGCTCGCGTTCGCGACGATCGGCTTCGTCGCGCTCGTCATCTTCGCGCTCGGCATGACGAGTCTCGCCACCGGCGAGGACGTCATCGCGACACCGGGACTCGGGCAGATCCCCGGGGCCTCCGGCGTCGTGCTGGCCACGCTCGCATTCGCCGGCGGGCTGTGGGCGGCGATCGGCCGGGCCGGGGGAGCGGATGCCGCGGTGCCGACCGCGACGGACGGCGTGGGGGATGCCGCCACCCGGCGCCCGGCGAGCGGCGCCGAGCCGAGGCATCCGTCGTACGGGGGTGCTGCGTGGACGACCGCCGCGACGTTCGCGGCCTACATCGGCGGGGTCTGGATCGCCGCCCTGCTCACCGGCGCCGAACTCGGCGTCGCGACCGGCGTCGCGGCACGCCTGGCGACGTCGTGGTTCGGTCTCGCCGTCGCCGTCGCCGCATTCGTCTGCGCATGGTCGGGCATCGCGCTCGTCCGCACCCGCGCCCGGCGGCCGCGCTGGCCGTGGGAGGACGAGTTCGACGAGTAAACCCTCGTCGGCGGCGGAATCCGGGCGCGAGCGGTCGGCGCGTACTACCGTGGACCCGTGGAGCGGTCGATCGAGACCCAGGTCAGCCAGGCCGTGGACGCCTGGCTGGCGTGGCTGCCGCGCTGGGAACCCGCCACGCACCGCGGCAGGGTGGCCCCGTGCCGGCGCTGCTTCGGGTCCCCGGTGCTGTCGTCGGCGGGCCTCGGCTCTGATGTTCCCCACGGAGTGCAGCACGGCCTCTCGACCCGCATCAAGACGATCGTCGACCGGGCCGTGGCGGAGTACACCTCGCTGAACCTGCCGATGCTCCAGGCCGAGCTCGACCAGCAGGCGGCGCGCAACCGCGCCCGCAGCTATCGCCCGACGGAGGGCCTCGACCCCGAGTTCGAGGGCCTTCCCCTCGATCCCGATCCGGTGCCGGGGGCGCCGTTCCTGTTCACCATCTCTGGCCTCGCCGAGGAGGCCGCGGTGGGCATTCCCGACCTGCCGCCGCTCTCGGAAGAGGCCAAGGCGGCGCTGCGTCAGGAGGTCGGGCTGGCCGACGACTACGCCAATATGATCGGCCGCGAGGTGTGCACGATCCTGCTTCACCATCGCCTGCGCATCCAGGCCGCCGTCTCGGAGTTCGTCGAGCCGCAGATCGAGGCGATGCTGGCGGATCTGACGCGGTCGCTCGACGCCCCGTTCGACCCGCATGATCCGCGCGAGCCCTGACGGGCGTTGTGCACAGACGGCCCCGGTGGCGCCGGAATTCGCAGGCGGCTTTGTTAGCATTACGAGGTTTGCTGCCGGGCTTCGGCAGGCGTGGTTTCGGCATCGGCCCCCGGGCCATCGTCGGCAGGGGGAGATGACATGGGCACGCGGCTCCCATCAGCCCCTCCGATCCTGCCCGGACTCGCTTACATCCGCCCGCTCGGCTCGGGCGGCTTCGCCGATGTCTTCCTCTACGAGCAGGACATGCCCCGGCGCAACGTCGCGGTGAAGGTCATGCCCAGCGACGTGCGCGACCCCGAGCTGCGACGCATGTTCAACGCCGAGGCCGACGTCCTGGCCCACCTGTCGGCTCACCCATCGATCGTCACGGTGTACCAGGCCAGCATCTCGGCCGACGGCCGCCCGTACATCGTGATGGAGTACTGCCCCGGCTCGCTCGCGCAGCGCTACCGCGTGGAGCGCCTTCCCGTCGAAGAGGTGCTGACCATCGGGGTGCGCATGGCCAGTGCGCTCGAGTCGGCGCACCGCGCGGGCCTCGTGCACCGCGATGTCAAGCCGAGCAACATCCTCGTCACGACCTTCGGCACACCGGTGCTCGCCGACTTCGGCATCTCGTCGTCGCTGCTGCGCAAGACCGCCGACGAGGTGCTCGCCATGTCGATCCCGTGGAGTGCGCCCGAGGTCGTCGCCGAGCAGACCGCCGGCACCGTCACGAGCGAGGTGTGGAGTCTCGGTGCCACCGTCTACTCGCTGCTGGCCGGGCACAGCCCGTTCGAACGGCGCGAGCGGGGCCAGAACACCAAAGAGCTGCTGCGCCGGCGCATCGCCCGCGCCTCCTATACCGAGATCCCTCGCGCCGACGTGCCGCTGTCGCTGCAGCAGGTGCTGGCCACCGCCATGAGCCGCGACCCCGGGCGGCGGCAGCCGTCGGCCCGGGCGTTCGGCGAGGCGCTGCGCGAGGTTCAGGCCGAGCTCGGCCAGCACCCGACGCCGCTCGAGATCCCCGACGTCGAGTGGTCTCCGGCATCCGCCCCCGTCGACTTCAGCGACACCGCCCTGCGCGGTCCGGCACGATCGCGCATCGACCGCGACACCACGCGCAAGGTGCGCGCCGGCACCGGCGTGGCCGCCCTCGCCCGAGATGAAGACACCGACATCTCGGCCCCGGTCACACGGCGCCGCAGTGCCGTTCCGTGGATCGCCGGGGTGGGTGCGGGCCTGGTCATCGGGGCGGTGGCCGTCGTGACCACTCTCCTGCTGACCGGGGTGCTGTGATGGCCGCGCCCGTTCCCGGTCCCGCGGGCGGCCGCGGTGCGGCGAGCGCCGTGAAGACCGGCGGGATACGCCGCGGCACGATCGCGGGCCTCATCGCCACGGGAGCAGCGGTGGCCCTCGTCATCGGGGTGAGCGTGGCCTGGCCCGGCCTCGACGCCCAGGAGACGCCCGACGTCGACACCTCGGTGTGGGCGCTGCAGACCGGCGACGGCCTCCGATATGCACGCGTGAACACCGCCGTCGGCGAGCTCGACACCGTCCGCAACATCAGCAATCCCGACCAGGTGGTGCAGACGGGCGACGCGGCCTACGTCTTCACCGACAGCTTCAGCAAGGTCACGCGCATCGACGAGTCGCGGCCGGGCGATCTCGACGAAGAGGCGCTCGAGTCCTCGGCCCCGACACCCGGGGGCACCGTCGACGTCGCCACGTCGGGCGACTATGTGGCCTACCTGACCGATGCCGGCGCCGTGTACGCGGGGAGGCTGTCGGACGATTCCGCAGCTCAGCTCGACCCGTTCCCCTCTGACGACGAGGATGCGCCGCAGTACTCGGCCGATGCGATCGCGGTGGATGAGCGCGGCATCCTGTTCAGCTACTCGGAAGCCGACGGCTCGGTGCTGCGATGGAACATCGGCGAGGCGTCGATGCGCGGCCGCGACCCGCTCGACGTCGAGGGGATCGCGGACCCGGCGATCTCGGCGGCCGGCGACACGTGGGCCGTCGTGGATGTCGAGGACGGCGACGTCTGGCTGCGGGGAGCGGATGCCGTCACCCCGGCACCGACGACGGGAGCCGTCGTGGTGAGCGCCCCGGACGCCGCCGGGTCGGCGGTGTACCTCGCCGACGAGACCTCGCTCGTCCGCGTGCCCGTCGACGGATCCGAGGTCGAGGTCCCGGTCGGAGACGCCACCGGCGGGGTGCTCGGCACGCCCGCGCAGCCGCAGCCGCACGGTGGAGACATGTACGCCGCGTGGCTGCCGCAGGGCGACACCGGCGGCACCCTCTGGCGTTCGGACGAGGGGACGATCCCCCTCGACTACGGCTCCGAGACGATGCCCGACCAGCGGCGGCCGATCTTCGTCGCGACCGACGCGGCGATGATCCTCAACGAGACCCGCTCGGGCTGGGCGTGGTCGGTGCCCGGGGGGTCGCTGATCGCCTCGAGCCAGGACTGGTCGCTCGATGACCGGACCGATCCCGACGCGGTGCCCAGCGCCGAGCAGCTCGAGGTCGTCCTCGATCCCAAGCCGCCCATCGCCGAGCCCGACGCCTTCGGAGCGCGCGCCGGCAGCCTCGCCACCCTTCCGGTGCTCATGAACGACCACGACCCGAACGAGGACGTGCTGACGATCGACCCGCAGTCCGTCAGCGGGCTGGATCCCGGCTTCGGCGCCGTGACGGTCACCGACGACGGCCAGCGCCTCGCCGTGCGGGTGCAGCCCGGCGCGACCGGGTCGGCGTCATTCTCCTACGCCGTGACCGACGGCACCGCCGAGAACGGGCTGCGGTCCGAGCCCACCACGGTGACGGTGAGCGTCGCGCCGCCGTCGGCGGGCTCCGCGCCGGAATGGTGCGGCGTCGAACGCTGCCTCGTGGAGTGGCCCGAGCCCGAGGTCGCCCGCGGCGGCACGGTCACCGTGCCGGTGCTTCCGGGGTGGGTCGACCCCGAGGGCGACCCGCTGCTCCTGCTCGCCGTTCAGAACGTCACCGGGCAGGGCAGCGTCGCCGCGACGCCCGGCGGCGAGGTGGTCTACCAGCACAGCGACGCGGGCGACGGGGGCGAAGAGCTGATCGAGCTCGCGGTGACCGTCGCCGACACGCAGGGCCAGTCGACCGTGAAGTCGCTCGTGGTCAAAGTCTCGCCGCAGCCGCAGCTGGCCGTGCAGTCCTTCGCGGTGACCGACACCGTCTCGTCCAGCATCACCGTCGACGTCGCCGAGCACGTCACCGGAACGGCCGGCACCCTCTCCCTCGACTCGGTGCGCGTGCTCGACGATGCGGCCGCGACCGCGACCGTCGTGGGCGGCTCGACCTCGTTCGACTTCACCGCGCGCGAGCCCGGCACCTTCCGGGTCGATTTCACGGTGAAGGATGCCGCGACCACCGCCGTCGGCACGGCGCGGATCACCCTTCTCCCCGCCGACGCGCCGGCGCAGCTGGCGACGTCGCCGATCGTCGCGTTCGTGCACCCGCAGCAGGACGCCACGCTCGACGTCTTCGACGCGGTCTCGAACCCGACGCGTCGCGTGCTGCTGCTGAGCGATGTCGTCGGCTCGGCGGATGCCGGAGCCAGCCTCACCGTCGACGCCGTCGGGCAGAACCACCTCCGCGTGTCGGGCACGACCGCCGACGGCGCCCCCGGGCGTCTCGGCACGGTGTCGTACGTCGTGAGCGACGGGACCGAGGACGACGGCGCGCGCGTGGTCGGCGAGGCCACGGTGTACCTGCTGCCGCCGGCGCCCGAGCTCGCCCCGATCGCGGTCGACGACACCATCGTGGTGCGCGCGGGCGCCCAGATCGACGTGCCGGTGCTCGAGAACGACTTCTCGCCCGCGGGCGGTCGCCCGACGCTCGACCCGTCGCGGGTGACCTCGTCGTCCGATGCCGCGCTCGCGTTCGCCTCGGGTGACGTGCTGCGCTACCTCGCCCCCGACGAGCCGGGGGAGTACGCGATCGACTACGCCGTGTTCACGACCGGTGCGCCGGCCCTGGCCGACACCGCGAAGGTGCAGGTGCGGGTCATCGACGACGACGCGAACCGCGCTCCGACCGCCGACACGCTCGAGGGCCGGGTGCTCACCGGGCAGTCGGCGCTGATCGACTTCGACGGATTCGGGATGGACCCCGATGGCGACGTCGTCACGCTCGACCGCATCGAGGACCAGCCCGAGCGCGGCGCGGCGACCATCTCGGCGGACGGCACGTCGATCGTCTACACGAGCGTGCCCGGAGACAGCGGTCAGGCCTCGTTCCGCTATCGCGTCGTGGATGCCTTCGGCGAGTCCGCGGTCGGCACCGTGCGCGTGGGCGTGCTCGACGGGCAGGCCAACCCCAGCCCGGTGACCTTCACCGACTATGTGCAGGTGCAGGCCGGCGAGGGCAACACGATCCGTGTCAGCCCGCTCTCGAACGACGTCGATCCGACGATGGGCACGCTGCGGGTCACCGACATCCGCCCCGACGCGCCGACGACGCTCGTCGACGGCAGCGAGAACCCCGCGTACGCGACGCTCGACGAGCGGATCGCCGACGTGGACGACGCGACGGTCGTGCTCGAAGCGGGCCCCGAGCCCACGACGATGTCGTTCCTGTACGACGTCGAGTCCACCTCCGGCAACACCGGTCGCGGACTGATCGTGGTCGAGGTCGTGCGCGAGAGCGTCCCCGACTACCCGATCGTCGCCGACACGATCCTCACCGTCGAATCCCGCGAGGACTTCCCGCGCGGCGTCGACGTCCTGGGCGGCAAGGTGATGTGGTCGGGCGGCGACGTCTCGGACCTCGAGGTGTCGCTGTGGGGCGAGCCCGACGACGTCGAGGTGGACGGCGTCCGGCTGCGCGGCGAGCTGCCCTCGACGACGCGGCTCATCCCGTTCGCAGTGACCGGCGTCGCCACCGCAGGGGCGAGCGACGCGGAAGCGGGATCGCCCGACGGCGAGGCGCCGGGGACGGTCACCACCTACGGCTTCCTCAAGGTCCCGGGCGACGACGACCTCGCGCTGTCGCTGCGGGCGGGTGCAGCATCCGCCGAGGTCCCCGAACTCGAGTCGACCACCTTCGACATGGGTGACCTCGTCGCCAAGCCCCGCGGCAGCCGCCTCGAGGTCGGCGCCGAGGTGAGGGCGTCGGGCGCGCGCGCCGAGGCGGCCTGCGCGGTCGAGTCGGGCACGACGGTGCGGTACGACGCGGGTGCCGGTGCGCCGTGGGTCGACGCGTGCCAGGTGCCGGTGCGGATCGAGGGCGCAGAGGACTGGACCGTGCTCTCGGTGCCGATCATCGTGCAGCCGCGCGATCCGCAGCCGGAGCTGCGCCCCGCGTCGATCGCCGTAGGTCCGGGCGAGACGGCGTCGTTCGACCTGCGCGATATGACGGACTGGCAGCTGGGGCGCGAGGACTGGGACGGCATCCAGTATCAGGTCGAGCACGGCGGCGGGGCGTTCGAGGTCTCGCAGCAGGGCTCGCAGGTCACGGTCACCGGCGCCGACCGCGCGATGCCGGGGTCCGAAGAGGCGGCGATCGTCTCGGTCACCAGTCATCCCTCGGTCGCTCCCGCGCGCCTCATCCTGCGGGTGGGCGCGGCCCCCTCGACGCTGCCGCAGGGCGGCGACGCGGTGCAGCAGTGCTCTCAGAACTCCGGCTCGTCGTGCGCCATCTCCGTCGTCGGCGCCCGCGGCGAGGTGAATCCGCTGCCGCGCACGCCGCTGGAGGTCGTCGGCGTGCGGCCGACCGGCGCGTGCGTCGGAGTCAGCTTCCGCGTCGCGTCGCCCACCAGCGTGACGGCGTCCTGGACGGCGGATGCGCCGGGCGCGACCTGCACCGCGAGCTTCTCGGTGCGCGACGCCCAGGGCCGGGTCACCAACTCCGAGCGCGACGGCCGCGTGCTGCTGGATCTGCTCGGCTACCCGAAGACCCCCGCGAGCCTCGTTCAGACCGGCTATGCCGACGGCACCGTGAACCTGCGCGTCGATCCCGGCGAGGCGCGGCAGGCGTATCCCTCGCTCGGCGGATTCGTCATCCGCTCCGGGGGCCAGGAGGTCGCTCGCTGCTCGGCGGACGGCGTGTGCCCGGCGATCCCGGCGCCCAACGGCGAGCAGCGCACCTACGACGCGTGGGCGGTGAACGGCGTCGGCGAGTCGCGGGGCAGCGTTCGGACGGTCGCCTGGGCGTACGACACCCCGGGGACGCCGTCGGGCGTCACGTGGGCACCCGTGCGCACCGACGGCCAGGGCGGCGTCATCTCGCTCGCGATCGACGGCATCGACACGGGTGAGACCGGCACCATCGAGATCGCGAGCGCTGCCGGCGAGACCATGCGCATCCCGATCGGCCGGAATGACGAGAGCATCCAGGTGCGCAGCTTCCGCGTCGGCTCGAACGCGTCGACTCCGGTGACCATCACTCCCTACTCGCGGTACTCGCTCCCGCCGGGTCTCGGTGGCCGGCCCTCCGGCGAGGCGGTCACGGTCAACGCCAACGGCGTCGGCGCGCCGCAGAACGTGTCGCTGTCGCTCACGGCGCGATCGACCGGCGACGGGCTCACGACGGTGGATGCCGTGGCCACCGCTCAGCCGAACGGCACGAACTCCGAGCTGCGCTACGGCATCGTTGCGCGCCAGGACCGCGCCCGCTGCGATCCCGCGGCGGGAGGCGAGCGGGCCTCGTTCCCGGGACTCGAAGACGGCGAGGAGTACGAGTTCTTCGTGTGCGTGGAGTCCTGGTACCGCGACGACGTCTTCGGCTCTGCCAGCACCGAGGCCACCGTCCGCGCGACGCAGAGCGGGGCGGCGCCGAGCGGCTACACGTTCGTCGTCGACCGTCGGCCGGTGATCGAGGGCCAGCAGGCGCGGTGGCGCATCACGGCGGAACCGGACTCGGCCGAGGAGCCGCCGCGCAACAACCAGCTCTTCTTCGAGGGATGGGACCGGGGCACCGCCGTCTACGACCGGGACCCGCAGATCAACGTGTTCTACCGGCACCGCGTGTGGGGCAACGAGACGGCGCGCGCCCTCGTCACCCCGGCGCCCGGCAGCGCCCCGTACCAGGTGCAGGCGCGCTGGTCGATCGACGCCTGCGTCCCCGGCGCCACTCTTCAGCGCGGCTCGCAGTCCAGCAACGGCGACGCGGCCGTGGACTGGTCGGATGCCGGGATCCGCTTCACCGATGCCGCCGGCACCGTGCTGCCGTACACCGCGGGATCGTGGACCGTGCCCGCCGGCGCGGCGCGGGTCGAGGGCGTCGCGGTGACGGTCTCGTGGAACGCCGCCTGGAACCTGGATGCTGCGACCCAGACCCTCGGCGGCTTCGACTGCAGCTCGGGCGCACCGCCCGGCCCCTGACCCCGGCATCCGTCCGCACCTTCCCCCGCCCGCACGACCGCACCGCAGCAAGAGGACACGACATGACCATCACGCAGGATCAGGCCGACTGGTTCGCCCAGACGTTCGGGCAGATCGCCGACAACGTCGAGCGTGCCGTGCTGGGCAAGCGCCACGTGGTCGAGCTCGTCCTCACCGCGATGCTCAGCGACGGTCACGTGCTGCTCGAAGACGTCCCCGGCACCGGCAAGACCTCGCTCGCCCGCGCCATGGGCCAGTCGGTGCAGGGCACCAACACGCGCATCCAGTTCACCCCCGACCTGCTGCCCAGCGACATCACCGGCCTGAGCGTCTACGACCAGAAGGAGGGCGTGTTCGAGTTCCACGCGGGCCCGATCTTCGCCAACATCGTGCTCGCCGATGAGATCAACCGGGCAAGCCCGAAGACCCAGTCCGCGCTGCTGGAGGTCATGGAGGAGGGACGCGTCACGATCGACGGCGTCTCGCGCGCGGTCGGCGTGCCGTTCCTCGTGCTGGCGACCCAGAACCCCGTCGAGCAGGCCGGCACCTACCGCCTGCCCGAGGCGCAGCTCGATCGCTTCATGATGCGCACCTCCCTGGGCTACCCCGACCATGCCGCAACCGTCCGCATCCTCGACGGCGCCGCCGTCGCCACCGCCGAGCTCGCGCCGATCATCACGCCGCAGGCCCTCGTCGGCATGGCCGACCTCGCCGCCCAGGTCTACGTCGACGCGCTCGTGCTCGACTACATCGCCCGCCTGGTGGACGCCACGCGTGCGGCCGACGAGGTGCGCCTGGGCGTCAGCATCCGTGGCGCGCTCGCCCTCTCCAAGGCCGCCCGCACCCGTGCGGCGTCGCAGGGACGCACCTACGCGACGCCCGACGACGTGAAGGCGCTCGCCGTGCCGGTGCTCTCGCACCGCCTGATCCTGCACCCCGAGGCCGAGTTCGACGGCGTCACCCAGGAGACGGTCGTCGGTCAGGTGCTCCTCGACGTGGCACCGCCCGCCCGCCGCGAGGCGGTATGAGCCTCACCGAATCGCGGATCACCCGCACCGGTCAGCCCACGGGGGTGACCGGGCGCACGCATGCGACCGCGACGAGCGTCACGTCCGCTCGCAGCGGCGCGCTGGTGCGGGCCGCGGTGTGGTGGACCGACGCATGGCGGGCGACCGGTTCCGGCATCGCCGCCGCAGCGGAATGGGCATCGCGCACCGTCCGGCCCGCCGGCGCCCTCGTCGCCGTGGCGGCGACCGCGGGGCTGGTGCTCGGGATCGCATTCGGCTGGGTGGAGTGGATGGTCGCCGGTGCGGCATCCGTTCTCCTGCTGCTCGCCTCGGTGCCATTCCTCTTCGGCGCCCGCTCGTACGACGTCGGCCTGAGTCTCGCCCACGAGAGGGTGGTGGCGGGCGACGGCGTCACCGGCGAGATCGTGGTGCGCAATGAGGGGCGCCGCATCGCCCTGCCAGGGCGCATCGACATCCCCGTCGGCCAGGGTCTCGTCGAGTTCGGGGTTCCGCTGCTGCGACCGGGCCACACCGTCGCGCAGCCGCTCGAGATCCCGGGGCTGCGACGCGGAGTCGTCACCGTCGGGCCGGCCACGACCGTGCGCAGCGACCCCGTCGGCCTGCTGCGCCGTGAGCACGCGTTCGATGACGTGCACGAGGTGTTCGTCCACCCGCGCACGACGCTGCTGCCGTCGACGAGCGCCGGCCTCATCCGCGACCTCGAAGGCAGCCCGACGCGGCGCCTGGTCGATGCCGACATGTCGTTCCACGCCATCCGCGAGTACGTCCCCGGGGATTCCCGGCGACAGATCCACTGGCGCTCGACGGCCAAGACCGGGCGCCTCATGGTGCGCCAGTACGAGGAGTCGCGCCGCTCACGCATGGCCGTGGTGCTCGCGATCGCCGAGGCCGAATACGCCGACGCCGACGAGTTCGAGCTCGCCGTCTCGTGTGCCGCGTCACTGGGCCTGCGTGCCGTGCACGACGCGCGAGATGTCGCGATCGTCACCGGCTCCGAGATCCCCCGGGTGGTCCGGGGCCGGCTCCGTGCCGTTCGCAACGTGCCCGCCGTGGCGCCGCGCCCGATGCTGGACGGCTTCAGCGAGCTCGACCTGCTCGAGAGCACGATGGCTGTCGGGGAGGTGTGCCGCCTCACCGGCGAGTCGGGCGACCGTCTGTCGATCGCGTTCGTCGTGGTCGGCTCCCGCGTGCCGCTCACCCGGCTGCAGCAGGCGGCGGTCTCCTTCCCCGCCGGCACCGCCGTCGTGGGTGTCATCTGCGACGAGCGCGCGCACCCGCGCATGCAGCCGCTGTCGGGACTGACGGTGCTGACCGTCGGCACGCTCGAGGACCTGTCGGGCCTGCTGTTGCGGGGGGCGACGTCGTGAGCCGGATGCCGGAGGCCGAGCTCTCGCCTCGCGGGAGCGTCTCGTCGGGCCGGGCGGTGCCTGCACCGCGCATCGTGGCCGGCGGGGTCTTCGCCGCGGTGATGGTGGCCGTCGCCGCGGTGGCGGCGTGGCCGATCTACCGCTCCGGCAGCTTCGTCCTGCTGGTGGCCTGCGCGGCTGCGATCGCCACCGTGATCGCGAGCGTCGCGTGGCTGCGGCGGTGGAACAGCTGGATCGTCGCGGCGGCGCTGGCCGTCGCCGTGCTGCTCGCGGGCGTTCCCCTCGCCGTGCCGTCGCGGCTGGGTGCGCCGGACGAGCTGCTGCGCGGACTCGGCGAGCTCGCGAGCGGGCTCGTGCTCGGCTTCAAGGACCTGGTGACGGTCGAGCTGCCGGTCGGCTCGTACCGGAACCTGCTCGTGCCCGCACTGGCGGTCTTCCTGATCGGCACATGCGCGGTGCTGCGGCTCGCGTGGCGCGACGACCGCGTGGCGTACGCGGCGGTGCCGGTCGCGATCGGAATGGTGTCGTTCGGCCTGTTCTTCGGGCGCACCACGGTCAGCGCGCCCCTGCGCGTGGGACCGGTGGCGCTGTACGCACCGGTCGAGACCGCCGTCGGGATGTCGGCGCTGCTCGCGTGCCTGCTGTGGCTCGCGTGGCGCACGCACGACGAGCGTGCGCGCGCCCTGCAGCGCGCGGCGGCGTCCAGCGGCGTGAGGGTCTCGCGACGCCCGTCGGCAGCCGACCGCCGCCGCACCGCGCTCGGCGCCGCGATGACCGCAGGAGCCCTCGTGGTCGCCGTGGCGATCGTGCCCTTCGCCGCCCGCGGCGCGGAGCGCGATGTGCTTCGCTCGGCCATCGGCCCCGACATCGACCTGTCGGCCGAGGTCAGCCCGCTCGCTGAGTATCGGGCGCTGTTCGTCGACGAGCGCGTCGACGACGTGCTCTTCACGGTCGAGCCCGGCGAGGAGGAGCTGCCCCAGCGCGTGCGGCTGGCGACCCTCGACGCCTTCGACGGCGAGGTGTACCGCAGCGGCGGCGAAGATGTCGCCGGCACCGGGCGCTTCGTGCGTGTGCCGTCGTCGCTCGACGCGGGCGAGGGGACGCCGGTCGAAGCGCGCGTCTTGATCGGGGAGTGGGACGGCATCTGGATGCCGACGGCCGGACGCCTCGCGCAGGTCCGGTTCGCCGGCGACCGGGCGGCGACCCTGGCCGACCGGTTCTACTACAACGCGGCGGCGTCGGCGGGAGTGCTGACAGACGGCGAGCGAGGCGGCGGCGGATTGCGAGAGGGCGACCGGTATACGGTGCGCGCCATCGAGCCCGAGACCACCGCGCTGTCGCAGCTGGAGTCGCCCGGCCACGACGACGGGGCACTCGTGACGCCCGACAGCCTGCGCGCCTGGATGGACGAGCACGCCACGGGAACAGGCGGCGCGGCCCTCGCGGGACTGGTGTCGCTGCTCCGGGAGCGGGGCTACCTCAGCCACGGACTCTCCGACGAGGGCGAGCCGCCGGCATGGACGACCGCGCTCGCCGGTTACTCCTTCCAGCCGAGTGCCTCGGGTCACTCGCTGGCCCGGGTCGAGACGATGTTCGCGCGCCTGCTCGAGCGGGAGGCAGACCCGCGCGCCGAGGCATCCGGGAACTACGTGGCGGCCGTCGGCGACGACGAGCAGTTCGCCGTCGCGGTGGCGCTCATGGCCCGCGAACTGGGCTTCCCGGCGCGCGTCGTCCTGGGTGCGCGCCTGTCGGCCGCCGAGGCAGGCCTGCCCACGTGCGACGAGGGCGCATGCCAGGCCGGCGACCTCGCCGCCTGGACCGAGGTGCAGTCGGCCGACGGCGCGTGGATCCCCGTCGACGTGACGCCCCAGTACGCGCAGTCGCCGAGCCTCGAGGTCACCGAGCAGCGCGACCCCGAGAACGTCACCGAGGTGCGCCCCGACGTCGTCGAGGAGGTCTTGCCGCCGGATCCCGCACAGGAGGACTCGGCGTCGGACCGCCCCGACGAGGAGGCGACCGGACTCGACCTCGCGTGGCTGTGGCCGGTGCTGCGGATCGCCGGCATCGCGCTCCTCGCGCTCGCGCTCGCTCTCGGGCCCTTCCTCATCGTGCTCGGGGCGAAGGCGTCTCGTCGCCGACGGCGACGCCGGGCGAGCGCTCCCGGTTCGCGCATCGCGGGCGGATGGGACGAGTACGTCGACGCCGCGCTGGACGCAGGGCGCGACGCTCCCCGCTCGCTCACCCGCAGCGAGCTGGCCGACGGGTTCGCGACGCCTTCCGGCGCTGCGCTTGCCCGTGATGCCGACCGGGCCGTCTTCTCGCATGCGGACACCGCTGCGCACCACGCCGATGACTACTGGAAGACCGTCGACGCCGAGCGGCGCCGGCTCCGCCGCGAGAACGGTTTCTGGCGCGGTGCGCTGGCGGCCGTATCTTTGAGATCGTTGCTCCGTCCGCTGGCGCCGGAAACCGGTGTCCGCACGCGAATCGCCGAGAGGGGGAGACGACGGGCCCAGCCCGCGCGTCCCATGCCATGAACGCCACCGATGCCTCCGCTGCCGTCTTCGGCACGCTGATCAGCCTCCTCCTCGCCGCAGCCGTCTATGTCTGGCTCTCGCTCGCCCTCTCCGCCGTGTTCCGCAAGTCGGGCGTCGAGGCATGGAAGGCCTGGGTCCCGATCCTCAACCTGGCAGTCCTGCTCCAGCTGGGCGGCTTCTCTCCGTGGCTCGTCCTGCTGAGCCTGGTGCCTGTCGTGAACCTCGCTTTCGTCGTCATCCTCGCCATCGCCCTCTACCGGGTGAACGTGGCGTTCGGGTACGGCGTCGGCATGACGGTGCTGGGCGTGCTGCTGCTCCCCCTGTGGGCGACCGTCATCGGCTTCGGCAGCGCGCGCTGGGTGGGACGCGAGACGGATGCGTCTGCCGAGCGCGCGGCGCATGGCTTCGACCCCGACGCCGGGCCGCGGCGCATGGGCGGCGGACGCGACGGACTGCCGCCGCTGCCGAGCTTCGCTCCTCCGGCGACGGACGCGAGCGGGTCCGCCGCGGCATCACGGCCGACGCTCGACCCCCGGGTCTGGGGATTCGCGCCCCCCGAGACGTCCGCGGCGTCCGAGACGCCCGCGGCGTCCGAGCCTCCCGCGGCGCCCGCTGCCCTCGCTGCGGGGTGGGAGTCGGGTGCCCCGGCCGCGCCCGCGGCTTCCGCGGCCCACGCCGTCCCCGAGACGCCTCCTCTGCCTGAGACCTACGAGACCCGTGCCCGTCCGGCCGCCGACTCGTGGCCGCGGCGCCGAGCGGACGACGAGTCCGATGCCGGCGACGCGATCGCGCCGGAGCCGTCGTCCGCGCCCGCCTCGTCCGCCCCCGAGCCCGTGCCGAGCACGGTGGACCCGCCCGAAGCAGGGTGGACGCCGCCGCCGATGCCCGGCTCCCGGCGGCGGCAGAACGCGTGGGAGGGCTTCGCCGTCGACTCGACGGACCACAGCAGCGAGGTCACCGGCGCCTTCACCGGTGCACCGGCCCCGATATCCGCGGTTCCGCCGGTTCCGCCGGTGCCGCCGATTCCGGCGCTGCTGGTCGCCGACGACGTGGAGTCGTCGGGGCCGGGCTCGGCCATGGACCAGCCCACATCCGCACCCCGGCATCCTCCCGTGACCCGGGTTCCCGCACCGGCGGCATCCGCCGACGACGGCGAACCGTGGGCTCCCGCGCGGTCGCCGATGAGCGACACCGGCGCGTTCGCCGATTCCTCGGGCGCGGTCTCGGCCGTGGCCGGAGCGCCCGACGCCGGTGCGCCGCGCGCGGCCCGCGGCTCGGTGTCGGCGCAGCACGCCCGGCCCGAGATCCCCGACGACGCCTTCGACGAGACGATCATCTCGCACCGCCGCCGCACCGACTGGTCGCTCGTTCCGCCGACCGGCGACCCGATCGCCATCGGGGCGGAGGTCGTGATCCTCGGTCGCCGTCCGTCGCCGGACCCCGCGCATCCGGGCGCCCAGCTCATCTCCATCCAGGACGGCACCGTGTCGAAGACCCACGCGCGCCTCGAGCTGCGCGGCGACCGCTGGTTCGTCACCGACCTGGGCTCGACCAACGGCGTCCTGTTCGCCACCCTGATGGGCACCGAGGTCGAGGCGCCCCCTGGCGAGCAGGTCGAGGCCGGCGACCGTTTTCTGCTGGGCGACGCCGAAGTGCGCCTGGTGCGGAGCGACGCGTGACCGACCTCCCCGACGAGCGGACCGAGCCCGCACGACGCGCGCGGACGCCCGTCGACGAGGCGACCGTGCTCTCGCCGCGACGTGCGGGTGCTCGAGACGCAGCATCCTTCGACGAGGCGACGGAGCTGTCGCCGCGCCGGGTCGCCGGCCGCGGACCGGAGCACATCGACGACGCCACGGTGCTCTCGCCCCGCCGAGCGGTGCCGACCCGGGACGAACCGGTGGACGACGACACCGTGCTGTCGCTGCGTCTCGCACGTTCCGGTAGCGCCCCGGACGCGGCTGCGGACGACGCCGACGCTCTCGATGATGCGACGGCCCTCTCGGGATCCGGGGCGAGCGGCCCCATCGGGCCGCAGCGTTCCGGGTCGGCGCCCGCGAGCTTCGATCCGGACGACGGCTCCACGCTCGTGGTCCGTCGGGAGTCGCGCCGCCGGGCCGCCGCCCGCGCCCACCGCGATGCAGCACCGGCCGCTGTCGCCGCCGGTCCTGTACCGCCGGCGCCCGCGCGATCGTCCTCTCGTCCCGTCACCGAGGGCGGCGATCTGCCCGCCGTCGCCGCGCGCGCCGCCTTCGCGCCTGCTCGCCGCGATGCGGTCTACGCTCCGCGCGCCCTTCCGGACGTCCCCGCGCAACGCGTCGCGGTGCCCCCGCGCGCGCCGCAGGCGGTCGTCGACAGCCACGCCGCCGCCGCTGCCGCGCGCCGCAGAGACCGGTGGCTCGCGGTCATCGTGGTGGCCGCGGCATCCGTCGTCGCCATCGGCGCCGTGGCCGCGCTGGTGGCCGTCCTCGTCAGCGGCTGAGGTCGCTGCCTGAGCATTCGCCCCCGCCCGTTTGCCCACCCCGCCAAAGCCACGTATCATAGAGCGGGTGTGCGCTCACGCGCTCCGTCCGCCGTGCCTGGGTTCGACCCGAGCAGAAGCGGCCGGACGCCGCTCGCACGCATCTCAGGGAACGGTCTGCGAACAGGCCACCCCCACGGCATATCCACCCACGTAACGCTCGGCACCATCCTGCCGCGCCGGTGGATGAATGTGAGCCCGCCGCGTCATGAATCGAAAGATCCGGATGCTGCGGGGGAGACACGAACGCTGTCACCGTGCAGCACAACATAGGAGAGAACGTGCCAACCATTCAGCAGTTGGTTCGCAAGGGTCGCTCGCCCAAGGTCTCGAAGACCAAGGCGCCGGCGCTCAAGGCGAACCCGCAGCAGGCGGGTGTCTGCACCCGCGTGTACACGACCACGCCCAAGAAGCCCAACTCGGCGATGCGCAAGGTCGCCCGTGTCAAGCTCCGCAACGGCACCGAGGTCACCGCGTACATCCCCGGCGAGGGCCACAACCTGCAGGAGCACTCGCTGGTGCTCGTGCGCGGCGGTCGTGTGAAGGACCTCCCGGGTGTCCGCTACAAGATCGTTCGCGGCGCCCTGGACACCCAGGCCGTCAAGAATCGCAAGCAGGCCCGTAGCCGCTACGGCGCGAAGAAGGGTTGAGTTAGATGCCTCGTAAGGGACCGGCCCCCAAGCGCCCCGTCGTCAACGATCCGGTGTACGGCGCCCCCGTCGTCACCCAGCTCGTCAACAAGATCCTCGTCGACGGCAAGAAGTCGATCGCCGAGTCGATCGTCTACACCGCCCTGCGCGGCGTCGAGGCCAAGAACGGCCAGGACGCCGTCGCCACGCTCAAGAAGGCCCTCGACAACGTGCGTCCGACGCTCGAGGTCAAGAGCCGCCGCGTGGGTGGCTCGACCTACCAGGTGCCGGTCGAGGTCAAGCCTCACCGCGCCAACACGCTGGCCCTCCGCTGGCTCGTGAGCTACGCCAAGGGTCGTCGTGAGAAGACGATGACCGAGCGCCTCCAGAACGAGATCCTGGACGCCTCGAACGGCCTGGGTGCCGCGGTCAAGCGCCGCGAAGACACTCACAAGATGGCCGAGTCGAACCGCGCCTTCGCGCACTACCGCTGGTAACCCCTCGACAGGCTCGGGGAGCCGGGGCGTGAGCCCCGCTGGTCCCTGACCGAACACCGGTCCCTGAGCCTGTCGAAGGGCCCCGCGACATCCGTCACCACACGTAAGGAAAACCCCGTGGCACAAGAAGTGCTCACCGACCTCAACAAGGTCCGCAACATCGGCATCATGGCGCACATCGATGCCGGCAAGACGACGACGACCGAGCGCATCCTCTTCTACACGGGCGTCAACCACAAGATCGGCGAGACGCACGACGGCGCCGCCACCACCGACTGGATGGAGCAGGAGCAGGAGCGCGGCATCACGATCACGTCCGCCGCCGTGACCTGCTTCTGGGACAAGAACCAGATCAACATCATCGACACCCCCGGCCACGTCGACTTCACGGTCGAGGTCGAGCGTTCGCTGCGCGTGCTCGACGGCGCAGTCGCGGTCTTCGACGGCAAGGAGGGCGTGGAGCCCCAGTCCGAGACCGTGTGGCGTCAGGCCGACAAGTACGACGTCCCCCGCATCTGCTTCGTCAACAAGATGGACAAGCTGGGCGCGGACTTCTACTTCACCGTCGACACCATCGTCAACCGCCTCAAGGCCAAGCCGCTCGTGCTCCAGCTGCCCATCGGCGCGGAGAACGACTTCGTGGGCGTCATCGACCTCGTCGAGATGCGCGCGCTGGTGTGGCCCGGCGACGCCAAGGGCGACGTGACCATGGGCGCCAAGTACGAGATCCAGGAGATCCCGGCCGACCTCGCCGACAAGGCGGCGGAGTACCGCGAGATGCTGCTCGAGACGGTCGCCGAGTCCGACGAGGTGCTCCTCGAGAAGCACTTCAGCGGCGAGGGCCTCACGGTCGCCGAGATCAAGGGCGCCATCCGCAAGATGACGATCGCCTCGGAGCTCTACCCGGTGCTCTGCGGCTCGGCGTTCAAGAACCGCGGCGTGCAGCCGATGCTCGACGCGGTCGTGGACTACCTGCCTTCGCCGCTCGACGTCCCCGCCATCGAGGCGCGCGACCCGAAGAACGAAGAGACCATCATCGAGCGCCACGCCGACCGCGAAGAGCCCTTCGCGGCGCTCGCGTTCAAGATCGTGACGCACCCGTTCTTCGGTCGTCTCACGTACATCCGCGTGTACTCGGGTCACCTCGACTCCGGCGCCCAGGTCGTCAACGCGACCAAGGGCAAGAAGGAGCGCATCGGGAAGATCTTCCAGATGCACGCCAACAAGGAGATGCCTGTCGACTCGGTCACGGCCGGTCACATCTACGCAGTCATCGGACTGAAGGACACCACCACCGGTGACACGCTGTCCGACAGCGCCAACCAGGTCGTCCTCGAGTCGATGACGTTCCCGGAGCCGGTTATCGAGGTCGCCATCGAGCCGAAGACCAAGGCCGACCAGGAGAAGCTGGGTCTGGCGATCCAGAAGCTCGCCGAAGAGGACCCGACGTTCCGCGTCGAGCAGAACTCCGAGACCGGCCAGACGGTCATCAAGGGCATGGGCGAGCTTCACCTCGACATCCTGGTGGACCGCATGAAGCGCGAGTTCAAGGTCGAGGCCAACGTCGGAAAGCCCCAGGTGGCCTACCGCGAGACGATCCGCAAGAGCGTCGAGAAGCACGACTACACGCACAAGAAGCAGACCGGTGGCTCGGGTCAGTTCGCGAAGATCCAGTTCACGATCGAGCCCCTCGAGGTCACGGCCGACAAGACGTACGAGTTCGAGAACAAGGTCACCGGTGGCCGCATACCGCGCGAGTACATCAGCCCGACCGACCAGGGGTTCCAGGACGCCATGCAGGTCGGTGTGCTCGCCGGCTACCCCATGGTGGGCGTGAAGGCGATCCTCCTCGACGGTGCCTCGCACGACGTCGACTCGTCCGAGATGGCGTTCAAGATCGCCGGCTCGATGGGCTTCAAGGAGGCGGTCCGCCGCGCCAACCCGGTCATCCTCGAGCCGATCATGGCCGTCGAGGTGCGTACGCCCGAGGAATACATGGGCGACGTCATCGGCGACCTGAACTCGCGTCGTGGCCAGATCCAGTCGATGGAGGACGCCGCCGGCGTCAAGGTGGTCCGTGCGAACGTGCCGCTGTCCGAGATGTTCGGCTACATCGGCGACCTGCGTTCGAAGACCTCGGGCCGTGCCGTCTACTCCATGGAGTTCGACAGCTACGCCGAGGTCCCGCGCAACGTCATGGACGAGATCGTCCAGAAGACCAAGGGCGAGTAGCCCTGAACTCCGGGATGCCTCCGCGACGAGGCATCCCGGAGCACAACTTCACACAGATCCAACAGAAACCTCTCTACTAAGCTAGAGAAATCCCCGTAGCGATCCGGCGCACTCCAGCGTCCGGAAATCTCTACACGAACGTCCTGAGGAGGACCCAGTGGCTAAGGCCAAGTTCGAGCGCACCAAGCCGCACGTGAACATCGGAACGATCGGTCACGTCGACCACGGCAAGACCACGCTCACCGCAGCGATCTCGAAGGTGCTCGCCGACAAGTACCCGTCGGCCACCAACGTGCAGCGCGACTTCGCGTCGATCGACTCCGCTCCCGAGGAGCGCCAGCGCGGTATCACGATCAACATCTCGCACGTCGAGTACGAGACCCCGAAGCGTCACTACGCTCACGTCGACGCCCCGGGTCACGCCGACTACATCAAGAACATGATCACCGGTGCTGCCCAGATGGACGGTGCGATCCTCGTCGTCGCCGCCACCGACGGCCCGATGGCTCAGACGCGTGAGCACGTGCTGCTCGCCAAGCAGGTCGGCGTTCCCTACCTGCTGGTCGCGCTGAACAAGTCCGACATGGTCGACGACGAGGAGATCCTGGAGCTCGTCGAGCTCGAGGTTCGCGAGCTGCTGTCGTCGCAGGACTTCGACGGCGACAACGCTCCCGTCATCCAGGTCTCGGGCCTCAAGGCGCTCGAGGGCGACGAGAAGTGGGTCGAGAAGATCGTCGAGCTCATGGACGCCGTCGACGAGTCGATCCCCGACCCGGTGCGTGACAAGGACAAGCCGTTCCTCATGCCCATCGAGGACGTCTTCACCATCACCGGCCGTGGCACGGTCGTCACGGGCCGCGCCGAGCGTGGCACGCTGGCCATCAACTCCGAGGTCGAGATCGTGGGTCTGCGCCCGACGCAGAAGACGATCGTCACCGGTATCGAGATGTTCCACAAGCAGCTCGACGAGGCCTGGGCCGGCGAGAACTGTGGTCTGCTCCTGCGCGGCACCAAGCGTGACGACGTCGAGCGCGGCCAGGTCGTCGTGAAGCCCGGTTCGGTCACCCCGCACACCAACTTCGAGGGCACGGCGTACATCCTGTCCAAGGAGGAGGGCGGCCGTCACAACCCGTTCTTCACGAACTACCGCCCGCAGTTCTACTTCCGCACCACCGACGTCACCGGCGTCATCACGCTGCCCGAGGGCACCGAGATGGTCATGCCCGGCGACACCACCGACATGACGGTCGAGCTGATCCAGCCCATCGCCATGGAAGAGGGCCTCGGCTACGCGATCCGTGAGGGTGGCCGCACCGTCGGCGCCGGCACGGTCACGAAGATCATCAAGTAACTTCTTCTGAAGTTCCTTCGACGGATGCCGCGGCATCCGTCACCGACAGGGGTCGGGCCTTCGGGCCCGGCCCCTTTCGCATGCCCTGGGCTGCATGGACGTCGGTCCTTGTCCCCCAAATGGCCGGGTTGACGACCATTGGCTCGTCCAATTAGCGTCAAGGTAGCTCAGAGCGGATCTTCCGATCGGCCCTGATTTTTTTGCCCGAGTACTCGTCCTGCCCGGGTTCCGTGGCCAGAGATGCTTTCGTCGGGGTGACCGAAGCATCCCGACCAGGGGCGCTCTTCGGCGCGCCTTTTCAGGTGGAATGACGAACTCAAGACGTCGGGGGAGGGAGCGCGGTTTGTCGCGCCCTGCCGCCGTTCTCGTCAGCGTCGGTCTCATCGTCGGTCTTATCGGCACGCCGGCGGGCGCCGTCGCCGCGCCGCATGCACAGGCCGCGGCCGTCGATGCCGATCCCGGAATGACCGCGCCGTCCCCGGATGCCACGGCCCAGCCGACGCCGGCGCCGTCGCCGTCTCCGTCTCCGTCTCAGGAGCCGGATCCCGCGCCGTCCTCGTCGCCACAGCCGGAACCGGCGCCTTCGCCGGCTCCGTCGCCGTCGTCGCCGGAAGTTGCCGTTCCTGCGCCGACGACGCCGGCCGAGAAGGCCGACTCCCCGCCCGCTGCAGCGCCCGAGGCCGGTTCTCCGGCCCTCGACGAGGCCGACGTGGAGGCGGGGCCGGGGATCGCGCCGCGGGCGCAGATCGGGATCATGGCCGCGGGCGATCCCGAAGCGGGTGTCGAGGTGTGGAGCGAGACATTCGAGGAGGGACTTACCACCACGACGCCGACGGGCATCAGCACGTACGCGAGTGGTCGCTACACCGCCTCAGCGGCTTGGGCGAACGGCGCAAACTGCACCGGGGTCCTCGTGAACTACACGGCTGTCTACCCCAACAGCGGCTTCTGCCCGTCGGAGCCCATCCTCGGTGGAATCGCAGGGAGCAGCACGCTCGGCGCCCGCGAGACCCGACGGCTTGCCGACGTGGCCGGGCAAGTGGGCGCCGGCGTGACCGGCAGCTCTTCGGCCACGAGCCCAGTCGCCGGTTCGACGGCCTCCACACGCACGAACCACGCGCTCACCTCGGCGCCGTATGCGGCCATCGGTACCGGGAACACCCTTGTGCTCCGCTCCGCCGCGGGCATCGGCGTGAGCGCTCCGACATCGCGGTACTACACCTTGCGCGTCGACGTCGCCGGCGACGAATGCGCGAACAACCCGGCATCCCTCACCTTCACCTTGCTGTCCGGGGGAACCACGTTCTCGCCGTTCACCGGGCCCGTCGTCCCCTGCACGAACGCCGTCGGGACGTACTACACGAGCACGCCGGCGCTGGCGGCGACGGGCGGCGGTCTGGACGGGACGACCACTGCTGGCGCGGCGCTGACAGCTTCTGTGCGCGCCGGCACGTATACGGGATCCTCTGCAGTGCTGCTGTCGCCTGCGCAGGCCGCGGCGGCGCAGGTCAACGTGACCAACAGTGTGACCTCATCTGTCGGCAACGCATTCGCGATCGACAACATCCGCATCCTCGACGTCACTCCGAGCCTCGACATCGCGTTCAGCCCTCCGTCCGTGGTCGCGGGCACGGCGAGCACGCTCATCTACACCGTCACGAACACCTCGGAGCTGGCGGCGAAGACGGACTGGGGCTTCACCAACACCCTCCCGAGCGGCTTGGCCATCGCGCCGGCTCCTGCGGTGGGCGGCAGCTGCGTCACGGCGGGGGGCGCGGCTGTCACGGCGACGGCGGGATCCGGATCGGTCGCGGTCACAGGTGGGGACCTGGCCGCCGGAACCGCCTCGTGCACGATCACCGTCAATGTCGTCTCCCCGACGGCGGGCACCTACACGATCACACCGGGAAGCGTCTCGACCTCGCTGAACGCTCCCGAGGCGGCGGTGCTCACGGTCACGCCGGCCAGCACGATCACCGTGCGGAAGAACATCGCCTCGCGGGTGAGCGCGTCCGACCAGTTCACGCTGTCGCTGCGCAGCGGCACGACGGTGCTCGCGTCCGCGACGACGACGGGCACCGCGACCGGCCTGCAGCCGGCGCAGATCACGCGGCAGGTCGTTCAGCCCAACGCGACCTACACGATCCACGAGGCGACCACGACGGGAGCAGGACTCACCTACTCGAGCAGCTATGAGTGCGTGCGCGGAACCACCGTGATCGCCGCGGGATCCTCGCCCGCCGGCACGATCACGATGCCGGCAGACCAGGGCGCCGAGATCGTCTGCACATTCACCAACACCCCGCAGACTGCGCGGCTGGCGTGCGACACGAGTCACATGTACTCCGTGAGCCCGACCGGGGCGCTCGTCCAGGGTGACATCGTCGCGGGAACCACCGCCGCGGTCGGCACCTGGACCGGCGCGACGAGTGCCAACGCCCTGGGTGTCGGCGCCGGTGGAAGCATCGCGTACGCCCTGGAGCGCAGCGCCGACGGGACGGACGTCACATCCGTCCTGAAATGGACACCGGCGGCAGGCTTCCAGACGATCGCGGGTTCGGCGTACACGACGGTCGCGGGCAGCACCACCATCGACGGGAGCATCGTCGCCGGCGCGATCGACCTCTCCGGCACCCGGTACTACTTCGGCAAGTTCGTGAACTCGCAGTTCTACCTGTGGAGCTTCACGGAATCCAACCCCGCGACATCCCGTTTCGCCTTCGTGGGCTCGTTCGCCACGGGCACGGCGCCGAACGGCAACGGCGACCTCGCCTTCGACGCCCGCGGGAACCTCTACGTCATCGGCGCTGCGACGGTCAACAACGTCTCGAGCGCCGCCATCTACACCGTGAGCGCCCAGACCCTCGCCACTGCTGCCGGCGGAACGCTCGCCGTCGCCGCGTCGACGACGAAGGCGCTGGCGGGCACCGACGCGTCGCCGGCCTTCGGCAACGTCAACGGCATCGCGTTCTCTCCGCGAGGGACGGTCTACCTCTCCAGCACCACGAGCGTGTACGAGTTCGATGCGTCGACGTGGACGCGCGTCGCCGCCACGCCGCGCATCGCGGTCGACTCGACCGACCTCGCCGGCTGCACCTCACCCGCGACGATCACGGTGCTGAAGAACACGGTCGGTCGAGCGGCTGCGGCCGATCAGTTCACGCTGACCCTGGCGAGCGGCGCCACTCCGGTCGCGACCGCCACGACGGCCGGCTCGGCGACCGGTCGCCAGCCACAGCAGATCGGCCCCGTGCCCGCGGCGGTGGGCACGACGTTCTCGGTCTCGGAGGCGATGGCGGCCGGCTCGGCCTCGCCGATCTCGGTCTACACGACGGCGTACGAGTGCTGGGCCGACGGAGTGCGGCTGAGCAACGGCACGACGACGAGCGGCACCGTGACCATCCCGAGCCGGCTGAGCGTCAACGTCGTGTGCACGTTCTTCAATTCACCAAGGCCGGTGACCACCGTCACGGTGACCAAGCAGATCGCCGACCCGGCGACGGGGGCGCTGAATCCGGCGCCCGGTTGGACGCTCGGTGTCACGGCGACTGCGACCGCGGGAACGGCGACGGTGCTCCCCAGCGAGTCGGCGACGCAGACGACGGATGCCTCGGGAACCGCGACATGGACGGTGCTGTTCGGCTCCGTTGGCTCGCGGGCGACCCTCGTGGTGTACGAACAGCTGCAGAGCGGGTTCACCTTCGCCCGGGCGTCGTGCACGGTGAACGGCGCCGCGGTGCCCGTGACGTTCACCACATCGGCGGGAGTGGTGCGAGGAAGCATCACCGCTGTGCAGTCCGCCTCGGCCGTCGCCTGCACCTTCGTGAACAACCCGGTCGCCGTGCTCACTCTGGCCAAGGAAGTGGGCTTCGGCTCGGCTATGGCTTCCGACTGGACACTCTCGGCGACGGCTCCCGCGGGGGCGCTCACCGGTCCGGCGGGAAGGAGCGGCACTTCGGGGGTCTCGGCTGTGCCCGTCACACCCGGCGTTCCCTACCGGCTCGCCGAGACCGGAGGAACGGCGCTCTACGTCCAGGTCGGAGGATGGCGCTGCCTGACGAGTACGGGTGCGACGGTTCCGGTGACCGCGGCCGGCGACGTGACGCTGCCGCAGGGCGCGTCGGTCACCTGCACGGTGGTCAACTCCACGGCGACGATCACGCTGCTCAAGCAGGTCCAGAACCCGCAGCCGGGATTCGAGCCCGATGACTGGACGGTCACCGCCACTCCGGCGGCTCTGGCCGGCGCTTCTCTTCCCACGTCATCGCGCCCGGGAGCGGAGTACGTGCCTGGTGGCAATGCGGCGAGCACCTTCGAGGTGCGCCCGGGCCACGGCTACACCCTCTCGGAAGAGGTGACGGCGGTCGACAGTCGCCTCGCCTACCGCACCTTGAGGCTGGAGCGACTCGATTCGAACGGCTGGACGCCTGTGGCCAGCAGGGCGATCACGGCGCCGGCGCCAGGCCAGAACGCCACCTACCGCTTCGTGAACGCACCGCTCGCGCCGACCACGCTGCCGCTCACCGGCGGGCCCAGCGCGGATGCGTTCCTGATCTCCGGCTCGGTCGTCCTGGCGCTCGCTCTCGCGTGGGCCCTGTGGCACCGCCGCCGCGTCCGGGGCCGCCTATGAGCCGCCGGCCGCGTGCCCCCGACCCTTCTTCCGCTTCCCTTTCCGCAACACCTCGAAATCACCATCACAAGGAGAATCAGATGCCCACGTCCATCCTTCGGCGGGTCACCGCCGCAGCGGGGGCCCTCGCCCTCGGGGCGGTGGCGGCGGTCGCCGCCATCGCGCCGGCGCAGGCCGTCACCCTGCCCGGCAACATCGACCCCGACCAGCCGCGCAGCCTCACCGTGCACAAGTACGCCCTCGGGCCCGAGAGCCCCCTGAACATCGGCACCGGTCAGGAGCTGCCGAGCGTCGCGGGCACCCCGCTCGCCGGCGCTCAGTTCACGGCAAGCCTTGTCGCCGACGTCGACCTCCTCACCCCGCAGGGCTGGACCGCCGTAGCCAACCTCACGCCGGCGCAGGCTGCGGCGCGACTCGACCCCGCGAACACGTTCGTTTCGACGCTCTCCGACGGGACCGGCGAGGCGGAGTTCCTGGACGAGGACGGAAACGTCATCAACCTCCCGATCGGCCTGTATCTCGTCACCGAGACGACCGTGCCGGCCGCGGTGACCAACCCGGTCGCGCCGTTCCTCGTGACGCTGCCGTTCCCGACGGGCCCGAGCGGTGCCCCCGCGAACGAGTGGATCTACGACGTGCACGTCTACCCCAAGAACGCGGTGACGGAGCTGACCAAGACGCGAGTCCCGGCTCCGGCCAACTCGGTCGAGGCGCGCAACCCCGACCTCATCCGCTGGGCCATCGCCGCGAACATCCCGACGCTCGCCGCCGGTGACGTCGTCGAGGACTTCGTGCTCACCGACACCATCCCGGCAGAGCTCGAGTACGTCGCCGACCCGCCGACGGGCGTGGCACCGAGCAACGTCGTCGTCACCAACCCGGCCGGTCTGCCACAGACCTTCGTCGCCGGCGTCGACTACGAGCTCACGACCACCGGGTCGACCTCGACCGTGGAGTTCACGCCGGCTGGCCTCACCCGTCTGACGGCGCTTCAGGGCGGCACGGTGACGTTCAACGTGCTGACGCGCGCGATCGCCATTCCGGCCGACGGCCGCATCGTCAACACCGCCACGGGTATCGTCAACGGCTCGACCGAGACGGTCACCGGCACCACGCCGATCGGCCAGCTGACCGTGTTCGCCTTCGAGGCGGTCAACGGCAGCGAGCGCACCGGCCTGGCGGGGGCGACGTACCGCGTGTACCTCAACCAGCAGGATGCGGACCGCAACGAGAACTACATCGTCATCGACGGCATCTCGGAGTGGACGACGGGTGCTGACGGCTACGTCGAAATCCCGATCATCACGCCCGGCAACTACTGGGTCCGTGAGGTGTCGCCGCCGGCCGGCTTCCAGCTGCCGACGCCCGACCGCATCCTGACCCAGGTCGTGGCCGGCGAGAGCTCGACGGTGACGCCGGTGCAGAACTACGTCGAGTTCCAGCACGCCCAGGTTCCCGCCTTCGCACTGCCCCTCACGGGTGGCGACGGCGGTCTCTGGTTCGGAGTCGGCGGTGCGGCGATCCTGGTCATGGGCCTCGGTGCCGCCGTGATCGTGGCCCGTCGCCGGGCGGCTCAGGCGCGCGTGGCCGCGTAACATCGGCCGTATGACACAGGCGGGGGTGGGGCGTTCCGACGCCCCGCCCCCGTCGTCGTCACTCGGCGCCGACGAGCGCCCGCGTGGGTGGCGGATGCCCGTCGTCCCGACGATCATCGCGGTCTTCTGTCTCGTCGGGGCCGCGCTCCTGCTCTACCCCTCGATCGCCGGCTGGTTCGCGCAGTACGAACAGTCGGCTCGCATCGACGGGTACGCCCAAGACATCCGCGACCTCGGCGCCGACACCCTTCGGGCGGAGCTGGAACGGGCACGGGAGTACAACGCGAACATCACCGGCGGTGCCGACATCGCCGCGAACGAGCGCCTGCCCCTTGCCGAGCCGACCGACGAGGCGTTCGAGTACGGCTCCGTGCTCGTCGCCGACGCCGACGGACTCATGGCCCGCTTGAAGATCCCGTCCATCCAGCTCGATCTGCCGATCTATCACGGCACGAGCACCCGGGTGCTGGACCACGGCGTCGGTCACCTGCAGGGGACCGCACTCCCGGTGGGCGGGGCATCCACTCATTCGGTTCTGACCGCACACCGGGGTCTCGCCACGGCCGAGCTCTTCACCCACCTCGACCGCGTCGACGTCGACGACACGTTCACGATCGAGGTGTTCGGCGAAGTGCTGAGCTACCGGGTGATCGAGACGCAGGTCGTGCAGCCCGAAGACACCGAGTCTCTGGTCCCACAGCAGGGCGCGGACCTGGTGACCCTTGTCACCTGCACGCCCCTCGGCGTGAACAGCCATCGCATCCTCGTCACGGGGGAGCGGATCATTCCCACGCCCCAGAACGACCTCGATGACGCGGGCAGACGACCGGACATTCCCACGTTCCCCTGGTGGGCGGTGATCGCCGGTGGTGCTCTCCTGGCCGCCGTCGGATACGTGTGGGTGTCCGGACTTCCTCCTCGCGTGCGCGTCATCCCTCAGTCGACCCCCGAACCCACGGGGGAGCCCGCCCCGGAGCGCACGGCTCAGTCCTGAGCTGGCCGGAGCCCTGGGCCTCCGTCGACCCGGGAGCGGATGTGGAGGCTTCGGACGGAGCGGGAGGATGCTTCGAGCCGCGGCATCCTCCGATCACGCACATCACCTCCCTTTCTCCGCACCAGCGTCTGCCCCTCCGCGGCCTTCCTCGAGCGGATCCGGAGGAGAAACCGGGGACGGGAGGAAGCTTCGGGCGGCGGCATCCTCCGATCACGCACAGCACCTTCCGCATCACGCGCCCTCACCGCGCCAGCCTCTGCCCCTTCACGCGGCCGTCTCGAGCGGATCCGGAGGAGACGAGAGGGATGGGAGGATGCTTCGGGCTGCGGCATCCTCCCATCACGCACATCGCCTCCCGCCCCACACTCCGCATCGGGTCATATGCAACCGACACTCGAGCGCATGCGGAGGCTTCCGGCAGGTTCTGAGGATGCTTCGAGGTGAGGCATCCTTCCGATCCGCACATCACCTCCCGTTCAGCACAGCCTCACCGAGCCAGGTGCAGCCCCTGAGCGACGGCGCGCATCACGAGGTCCTGAACTTCATGCCAGCGGTGCACAACCTGGGCGTAGCCGACCCGGATGACGTGGTAGCCCATGAGCGTCAGAGCTGCGTCGTGGCTGATGTCCGACTGGCGCTGCGCGTCGACATGATGTCGAGGATGCGGCGTGCGGCCACCGGCAACGAGTAGCGCGCCATCGTATGGGGGTCGGCCTGAGCGGTTCTGAATGCCGATTCCCACACGACGAGGGCTTCTTCGTGCGGGAGGCACCCGGCGATCAGGGCGAGTGTGTTCTCGATGGAATCGACCAGCGATTCCGGATGCCGCGGCACCAACGGTTTTGCCCAATGCACGCGGGCATCCAGCATGCCTGCCCTCCCGGAGTGCGGTCGCGCCGCCACGTGTGTTTCTCGAGGCTCGTGAAGGACGAACAGGCCCGCCCGCTTCGCCTGGGTCACGCAGGTGAGCACCACGCCGCGCTCCGCCGCGGCGACCAGAACGGGATCTGCGGATGCGAGCGCGACCCACCCCTTCCGTACCCGCTGCACCGCGCCATGGTCCAGAGCGCGCTCCAACGTCCTGCGCGAGTGCCCCGCAACGGCCAGCACCGACACCGGGGCGATGCCGTCGTGCGAGACCATCGTGGCGAGCAGCGCGTCCTGCGCCGACCTGATTGGCGCCTGGTGTGACTGAGTCCGGCTCACAACGCCACTGTCGCGCAGCTGCCGGCGCCGCGCGCACGACGGTGCCGAGCTCGTGGACGGATAGCGTCCGCCCTGGCCTGGGGAGGAGCCATCCGCCCCCCGCGAGTGCTCGAGCTTGGAGGAGATGTCGCAAACCGGAGGAGGCAGATGCCGCGGCCGACCTCCCGTTCTCCACGACTCCTCCCGTCTCGCCTGCCGCGGCGAGGACCGATGTCGGAGGAGATGTCGCAAACCGGAGGAGACAGATGCCGCGGCCGACCTCCCGTTCTCCACGACTCCTCCGGTCTGCCTGCCGCGGCGCGAGGGGTGGCGCCGGCTGCCGTGGCGACGACAGAATGACGGGGATGCCCCGCGGGGGCGCAGAAGGAGCGGACATGGGTATCGACGACCTCGTCAACCAGGGCAAGGAGTTCCTGGACCAGAACAAGGACAAGATCAATGACGCGATCAAGTCCGAGAAGGCCGAAGGCGTGAGCGACCAGGCACTCGACGCCGCCGCGGAGTTCGTGAAGAAGGTCGCCCCCGACAGCGTCGATCAGCACGTCGACGGAGTGCGCGACAACATCGACAAGGCTGTCGGCAACGAGTAGGACT
This sequence comes from Microbacterium yannicii PS01, assembly GCF_000304335.1. Lineage (GTDB taxonomy): Bacteria > Actinomycetota > Actinomycetes > Actinomycetales > Microbacteriaceae > Microbacterium > Microbacterium yannicii_A. Next base: position 23,549 of record NZ_CAJF01000030.1, on the reverse strand, counting down.
CAGCACGCGTCGGAATGGCCCGGTCGACCCGGGTCATTCTGCTGTTACGGCGGCGGTACGCGGCGGAAAGCCGGATCCGGACGACGGTCCCGAACGGGTACTTGACGGGGCTCGGCTGCGGGCCTACGGTTACCTCACAACACGAATCGGCCGTACCCGAAAAGCGGCCGACGCTTGTGGTAAGCATCGTCCTGTGACGAGCCGGAACATGCTGGGAGGAGCTCCGGCCCGGGGTGCCTTGCGTCGCTGACGACCAAGGGTGATGCGCATGCTCGTTGCAGAAACGCGTGCATCTCGAGTGACGCAACGTCGCCCGCTCGGACGCACGGTGCGCGGCGGCGTGTGGCGCCGACCTGGGGAGGCGGCGCCCACGCCGTATGCGTGGGAGGGGGTGGGTGGCCCCCAAGGTCCACTTCCTCCCACTTCCAAACCGGGTTTCACCCGGCACTCGAGCCCCTCGCCCCCGACGGCGAGGGGCTCGACGTGTGGAATCGCGCGGGGCCTGAGGCAATCTTGAGCGTTCATTCACACGATGGTTTTGCTCCCTTGTGAAAGCGTGCGATAGCGTCGGCAACGGTGCTTGGAGAGCGGGCCCGCTGAGATCACTGGGGTGATCGACGTGGGACTGGGGCCGCGAAAAAGCACCCTGTGCGGAGCCGCGCTTCTATCCGAGAAGCGCGGTCTGGGACCGCACAGTGACGCACTTTCTGGGGAAGTGATGCAGAAACGCATTAATAGTCGCGCCTCGCGCAAAGAAGTACGCCGGAGCCTGCGACGCCGATTGCAGGGACGCCGTGCCGTGCTCACGACGCTCGCGGCATCGGTCGTCGGCGCACTGGCCGTCGCCGGCATCGTGCCCGCGCTCGCGGCGGATGCCACGCCGACGCCGACGCCGACCTCTGCCGCCGACTCGACCCCGTCGCCCTCCGCGCCGGCAGTGACTCCGGATGCCGCGACGCCGTCTCCGACCACGGATGCCGCCACCCCGGCGCCCACCACCCCGGCGCCCACCACCGGGGCGACCCCGACGCCCACGCCGTCGAGCACTCCGACATTCGTGCCGCGCCTCCTCGCTCCGACGACCGAAACGGCCTCGCCCCTCGCGAGCACCACGACCACGACTACGACCACCGCCCTGACGTGCGCGGCGAATACGTTCTATTCCGTCTCCAGCGGCGGGACGGTCTACAAGGTCGTTCAGGGCGGCGGTCGCACCGAGATCGGCGGCTGGAGCAACGTCGACGGCAACGCGAACGGGCTTGCCATCGGCGCGAACGGCACGGTCATGTACGCCATCAAGCGTGGCGGATCGAACGCCGAGAACGTCGACCGGATCCTCCGCTACACGCCCGCGACCAACTCCTGGCAGTCTGTCTCGAACACGTCGTACTCGACCGGCAACAGCACGTCTCTCGTCGCCGGAGCGGTCGACCTCAAGACCGGTCGCTACCTTTTCGGTGGCTACGACGCCGACAACGGCAACCTTCTCTTCAAGCTCTACTCATTCAACCCCGTTACGAACGCGATCAACTACGTGGGCTGGTTCGACACCGGGTGGGATTCGAACACGGTTGCCAACGGCGATATGGCGTTCGACTCTGCCGGCAACCTCTACGTCGTCCGCAGTGGCAGCAAGGTCAACGTCTATACAGTCACGGCGGCCACCTTGTCTGCGGCGAACGGCGGCAAACTCGCACGCTCCGAGACCAAAGCGATGGACCTGCCCGGGCTTTCGAGCGTCAACGGCATCGCGTTCGACGGCGACGGCACCGTCTTCCTCGGAAACGGCGACACCGCCACGAAGTTCAACCCGACGACCTGGACGAGCGTCGGCGCCTCCAGCAGTCTGTCGGGCAGCAGCACCGACCTCGCCAGCTGCAACTCGCCGGCGAACCTCACCGTCAAGAAGAACGTCGTGGCGCGCGCCGCGGCGAGCGACCAGTTCGTCCTCGCTGTGAGTAGCGGCCAGACGCAGGTCGCAACGGCGACCACGACGGGAACGGCGACGGGTGTCCAGTCCGAGCAGATCGGGCCCATCCCGGTGATCGCGGGTACCAGCTACACCATCAGCGAAGGCATGGCGTCGGGATCCAGCGCGAACTACGCGAGCGCATGGTCATGCGACAACGGCGCCTCCGGGACCGGAACGAGCGGTACGGTCACGATTCCGAACACGTCCGGCGCGAGTGTGGTCTGCACCTTCACGAACAGCCCTCTCAACGCATCCGTCACGGTGAGCAAGACGGTCCAGGACGCGAACGGCGGCAACGCGCAGCCGGGCGCCGGCTGGACGGTCGGAGCAGCGGTGGCGGCGACCAAGGGCAGCGCGACCGCAACGCCCTCGGCTGCCACACAGACGACGAACGCTCAGGGCTCGGCCTCGTGGTCGCTGCGCTTCGACGCCACCACCTCTCGAGCGACCGTGACGGTGTCGGAGCAGCAGAAGCCCGATTATCAGTTCGTCAGTGGCAGCTGCACGATCACCGCGCTGTCAGGAGCGACGCGCACGGTCACGCTTCCGAGCGCCGACGGCGCGAAGATCACGGATGTCGCGCCGGGCGACAACGTCGCCTGCGGGTTCGTCAACAAGGTCAAGACGACCTCGCTGACCCTCGTGAAGAAGGTGTCGTTCGGGTCCGTCGCTGCGAGCGAGTGGACGCTGAACGCCGAGGCGCCGACCGGTGCGCTGGCGGGACCGAAGGGCAAGACCGGGACCCCGCAGACCACCGCGATCCCGGTGACGGCCAACAAGCCGTACGCGCTGAGCGAGTCCGGCGGTCCCGCCACCTATATGCAGGTCGGCGACTGGAGCTGCGTCGACGGCGCGGGCAAGGCGGTCGCGGTCTCGGCCGGAGCGGTCACCCTTGCGGCCGGCACGCAGGCGGTCTGCACCGTGACGAACGCGACGGCGAAGCTGACGCTCCTCAAGCACGTCAGCGACGCGAGCCTCAAGCCGGGGGACTGGACGATCACCGGAAAGCCCGGCGGCGCGCTGCCGACGGTCAGCGCCACCGGAGCAGAGACCGCGTCGCCGGCGAACACCTTCGAGGTTGCGCCGAACACGGCGTACACGATCTCGGAGGCGCTGACCGGCGGCCCCGGCACCATCGCCTACCGCCAGCTCGGCATCGAGCAGCTGCAGGCGGACGGCAGCTGGAAGTCCGTCACCTCCGATCAGGTGACGGTGGCAGCCGGAGCCCATGCGACGTACCGCTTCGTCAACGACAAGGTTCCCGCCGTAGTCCTTCCGCTCACGGGAGGCACCAGTACCGATGCCTATCTGTATGGCGGCGTCATCGTCCTCCTGCTCGCAGGGATGCTCGCGGCACTCCTGCTGCGCAGAACCGTAGCGGTCCGTCGCGCCTGAGCGCCGGCATCCGCTCCCGAAACCACGGCCCGGTGCGGCCGTAGCACTACCCGATCCGCACGCACCATCCATCCATCACTCATGTCTGAACACTTCTGGGGAAATGAAATGACATCCACACCGAAGGGCCGTCTGGGGCGGCTCATCGCCTCGGCCGGAGTCGTCGCACTCGCGACACTCGGCGCCATCAGCATCGCCGGGCCCGCCTCGGCGACCGACACCACCGGCCCGAACATCGACAAGAACGTGAAGGGGAGTGTGACGATCCACAAGTTCGAGCAGCCGCACCCCGCCAGCGGCCTTCCGAACAACGGCACGCTGGTTCCGCAGGGCGACATCACTGCGAAGGGCCTCAAGCCGATCGCCGGCGTCGTCTTCTCGGTCACGCCGGTCACGGGCATCGACCTGACGACCAACAAGGGCTGGGAGGATGCCGAGAAGGCGGCCAAGGCGCTCAGCCAGAACGGCACGCTGCCTGGCGGCCTCGGAACCGCGACCAATCTGACGGCGACCGACGCGAACGGCGTGGCCGTCGCCTCACAGCTGTCGCTCGGCCTGTACCTCGTGCAGGAAGTGTCGGGTCCCGCGAACATCGTCTCGCCCGCCGCGCCGTTCCTCGTGACCGTGCCGCTGCCCAACGTCGGCGAGAAGGCCGGCTGGAACTACGACATCCACGTCTACCCGAAGAACGCTGTTGCGAGCGCGCCGACCAAGGCCGTCGACGACTCCAAGGCGTACGCACTCGGCGACCAGGTGTCGTGGACGGTCTCGGCCACCGTGCCGGCCTTCGCCGCGGCATCCGACCTGAAGAGCTACGTCCTCACCGACACGCTCGACGCGCGTCTGGGCTACGTGTCGGCAACCGTCTCGCTCGGCGGCACCGCGCTCACGTCCGCTGACGTCACGATCTCGGAGGCCGCCAACAAGGTCACCGCGACGTTCACTGCCTCCGGTCTCGCAAAGCTGGCCGCTGCTCCCGGCGGCTCGGTCACGCTCGTGATCACCACCAAGGTGAACGAGGTCGGTGACGGCGTCATCAAGAACACCGCCTTCGTGAACATCAACGGCAACGAGTACAAGACCAACGAGGTGCAGACCACCTGGGCGAAGCTGAACATCGTCAAGAAGGACAGCGCCACCAAGGACGCCCTCGCAGGCGCTGTGTTCGAGGTCTACACGTCCGAGACCGGTGGCACCCCGCTGGCCTTCGCTCCTGACAGCAAGACCGCCTTCACCACCGGTGCCGACGGAACGGTGACGATCCCGGGTCTCAAGACCGGTGTCACCTACTGGCTGCAGGAGAAGACGGCGCCCAACGGCTACTACGGCATCGAGAAGCGCATCGCGGTCGAGATCACCAAGACTGCCGGTGCCCAGGTCGAGAAGGTCGTCGAGAACACGAAGATCCCCGCGTACGCGCTGCCCCTCACCGGTGGCGACGGCGCGCTGATGTTCGGCATCGGCGGAGGCGCGCTGCTGCTCGTCGCTGCGGGCGCCGCCATCATGATCACCCGTCGTCGGACCGCTCCGGTCCGCGCCTGAACCGCCGGGGCGGCACACGCCGCCCCGGCCACCAGCCCCGTGGCGGGAGAGGGACCCGACTCCCGCTCCCGTCACGGGCTCACCCTCATCACTCGCACTGTCAGGAGATGTCGTGACCCTCACCGCACCGCCCCTCGAGCCGAATGCCGTCACGCGGCGTTCGGTGCGTCGTGAGCGCACGCGGTGGCGGCTGTCGGGCCTCGCGCTCGTCGTCGCGGTCATCGGCCTCGTGGGCGTGCTCGTCCTGACCTATCCGGCAGCCGCCGGGTGGTTCTCGCAGTACGAGCAGTCGCAGATGATCGACGACTACTCCGAAGAAGTCCAGGAGATCGGCCCCGACAACCTGGCGGCCGAGCTCGAGCGGGCGCGGCAGTACAACTCAGAGCTCATCGGCGGCGCCGAGGTGGCCGCGAACGAGCGGGTTCCGGTCGCCGAGGGCGCCACAGCCGACAACGAATACGCCTCTCTTCTCTCCGCCGACGACCAAGGTCTGATGGCGCGACTGCGCGTTCCGGCCGCCGGCATCGACCTGCCGATCTATCACGGCACCACGGAGGAGACGCTGCAGAAGGGCGTCGGGCACCTCGAGGGCACGGCTCTGCCGGTCGGCGGCGACGATACGCACGCGGTGCTGACCGCTCACCGCGGCCTCGCCTCGTCCACCCTCTTCACGAACCTCGACCAGGTCGCGGAGGGCGACGAGTTCACCATCGAGGTGTTCGGCGAGGTGATCACCTACCGGGTCGTCAGCACCCAGGTGGTCGCGCCCGAAGACACCGAGACGCTGTACCCGAGCGCGGGGCAGGACCTCGTCACCCTCGTGACCTGCACCCCCCTCGGCGTGAACAGCCACCGCATCCTGGTGACCGGCGAGCGGCTGCTGCCGACGCCCCCCGAGCAGGTCGCCGATGCCGGACTGACGCCCGATATCCCGGGCTTCCCGTGGTGGGTCTTCCCCGTCGCCGGAGCAGTCGCCGTCCTCGGACTGTTCGTGTGGTTCGCCGGGCGCCCCCCGCGGACCCGAAGCGACCCGTCGGTCCTCCCCGCGAACGGGCGACCGACCCCCTGAACCCCTCGAGAGGGCGAGGGCCCCCCAAGGCTCGCCCTCTCGAGGCCTCCCTGGCCGCAGCCTTCCGCCTGCGCGGCGGCCGCGGCATCCGTCGCCGGCGCAGCCGTGCCTGGGAAGCCGCCGAGCATACGCGCCGCGCGACACGCCCGAGTTTGCGACACGCCCGGGCTGCACGTAGACTAGGGAAGTTCCACATTCCGGCGCCCCTTTCGGCGTGCACCGGATCACTGCCAGGGCAGTGCATAGGCGGCGCGAAAGCGCAGAGTCCTAGGCCGCGGGCAGCAGAACCACCACATCTCGAATCCTTCCATTCCGGAGCGCTGCTCCGCGTGCGGTCGGAGGACGGATGCCGGGAGCGGCGCTTCGGCGCGGCCTCCGGATTGACATCAGAACAGCGGTGCAGCAACGCACTGCGCAGCAGTGCAGAAGTGCCATGGCGCCTAGCGCCACCGTGCGTCCAATGCCCTCGGGGGAGCCCCGGGACGGTATGACGCGAGAAAGAGAGTGAGCAGACAATGGCGGGACAGAAGATCCGCATTCGCCTGAAGTCGTACGACCACGAGATCATCGACTCGTCGGCGCGCAAGATCGTCGACACCGTGACCCGTGCCGGTGCGACGGTCGTGGGCCCCGTGCCCCTTCCGACGGAGAAGAACGTGATCCCCGTGATCCGTTCCCCCCACAAGTACAAGGACAGCCGCGAGCACTTCGAGATGCGCACCCACAAGCGTCTGATCGACATCGTCGACCCGACGCCCAAGGCAGTCGACTCGCTCATGCGTCTCGACCTCCCGGCCGATGTGAACATCGAGATCAAGCTCTGAGGTTCGACATGGCTGACATCAACAACAAGGTTTCCAAGGGCCTGCTCGGCACCAAGCTCGGCATGACTCAGGTCTGGGACGAGAACGGCAAGCTCGTTCCCGTCACCGTCATCGAGATCGCCCCGAACGTGGTCACCCAGGTTCGCACGCCCGAGAAGGACGGCTACAACGCCGTGCAGATCGCGTACGGGCAGATCGACCCCCGCAAGGTGAACAAGCCCCTCACGGCGCACTTCGACGCCGCGGGCGTCACCCCGCGCCGTCACCTCACCGAGGTCCGCACGGCGGACGCTGCTGACTACTCACTCGGTCAGGAGCTCACGGTGGACGGCACGTTCGAGTCCGGCCAGCTGGTCGACGTGGTCGGCACCAGCAAGGGCAAGGGCACCGCGGGTGTCATGAAGCGTCACAACTTCAAGGGCGTCTCCGCTTCGCACGGTGCGCACCGCAACCACCGCAAGCCGGGCTCGATCGGCGCCTCGTCGACCCCGAGCCGCGTCTTCAAGGGCATGCGCATGGCCGGCCGTATGGGTGGCGAGCGCGTGACCGTCCTCAACCTCACGGTGCACGCCGTCGACGCCGAGAAGGGTCTGCTGCTCGTCAAGGGCGCCGTCCCCGGTGCTCGTGGCCGCATCGTCTACGTCCGCAACGCAGTGAAGGGTGCCTGATCTCATGGCTGACTCGACTCTCGCGCTCGACGTCGTGAAGGCAGACGGCACGGCGGCTGGTTCGATCCAGCTCCCGGCTTCGATCTTCGACGTCAAGACGAACATCCCCCTCATCCACCAGGTCGTCGTCGCGCAGCTCGCGGCGGCTCGCCAGGGCACCCACTCGACCAAGCGTCGCGGTGAGGTCTCGGGCGCCGGCCGCAAGCCCTTCAAGCAGAAGGGCACCGGTAACGCCCGTCAGGGCTCGATCCGCGCGCCGCACATGACCGGCGGTGGCATCGTGCACGGCCCCAAGCCGCGCGACTACTCCCAGCGCACCCCGAAGAAGATGATCGCCGCCGCCCTGCTGGGCGCGCTCAGCGACCGTGCTCGTGGCGAGCGTCTTCACGTCGTCGAGTCCTTCGGCATCGAGGGCGCGCCCTCGACCAAGGCCGCGTCGGCCGTGCTGACCGCACTCGGTGCGATCAAGAACGTCCTGGTCGTCATCGACCGCGACGACGAGCTCACCACGCTGAGCGTCCGCAACCTCGCGTACGTTCACGTGCTGTACTCCGACCAGCTGAACGCCTACGACGTCATCGTCTCCGACGACATCGTCTTCACCCAGGCCGCCTACGACGCGTTCGTCGCGTCGAAGTCCGGCGTCACCCAGGAGGTCTCGGCATGAGCAGCATCGCCGTTAACAAGGACCCGCGCGACATCATCCTGAAGCCGGTCGTCTCCGAGAAGAGCTACGGTCTGATCGACGAGGGCAAGTACACGTTCCTCGTGGACCCGCGCGCCTCGAAGACCGAGATCAAGCTCGCGATCGAGAAGATCTTCGGCGTCAAGGTGGCCGCGGTCAACACGATCAACCGCGTCGGCAAGGCGCGCCGCACCCGCTTCGGCACCGGCAAGCGCAAGGACACCAAGCGCGCCATCGTGACCCTGAAGTCGGGCACCATCGACATCTTCACGGCAGTCGGCTGACGGTCGGGATAGAGGACTAGAGATATGGCTATTCGCAAGTACAAGCCCACGACCCCGGGTCGCCGCGGCTCGTCGGTGGCCGACTTCGCCGAGATCACCCGATCGACGCCTGAGAAGTCGCTCCTCCGCCCGCTGAGCAAGACCGGTGGCCGCAACAACCAGGGCCGCATCACGACGCGTCACATCGGTGGTGGCCACAAGCGCCAGTACCGCGTGATCGACTTCCGTCGCAACGACAAGGACGGCGTCAACGCGAAGGTCGCACACATCGAGTACGACCCCAACCGCACCGCGCGCATCGCGCTCCTGCACTACTTCGACGGCGAGAAGCGCTACATCCTCGCGCCGAACAAGCTGTCGCAGGGCGACATCGTCGAGTCGGGCGCCTCGGCCGACATCAAGCCGGGCAACAACCTGCCGCTGAAGAACATCCCCACCGGTACCGTGATCCACGCGATCGAGCTCCGCCCCGGCGGCGGTGCCAAGCTGGCTCGTTCGGCCGGCACCTCGGTGCGACTCGTCGCCAAGGACGGCCCCTACGCCCAGCTGCGTCTGCCCTCGGGCGAGATCCGCAACGTCGACGCGCGCTGCCGCGCGACCGTCGGCGAGGTCGGCAACGCCGAGCAGTCGAACATCAACTGGGGCAAGGCCGGTCGCAACCGCTGGAAGGGCATCCGCCCGACCGTCCGCGGTGTCGCGATGAACCCCGTCGACCACCCCCACGGTGGTGGCGAGGGCAAGACCTCCGGTGGTCGTCACCCTGTTTCGCCGTGGGGCCAGTCCGAAGGACGGACCCGTCACGCGAACAAGGAAAGCGACAAGTACATCGTTCGCCGTCGCAATGCCGGCAAGAAGCGCAAGTAGGAGTAGAGGAAGATGCCTCGTAGCCTTAAGAAGGGCCCCTTCGTCGACGAGCACCTGCTTCGCAAGGTCGTCGTCCAGAACGAAGCCGGTTCCAAGAACGTCATCAAGACCTGGTCGCGCCGTTCGATGATCGTCCCGGCCATGCTCGGCCACACGATCGCCGTGCACGACGGTCGCAAGCACATCCCTGTGTTCGTGACCGAGACCATGGTCGGCCACAAGCTGGGCGAGTTCGCGCCCACCCGCACCTTCCGCGGCCACGTGAAGGACGACAAGAAGGGCCGTCGCCGCTAAGGCGACGCAAGAGGAGAGAGAAATGGTGGAGTCCATCGCACGCGTGCGACACATCCGCGTGACCCCTCAGAAGGCTCGTCGTGTCGTCGCGCTCATCAAGGGCAAGCAGGCCGAGGAGGCCCTGGCCATCCTCAAGTTCGCGCCGCAGGGTGCGAGCGAGCCGATCTACAAGCTCGTCGCCTCGGCGATCGCGAACGCTCGCGTGAAGGCCGACAAGGACAGCGAGTTCCTGGACGAGCAGGACCTGTACGTGAAGAACGCGTACGTGGACGAGGGCACGACGCTCAAGCGTTTCCAGCCCCGCGCCCAGGGTCGTGCTTTCCAGATCAAGAAGCGCACGAGCCACATCACGGTCGTGCTCTCGACGCCCGAGGTCGCTGATGCTTCGACAAGCTCGGCAGCCCCCGGTACCAAGACCAAGAAGGCGAGCAAGTAATGGGACAGAAGGTAAACCCGTACGGCTTCCGCCTCGGCATCACCACGGACCACGTGTCGCGTTGGTTCTCCGACTCCACGAAGCCGGGACAGCGCTACGCCGACTACGTGGCCGAGGACATCAAGATCCGTCGCCTGCTGACGACCTCGCTCGACCGCGCGGGCGTCAGCAACATCGAGATCGAGCGCACGCGTGACCGTGTCCGCGTCGACATCCACACCGCCCGTCCGGGCATCGTGATCGGTCGCCGCGGCGCCGAGGCCGAGCGCATCCGCGCCGACCTCGAGAAGCTCACCGGCAAGCAGATCCAGCTGAACATCCTCGAGGTCAAGAACCCCGAGGCCGACGCTCAGCTCGTCGCGCAGGGCATCGCCGAGCAGCTCACTGCTCGCGTGGCGTTCCGTCGCGCGATGCGCAAGGGTCTGCAGGGTGCTCAGCGGGCCGGCGCCAAGGGCGTCCGCGTCCAGGTCTCCGGCCGCCTCGGCGGCGCCGAGATGAGCCGCTCGGAGTTCTACCGCGAGGGTCGTGTGCCGCTGCACACGCTGCGCGCGAACATCGACTACGGCTTCTACGAGGCGAAGACCACCTTCGGCCGCATCGGCGTGAAGGTCTGGATCTACAAGGGCGACCTCACCAACAAGGAGCTCGCGCGCGAGCAGGCGAACCAGAAGCCGGCGCGTGAGCGCGGTGACCGTCGCGGTCCGCGCGGCGATCGCCGCAACGAGGCCCCCGTGGCAGAAGGAGCGTCGGCGTAATGCTCATCCCCCGCAAGGTCAAGTACCGCAAGCAGCACCACCCGGGTCGCAGCGGCCAGGCCACCGGCGGCACGAAGGTCTCCTTCGGCGAGTTCGGCATCCAGGCGCTCACGCCCGCGTACGTGACGAACCGTCAGATCGAGTCCGCTCGTATCGCGATGACCCGTCACATCAAGCGTGGCGGCAAGGTGTGGATCAACATCTACCCCGACCGTCCGCTCACCAAGAAGCCGGCCGAGACCCGCATGGGTTCCGGTAAGGGTTCCCCCGAGTGGTGGGTCGCAAACGTCAAGCCGGGTCGCGTCCTCTTCGAGGTCGCCGGTGTCAACGAGGAGCTCGCTCGCGAGGCCCTGACCCGTGCCATCCACAAGCTGCCTCTCAAGGCACGCATCATCAAGCGCGAGGAGGGCGACGCGTAATGGCGATCGGCACCAAGACGCTCGCCCCGAGCGAGCTCGACACGTTCGAAGACCAGCGCCTGGTCGAGGAGCTGCGCAAGGCCAAGGAAGAGCTGTTCAACCTGCGCTTCCAGTCGGCCACCGGCCAGCTCGAGAGCCACGGCCGCATCCGTGCGGTCAAGCGCGACATCGCGCGTCTCTACACCGTCATCCGTGAGCGTGAGCTCGGCATCCGTGCCACTCCCGCTCCCGTGGAGACGGCGACCAAGGCGAAGAAGACGAAGGCCAAGAAGGCGGATGCCGCTGACGAGGCTACGAAGGAAGAGGCCGAGTAATGGCTGAGACCAAGAAGAAGGCCGCCGAGGCCGAGGTCGTCGCGCAGGCTGCGGGCCACGAGTCCGCCGCGCACGATGTGCGCGACGTCGACGCCCGCGGATACCGTAAGGCCCGCCGCGGCTACGTCGTCAGCGACAAGATGGACAAGACGATCGTCGTCGAGGTCGAGGACCGCGTGAAGCACCCCCTCTACGGCAAGGTCATCCGTCGCACCTCGAAGGTCAAGGCGCACGATGAGGGCAACACTGCCGGCATCGGCGACCTCGTCGTCATCAACGAGACCCGCCCGCTGAGCGCCACCAAGCGCTGGCGCCTGGTCGAGATCCTCGAGAAGGCCAAGTAAGCCTCGCGGCTCACTTGGAACCCAAGGAGTAAGAAGTGATTCAGAACGAATCCCGCCTCAAGGTCGCCGACAACACCGGCGCCAAGGAGCTGCTCACGATCCGTGTGCTCGGTGGCTCGAGCCGGCGCTACGCCGGCGTGGGCGACATCATCGTCGCCACGGTCAAGGACGCGATCCCCGGCGGCAACGTCAAGAAGGGCGACGTGGTCAAGGCCGTCGTCGTCCGCACAGTCAAGTCGACCCGTCGTCCCGACGGCTCGTACATCAAGTTCGACGAGAACGCCGCCGTCATCCTGAAGAGCGACGGGGAGCCCCGCGGCACCCGCATCTTCGGACCGGTCGGTCGTGAGCTTCGCGACAAGAAGTTCATGAAGATCGTCTCGCTGGCCCCGGAGGTCATCTGATCATGGCGAAGATCAAGAAGGGCGACCTGGTTCAGGTCATCTCGGGCGCCAAGCCCGAGCGCGGCGGCGACCGCGGCAAGCAGGGCAAGGTCCTCGAGGTCCTCGCTGAGCAGAACCGTGTCATCGTCGAGGGCGTGAACTTCGTCACCAAGCACAACCGCGTCGGCCAGAGCCAGCGCGGCACCAAGACGGGCGGCATCGAGACGATGGAAGCCCCGATCCACATCTCCAACGTCGCCGTCGTCGACCCCTCGACCAAGAAGCCGACCCGTGTCGGTCACCGCGTCGAGGAGCAGACGAAGGATGGCGTGAAGCGCACGGTCCGCGTGCGCTACGCGAAGAAGTCAGGCAAGGACCTCTGAATATGAGCACCGCCACTGCCGCGGTGGCTGGCAAGATCCAGCCCCGCCTGAAGCAGAAGTACAACGCCGAGATCAAGAAGGCCATGCAGGACGAGTTCGGCTACCCGAACGTCATGCAGATCCCCGGCCTCGTCAAGGTCGTCGTGAACACCGGTGTCGGCGAGGCAGCTCGCGACAGCAAGGTGATCGATGGCGCGGTCGACGACCTCACCAAGATCACGGGTCAGAAGCCCGTCGTCACCAAGGCCCGCAAGTCGATCGCGCAGTTCAAGCTGCGCGAAGGACAGGCCATCGGCGCGCACGTCACCCTCCGCGGCGACCGCGCGTGGGAGTTCGTGGACCGCCTGGTCAACCTCGCCCTGCCCCGCATCCGCGACTTCCGCGGTCTGTCGGCCAAGCAGTTCGACGGTCACGGCAACTACACCTTCGGTCTCCAGGAGCAGTCCGTGTTCCACGAGATCAACCAGGACAAGATCGACCGCGTCCGCGGTTTCGACATCACGGTCGTCACGACCGCGAAGACGGATGCCGAGGGTCGTGCGCTGCTGCGCCACCTGGGCTTCCCCTTCCGCAACGAGGACCAGCAGGCCTGACGCTTCGACGGGCTCAGCGACCATTCGGTCACTGAGCCTGCCGAAGGGGCATCACAACTGAACATCGTCGTCTGGAAGGTCGTCTGTCGTGTAACGGCAGCCGAAACCTCCTGAACAAAGGAACCCACACATGACAATGACAGACCCGGTCGCAGACATGCTGACCCGTCTGCGCAACGCGAACTCGGCGCACCACGACTCCGTGTCGCTGCCGAGCTCCAAGCTCAAGACCCACATCGCCGAGATCCTCCAGCGGGAGGGCTACATCTCCGGCTGGGAGGTCAGCGACGCGCGCGTCGGCCAGACCCTCACGCTGACCCTCAAGTACGGCCCGAACCGCGAGCGGTCGATCGCCGGCATCAAGCGCGTGTCGAAGCCCGGCCTCCGCGTCTACGCGAAGTCCACCGAGATCCCGCGCGTCCTCGGCGGCCTCGGTGTCGCCATCCTGTCCACCTCCTCCGGTCTTCTCACGGACCGCCAGGCCGAGCAGAAGGGCGTGGGTGGGGAAGTCCTCGCCTACGTGTGGTGATCTGACATGTCGCGAATCGGTCGTCTTCCGATCGACATCCCCGCCGGTGTGACCGTCACGGTCGAAGGCCAGGATGTCGCCGTCAAGGGCCCCAAGGGCGAGCTCGCGCTCACCGTGGCCCGTCCCCTCGAAGTCAAGGTCGAAGAGGGCCAGGTCATCGTGACCCGTCCCGACGACGAGCGCGAGTCGCGTTCGCTCCACGGCCTGACCCGCACGCTCATCAACAACAACATCATCGGGGTCACCCAGGGCTACACCAAGGGCCTCGAGGTCGTCGGCACGGGTTACCGCGTGGCGCAGAAGGGCAGCTCGGTCGAGTTCGCCCTCGGCTTCTCGCACCCCGTCCTGGTCGAGCCGCCCGCCGGGATCACCTTCACGGTCGAGGGCAACAACAGGCTCACCGTGAGCGGCATCGACAAGCAGGCCGTCGGCGAGGCGGCTGCGAACATCCGCAAGATCCGCAAGCCCGAGCCGTACAAGGGCAAGGGTGTGCGCTACGCCGGCGAGGTCGTCCGGCGCAAGGCCGGAAAGAGTGGTAAGTAACCATGGCTGTTAAGACGAAGACCGACGCCCGCGCGCGTCGTCACGCCCGCCTTCGCAAGAAGGTCGTCGGCACCACCGAGCGTCCGCGCCTGGTCGTCACCCGCTCGGCACGTCACGTGTTCGTCCAGATCGTCGACGACAGCAAGGGCCACACGCTGGCCTCGGCGTCGACGCTCGAGACCGACCTGCGCGTGTCCGACGACGACAAGACCGCCAAGGCCCGCAAGGTCGGCGAGCTGCTCGCCGAGCGCGCGAAGGCTGCCGGCGTGTCTGCCGTCGTGTTCGACCGTGGTGGCAACCGCTACGCGGGTCGTGTCGCCGCGATCGCCGAAGGCGCCCGCGAGGGAGGTCTGAACCTGTGAGCGAGAACAAGGAGAACATCGTGACCGAGCAGGCTGCTGCCGAGGCTCCGGCCGAGGCCGCTACCGCCACCGCTACGGCGCCCGCCGAGCGCGAGCCGCGTCGCGGCGGTCGCGAGCGCAACCCCAACCGCGAGCGCGGGGGCCGCGATCGCAACGAGAGCCAGTTCCTCGAGCGCGTCGTCACCATCAACCGCGTCTCGAAGGTCGTCAAGGGCGGTCGTCGCTTCAGCTTCACCGCGCTCGTCGTCGTCGGCGACGGCAACGGTGTGGTCGGCGTCGGCTACGGCAAGGCCCGTGAGGTCCCCCTGGCGATCTCGAAGGGTGTCGAAGAGGCCAAGCGGAACTTCTTCCGCGTGCCCCGCGTCGGCTCGACCATCCCGCACCCGGTGCAGGGTGAGGCCGCTGCCGGTGTGGTGCTGCTGCGCCCCGCCGCTGCCGGTACCGGTGTCATCGCCGGTGGCCCGGTGCGTGCCGTCCTCGAGTGCGCCGGAATCCACGACGTGCTGTCGAAGTCGCTCGGCTCGTCGAACACGATCAACATCGTCCACGCGACGGTGGAGGCCCTGAAGCAGCTCGAGGAGCCCCGTGCGGTCGCCGCACGTCGCGGTCTCGAGTTCGACCAGGTCGCCCCGCCCGTCTCGTCCGTGCCGAGGCTGAGGCCGCGGCCGCTGCGAAGGCAGGTGTCTGATGGCTGCGCGTCTGAAGGTCACGCAGGTCAAGTCCAAGGTGAGCGAGAAGCAGAACCAGCGTGACACGCTGCGTTCGCTGGGTCTGAAGCGGATCGGCGACTCCGTCGTCCGTCCCGACGACGCGCAGACGCGCGGTTACGTCCGGACCGTCGCGCACCTCGTGAAGGTTGAGGAGATCGACTGATGGCTGAGAAGGCCGAGAAGAACGAGGCCGTCGAGGCGGAGGCGAAGGCCCCCAAGAAGACTGCCGCCAAGAAGGCGGACGCCCCCAAGAAGGCTGCCGCTGCCGACAAGCCGGCTGCCGAGAAGAAGGCTCCTGCGAAGAAGGCTGCTCCGAAGGCCGACGCCCCGGCGTCGCGCCCCGGCGTGCTGAAGGTGCACCACCTGCGTCCGGTCCCGGGCTCGAACACCGCCAAGACCCGTGTCGGTCGCGGTGAGGGCTCGAAGGGCAAGACCGCGGGCCGTGGTACCAAGGGCACGAAGGCCCGCTACCAGGTCAAGGTCGGCTTCGAGGGTGGGCAGATGCCGCTGCACATGCGCACCCCGAAGCTCCGTGGCTTCAAGAACCCGTTCCGCGTCGAGTACCAGGTCGTGAACCTGGACAAGCTCGCGGAGCTGTACCCGGCCGGTGGCGAGGTCACCGTGAGCGACCTGGTCGCCAAGGGTGCGGTGCGCAAGAACGAGAAGGTCAAGGTGCTCGGCACCGGCGACATCTCGGTCAAGCTCGACGTGGCGGTCGACAAGGTCTCGGGTTCTGCCGAGCAGAAGATCGTCGCCGCGGGCGGCACCGTCAAGTAAGCGGTCATCAGTGGGGGTCGGAGCTTGCTCCGACCCCCACTGGGTTACCCTGGACGTTGGCACGTCGCCGTGCGTGCCGGCATCCCCTCTGGAGGAGTCCTCTTGTTCAGCGCCATCGCGCGGGTCTTCCGCACTCCCGACCTTCGGCGGAAGATCGGCTTCACCCTGGCGATCATCGCCCTGTACCGGCTCGGCGCCCACGTCCCGGCACCGTTCGTCGACTTCCCGAACGTCCAGTCGTGTCTGGACCAGTCGGCCGGCACAGACGGTCTGCTGGGGCTGGTCAACCTCTTCTCGGGCGGCGCGCTGCTGCAGCTGTCGATCTTCGCGCTCGGCGTCATGCCGTACATCACCGCGACGATCATCGTGCAGCTTCTGCGCGTGGTCATCCCGCACTTCGAGACCCTCTACAAGGAGGGTCAGGCGGGTCAGGCCCGGCTGACGCAGTACACGCGCTACCTCACGATCGCGCTCGCGCTGCTGCAGTCGACGACGCTGGTCACCGTCGCGCGCAGCGGTCAGCTCTTCGGCACCACCGGTATTCCCGAGTGCGAGCAGCTCCTCACGAACGACGTGTGGTGGGCGCAGCTCCTCATGATCATCACGATGACCGCCGGTACCGGCCTCATCATGTGGTTCGCCGAGCTGGTCACCGAGCGCGGCATCGGCAACGGCATGTCGCTCCTCATCTTCACCTCGATCGCTGCGACCTTCCCGGCGGCGATGGGCGCCATCTGGGCGTCGCGCGGCTTCGAGGTCTTCCTGCTGGTGCTCGCCGTCGGCATCGTGGTCGTCGCGCTGGTGGTGTTCGTCGAACAGTCGCAGCGGCGCATCCCGGTGCAGTACGCCAAGCGCATGGTCGGCCGCCGCACGTACGGCGGCACGAACACCTACATTCCGATCAAGGTCAACATGGCCGGCGTCGTCCCCGTCATCTTCGCCTCGTCGCTGCTGTACATCCCCGCGCTCATCGCGCAGTTCAACACGCAGCCGAACGCCGACAACGAGATCCCCGGCTGGGTGCAGTGGATCCAGACGTACTTCACCAACGGCGACAGCCCGATCTACATGCTGGTGTACTTCCTGCTGATCGTCGGCTTCACCTACTTCTACGTCGCGATCACCTTCAACCCGGTCGAGGTCGCCGACAACATGAAGAAGTACGGCGGTTTCATCCCGGGCATCCGTGCCGGTCGTCCCACCGCCGAGTACCTCGACTACGTGCTCACGCGCATCACGCTGCCGGGCTCGCTCTACCTGGGTCTCATCGCTCTCATCCCGCTCATCGCCCTGGCGACGGTCGGCGCCAACCAGAACTTCCCGTTCGGTGGAGCCTCGATCCTGATCATCGTCGGCGTCGGCCTCGAGACGGTGAAGCAGATCGACGCGCAGCTGCAGCAGCGACACTACGAAGGGCTCCTCCGATGACCACTCGTCTTCTCATCGTCGGCCCGCAGGGTTCGGGCAAGGGCACGCAGGGTGTCCGCATCGCCGAGGCCTTCGGCATCCCCGCCATCTCCACCGGCGATGTCTTCCGCGGGGCTGTCGCAGACGGCTCGCCGCTGGGGCAGCAGGTCAAGGCCATCATCGAGTCGGGCAACCTCGTTCCCGACGAGCTGACCAGCGCCGTCGTCCGCGACCGGCTCTCGCAGGCGGATGCCGCGGAGGGATTCCTCCTCGACGGCTTCCCCCGCAACATCGCGCAGGTCGCGAGCTTGGACGACTTCCTCGAGGGGCGCGACGAGTCGCTCGACGCCGTCATCGAGCTGGACGTGCCCCGCGATGAGAGCATCGCCCGCCTGTCGCAGCGCGCGGCCGAGCAGGGCCGCACCGACGACACCGAAGAGGTCATCGCGAACCGCCTCGCCATCTACGAGCGCGAGACCGCGCCGATCCTCGACGTGTACCGCACCCGCGGCATCGTCGACCGGATCGACGGCGTCGGCGGGCTCGACGAGATCACCGAGCGCATCGTCGCGGCGCTCGAGGCGCGCGGGCTCCTGCGCCCCGCCGCGGCCTGACCGTGTCGCTGCGCCGCTCCATCTACAAGTCCCCCGCCCAGCTGCGGGCGATGGTGGAACCGGGACTGATCACCGCCGCCGCCCTGGATGCGGTGCGCGAGATGATCGCTCCGGGTGTGACGACGGGCGAGCTGGATGCCGCGGCATCCGCTCTCATCACCGCCCGGGGCGCGAAGTCGAACTTCCAGATGGTGCGCGGGTATCGCCACACCATCTGCGCGTCGGTCAACGAGCAGGTCGTGCACGGCATCCCGGGAGACCGGGCGCTCGAACCCGGCGACATCCTCTCGATCGATGCCGGTGCCGAGTACAAGGGCTGGAACGGGGACTCGGCGTTCACCTTCGTCGTGCCCGACCCGGCGCGACCCGAGGTCGTCGCCGAGCGCCAGCACCTCTCGGACGTCACCGCGGGGTCGCTCTGGGCCGGCATCGCGTCACTCGCGACCGCGAAGCACCTCGGCGAGATCGGCGCCGCGATCCAGGAGCACATCGAGACGCACTCCCCGGAGACGGGGACGTACGGGATCCTGCGCGAGTACGTCGGTCACGGCATCGGCCGCAAGATGCACGAGTCGCCGTCGGTGTTCAACTACCGCGTCTCGGACCCGGGGCCCGAGGTTCGCCCCGGTCTCGTGCTCGCGATCGAGCCGATGGTCGTCATCGGCGACCAGGCCACCTATGTCGAGGACGATGGCTGGACGGTCTCGACGATCGACGGTACGGCCGGCTCTCACTGGGAACATAGCGTCGCGGTGCATGATGGCGGTATCTGGGTGCTGACGGCACCCGATGGTGGCGCGGCGGGGCTGGCGCCCTTCGGTGTGACCCCGCAAGAGATCTCATAGTTCGAGGAGCCGAGATGGCACAGCAGGGTTCGCGCAAGATCAACTGGTTCGCGATCTGGGTGAGTGTCGCGGTGGTCGTGGCGCTCGTCCTGGTGTCGGTCCTCGTGGTGACGCTGAACAACAGGTCCGAAGAGCCCGACCCGGTGAACACCCCGTCCGCGGCGAACATCGACACCGAGACCGGCGCGATCGTCGTCGGCACCGGCGAGAACCGCCTCGACACCTACATCGATTTCATGTGCCCGATCTGCAACCAGTTCGAGCAGGTGTACGGCGCCGAGATCGAGAGCCTGGTCGAGGACGGCAGCATCACGCTCGGCGTGCACCCGATCTCGATCCTCGACCGCGAGTCGGAGGGTACGGAGTTCTCGACGCGCGCGGCCAACGCGGCGTACTGCGTCGCCTCGGTCGACGGCGAGGCCATTCTGCCCTTCCTGCAGGCGATGTTCGCGAACCAGCCGCAGGAGCGCACGCCGGGCCTCACCGACGAGCAGATCCTCGAGGTCGCCGCATCGGTGGGCGTCACCGGCATCGAGTCGTGCCAGAGCGAGGGCACCTACCGGGGCTTCGTGGCCGCGATGACCGAGAGGACGCCGTCGCAGCCTGGCTCGCAGGGCATCGGCACCCCCACCGTCGCCGTCAACGGCGAGGTCATCGCCAACTCCCAGCTGCCCGAGCCCGGCCAGCTCATGTCGCTCTTCGAGTGACCGGAGGCGGCATGCGCGACTCGGTTTGCCGAGGCCTGCGCTATCACGTATGATTGATCTTTGGTGCGTTGCGCCTATATCGGCGTGTCGCCGCACCAATCCCATCCACCCCGCAGACCGGCCGGTCTGCAAAGGAGCGTTAGCGAGTATATGGCGAAGAAAGACGGTGTCATCGAGATCGAAGGCGTGATCTCCGAGGCGCTGCCCAACGCGATGTTCCGCGTTGAGCTGAGCAACGGACACAAGGTGCTCGCCACCATCTCGGGCAAGATGCGGCAGAACTACATCCGCATCATTCCGGAGGACCGCGTGGTCGTGGAGCTCAGCCCCTACGACCTGACCCGCGGCCGTATCGTCTACCGCTACCGCTAGACCGGTCGAGAAGTAACACCCCAGGCGCTCCCGCCTGCCCGGTGAAGACAGCGAAGCAGGAAAATCATGAAGGTCAATCCCTCCGTCAAGCCCATCTGCGACCACTGCAAGGTCATCCGCCGCCACGGCCGCGTCATGGTGATCTGCAAGAGCAACCCGCGCCACAAGCAGCGCCAGGGCTGATCAGGTCGAAGGCTGACGGATGCCGCGGACCGCGGCATCCCCAAGCTCACAATCGAACACAATCTCACAACTGAAGACAGACACGGCAGCATCAGAACCCGCGTGAGCGGGGGACACCTCGGGCGGAGGCCCGGGCACCGATGCTGCTCCACACCTCCACTCACTCCTTAGGAGAACCGCATGGCACGTCTTGCCGGCGTAGACATCCCGCGCGACAAGCGCGTGGTGATCGCCCTCACGTACATCTACGGCGTTGGCCGTACCCGCTCGAACGAG
This sequence comes from Microbacterium yannicii PS01, assembly GCF_000304335.1. Classification (GTDB taxonomy): domain Bacteria; phylum Actinomycetota; class Actinomycetes; order Actinomycetales; family Microbacteriaceae; genus Microbacterium; species Microbacterium yannicii_A. Next base: position 3,000 of record NZ_CAJF01000030.1, on the reverse strand, counting down.
ATCCTCACTGCGACGGAGATCGACGAGAACATCCGCGTCAAGGACCTCAGCGACGACCAGCTCGTTGCGCTCCGCGACTACATCGAGGCCAACTACAAGGTCGAGGGTGACCTCCGCCGCGAGGTGACCGCCGACATCCGCCGCAAGGTCGAGATCGGCTCCTACGAGGGTATCCGCCACCGTCGCGGCCTCCCGGTGCGCGGTCAGCGCACCAAGACGAATGCGCGCACCCGCAAGGGTCCGAAGCGCACCGTCGCCGGCAAGAAGAAGGCGCGCTAGGCCTCCGCCGGCGCCCCAGGATTTTAGGGAGAACGCAACATGGCACAGGCCAAGTCCGCTGCGCGCAAGCCGCGTCGCAAGGAGAAGAAGAACATCAGCGTGGGCCAGGCCCACATCAAGTCGACGTTCAACAACACGATCGTCTCGATCACCGACCCGTCGGGCGCCGTCATCAGCTGGGCGTCGTCGGGTGGCGTGGGCTTCAAGGGCTCGCGCAAGTCGACGCCGTACGCCGCCGGCATGGCCGCGGAGTCCGCTGCCCGCCAGGCGCAGGAGCACGGCGTCAAGAAGGTCGACGTCTTCGTGAAGGGTCCGGGTTCGGGCCGCGAGACCGCGATCCGCTCGCTGACCGCCGCCGGCCTGGAGGTCGGCTCGATCCAGGACGTCACGCCCCAGGCTCACAACGGCTGCCGTCCGCCGAAGCGCCGCCGCGTCTGATCTCTCGCCCTTCGGCAGGCTCGGGGATTCCCTGCGCCTGCCGGAGGGCCACCACCGTTTCCGGATGCCTCTGCCCGAGGCATCCCTCGAGTAAAACTCAACACCTCACTCTCACCGCACGTGTCATATAGCGGGCACGTGATCGAAAGGAACACATAGTGCTCATCGCACAGCGTCCCACTCTGACCGAGGAGAAGGTCGGGGAGTTCCGCAGCCGTTTCGTCATCGAGCCGCTGGAGCCCGGCTTCGGCTACACGATCGGCAACGCGCTGCGTCGCAGCCTCCTGTCGTCCATCCCCGGCGCAGCCGTGACGTCGATCCGCATCGACGGCGTCCTCCACGAGTTCAGCACCATTCCCGGTGTCAAGGAGGATGTCACCGAGATCATCCTCAACATCAAGCAGCTGGTCGTCTCCAGCGAGCGCGACGAGCCCATCACCGCCTACCTGCGCAAGACCGGCTCCGGTGAGGTCACCGCCGCCGACATCTCCGCTCCGGCGGGCGTCGAGGTGCACAACCCCGAGCTGGTCATCGCGACCCTGAACGACACCGCGAAGTTCGAGCTCGAGCTGACCATCGAGCGTGGCCGTGGTTACGTGTCGGCGACGCAGAACCGCAACGAGTACGCCGAGGCGGGTCAGATCCCGATCGACTCGATCTACTCGCCCGTTCTGAAGGTGTCGTACCGCGTCGAGGCCACCCGTGCCGGTGAGCGCACCGACTTCGACAAGCTCATCCTCGACGTCGAGACCAAGTCGTCGATGGCTCCGCGTGACGCCGTCGCGTCGGCCGGCCGCACCCTGACCGAGCTGTTCGGTCTGGCGCGCGAGCTGAACGTCGAGGCCGAGGGCATCGAGATCGGCCCCGCGCCGGTCGAGACCGTCCTGTCGAACGAGCTGTCGATGCCGATCGAGGACCTCGACCTGTCGGTGCGCTCGTACAACTGCCTCAAGCGCGAGGGCATCAACACCGTGTCGGAGCTCGTCGCCCTCTCGGAGACGCAGCTCATGAACATCCGCAACTTCGGTCAGAAGTCGGTCGACGAGGTGCGCGACAAGCTCATCTCGCTCGGTCTGTCGCTGAAGGACTCGGTTCCCGGGTTCGACGGCGCGCACTTCTACGGCGGCTACGACGACGAGACCGTCTGATCGGATGCCTCTGCCCGAGGCATCCGTTTCATAACCGACTTCTTCCCACTGGAGTAATTGAGAATGCCCAAGCCCACCAAGGGTCCCCGCCTCGGAGGCGGCCCCGCCCACGAGCGCCTGCTGCTTGCGAACCTCGCCGCGGCCCTCTTCACGCACAAGTCGATCAAGACGACCGAGACCAAGGCCAAGCGCCTGCGTCCGCTCGCCGAGCGCCTGATCACGTTCGCCAAGCGCGGCGACCTGCACGCGCGTCGTCGTGTGCTGGGGATCATCGGCGACAAGTCCGTCGTGCACGAGCTCTTCACCGAGATCGCGCCGCTCGTCGCCGACCGTGAGGGCGGCTACACTCGCATCACGAAGGTCGGCAACCGCAAGGGCGACAACGCCCCCATGGCCGTGATCGAGCTCGTCCTCGAGCCCGTCACCAAGAAGCCGTCCGCCAAGAAGGCTGCGAAGGCGGATGCCGCCGCCCCCGCTGCGTCGGCTACCGACGCTGACGAGACCGCTGCAGAGGAGTCGACCGTGACTGAAGAGCAGACCCAGGACTCGACTCCGGACGAGTCGGCTACCGAAGCCGGCGCCGAGTCGCCGGAAGAGGGCGAGGCCGCCGAGGCCGCTGCCGAGGACGCCGTCGAGGCGCCCGCCGAGGAGAAGTCCGAGTAATCGGTCGGCCGGGCGTCGCAGCCCGGCCCGTCGGAGCCTCGTGCTCCGACCACCCTTGCACCGCGAGACCCGCGGCCCTTCGGGGCTGCGGGTCTTGCTGCGTTCTGTGGGTGGGGCGCGGGGTGCGGATCTCAGTAACCGCGGGCTGGGGGTGGGTCGCGGCGTAGTTTCGTGGTCCGTGGTCCGTGGTCCGTGGTCCGTGGTCCGTGGTCCGTGGTCCGTGGTCCGTGGGCCCGGGTGCGCGGACACCCGTGGACGAACAAAGGAGATGGCAGAAGCGGGAGGACGGATCGGGGCGAAAGCTCCTCCGTTTTCGCTCATCTCCTCCGGTCTTGCGACGGGCCGGTGGCCTAGGGGGTGAGGTCGATGCCAGGCGCGGAGGGCCCGTGAACGATCGGAGGAGATGGCAGAAGCGGGAGGACGGATCGGGGCGAAAGCTCCTCCGTTCTCGCTCATCTCCTCCGCTTATGAC
>NZ_CAJF01000029.1 GCF_000304335.1 Microbacterium yannicii PS01 | reverse complement strand
AGCTGCCCCTCGGCAACGAGCCGCTGACGATCGGCCGATCGAGCGAGTCCGGACTCGTGGTCCGCGACGACTACACCTCGAGCCACCACGCGCGACTCGTGCTGTGGGGCGAGCAGTGGATGATCCAGGACCTCGACTCGACCAACGGCACGTGGCACGACGGCGCGCGGGTGACCGCTCCGGTCCCGGTCAAGGTGGGTGCTCCGATCAAGGTCGGGGCGACCACCTTCGAGCTGCGGAAGTAGCGGGCGGACCCTTCTCACATGGTCTTCCAGGGCTCGAGCGCCGCCATTTCGCACACCGGCAAGGTGCGCTCCAACAATCAGGACTCCGGTTTCGCCGGGTCGAACCTCTTCGTCGTCGCCGACGGCATGGGCGGGCACGCCGGCGGCGATGTCGCGTCCAGCATGGCGATCATGCGGCTCGAACGACTCGACGAGCCCTACGAGTCGCCCGGCGAGGCGGAGAAGGCGCTCCGCGACGCGATCTCCGACACCGCGGTCGAGCTCATCGACACCGTGCACGTGCGCCCGGAGCTGGCGGGCATGGGCACGACCGTGAGCGCGCTCATCATGGTCGACGACTACGCGGTCATCGCGCACATCGGCGACTCGCGCATCTACCTGTACCGAGACGGCGCGCTCACCCAGATCACCACCGACCACACGTTCGTGCAGCGGCTCGTCGACTCGGGCCGCATCACCCCGGAGGAGGCGCGGTACCACCCGCGCCGCTCGGTGCTCATGCGCGTGCTCGGCGACATGGATCCCGATCCCGAGCTCGACACCTTCATCATGCCCACGCAGCCCGGCGACCGCTGGCTGCTGTGCTCGGACGGCCTCTCGGGCGTGGTCGACGACGCCCACACGGCCAAAGCGCTCTCGCTCGGGCTCGCGCCCGGCCGCACCGCCGACAGCCTGCTGAAGCAGGCGCTCGACGGCGGCGCCCCCGACAACGTCACCATCGTGCTCGTCGACGTCGGAGGACAGCATCCGCTCTTCTCGGGCACCCCGACGATCGTCGGCTCGGCGTCGAATCCGGTCGGCGTCGACGTGCCCGCCGCCCGCCCCGGACGCACGAGCTGGCTGCACCCGAACCGGCAGGCGGCGAACGAGCCCACCCACTTCGAGCCGGCCGCGGAGTTCCTCGAGGAGCTCATCGAAGAGGACCGCCGCCGCGCGCGTCGCCGTTCCCTCGGCTGGATCGCCGGCGTCGTCCTCGTGCTGGCGCTGCTGGCAGGCGGACTGTGGATCGGCTACCAGTGGACGCAGACGCGCTACTTCGTCGGCGCGGACGAGGACACCGTCGTCATCTACCGGGGCGTCCAGCAGAACATCGGGCCGATCTCACTCTCGACGCCGTACGAAGACACCGACATCCCGCTCGAGACGCTCTCGGACTTCGCCCGCGCCACGGTCACGCAGACCATCTCGGCGAGCTCCCTCTCAGATGCGCGGCGTATCGTCACGAGCATCAGCGACACGGCGGAGGGAGGCGGATGAGCGGCGCACCGACCGGGCAGGCGACCGCCCCCGTCTCCACCGACACCGCCGTGGTGCGGGCGCTCCGGCGCATCCGGGTGCCGCAGACGCAGCGCAACCGCGAACTGGGACTGCTGATCTTCGCATTCCTGATCAACGGCTCGGCCGTCGCCCTCGTGCAGCTGGGCGCGATCGGCGCGATCGACTGGACGTTCCTGGTCTACTGCGGCGGTCTGACCGCCCTGGTCATCGCGCTGCACATCGTGCTGCGGCTGCGCGTGCGCGCCGCCGATCCGTTCGTGGTGCCGATCGCGACCCTCCTGACCGGCGTCGGACTGGCGATGATCTACCGCCTCGATCTCGCGGCGGATCGCCACGGCTGGAACGCGTTCTCGACGCGGCAGCTGGCCTGGGCGGCGATCGCCCTCATCGCCGCGATCGCGGTGGTGCTGTTCCTCAAGAACTACCGCGTGCTGTTCCGCTACACGTACATCTTCGGGTTCGTCGGCATCGCGCTGCTGGTCCTGCCGATCATCCCGGGTCTCAGCGGCGGCGGTAACGCCGACGTCTGGGTCGACGTGGGCTTCTTCACCTTCCAGCCGGGCGAGCTGGCGAAGATATCGCTCGCGATCTTCTTCGCCGGGTACCTGGTTCGCACCCGCGAGAGCCTGACCTCGACCGGCACCCGCTTCCTCGGCATCACGTGGCCGCGAGGACGCGAGCTCGGCCCGCTGCTGGTGATCTGGCTGGTCTCCCTCGGCATCATCGTGCTGCAGCGCGACCTGGGCACCGGTGTGCTGATCTTCGGGATGTTCGTCGCGATGCTCTACGTCGCCACCGGAAAGACGAGCTGGGTGCTGATCGGCGTGGTGCTCGCCGTCTCGGGCGCCTTCCTCGCATCGCGCGTGCTCCCCTACGTCGGCGCCCGGTTCACCAACTGGCTCGACGCGTTCAACCCGGCGCGCATGGACAACGAGAGCTTCCAGCTCGTCAACGGCCTCTTCGGCATGGCCCACGGCGGGCTGATCGGCACCGGCCTCGGGCAGGGCCGGCCCTACCTCACCCCGGTCTCGGAGAGCGACTACATCCTCCCCGCCCTCGGTGAGGAGCTCGGTCTCGTGGGCGTGTTCGCGATCCTCGCCCTGTATATGGTCTTCACCAGCCGTGGCATCCGCATCGGCCTCGCCGGGCAGGACGACTTCGGCAAGCTGCTCGCGACCGGCCTGTCGTTCACGATCGCCCTGCAGGTGTTCATCATGGTCGGCGGCGTGACGCGCATCATCCCGCTCACCGGCCTCACCACCCCGTTCCTCGCCGCCGGCGGCTCGTCGCTCGTCGCCAACTGGATCATCGTCGCGCTGCTGCTGCGCATCTCGGATGCCGTGCGCAGCCGTCCTCGGGTGGTGATCGGCTGACATGGCCCTTCGACAGGCTCAGGGACCGGCGCTGGAGGCTCAGGGACCGGCGCGCAGCGGACTCCTCACGCGAGGAGGTACGGCGTGACCAAAGAACTCAGGCGTCTCAGCATCCTGATGCTGATCATGTTCCTCGCGCTGTTCGCGTCGACGAGCTGGATCCAGATCCTGCAGGCCGACGCGCTCGGCGCCAACCCGGCCAACAAGCGCACCCTGTACGACTCGTACGAGGTGCAGCGCGGGTCGATCATCGCGAGCGGGTCGGCCATCGCCACGTCCGTGCCGTCCAACGACGTCTACAGCTGGCAGCGGGTGTACACGGATGCCGCGATGTGGGCTCCCGTGACCGGTTACATCAATCCCGCTCTCGGGTCGACCTCGCCCGGCATCGAGCGGGCGATGAACGGCGCGCTCAGCGGCACGGCGGGCTCGCAGTTCCTCTCTCGCGTCGAGCGGATCTTCACGGGACAGCCGCCGCGCGGGTCGAACGTCGTGCTGTCGCTCGACGCCGAGGTGCAGCGGGCGGCCTTCGAGGCCCTCGGCGGGCTGCAGGGCGGCGTGCTCGCGATCGAGCCGTCGACCGGCCGCGTGCTGGCGATGGTGACGAGCCCGAGCTACGACACCAACACGCTGGCGTCGCATGTCAGCAGCGAGGTGAACGCCGCCTTCGACGCGCTGGAAGCCGATCCGGGCAAGCCGCTGTCGAACCGAGCGATCGCGGGCGACCTCAATCCGCCGGGCTCGACCTTCAAGCTGGTGGTCGCCTCGGCCGCTCTCGCGTCGGGCGAGTTCACGCCGCAGTCGACGCTTCCCAACCCGGCGGCGTACCAGCTGCCGCAGTCGAGCAGCCTGGTCTACAACGCCAGCGGCGGCACGTGCGGACCGGGTGAGACGGTGACGATCGCCGATGCCCTGCGGCTCAGCTGCAACATCCCCTTCGCCGAGCTGGCGGTCGAGCTGGGTGACCAGGCGATCCGCGACGAGGCTGCGAAGTACGGCTTCGACCGGTCCTTCGACCTGCCGCTGACCTCGACCGCGTCGAGCTACCCGCGCACCATCATGGACGACGCGCAGACGGCGCTCAGCGGCTTCGGGCAGGGCCAGGTCACGGCGACACCGCTGCAGATGGCGATGGTGTCTGCCGGGATCGCGAACGAAGGAGTCGTGATGAACCCGCGCATGGTGGACCGCGTGATCGGACCCGATCTGTCGGTGCAGCAGGCGTTCGAAGACACCGAGTTCGGCCGTGCGCTGGACGAGGACGTCGCGAACGAGCTGGTGTCGATGATGGTCGCCAATGTCAGTGACGGCGCGGCGTCGGGTGCAAGAATAGACGGGGTCGACGTGGCCGGGAAGACCGGTACCGCGGAGAACGGCGCCGGTGATCCGTACACACTGTGGTTCACCGGGTTCGCGCCCGCGGAGAGCCCGCAGGTCGCCGTGGCCGTCGTCGTCGAAGACGGTGGCGGTCAAGGACAGTCGGGCAGCGGCAACACCATCGCCGCACCCATCGCGAAGAAGGTCATGGAGGCGGTGCTGGGCAGATGAGACCGACGCAAGGTGTGACCTTCGGCGGCCGTTACGAACTCGATTCGCGCATAGCGATCGGCGGCATGGGCGAAGTGTGGGAGGCGACCGACCACGTCATCGGACGCACGGTCGCCATCAAGATCCTCAAAGACGAATACATGGGCGACCCGGGATTCCTCGAGCGCTTCCGCGCCGAGGCCCGCCACGCCGCGCTCGTCAATCACGAGGGCATCGCCAGCGTGTTCGACTACGGCGAGGAGAACGGCAGCGCCTTCCTCGTGATGGAGCTCGTCCCGGGCGAGGCCCTGTCGACGATCCTCGAGCGCGACGGCTCGCTGTCGACCGACAAGACGCTCGACATCGTCGCGCAGACCTCGCTCGCACTCCAGGCCGCGCATGCGGCGGGGCTCGTGCACCGCGACATCAAGCCCGGAAACCTGCTGATCACGCCCGACGGCCGCGTCAAGATCACCGACTTCGGCATCGCCCGCATCGCCGACCAGGTGCCGTTGACGGCGACCGGCCAGGTGATGGGCACGGTTCAGTACCTCTCGCCCGAGCAGGCGTCGGGGCACCCGGCATCGCCCGCCACCGACATCTACTCGCTCGGCATCGTGGCGTACGAGTCGCTGGCCGGCAAGCGCCCCTTCACCGGCGAGTCGCAGGTCGCGATCGCGATGGCGCAGATCAACGAGCAGCCACCCCCGCTGCCTGCGACCGTCGCCACCCCGGTGCAGAACCTCGTCATGGCGATGATCGCCAAGAAGCCCGAGGATCGCCCGGCGTCCGCCGCCGCCGTCGCGCGTGCCGCCACGGCGCTGCGGCGTGGTGACGTCGCAGGCGCCGCTGCGGCAGTGCCGGCGATCGCGGGAGCCGTCGTCGGAGCGGATGCCGCCACCCAGCTGCTCACGGCCGGTGGTGACACCCAGGCCGCGACCCGCATCCTTCCCGCCCCGGATGAGCCCGGAGCGGAGGAGGAGCCGGTCGAGACGAAGAAGCGCAGCCCGTGGACGTGGCCGCTCATCGCGCTCATCGCCCTGCTGCTGCTCGTGCTCGCCGGAACGATCTGGGCTGTCGTCTCGAGCCAGAACAACACCCCCGATCCCGGACCCTCGACGCCGTCGAGCAGTGCCAGCCGCACGCCGTCGAACACGCCGACGCCGGAGCCCACCGAGGAGCGGGTAGACGTGGGCTCGCTCGGACTCGTGGGCCTGAACTGCGACGACGCGGGCGCGATCCTGACCGAGAACGATCTGGTGGCCGACTGCCAGACGGGCAACGCCGCGCCGACCGAAGCCGAGCAGGGCATCGTGTACGCGGTGAACCCCACGGGTCGCGTCGAGCCCGGGACCACCATCTCGCTCACCGCCTACGGCTCGCAGGTCGCCATGCCGGCGCCGGGCAACCCGACGCTGGACGCGGCGACGGTCGCACCGGGTGGCTCCGTGGGAGTCAGCTGGCCCGGCTACACCTGCCCTCCCGGGGAGGGATCCCCGAGCGCGTACAACTTCACGACGTCGGTGGGCACGTTCCCGAACGGCCAGTCGACCTCGGCCTTCGGCGGCTCGGACCGGAACTCGCAGATCACGGTGCCCGCGAACGTCACCAGTGGCACCGTCATCGTCACGTACACCGTCACCTGCACGGGCGGCCCTTCGGGTGACCGCACGTCCGGCGCGTCGGGCGAGGCGACGGCGACGATCCAGCCCGCAGCGACGCCGACGCCGCAGGCCGACGCCGACGACGACGAGGGTTGAGCGGTCGAGCGGGCCGCACTGACATGCGGCCCGCTCGCGCTCGGATAGTCTGGCTGAAGTTCCACGCAGGGGGTGACCGTGACAGCTGAGCCGCGCGTGCTCTCAGGGCGCTACCGCGTCGACGAGCCCATCGGCCGCGGCGGCATGGCCAGCGTCTATCGCGGCTACGACCTCACCCTCGGCCGCGAGGTCGCGATCAAGATCCTCGATCGCGAGCTGGCCGACGACAACGCGTTCCGCACCCGGTTCCGGCTCGAGGCGCAGGCCGCCTCGCGCATGGCGCACCCGACGATCGTGCGGGTCTACGACGCGGGCGAAGATTCCCTCACGGGCCCCGACGGCGTCGTTCGCCCGGTGCCCTTCATCGTGATGGAGCTCGTCAAGGGGCGGCTGCTGAAGGACATCATCGCCGAGGGTCCGGTCCCGGTGACGGATGCCGTCCGCTACGTCGACGGCATCCTCGAGGCGCTCGAGTACTCGCACCGCGCCGGCGTGGTGCACCGCGACATCAAGCCCGGCAACGTCATGGTGACCGACGCCGGGCAGGTGAAGGTCATGGACTTCGGCATCGCGCGCGCCGTCTCCGACAGCTCGTCGACGGTAGCCGAGACGACGCACATCCTCGGGACCGCCGCGTACTTCTCGCCGGAGCAGGCCAAGGGCGAGCCCGTCGATGCGCGGGCCGACCTGTACTCGGCGGGCGTGGTTCTCTACGAGCTGCTCACCGGGCGCCAGCCCTTCCGCGGCGAGTCGCCGGTGGCGGTGGCCTACCAGCACGTCAGCGAGGCTCCGATCCCGCCGTCCGAGGTCAACGAGACGGTGCCGCGCGGCCTCGACACCGTGGCCCTGCGCGCCCTGGCCAAAGACCCGTTCCAGCGCTACCAGGACGCCGCCGGCTTCCGGCAGGCCCTCGACGCCACCGTCGACGGCCGGCAGCCGACCAAGCGTCAGGTCGGGGCCCTCACCAGCGAGCTCTACGGACCGAACCCGCGCCAGGCGGCCGAGACCGCCCGGTCGCTGCGCCAGCTCAGCACCGACACCACCATGAAGCGCACGCAGGCCGGCCCGCCCGTCGCGTGGATCTGGGCGGGCGTCGCACTGCTCGCCGTGCTCCTCATCTCGCTGCTGTTCTGGGTGCTCTCGATCCAGCCGCGCGACGACCTGCCCGCGGGTGTCCGGCTGGTGCCCGACGTGAGCGGCATGACCTACGACCGCGCGAACGAGACCCTCGCCGAAACCGATCTGCTCGCCAGCCGCGCGGAGGAGGAGAGCACCGAGGTCGCCGAGGGCAATGTCATCCGGACCGATCCCGAGGCCGGAACCTCGGTCGCTCCCGACCAGGTCGTCACCGTCTACGTGTCGACAGGTCAGGAGATGTCGACCGTGCCCACCCTGACAGGGCTGGGGCAGGATGCGGCGACGGCCGCCCTTGCCGAGGCCGGACTCGCGCTCGGCACCATCACGCAGCGCAACGATCCCGGTCTCGCTGCGGGCACGGTGATCTCGACCGATCAGACCGAGGGAGCCGAGGTGCCGTCGGGAACGACCGTCAACCTCGTCGTCGCCTCGGGGCGCGTGACGATCTCGGACGTGCGCGGCTACACCGTCGAGGCGGCGACCCGCGATCTCGAGGAGGTCGGGCTGACGGTCCTCACGCAGGAGGACCCGAACTGTCCGGCGGCCTCCCCGCCGACTGTGTCGTCGCAGTCGCTCGCCCCCGGCGACGTGCCCGTCAACTCCGAGATCACACTCGCCTTCTGCTCCGGCGCCTGACCCCCCGGTCCCTGAGCCTGTCGAAGGGCCGACCCCGCGGTCCCTGAGCCTGTCGAAGGGCCGACCCCGCGGTCCCTGAGCCTGTCGAAGGGCCGACCCGGTCGACCGACCGCGCTCAGCGCCTCGGGCTCAGCATCGCGCCGCGGGCCGCGGCATCCGTGATTCCGAGGGATTCCAGCCAGTTGCCCAGCAGGCGGTGACCGCCTTCGGTGAGCACGCTCTCGGGGTGGAACTGCACTCCCTGGATCGGCGCGGACCGATGGGCGACTCCCATGATCACGCCGCTCGCGGTGCGGCTGGTGACGACGAGCTCAAGGGGCAGCGTGCTGGGAACGATCGCCAGCGAGTGGTACCGGGTCGCGGTGAAGGGATCGGGCAGGCCGCCGTAGAGCGCGCCGCCGTCGTGATGGACGAGAGAGGTCATGCCGTGCATCAGCTCGGGGGCGTGGTCGACCGTCGCGCCGAAAGCCTCGCCGATCGCCTGATGCCCGAGGCAGACTCCCAGCAGCGGGACGCCGGACCGCGCGGCCGCACGTACGACCTCGATGGAGGCCCCGGCATGGGCCGGCGTACCGGGCCCGGGTGATACCAGCACCCCCGGGCGCCCATCGATCTCGGCAGCCGCGTCGGTGATGGCGTCGGCTTCGACCATCTCGGTCTCGGCGCCCAGCTCATGCAGGTACCCGACCAGCGTGTGCACGAAGCTGTCGTGATTGTCGACGACGAGGATCGGCGCCGCTCTATTCAACGGTCACTTCCTGCGGGTTGACGAACTGACTCACCCACGGGAACGCGTAGAACACGAGCCCGTACAGCACCGCGGCGACGAGCACGAGCAGGATCACCACGCGCACCCACCAGGGGCCGGGAAGGATGCGCCACAGGGCCGCGTACATCAGACCACCGCCTCGAGGGATGCCGGGGGTCCGGCGTCGATCGGAGTGAACGACTCGAAGACCCCGTACGCCACGATGCGCTCGGCCAGCGAGAACATCGGGCTGCAGCTGGTCATGGTGATGTACGGAGTGCCGGCCGGAACGTCCATCGCCGCCGGTACCGGCAGGAGCACTTCGGTCTGCGTCGGGGTGACGTAGTCGAGTGTGCGGAACCGATAGGTGTACCAGCCGGCCGGTGTCTCGACGACGATGGCGTCGCCCACACGCAGCTCGGCGATGCGGTTGAACGGGGCTCCGTAGGTTGTGCGATGCGCCGCGACGGCGAAGTTGCCGGACTGGCCGGGCATGCTGGTGCCGGGGTAGTGACCGATATAGGTCCTGTCGAGCGTTCGCGCGCGCGAGGTGCCTCCGGCCATCTGGAACGCGTAGTCGCTGCCCAGGCGGGGGATGCGCATGATCCCGAAGACCTCGGCGTCTGCCGGCTCAGGGAGAAGGACGGGCTCGACCCCTGCCTCCGCGGGTTCGGGCTCGCCGGTGGGCTCCGGTGCGGGCGGCTCGTACTCCTGCGCCCACTGCTGCGACAGCTGCTCGCTCTCGGCCTTCGCCTCGGCGCCGTAGATGAGGTCGCCCACCCACAGCTGCCACACGACGTAGAGGAGGACGATCACACCGGCGGTGATGAGCAGCTCGCCCAGCACGCCGATGACCGACGTGCGTCGGCGCGGGCGCGCTCGAGTCCGGGAGCGGAAAGCCGCACCCCCGGCGGTCCCCACGGCTTCATCCACAGGGGGAGTCTAGTCAGGGCATGCTGTGGCGCGGCTGGCAGTTAGACTCTTCCCATGGCACGACCCGGCAAAGACGACGACTCGCTCGTCGAGCGCGCAGAAGGCGAGGCCGCACCCAACCCGGTGTGGTTCAAGCCGATCATGATCGGCCTCATGCTGATCGGTCTCGTGTGGATTCTCGTCTTCTACCTGAGCGGCATGCAATTCCCGATTCCCGACATCGGGGCCTGGAATCTCGTCATCGGGTTCGGCATCGCATTCCTCGGGTTCCTCATGACGACACGCTGGCGATAGCGAGCACCCTTCGACGAAAGCCCCGGTCCACAGGACCGGGGCTTTTTCGTGCCAGGGGAGTTGTTAACAACTCTGTTAACAGGTGTGAATTACACGGCTGTCATTCTCCCCAGGCTGTGGATGGGCCTGTGGATAACTCACCCGAGAATCAGTGACGGAAGGACCACCGGCACGAAGAGCAACGCGATCAGCACGGCGCCCACAGCGCTTAGAAGCACGATCTGCAGCGTCCGCTGACGAGCCGCGCGCGTGCGCGTGAAGATGAACGCAACTACCAGGCCGACGACGAGGCCGCCGACGTGCGCCTGCCACGAGACGTTGAAGCCCGGGATGAAGCCGATCACCAGGTTGATCCCGAGCACGATCGCGATCCCGGCGATGTTCGCCCCGAGATGCCGGCCGATCACGAACAGGGCGCCGAAGAGTCCGAAGATCGCACCGGAGGCTCCGACGACAGGGGTGGAGAACGACAGCAGCGTGACCGCCACCGATCCGCCCAGGGTGCTGAGCAGATAGAGCGTCACGAAGCGCCAGCGTCCGAGCAGCGGCTCGAGGCTGCGCCCGATCATCCAGAGCGCCAGCATGTTCAGACCCAGGTGCCAGAAGCTCGAGTGGACCAGTGCGCCGGTGAACAGGCGCCAGGGCTGGAAGGTGCCGCTGAGCTGCGGATACAGCGCCGGCGCCCAGAAGATCAGTGACTGCTCGACCGCCGCGCCCACACCGGGGATGAGTCCGATCAGGAAGACGAAGGCGGTCAGACCGATGATCACGTACGTGACGATCGGCCGGCTGTCGCTCACCGTCACGGCGCGCGGTCCTCGTGACCACCGACGTTCCGCCTTCTTCTGCGCCGGAGACTGCGACTGCTGCTGCTCGCGCAGGCACTCCGGGCAGATGACGCCGACCGCTCCCTGTGTCTGGCACTCGGGGCAGATCGTGCGCAGGCACCGCTGGCACAGCACGAAGCTCTGCCGGTCGGGATGCCGGTAGCAGAAGTTCTCTCGGTTGCGGCGGAACTCGTCGGTGGTCACGCGCAGAAGCTCAGACGGCGACGATGTCGATCGACTCGATGACGACCGGCTCGACCGGGCGGTCGCCGGCTGCCGTCGGCACCTCGCTGATCGTGTCGACGACGGCACGCGAGGCATCGTCGGCGACCTCGCCGAAGATGGTGTGCTTGCCTTGCAGCCACTCGGGTCCGCGGCCACCCTGGCCGGGAACGGTGATGAAGAACTGCGAGCCGTTGGTGCCCTCGGCCTGACCAGTGATGGCGTTACGGCGAAGGCCCGCGTTGGCCATGGCCAGCTTGTACGGCTCGGTGAAGGTCAGCTCGGGGCTGATCTCGTCGTTGAAGGTGTAGCCCGGGCCGCCGACACCCTGACCGAGCGGGTCGCCGCCCTGGATCATGAAGCCGGAGATGATGCGGTGGAAGATGACGCCGTTGTAGAGCGCGCCTTCGCCCGGCTTTCCGGTGGCGGGGTCGGTCCAGGAGGCCGTGCCGTCCGAGAGCCCGACGAAGTTCTGCACGGTGCGCGGGGCATGATCGCCGAACAGGTTGACGACGATGTCGCCGTGGTTGGTGTGGATCGTTGCGACTGCGGTATGAAGCGGCATTGTCACATTGTCTCAGAGTTCCGTGCAACCCCTCCCTCCGGATCGGTGGTCTGGCAAGATGGGGAGACCGACATCCCCACGACAGGGAGGGCATCGTGAGCCTCAGCCGCAAGCGCAAGAAGGAACTCCACAAGCTCCAGAAGCAGGCGAACAGCCTGTGGGAGACGCAGCAGGTGCTGGTGGGTGAAGCCGCGAACGTCGCGCGCGAAGCCGGTCGCCAGCTCGGACACTACGGACGAGAGCAGGTCGGCCCCCAAGTGCAGGCCGGCTATGACAAGTACGCCGCGCCCTACGTCTCGCGGGGGGTCGAGGCCGGACGCCGCGTTGTCGGCGACACCGTGATCCCGGCCGCCGGGGCGGTGGTCGGTTCCGCGCTGTCCGTCTGGGATGCCGCCAACGACACCCGCACCCGTCTTGCCAAGGGCCAGGGTCTCGCCCTGCCCGACAGCAAGAAGTACGCGAAGAAGGCCGACAAGTACTCGCGCGACGCGAGCCGCTTCCTCTCGGCGAAGCTCGACCGCGTCGCCCCGCAGAAGAAGGGCATGGGCGTCGGTGGGGTCATCGCCATCATCCTCGGCGTCGCTGCTGCGGCCGGCGTGCTCTACGCCGCGTGGCAGACGCTGCGCGCCGACGATGAGCTCTGGGTCGCCGACGACCCGCTGCGCGCGCCCGACGCGTGATGACACCTCCGGACCCTTCGCAGGATCCGAAGACGCCGCCGCCTGAGCCCGGATCGCGGGTCCCTGACCCCGAATCGCGGGTCCCTGACCCCGAATCGCGGGTCCCTGACCCCGAATCGCGGGTCCCTGAGCTTGTCGAAGGGACCGCACGGGTGCGGGCGGCGGCTTCTGCACGTGGTCTCACGATCGAGATCAAGGAGCGGCCGGCCGCGAAAAGCCTGCCGGAGGCGGCCGAGGTGCTCGGCATTCGTCCCGCTGACATCGTGAAGACGCTGGTGGTCAAGCGCTCCTCGGCCGGCGCAGGGGCCGCGGGGGAGTACCTGTTCGCACTGATCCCCGGGGACCGGGCGATCTCGTGGAGCAAGCTGCGAGCGGTGGTGGGCGTCAACAAGCTCCAGCTTCCCGACGCCGATCGGGCCCTCGCGGCGACCGGGTACGAACGGGGAACCATCACGCCCCTGGGCAGCGCGCATGACTGGCCGGTCTACGCCGACGCCGAGATCGTGGGACGCCGCATCGCGATGGGCGCCGGCGCTCACGGGTACAGCCTGTTCGTCGAGTCCGACGACCTCATCGCCGCCTATGGCGCGACGGTCGCCGACATCTCGCAGCCGCTCGGCTAGCGGCATCCGCCCGCGTCAGCCCAGGCCGGCCATCTCGAGCGCGATGTCGACGAGCTTCACACGCTGCAGAGCGGCCACCTCTGCGAGCGGGAACCACTCGGCCCGGTCGGTCGTGCCGTCGACCTCGTTGCGCAGGCGCCCGCCGGTGATGTGCGCGCGGTAGAGGATGCGCAGCGTGTGCAGCGGCTCGGTCACGCCGGCGGTCAGCCGGCGCCCAGCCGGGATGACACGCGAGTGGATGCCGAGCAGCTGGTCGATCGTGACCTTGTAGCCGGTCTCTTCCCGGACCTCCCGACGCGCGGCGCGCTCGGGGTCTTCGCCGGGCTCGAGTCCACCGCCGGGCATCGTCCACGCGGAGCGGCGACCTTCGTTCCAGTGGGCCAGCAGCAGCCGCTGGTCGGGATCGAGGATGACGGCGTAGGCAGCCACGCGCAGATCCATGCTTCACCCTATCTCGCACGCGAGAAGCCGGTCACGAGGACCGGCTTCCGGGGAGACCCTACTTGTGGAGCCTAGGAGATTCGAACTCCTGACATCCTGCTTGCAAAGCAGGCGCTCTACCAACTGAGCTAAGGCCCCGGGGCTTTTCGGTGGGGCTACCAGGACTTGAACCTGGGACCTCTTCATTATCAGTGAAGCGCTCTAACCGCCTGAGCTATAGCCCCGTTTCGCTGCGGCGCTTGCGCTTCGCAACCTCCAAGACTTTACCCGATGAACGTGGAATCCACGAATCGGGAGGGTCAGTTGGAGGTGAAGCCGACGAGCAGTCCGCCCGTCACCTTGACCGCGAGGTTGTAGATGCCGGCGATCACGGCGCCGAGCACCGTGACGACGACGAGGTTGAGGATGGCGACCACGGCCGAGAAGGCCAGCACCTGCGGGAAGCTGACGAAGTCCGAGAGCAGGATGCTGCCGTCCGAGAAGCTGCCGAAGAACTCATCCGCCTTGCCGATCAGGCCCGTCGTCTGGACGACGAGGAAGATCACCATGAACGCCACCACCGTGACGACGGCGATCGCGATCGCCGCCAGGAACGACAGCTTCACGGCGGACCAGAAGTCGATGTAGACCAGCCGCAGGCGCACCTGCTTGGCGTTGGTCTTGCTGCTGGACTTCTTGGCGAGCTTGTCGGCTACGGTGCTCATGCGTCAGTGCTCTCTTCGGGGGTCTCGGGCGAGGCGTCCGACCCGGCCGGAGTCTCCGGTGTCGGCTCTTCGTCTGGGGCCTCTGCGGCTTCGGCGGCCTCGGCTTGTGCGGCCAGGCTGCGCTCACCGTTGCGGGCGATGGCGAGGATGCGATCCTCGTCGTCCGGACGTGCGAAGACGACTCCCATCGTGTCGCGTCCCTTGGCAGGCACCTCGGCCACGGCAGAGCGTACCACCTTGCCGCTGGCAAGAACCACCAAGACCTCGTCGTCATCCGAGACGATGAGACCGCCCGCCAGAACGCCGCGATCGTCGTTCAGCTTGGCCACCTTGATGCCCAGTCCACCACGGTTCTGGACCCGGTACTGGTCGACCGCGGTGCGCTTCGCGTACCCGCCGTCGGTGACGACGAAGACGTACTCGTCGTCTTCGGCGACCGATGCCGAGAGCAGGCTGTCGCCCGAGCGGAAGTCCATGCCCTTCACACCAGAGGTCGAACGGCCCATCGGGCGCAGCGCGTCGTCGGTGGCCGAGAACCGCAGCGACATGCCGCGTCGGCTGATGAGCAGGATGTCGTCGCCCTCGTCGACGAGGAGCGCACTGACGACCTCGTCGTCCGACTCCGCATCGCCGGCCTCGCCGTCCTCGGAGGCCTGACCGCGAAGCTTGATCGCGATGATGCCGCCCTGGCGGTTCGTGTCGTACTCGGTCAGGCGCGTCTTCTTCACCAGCCCGCTGCGGGTGGCGAGCACCAGGTACGTCGCCACCGTGTAGTCGCGGATGTCGAGGATCTGCGCGATCTCTTCATCCGGCTGCAGCGCGAGGAGGTTCGCGACGTGCTGGCCCTTCGCGTCACGGCCGGCCTCCGGCACCTCGTACGCCTTCGAGCGGTAGACCCGGCCCTTGTTCGTGAAGAACAGCAGCCAGTGGTGGGTCGTCGTGACGAAGAAGTGCTCGACGACGTCGTCCGCGCGCAGCTGCGCGCCCTTGACGCCCTTGCCGCCGCGATGCTGCGACCGGTAGTTGTCGCTGCGCGTGCGCTTGATGTAGCCCTCGCGCGTGACGGTGACGACCATCTCCTCTTCGGGGATGAGGTCTTCGACCGACATGTCGCCGTCGAATCCGTGCAGGATCTGCGTGCGACGGTCGTCGCCGAACTTGTCGACGATCTCGGTGAGCTCTTCGCGGATGATCGTGCGCTGGCGGGCCGGGGTGGCCAGGATGTCTTTGTAGTCCGCGATCTGCAGCTCGAGCTCGTTGGCCTCGTCGATGATCTTCTGGCGCTCGAGGGCGGCCAGGCGACGCAGCTGCATGTCGAGGATGGCCTGGGCCTGGTCGTCGTCGATCTCGAGCAGCGACTTCAGGCCTTCGCGCGCCTCTTCGACCGTCGGCGACCGGCGGATGAGGGCGATGACCTCGTCGAGCGCGTCGAGCGCCTTGAGGTAGCCGCGGAGGATGTGCATGCGCCGCTCGGCCTTGGCCAGACGGAAGCGGGTGCGGCGGACGATCACCTCGATCTGGTGGTCGATCCAGTGCGAGATGAACCCGTCGAGCGGCAGCGTGCGCGGCACGCCGTCGACGATCGCGAGCATGTTCGCGCCGAAGTTCTCCTGCAGCTGGGTGTGCTTGTACAGGTTGTTCAGCACGACCTTGGCGACGGCATCCCGCTTCAAGACGACCACGAGACGCTGACCGGTGCGACCCGACGACTCGTCTCGGATGTCGGCGATACCGGTGATCTTGCCCTCGCGGGCCAGGTCGCTGATCTTGACCGCGACGTTGTCGGGATTGACCTGGTACGGCAGCTCGGTGATCACCAGGCACGTGCGGCCCTGGATCTCTTCGACGTTGACGACGGCGCGCATGGTGATCGAGCCGCGGCCGGTGCGGTAGGCCTCTTTGATCCCGCGCGTGCCGAGGATCTGCGCCGCCGTCGGGAAGTCGGGGCCGGGAATGCGCTCCATGAGCGCCTCGAGCACCTCTTCGCGCGAGGCCTCCGGGTTCTCGAGCGCCCACAGGGCACCCGCCGCCACCTCGCGGAGATTGTGCGGCGGGATGTTCGTGGCCATGCCGACGGCGATGCCGACCGAGCCGTTGACCAGCAGGTTGGGGAACCGCGCCGGCAGGACGACGGGCTCCTGCGTCTGGCCGTCGTAGTTGTCCTGGAAGTCGACGGTGTCTTCTTCGATGTCGCGCACCATCTCGAGCGCGAGCTGGGCCATCTTCGTCTCGGTGTACCGGGGGGCCGCGGCGCCCTGGTTGCCGGGGGACCCGAAGTTGCCCTGGCCCTGCGCGAGCGGATAGCGCAGCGACCACGGCTGGACGAGGCGCACGAGGGCGTCGTAGATCGGCGCGTCACCGTGCGGGTGGTAGTGGCCCATCACCTCGCCGACGACACGAGCGCACTTGGAGAACGACTTGTCGGGACGGAAGCCGCCGTCGTACATGCCGTAGATCACGCGGCGGTGCACGGGCTTCAGGCCGTCCTCGACGCGCGGCAGCGCGCGACCGACGATGACGCTCATCGCGTAGTCGAGGTAGCTCCGCTGCATCTCGAACTGCAGGTCGACCTGGTCGATCTGGCCGTGATTGTGGGCCGGCGTGGCGTCCGGGCGCTCGGCGCCTGAACCTGTCGAAGGGTCAGTCATGTTCTCTCAGTTCCGCGTCGTGCTCGAGCGTGTCAGATGTCGAGGAAGCGCACGTCTTTGGCGTTGCGCTGGATGAAGCTGCGGCGAGACTCGACGTCTTCGCCCATCAGCGTGGAGAAGATCTCGTCGGCGGCCGCCGCATCGTCGATCGTCACCTGCAGGAGCGTGCGCGTCTCGGGATCCATCGTGGTCTCCCAGAGCTCTTTGTCGTTCATCTCGCCGAGGCCCTTGTAGCGCTGGATGCCGTTGTCTTTCGGGATCCGCTTGCCGGCGGCCGCGCCGTCGATGAGCAGCGCGTCGCGCTCGCGATCGCTGTAGACGTATTCGTGCGCAGAGTTCGACCACTTGAGGCGGTACAGCGGCGGCTGTGCGAGATACACGAAGCCGGCCTCGATGAGGCCGCGCATGTACCGGAACAGGAGCGTCAGCAGCAGCGTGGTGATGTGCTGGCCATCGACATCTGCATCGGCCATCAGCACGATCTTGTGGTACCGGGCCTTGTCGATGTCGAAGTCCTCGCCGATGCCCGTGCCGAAGGCCTGGATCATCGCCTGGACCTCTTTGTTGCCCAGCGCGCGGTCGAGGCGAGCGCGCTCGACGTTGAGGATCTTTCCGCGCAGGGCGAGGATCGCCTGCGTGTGCGGGTCGCGGCCCTGCACCGCCGAACCGCCGGCGGAGTCACCCTCGACGAGGAAGATCTCGCTGATCGACGGATCCTTGCTGGTGCAGTCCTTGAGCTTGTCGGGCATCGCGGCTGACTCGAAGACGCTCTTGCGACGCGCGGTCTCGCGCGCCTTTCGCGCGGCCAGCCGCGCGCTCGCGGCGTCGATGGCCTTGCGGATGACGTTCTTCGCCTGCGCCGGGTTGCGGTCGAACCAATCGCCCAGCTGGTCGCCGACGACCTTCTGCACGAACGCCTTCGCCTCGGTGTTGCCGAGCTTCGTCTTGGTCTGCCCCTCGAACTGCGGTTCGGACAGCTTGACGGAGATCACGGCGGTGAGGCCCTCGCGGATGTCTTCACCCGTGAGGTTCTCGTCCTTCTCCTTGAGGAGGTTGTTGCTGCGCGCGTAGCGGTTCACCAGCGTGGTGAGTGCCGCGCGGAAGCCCTCCTCGTGCGTGCCGCCCTCGTGCGTGTTGATCGTGTTCGCGTAGGTGAAGACGTTCTCGGTGTAGCTCGTGGTCCACTGCATCGCGAGCTCGAGGGCGATCTTGCGATCGGTGTCCTCGGATTCGAAGTCGATGATCTCGTCGTTCACGACATCGGCATGACGCACCTTGTTGAGGTGCTCGACGTAGTCGACGAGGCCGCGCTCGTACAGGAAGCTGTCGTGCCGCGGCTTCAGCTGGTTGCCCTCGGCCGCCGTCTCGTCCACCTCGACCAGGCCCTCGGGCCGCTCGTCGCGCAGGCTGATGCGCAGTCCCTTGTTCAGGAACGCCATCTGCTGAAACCGGGTGCGCAACGTGTCGTAGTCGAAGTCGACGGTGTCGAAGATGGTGGCGTCCGGCCAGAACGTGATGGTCGTCCCGGTCTCGCTGCTCTCCTCGCCCTGAGCGAGCGGCGCGAGCGGCTGGCCGCCGTCGCGATACGACTGACGCCAGACAGATCCCTGACGCTTCACCTCGACTTCGAGGCGCGTCGACAGCGCGTTCACCACCGACGAACCCACGCCGTGGAGTCCGCCCGAGACCGCGTATCCGCCGCCGCCGAACTTGCCGCCGGCGTGGAGCACGGTCAGTACGACCTCGACGGTCGACTTCCCCTCGGTGCGGTGCATGTCCACGGGGATGCCGCGACCGTTGTCGATGACGCGCACGGCGCCGTCGTGCAGGATCGTGACATCGATCGTGTCGCAGTAGCCGGCGAGGGCCTCGTCGACGGAGTTGTCGACGATCTCCTGCACCAGGTGGTGGAGACCGCGGGCACCGGTCGAGCCGATGTACATGCCGGGGCGCTTGCGCACCGCCTCCAGGCCTTCGAGCACCTGGATGTCGTCGGCCCCGTACTGGTTCGGAACGGTCTCAGCGGATACTGCTTCGGGTTCCTCAGGAACGCTGTCGGGGTTCACGGACGTCATAAGTCAGGGCGCTCCAGATCGTTCGGCGGGGGCCCTGACAGTCTACCAAGTATTGCCCCTCCGCCGGGGCTTATACGGCTCTGTGGCGAACGGAAATCGTTCCGAACGATATCTGACGTGCCTCAGCCGTAGGTATCGCGCGGGCCACGCCCTGGAATCGTTCTGGGACCCCATTTCCAAGAGGGGACGTCCGGCCCGATGAAGCGGACTGCGCCGACGCCGGCTTCGGGGAAGCGCCGGACGATCTCCGAGAGGATGTGCGCGCGCATCAGCTGCAGCTGCTTCGCCCACGCCGTGGAATCGGCCTGCACGGTCAGCGATCCCTCCGAGAAGGCCACCGGGCGGGTGTGCCGAGCGGTGTCCTCGCCCGCGACCTCGGCCCAGGCCAGCACGACATCCTCGCGCGCGAGCTGCGTGTCCCATCCGGCTTCCCGAGTCAGATCGGCGAGCACATCGCCCACGCCGCGCGGGTCGCGCCCCGGTGTGAACGGGGCGTTCTCATCGTCGACGACCCGCCTTTTCTTCTTGCGGAACGATCGCGCCGAGGGCTCGAGGCCGCGAAGACGCATGTAAGTCGCGATCGTCTCGGGAATGCGAGAGACGTCGGGATCGAGGGCGGGGGCAGCGGATGCCTCGGCTCGGCGCGGCTCCTCGGGCTCAGGCATCCGTCACCCCTGCATTTCGCACCGGCAAGCCTTTCGGGCTGTTCGTTTCGGCAGGCTCCGCCTCGAGGATCCGGCCGGCCTCCACCCGCACGGTGTGCGCGCGCAGGTTCTCGGGGACGTCGCCCTCGACGGCCGCCGTCACGACGACCTGCTCGTAGTCGCCGGCCAGCCCCGCCAGTCGCGCACGGCGATCGGCGTCGAGCTCGGCGAAGACGTCGTCGAGGATCAGCACCGGGTCACCGAGCCGTGACTCGGCCCGCAGCAGCTCGGCCGAGGCGAGGCGCAGCGACAGCGCCACCGACCACGACTCCCCGTGCGACGCGTAGCCCTTCACCGGCAGGTTGCGGATGCGCAGCATCAGATCGTCACGGTGCGGCCCGACCACGGTGAGCCCGCGCTCGAGTTCGGCGGAGCGCCGCGAGGCGAGGGCCTCACGGAACTGGGTCGCGATGTCGGGAGCGCCTGCCGCAGAGCTCGCCGCCTCGGCGCCCTCCTCAGGGTCGCCGCCGCGGATCGAGAGCGCCCATTCGATCTCGAGATCGTGGTCGGCGCCGGCGATCGCGGCATACGCCGAGGCCAGCGGAGCGCCCAGATCCGCGGCGAGCCCGAGGCGCGCCTCGATCAGCTGCGTACCGAGCGAGACGAGCTTGTCGTCCCACACCTCGAGCGTCGACAATGCATCACCCCGGATGCCGCGCGCCCGCGCCGACTTGAGCAAGGCGTTGCGCTGCTTGAGCACCCGGTCGTAGTCGGCGAGGACCCCTGACATGCGCGGAGCGCGCTGCACCAGCAGCTGATCGGCGAAGCGGCGCCGCGCGGAAGGATCGCCCCGCACGATCTGCAGATCCTCCGGAGCGAAGAGAACCACCTGCGCATACCGCGGCAGCTCGGCCGGCTTCACCGACGCACCGTTCACGCGCGCCTTGTTCGAACCCTGTCTGTTGACCTGCGCCTCGAGCAGCACATGCCGCTCGCCATGGGTCAGACGCGCGCGGATGATCGCTGCATCCGCCCCGTCACGCACCATCGGCGCGTCGTTCGACACACGATGCGAACCCAGCGTCGCGAAGAACCCGATCGCCTCGGCCAGATTCGTCTTGCCCTGGCCGTTGCGGCCCACGAAGACGTTCGGCCCGGGAACCAGCGCGACATCGGCGGCCGCATAGTTGCGGAAGTCGACGAGATTGAGCTGCTCCACGATCACGGATCAACCCTAGTTCGGTGCTCTGACGCTCTCGCTGCTATCGCTGCGCGGGATGATGCTCCGGCGTGCGTCCCACTCCGACGATCTGCCGGCGTCGACTTCGTCGGCGGCGGCACCTCGGCGGTGCCGCCAGTCCCGAGCCCGCACGCCTTCCGCATCATCCCGCTCCGCTCAGTTCCGGAACTGTCGAGGTTTGCGAGTGGGTGCGAGGGAGCGGTCGTCGAAGAGAGAGAGGAAAGAGAGAAGGAAAGAAAAGAGGAGTGGTGTGAGGAGGGGATCAGCGCAGGAGGAGGTTGGGCTGCAGCAGGTAGCGGAAGGACTCCTCGCCCTTGTCGACCGACGTCTGCGGCGTCACCAGCACGGGGCTGAGCTTGTTGGCGTTCTCGCTCGACGTGAACGTGATCCGCGCGAACTCGCTGCGCACGGCGCCGAGCGACTCGAGCAGGTACTGGGGGTTCAGGCCGAGCGTGACGTCCTCGCCGACGAGATTGGCGTCGACCGACTCGGTGGCGCGCGCCTGCTCGGTGCCCGAGGCATCCATCGACACGCTGTCGGTCGTGAACGTGAACCGCAGCGGCGCGGAACGGTCGAGCACGAGCGACACCCGACGCACGGCCTCAGCGAGATCGGCGGTGTTGACGACGGCGTGGTGCTCGGTCTGCTCGGGGAACAGCCGGCGCACGGGCGGGAAGTTGCCCTTGATCAGCAGCGACGTCACCGTCTTGTTGCCGGCGGTGAAGGCGATGATCTCGCGGTCACCCGTTCCCGAGAACGCGATCGAGATGTCGCCGCCGTGCGCGAACGTCTTGCCGACCTCGGTGAGCGTGCGGGCCGGGACGAGCGCCGTGGTCGGCTCGTCGGCGGCGGCGCGGCCGCCGTCCCAGGGGATCTCTCGGAGTGCCACGCGATAGCGGTCGGTCGCCACGAGAGTGAGCTTGTTTCCCGACACCTCGAGCTGGACGCCGGTGAGGACCGGAGTCACATCGTCGCGCGACGCGGCGAAGGCCACCTGGGCGATCGCCGTGGCGAAGTCCTCGCCGGGAACCAGACCCGAATCGCCGGTGACCTCGGGGATCGCCGGATACTCCTGCACCGGCATGGACGCCAGGGTGAATCGCGCGGAGCCGCACGTCAGCAGAATGCCGCCGTCCTCGTCGACCGTGATCTCGATCGGCGCGTTGGGCAGGCGGCTGGCGATGTCGGAGAGCAGACGACCGTGCACGAGGATCGTGCCCGGGTCGTCGACCGTCGCCTCGATGGTGGTGCGAGCCGATGCCTCGTAGTCGAAGGCTGCCAGCGACAGCCCTTCCTCAGATGCCTCGATCAGCACGCCGGCGAGGATCGGCTGCGGATTGCGCTGAGGCAGGAGCTTGACGACGAACGACACGGCTTCGCTGAACACATCGCGATTGACGTGGAACTTCACGAACGCTCCCTCTGCAGCGGCCCTTCGAACTGCGGGCTCGGGGTTCTCATGCTAGTGGCAGGCCCGGCGAATGCCAGTCCCGCTCGCCTGCGGCGCCGCGATCCGCTCACCTCTCCACCGCAAAGGTGATCGAACGGTTTCATCATGAAGAACTCTTGTCATGGTGTTAACGGCTGTGGAAACTGTGGACAACTGTGCCGATGCCAGTCGAGACACCGAAACCACACGCGTGTGAGTTGTGGAGCGGCTGCGGACGAGCTTAAGAATCACGGATGCCGCTGACCGCGGCATCCGCAATCCATCCACAGGCATCCGACCGGTCTGCACAGCAGTTTCCGCAGGGTCGCGGAGTTATCCACAGGTTTTCCACACTGTGAAGAACGGAAATAATGGCCCTGCCGAGGGCGGGTGTCAAGCACTTCTTGCGGCATATGCCGCACGGCGGGTCAGCGGCCGTTACGACCGAGCTGAGCGGTGATCTCAGAGACCTGGTTGTAGATCGAGCGGCGTTCCTTCATGAGGTCGCTGATCTTCTTGTAGGCGTACATCACGGTGGTGTGATCGCGGTTGCCGAAGAGCTGGCCGATCTTGGGCAGCGACAGGCTCGTGCGCTCCCGACACAGGTACATGGCGATCTGCCGGGCGGTGGCGACGGACTGCGAACGGCTCGATCCGTACAGGTCGTCGACGGTGAGCTTGAAGTACGCCGCGGTCGCCGTGATGATGTCGGTCGGCGAGATGACGTTGGCGTCGTCCTGATCGACGATGTCGCGCAGCACCGTCTGCGCCAGAGACATGTCGAGCGTCGAGCGGTTGAGGCTCGCGAATGCCGAGACGCGGATGAGTGCGCCTTCCAGCTCGCGGATGTTGCTCGAGACGACGGTCGCGATGTACTCGAGCACCTCGTCGGGGATGTGCAGCCGCTCGGACTGCGCCTTCTTGCGCAGGATCGCGATGCGGGTCTCGAGGTCGGGCGCCTGCACGTCGGTGATGAGGCCCCACTCGAAGCGGCTGCGCATGCGGTCCTCGAAGCCGGTGAGGTGCTTCGGAGGCACGTCGCTCGTGATCACGACCTGCTTGTCGTGGTCGTGCAGCTGATTGAAGGTGTGGAAGAACGCCTCTTGCGTCTCGGCGCGACCCTGCAGGAACTGGATATCGTCGATCAGCAGGATGTCGACATCCCGATACCGTGCCTGGAATGCAGACCCGCGGTTGTTGGCGATCGAGTTGATGAAGTCGTTCGTGAACTCCTCGCTCGACACGTAACGCACCTTGATGCCGGCGTACAGGCTGATGGCGTAGTCGCCGATGGCGTGCAGGAGGTGCGTCTTGCCGAGACCAGAGTCGCCGTAGATGAAGAGCGGGTTGTATGCCTTGGCGGGTGCTTCGGCGACCGCGACCGCCGCGGCATGGGCGAAGCGGTTGGACTGCCCGATGACGAAGTTGTCGAACGTGTACTTCGGGTTGAGCCGGGTGTCGCTGCGCGAGACGGATGCCGTCTCCACCGGCTCATCCAGCGGAGGGCGTCCCATCGGCGCGGGGCTCGAGGCCTGGCTGCTGCTCCCGCCGAGGGATCCGGACTGGATCGGGATCGGCACCGTGAGATGCGCGTCGGCGAGATCCGGATTGACGACGACACGGAAGGTCGACGCGGGATTGTGCCCGTCCTGCTCGACGCGTGACAGGGCCTCCATGATGGGTGCCCGCATGCGCTTGGTGAACTGCGCGGCCGTGAGGTCGTTGGGCACGTCGAGGTAGAGGGTGCCGCCCATGACGCCCTGCGGAACGGCGAGGCTGATGAACCCGTGGAGCTGAGGTGTGATCCGCTCATCTCTCACGAGTTCTTCGAGCACGGCCGACCAGACCGGGACATCTGGTACTTCGTGCGGTGACATGGCCCCCCCGGGTTGTTGATGACTCCACCGGATGCCGCGGAATCGCCGTGCCGGACCTGTGGATAACTGCCGGAGCCACGCTAGTCAGCGGGCGACGCGTGAGCAAACTCCACTGTAGATCGGGCCCGCGTGTCCCTGCCAGGATGAGAATGATGTCGAGGGGATAATGCCCGCCGACGATCTCGGTTTGAGTTATCGGGCTAATCGACGTAGCCTTAATCGGTTGACTTGTGCCTTCATGGCCGTCCCCCTTGTACGAACGTCCCCGGTCTCGAGCGTCCCGGTGACACCTGATCGGAAGAAATCCTCATGAGCAAGCGCACCTTCCAGCCCAACAACCGTCGCCGCGCCAAGAAGCACGGCTTCCGCGCCCGCATGCGCACCCGCGCCGGCCGCGCCATCCTCGCGGCTCGTCGCTCCAAGGGGCGCACCGAGCTCTCGGCCTGACCCGAGCGGTGCTCGCGAGGCCGAACCGACTCACCCGCGGGACGGAGTACAAGGCCGTCGTCCGCCGGGGGCGTCGTTGTGCCGGAGCGCACACCGTCACCTACGTCAACCGCGCTGTGACCGATGGTCCGGCGCGGTTCGGCTTCATCGTGAACCGCCAGGTGGGCGGCGCTGTCGTGCGCAACACGGTCCGCCGGCGGCTGAAGGCTGTGTGCG
Organism: Microbacterium yannicii PS01; assembly: GCF_000304335.1. GTDB lineage: Bacteria > Actinomycetota > Actinomycetes > Actinomycetales > Microbacteriaceae > Microbacterium > Microbacterium yannicii_A. The sequence continues at coordinate 31,651 of NZ_CAJF01000029.1, read as the reverse complement.
CCGAGGCGCTGCCGGCTCTCGCGGAAGGCAGCGACATCGTGATCCGCGCTCACCCCAGCGCCGCGTCCGCCACTTTCGCCGACCTGCGCGCCGACGTCACACGATGCCTGGAACGGAACGCGGCATGAGCGTGCTCCCTGCCTACTCCCTCGGCGATGCGCGGTTCGAGGCATCCGATCTTCTGCGCAGCATTCCGCTTCTTCCTCGCAATGCGGCTCTCGCGCTTCTGCATGGCTACCGCGCCACGATCTCGCACACGTACGGGGATGTCTGCAAGTACTACCCGTCGTGCTCGGCTTACGCCGTCGGGGCCGTGCAGCAGCACGGCGCCCTCGTCGGCTCGGCGATGACGGCACGCCGGATCGCGCGCTGCCACCCGTGGGCTAGCGGGGGCGTCGATGACGTGCCCGCCCACAAGAACTTCCGGCATGGACTGACCCCGCACGGGTTCGTCGTGCCCGCCCCCACCGGAAAGGACTGATCCTCCGCATGGATCTCTTGCTGGCTTCCACGCCGTCACCCTCGCCTGCGCCGGCGGGAGGATTCGATCTCATCGGGACCATCCTGTGGCCGCTGAAGTGGCTCGTCGAGGCGGTCCTCGTCTTCTGGCACTGGCTCTTCACCGCGATCGGCCTGCCGCCGGCAGACGGCATCACCTGGGTGCTGGCCATCGTCGGCCTGGTCATCGTGGTGCGCTCGGCGATGATTCCGCTCTTCGTGAGGCAGATCAAGAGCCAGCGCAAGATGATGGAAATCGCTCCTGAACTGCGAAAAGTTCAGGAGAAGTACCGCGGCAAGAAGGATCAGCTCTCGCGTGAGGCGATGAGCCGCGAGACCATGGCGCTGTACAAGAAGCACGGCACGACTCCGGTGTCGAGCTGCCTTCCGCTGCTGGTGCAGATGCCGGTGTTCTTCGCCCTCTTCAGCGTGCTGAACGACGTCACACGGCACGCCGTGGCCGGAATCGGCGGCGTCGGACTCCTCAATGCGGAGCTCACCGAGGAGTTCTACAACGCCAAGCTGTTCGGCGTGGCGTCACTCCACGAGACGCTCATCCAGGCTTTCGAGACCAGCAACACCGCGGCGATCGTCATCCTGCTGTCGCTGGTCGTGCTCATGATCGCGTCGCAGTTCTTCACCCAGCTGCAGATCATCTCGAAGAACCTCTCCCCCGAGGCCAAGACCGGCCAGGCGTACCAGATGCAGAAGATCATGCTCTACGTCCTGCCGTTCGCCTTCGTCTTCTCCGGCGTCTTCTTCCCGCTCGGCGTGGTCATCTACTGGTTCGTGTCGAACCTCTGGACCATGGGACAGCAGTTCCTCGTCATCCGCGAGATGCCGACGCCGGGCTCGGACGCCGCCAAGGCTCGTGAAGAGCGCCTGGCTCGCAAGGGCAAGGCGATCGACGCGCAGGGCAAGGTCGTGCCGATGGAGAAGTACCAGGCCGAGCAGCAGCGTCTTTTCGAAGAGGCCGAGCGCGCACGGCTCGCAACTCCCAAGCGCCAGCAGCCCGTCGGCAAGCAGCGTGCCAAGAAGCAGGCGCAGAAGCAGACGCCGAAGCAGGCGGGATCGAGCGATACCGGCTCGGGTTCTGCTGGTGCGCCCGGCTCGACATCCTGAACCTGCTCTCTTTCGTCTCTGACACACCGAGGATGACTTCATGACCACGTCGCCCGATTACTCCTCCGTCGACACTTCGATCGATCGAGCGCCGGCCACTGCCGAGCAGCTCGAAGAGGAAGGCGACATCGCCGCGGACTTCATCGAGGGCCTGCTCGACATCGCCGACATCGACGGTGACCTCAACCTCGATGTGCGCAGCGGCCGCGCGTACGTCTCGGTCGAGGCGCCCGAGGGCGGCTCGGTGGCGCTGATCGCAGATCCCGACACTGTGCAGGCGCTTCAGGAACTCACTCGCATCGCGGTGCAGAACCGCACCGGGCGCTTCTCTCGTCTGATCCTCGATGTCGGCGGATCTCGCGACACGCGGCAGCGCGAACTCGAGAACCTCGTCGGCCGGGCGATCGCACGACTCGAGGACGGCGCCTCGCAGGCCTCGCTGCCGGCGATGTCGAGCTATGAGCGCAAGGTCGTGCATGACATCGTGGCCGACCGCGGCTTCGTCTCGGAGTCGTACGGCGAGGGCGCCGACCGTCACACGGTGATCCGTCGCGCGTGATGGACGTTTCACGTGAAACGTCGCCGGACGAGATCGAGCCGGAACCAGCGGCAGCGGCGCTGATCTTCGGTGAGCGCATCGAGTTGGCGCGGTCCTTCGCCGATGCGCTCGGGCGCCACGGCGAGGAGCGCGGCTTGATCGGTCCGCTCGAGCCGCCGCGGCTCTGGTCACGCCACATTCTCAACAGCGCCGTCATCGCTCCCCTCTTCTCAGGTCGGGTGGGTGATGTCGGCTCGGGCGCGGGTCTGCCCGGCCTGGTCCTCGCGATCGCCCGGCCCGATGTGGAGTGGGTTCTCATCGAGCCGATGGAGCGCCGGGTCGCCTGGCTCTCCGAGCAGGTCGAAGAGCTGGGCCTGGACAACGTGGAGGTGCTGCGCGCGCGCGCAGAGGACTGGAAGCGCGGTCCCTCGCTCGACGCGGTGACGGCACGTGCGGTCAGTGCGCTGCGGACCCTCGTTCCGATCACCGCTCCCCTGGTTGGCGACGGAGGCGAGCTGATTCTCTTAAAGGGCAGTGCGGCCGCGAACGAGATCGAGGCGGCAGAGAAGCAGATCCGCAAGTTCAAACTCACGAACGCGCGCGTCGAGGTCGTCGGCGAAGGACTGCTGGAAGAGCCGTCGCGCGTCATCCGCGCCACCGTGCGCTAGACGCGGCTCGGCCCGTTCAGCGCATGTCGGTGCCTCGGGTGACCGCGTAGAAAGCCGCGGCGATCGAGTGCCGGCGCATCTCGCGTCGCGGCACTGACGCGCGCTTCCAGGATGGTCTCCCCCGTGGGGTGATCCGATGCAGCGCGGCGTTGATCGAATGTCGACTGTCGTCGGGCATCCGTCCTCGTCGTGCGGAGATTCCTGCCGTGTGTGGGTGATCGGCCCGCACTTGGCACGTCCGATCACGGCGAGGCGAGGAGCTCGCCTCGGGGTGGGGTCTTGGATGACAGGCTCGACGGACGTCTCGGCAGGTTTACTCTCTTCCCGGCTGAGTCCCGGGTCGTGGGCGCTGGCGGGAACCTCCAGGCCGGTCGAGTCGATGACCGGCTTCGATCGGGAGGGTACCCACCGCAACGGATGCGTGAGGGTCGGACTGGCTGCGGACAGGGTCCTCCCTCGCGACGGACCACGATCAGTTGGTTCGGATTGGCAGCAGAGTCGTGGACGGAACTGGCACTCTCGCTTCTCTGGCGGCACTATCTCGCCCGCGTTCTGTTCAGCGCTGCCCGGATCGAGCGGGGACGATTGGAGGCGCCGTCGCACTTGGTGGGCCTCGGTCGGCTGGCCAGGCGACTGGAGCTGCTGCCATCTCTCCTCTGGAGCTCTCCTCTTGCGGGGCTCCGTGGGCACGTACGCCGCCACTCCGTCGATTGCGGCCACTCCGCCGGGGAATGGCACTATTGGGCTGCACAGCTCGCTGCGCATTGCTATGTTTCACGTGAAACACCGTTAGAACCCCAACTCGGACTGCCCATCCCTCATCACCGTGACCTCGATCTTCAGCGGCGGAGCCGCCGCATTCCGCCACTAGTCGTCGACGGCAGCAGGATGGATTGCCAGGGCACGTAGCATGCGTCTCCGAGCCCGATTTCAGAACGCCGCGCTGACGTGACTCTCCCGCTTGTGCCAGGTTTGCGTGACGCGATGAGCGATCACCGCGAGCCTTCACCACCCCTATTGATCCTCATGCCGTCGGATGTTTCACGTGGAACGCCCGCTATCGCGATCTCCGACTACGGTCGACGGCGGAACCGCATTGTTATGAGCACGGTCAGGCGAGCCTCTATTGCCATGGCCTCGGGCCTTCGGGTCCACGAGGCACAACGGCGGGCCTGTCAGGTAAGTCGTGAGTTCGGGGCCACGGGACCGCAGTTCCACTTGGAGCGGCCGACAACTTCCGCCAGCACGGCGCGAACCCACGGCACGGCATTCGGCACCCGCGCCCGTGCGCGTTTCGTACGTTCCACGTGAAACGGTCTGCTCCGATGTTCCGTGGGCTGTTGCCTGATCTGGCCGGTAGTTGATGCGCGTTCCTAGGTCGGCACCGGACGCCACCGTGGCATGGGTGGCGCGGCATATTGAGATTGTGTGCCGAGATGGCCGACGGGTGGCGCCCCGCCTGATCCCAATACTCGATTCCGGAGTGACTTGTGGGCCGAGCCGGTCCTTGGGCAACGAAACTTTCCCGCCATCTCCTGGTGAGGCACGCCCCCACCTTCGTCGGGGACTATGCCAGCGTTGCGGTCTCGGCGCCGTGTGAGCTCGCCGTGTTTCACGTGAAACGCGGAGTGACCTGGGCCGAGTTGCCGCTCGTGTCGACTAGTTCGGTTGCCACCCGTTCGGCGTCGTGCACCGCGGGACCCGGCTTCATGAGCAGCGCCGCGCTATTGCGGGCGCCGAAAACCTTCGCGCGGCGAACCATCCATGTTTCACGTGAAACGCAGGATTCACATCGAAGGCTCGGCGGGCTCAGCGCGCTCAGCTCCCTTCCGCTCACGACGCGATGTTCAGCCGGCTCATCTCGAGCAATTTCCTGCATCGTCTGTCGATCGCGATTCCGAGCGCTCTAGAGGTTTGTCTCCTCAACAGCGCGATCGCTGTCGGTCTCGGGCACATGGCAGACGTATCGGGCCGTACCGTTCACGAAGCGCGGAGCCGGTCAGCTGCCCTGTGCGCCTGGGCGACGGACTGCCGCCGCTCGAGATCGTCAATCGCGATGTCTGCGTCGTACGGCAAGCGAGCTTCCTTGCGGGCGGCGCGCTTCCCTCGCCGGCAAATGGTGGCTCGAAGAGAGCAGGACGCTCAGCTCGCGATCGCCGTTTCAACGATCAGCTCCTGACGCAAGCGACCACGGAAGCCGCGCCGGGGCGGCGCTGACCTCTCGAGAGCTGCCGAGAGACTTGCGTATCGCGAATTGATGCTGAACCATCCGATTTCGGTGCGCAGCGTTCGGGCCTTCACGTTGCAAACACCTCTGTTTCACGTGAAACATCGCCGCCCGGTAAGGAACCTGCTACGGCTACGGCGCCAGGGCGGCCGACATACGGTCCACTCCGGCCGCGAACTGGCGGGCATACAAGCACTTCTCGACTCTGAGCTGTCGCGTGGCTGGGCGTTGAGCGGCAGCTATCGGAGCGGACTGGTATAGCAAGAGCACACCCTCTCGTGATCGTCCTCAGGTGGTCCTGCAGAGATCGCGAGACGGCGACCGTGACGTTCACGAAACTGATGACACGGGCCGCAGGCGCCGGCCCGCCACACGTATGCTCGTGCCCGTTCGTCCTGGTCGTCGGAAGCGAGGAGCGGTAGCACCCAGCGATGGTGGGTGAACGCAATGCCCTCGAGGAGACTGCTCGGCGCCCCTCCGCGGTCCTCAACTCACCGCGCCAGGCCTCGCATCCGGGACAACGCAGAGCGAAAGGCGCTCCGATTCAGTCGGCGCCGCTCGTGTCATCTGCCTCGCGACGCGGACGAGCCGCGCGGCAGGAGCCGCGGCTGCCGACAACCGATGAATCAACGGCGTCCTAGCATCGCAGTGAGAGACGCGTGCCGCGGGGTCTGTTCGCCACTCGGCGGAGCGCCGCGCCACATCCCGTCGCCTCCTGCCGGACCAGTGTCGCGCCCGTACCCGTTTCACGTGAAACGCCCACCGGATGGGTGACTGCCGAGTCGAGGGGACTCCCGCGGGAGCGTCTGGCGAGCGACATCCCTCGGCGCGCTGCGCAGCACGAACCTAGGACGCCGATCGTCGACGACTGTTGCGGCCGACCTGGGTGTGCGTCATGACATCGTCGGTCTCTCGATGCGAAGGAGCGAGGCAGGGCACGGGCCGGGCATCGTTCTGGACGCCCCACGTCGTCTATCCCCCTGCGTGAGCCGTGAATACCAAACGGGACCCGACGCCACCACCGCTGCACCCGATCCAATGAGCCCCGTTTCACGTGAAACATCCATTGCACCGGTGGAGCCGACGAAAGAGGCTGGCCGGGACCGTGTCCGACGCGGCGCCGTCGATGCGTACGAGTCGGCCCCACACGCGCGCCGTCGAGCGGCGCGGAAAGGGATGTGGGTAGGGCCGGGATAGAGTGGGAGACGTTGTTCATCGGCTCGCGAAAGAGAGAGTGTTTCACGTGAAACAGCCCGACGAGACCGAGGCTTCGGCATCCTTCTCGTTCGATGACACCCCCCTCGCGCGCGAACTCGCGGATCTCTCCGCCCGCCGACGGGCGCTGGACACAACGAACGTCGAACTCTCCGGCCGTACGCGGATCCTCACGGTCTCGAACCAGAAGGGCGGCGTCGGCAAGACGACGACGGCCGTGAACATCGCTGCGGCGCTGGTCGACCGCGGCGCCCGAGTCCTTGTGATCGACCTCGACCCGCAGGGCAACGCCTCGACTGCCCTCGGGGTTCCGCACACCGCCGAGACGCCCAGCGTCTACGACGTGCTCATCGACGAGTTCCCGCTCGCCGACATCGTGCAGGTGAGCCCGGAATCTCCCAAGCTCCTGTGCGCGCCCAGCACAATCCATCTCGCCGGTGCCGAGATCGAGCTCGTCTCGCAGGTGGCCCGAGAGCATCGGCTGCGTACGGCGCTCGAAGAGTACCTGCCGAACGCCGAAGCGCACATCGACTTCGTCCTGATCGACTGCCCTCCGTCGCTCGGACTGCTCACGATCAATGCCTTCACCGCCGCGAACGAACTGCTCATCCCCATCCAGTGCGAGTACTACGCGCTCGAGGGTCTGAGCCAGCTGCTGGGCACAGTGCGCATGATCCAGAAGCACCTGAATCCTCGCCTGCACCTTTCGACGATCATCCTGACGATGTACGACGGGCGCACTCGCCTCGCACAGCAGGTCGCCGAAGAAGTGCGTCAGCACTTCCCGAAGGAGGTGCTCTCCACCGTGATTCCGCGGTCGGTGCGCGTCTCCGAGGCACCGAGTTTCGGGCAGACCGTCATCGCTTACGATGGTCAGTCCGCCGGCGCAGTCGCATACCGCGAAGCCGCCGTTGAAATCATCCGGCGCGACAGCGCATCGAACGAAGGGGGCGCCTGATGGCCAAGCGCACAGGGCTCGGACGCGGCATCGGGGCACTCATCCCCACGAACGAGGCGGTCGATGAGCGGCCCTCCGACGTCTTCTTCCCCCGGCCGGTCGCGGTCGAAGACACCGACGCTGGTCGTGTCGATGAGGCCACCGTGAATGATGCCGCAATCGAAGACGACACCGCCGACGCGGACGCACCCCAGGCAGACCTCATCGAGGTTCCGGGCGCGCACCTCGCTCACATCGATCCGCACTCGATCGTCCCCAATCCGCGGCAGCCGCGCACGCACTTCGACCAGGAGCACTTCGCGGAGCTCGTCCACAGTGTCCGCGAGTTCGGCGTGCTGCAGCCCGTCGTCGTTCGCAAGAACGAAGACGACAAGTACGAGCTCATCATGGGTGAGCGCCGTACCCGCGCCGCCCGCGAGGCGGGACTGACCTCCATTCCGGCCATCGTCCGCGACACCGCCGACGAGCACCTCCTCCGCGACGCGCTGCTCGAGAACCTGCACCGCTCGGAGCTCAACCCGCTAGAAGAGGCCTCGGCGTATCAGCAGCTGCTCGAAGACTTCGGCATCACCCAGGAAGAGCTCGCCACGCGGATCGGTCGATCCCGACCTCAGATCAGCAACACGATCCGGCTGCTGAAGCTGCCGATGCCGGTGCAGCAGCGCGTCGCGGCGGGCGTGCTCACGGCCGGCCATGCGCGCGCCATCCTCTCGCTCGAAGAGCCGACGGCGATGCAGCGCCTGGCCGACAAGATCGTGAACGAGGACCTCTCGGTGCGCGCCGCCGAAGCTGCTGCGAAGATGCCGGATGCCGGGGGCACCCGTTCCTCGAAGCCGCAGGCCGGCTCGCGCCGCGCTCACCTCGATGACGTGGCCGGCAGGCTCGGCGATCGGCTCAATACGCGTGTTCGCATCTCGCTCACCGCTAAAAAAGGCCAGATCAGCATTGACTTCGCTACGATTCAGGACCTCAACCGGATCCTCGACGAACTCGGCGAAAGCGGCTACGCGTCCGCCTGAGTCACCGCCAGCGCGGCGGCTCGCTGTCGCAGGAGGGCCGCTTCGGCGTCGTTGCCAGGATGCTCGGCGGCGATGAGGAACTCGGCCGCCGCGGCATCCGCCTTTCCGAGCCGCTCCAGCAGATCGGCGCGCACCGCGTGCCATGGGCGGAACCCCGACAGTTCGTCCGCGAGGCCGTCCACCAGAGAGAGCGCCGCTTCCGGGCCTTGCACCATCGACACCGCCACGGCCCGATTGAGTCGGACGACAGCCGAGGGCGCCAAGGACTCCAGCGCGTCGTACAGCGCGAGGATCCGTTCCCAATCGGTGTCGTCGAACGTCGGCGCAAGGGCATGGCATTCGGCGATGGCCGCCTGCAGCCCGTAGTAACCCAGACCGAGCCCCGCGGCATCCGCTGTTCGCAACGCGCTGCTGCCCCTCGCGATGGCGGAGCGGTCCCACCCCAGTCGGTCCTGGGCCTCGAGGGTGACGGGGAGGCCGGCAGCGTCGATGCGGGCGGCGAAGCGTGAGGACTGGAACTCCATGAGCGCCAGCAGCGACGGCACCTCCGGCTCGCCGGGCATCAGTTGGGCAAGCTGCCGCGCGAGCCGCACGGCCTCACGCGCCACGTCGGGGCGCACCGGCTGCTGCCCCTCGCCGGCCGAGTACCCCTCGGTGAAGAGAAGGTAGATCACCTGCAGCACGCTCGCCAGCCGCGCAGGCCGCTCCGACCGGTCCGGGACTTCGAAGCGGACTCCGGCCGCCGCGAGCGAGCTCTTCGCGCGGACGATGCGCTGCTGCACCGTCGGGACGGTCATCAGCAGCACCCGGGCGATCTGCTCGGTGGTCAGACCCGCGACCGTGCGAAGCGTGAGAGCGAGACGCGCCTGTGCGGGAAGCACGGGGTGACACGCGACGAACACGAGCCGCAGGATGTCGTCCCTGATGTCGTCCGGGTCGGCGAGCGCGGGCACGGTGTCTTCCGCTTCGATGTCGCGGATCTCGGTGACGAAGAGCGGCTCGCGCCGCGACATCCTCTCCCGTCGCCGCCACCCATCGATCGCGCGTCGCTTGCCGACCGACAGGAGCCACGCGCCGGGATTCTTCGGGATGCCGCCGCTCGGCCATGAAGCGAGGGCTTCGACCAGCGCCTCCTGAGCGAGGTCCTCTCCCCACGAGAAGTCCCTGGTGTAGCGGGTGAGGGCCGCGACGATGCGCGCCGACTCTTCGCGCCAGACTGCCTCGACGGCACGGCGGGAGAGTTCGTCACTCATGATCTTCAGCGTAGGCGCGCGATGACCCGGACCGTCGGAACGGCGACGTACCCTGGAATGGTGGCACACGATGAGCAGACACCGCGCCGGCGCGCGAGCCTCGAACTGCTGCGCGCGGAGGCCGCAGATGAATTGTCGGTGCTCGTGGACGAGCGCCTTCGCGCGGGCGAGGATCCGTGGGACTTCATGGAGGATCTGCCGAGCGTCGACGAGCTCGTCGTGTTCATGCTCCGTGCCGAGAACATCAGCGCCGACGGCGGCGTGCGGCCCAACGCCTCTCGCCACTACCGGGTGCTGCGGCAGATCGCGCTGGACTATCCCGCGCTGACCCGCGCGGTGTGGAAGCTGCTGGGCGACGCGAACACGCACCGCCGGTGGGATGCGACAATCCGCGCAGACGCCTCATAGGGGCGACCCCGCAAGCCCGGAGTGCGCAACGGCGAGACGAATGCCTCGACCGGCATGTACCGGAAAACCCCGGCGATCACGGGGTTCTCCGAAGAGAATCCCGCGATCACCGGGGTGAGATCGCGAGGCTCAGCCGGTGCGGGCCGGTGAGCTCAGCCGATGTATGCTGCGAGGTCCTGCTCGAGAGCGAACTTCGGCTTGGCGCCGATGATCGTCGTCTCGACCTGGCCCTTGTTGAAGACCTTCATCGCCGGGATCGACGTGATCTGGTACTTCATCGCGAGGTCGGGGTTCTCGTCGACGTTGAGCTTCAGGACGGTGATCTTGTCGGGGTGCTCGGACTGGATCTGGTCGAGGACCGGCGAGACCATGCGACAGGGTCCGCACCACTCGGCCCAGAAGTCCACCAGCACGGGGCCCTCGGCCTGGATGACGTCCTGCTCGAACGTGGCGGAAGTGGTCGCCTTTGCGGTCATGTGTTCGTCTCCTTCGGTGGAAAGTCTGTCTCGTAACGGAACACCGGGTCGCACCCGATTGTTCCGAGACCCGTCAGGCCGCGTCGGCCTCGGGGAGTCCGGAGATCTGGTCGCCCACGACATCAGGCGCGCCGGCTTCGCCCAGACCCGCCAGGTAGTGCTCAAGGTCGAGGGCCGCGACGGTGCCGCTGCCCGCGGCCGTGACAGCCTGACGGTAGGTCGGGTCGATGACGTCGCCGGCGGCGAAGACGCCGGGGATCGAGGTGCGCGAGGAGCGACCGTCCACCCACACGGTGCCGTCGGGGGTGATGTCGAGCTTCTGGTGCACGAGGTGGGTGCGCGGGTCGTAGCCGATCGCGACGAAGACGCCGTCGAGCGCGAGCTCGCGGGTCGATCCGTCGACGGTGTCCTTCAGGACGATGCCCGAGACGGCATCCTCGCCGAGGATGTCGACGATCTCGCTGTTCCAGACGAACTCGATCTTCTCGTTCTTGAACGCGCGCTCCTGCATGATCTTCGACGCGCGCAGCTCGTCACGGCGGTGGATGACGTACACCTTCGACGCGAACTTGGTGAGGAAGGTGGCCTCCTCCATCGCGGAGTCGCCACCGCCGACGACGGCGATCACACGCTCGCGGAAGAAGAACCCGTCACAGGTCGCGCAGTACGAGACGCCGCGGCCCGACAGGCGGGATTCGCCTTCGATGCCGATCTTGCGGGGGGCCGACCCGGTCGCGAAGACCAGGGCGTCCGCCTCGTAGCTCGCGCCGCTGCCGAGCACGACCTTCTTGACAGGTCCGTCGACATCGAGCGAGACGACGTCGTCGTAGAGCACCTCGGCGCCGAAGCGCTCGGCCTGCTCCTGCATCTTGGTCATGAGGTCGGGGCCCATGATGCCCTCGGGGAAGCCCGGGAAGTTCTCGACCTCGGTCGTGTTCATGAGCTCTCCGCCCGCCTCGACCGAGCTGGCGACGACCAGCGGGTTCAGGTTGGCGCGCGCCGCATAGATCGCCGCGGTGTACCCGGCCGGACCCGACCCGATGATGATGACCTGACGCACGAGCGCCCCTTTCGCATGGTTCGAGTGCTTCAACACATCGTAACGGCGCGTCATTCCTTGCCGTGAGGGCTTGCGCCTCAGCGTGTGCCGGGAAGCAGCCGGCGGACCAGCTGGCTCGCCACCGAGAGTTCGGGTGCCCGCAGCAGAGCCAGGAACGCGACGTACACGATGAGGGCGACCACGCCGATGATCGCCGCCCCGACGGCGCCGAGGAGTTTGTCGGACACCGTCCACCCGTCGACTCCGCCGAGCCAGAGGAAGACCAGCCAGCCCGCACCGGCGGCCGGAAGCGCGGCGAGCACGAATCGGCCGAGAGAGAGCATCCACGACCCGATCCCGATGTCACCCAGCTTGCGGCGCAGCAGCCAGGTCGCGACGATCACCTGGACGACCGTCGCGAGCGACTGGCCCAGCGCGACCGCGGCGGCGAGGTAGGTCGGGGTCAGCACGTCGGCTCCGAAGGCCCACTGCGCACCCCACGCCGTCAGGACGACGAGCACGCACTGCAGCACAGTGAAGAAGAAGGGCGTTCGCGTGTCGTCGTAGACGTAGAACGTCCGCTGCACCACGAACAGCACGGCCAGAGGCACGAGGCTGATCAGGTAGCAGAGGAGCACCGCCGAGGCGATCTCCGCCTCTGCGGCGCTACCCGTGAAGATGCGCGATGCGGGGACCGCCGCCACCGCGAGAGCGGCCGTGGCGCCGACGACGAAGACGCCGAGGGTGCGGATGCTGCGGCCGATGTCGCTGCGGACCTCTTCGTGTCGCCCTGCCGCCGCATGCTCGCTGAGCCGCGTGAAGTAGGGGGTGCCGATGGACAGCACGATGATCGAGTACGGCAGCATGAACAGCAGCCACGCATTCTGCGAGGCGAAGAAGCCGGGATCGTCGTCGGGGATCAGCGACAGCACGCGCGACTGCACGAGTCCGGCGAGCTGGCCGGCGACGACCATGAGGAACGTCCACCCCGCGAGCTGACCGATCTGCCCGAGGCCGACGCCGCGCCACCGGAAGTCGGGGCGCACGTGGAGCCCCGTCTTCCGCCAGAACGCGAACAGGATCACGGTCTGGACGACGATGCCGACGGTCGCGGTGCCGGCCAGGAGGGCGATCATGTCGGGCGTCCACGCGGTGTCGGCCGTCCCCGAGCCGAACATCCAGATGAACATCAGGAAACCGGCGATCGAGACGAGGTTGTTGACGATCGGCGCCCAGGTGTAGGGCCCGTAGACCCGACGGGCATTGAGCGATTCGCCGACCAGCGCGAACAGGCCGTAGAAGAGGATCTGCGGAAGGCACCAATAGGCGAAGGCCGTCGCGAGTGCCTGCTGCTCGGGCGGATACTCCGGCGCGTAGAGCGCGACCAGCCAGGGAGCGGCGAGCGTCGCGACCACCGTCGTCACCAGCAGCACGACAGCACCGAGGGTGAACAGCTTCGACACGAACGCGCGCCCGCCGTCGTCGTGCGCGGCCGCCTTCACGATCTGCGGAACGACGATCGCGCTCAGCAGTCCGGTGGAGATGATGGCGTAGATGTTGTTCGGCAGCTGATTCGCGATGGCGAAGGCGTTGCCCGCGCTCGAGAACGCGCCGACCGCCGACACCAGCACCACGGCGCGAAGGAACCCGGTCAGCCGCGAGACGATCGTCCCGGCGCCGATCAGCACACTGGCGCGCCCGATACCGCTCATCGCTCCTGCCCGTCGACCGCGTCCGAATGGCCCTCTGCACCGGCCGGAGCGGAAACACCGTCGGCTTCCGACCCTTCATCACGCGGGTCTCCGGCATCCGTCCCTCGTCGCCGTCGCCGTAGGCGCAGGACCGTCCGCACGACGCCGACCACGAGAAGGCCGCCGACGATCACAGCGAGCGCTGCGATGCCGACGCCCTCCCAATCGGCCCAGACGTTCACCTCGACCATCTCGGTGGGCCCGACGGCGACGAACGCCGGACTGCGCAGCTGCAGGCTGAGCGTGACCTCTCCGCGTCCGACGCGCGCCTGCACCGGCACCTCGACCCGCGTGTTGCTCTGCGGGGTCGCGACGACGGGCGTCTCTCCCTGCACATCGAGGCGCAGGTTGTCAGGCGTCGTGTAGAGCACCAGGTTGACGGGGTAGTCGAGGTCGTTGCGCACCCAGAACCGCAGCGCGGCATTCGAGCCGTAGAGGTCTCCCGAGCTCGTGGGCAGGAGCGCCACCGAGCCGAGCGTCTCGGTGGTGGCCGCCTGGTGGTCGGACAGGGCGGTCGGCCACAGGGCGTCCTCGATCCACGCGACGCCGAGCAGCTGGAGCAGCTCGGCGCGCTCGGGTCCTGTGAGGAGCGACGGGTCGTCGAGGATCGTCGCGAACCGTCCGAGCTCACCCTCTTCCGCTAGAAGAGCGGATGCCGCGGCCGCGCGCTCGGGCGAAGGCTCGACGTCGCGGATCTCGACCCCGGCGGCATCGCCCTGCGTCAGCGCGCCGAGCGTTCGCGGCGCCATGCCGGGCGCCGCACTGGCGGCCGCGATCGCCGTACCCAGGCCGACCCGCTGCCGCTCGGCGCTGCGGCCGACCGAGACCAGGAGCGGGCCATCGGTCTCGGCCCTGGCGAACGCGAGGTAGGCCGTCGCCGCGGTGAGCGACGCCCCCCGCAGCCAGGACTTCTCTCGCAGTGAGGCCTCCTGCAGCTGCGCCGAGACCTCGGCGTCGTAGACGAGCACCTCGGCGTCGCCGGCACGGCCGTAGGCGGGAACGGTGCTGCCGTCCGCACCCTGTGCCGTGCCCGTCGACGGCACGACCGTGAGCGAGGCACGGTCGTCGGCGACGATGCCCCCGAGCTGCGCGACCACGTCGGGCGTCGCCGTTCCGTCTGCGGGCCAGTACACGCCGGCGCGCGTGCCGGTGCCGACCGACAGCAGCTCGGCGTTGTCGGGGACCGCAGAATCGGGGGCTGCCGCGCCACCGTCCGCGCCGGGGGCGGAGCTCGCGGTAGGCGACGGGGTCGGGGTCGGAGTGGGGTCGGGCGTCGTGAAGTCCGCGGGATCGAGGTACGCGGTGAACGACGAGGGGCTGAGTGGGCGGGGCAGACCGGCCTGCAGCTGCGCGGTGACGTCGGCGTCGCCGTACTGCAGCGCGAACCGCGAGTTGGGCAGCGCCTCGAGCCGCGCGAGCCAGTCGACCGCAGCGGAGGGTGCCGTCGACCCGAGCACGCGGATCGCGGCCGGGATGGCGGGGTCGACGGCGAGGATCGCCATCGTCCCGTCCACTGCGTCGAGCTGGCTGGTGAGGTCGCCGCCGGGCTCGGTCAGCACCTCCAGCTCATCGGCGCTGAGCAGCCCGTCGGCGCGGGGGCCGGCGGTGATGGGCACGATGACGCCGATGCCCACCTCGCGCCCGTCGTCGCCCGGCACCACCATGACGCTCGTCGAGGTGACCACGCCCGCCTCTGTCGCGTACGACGCCGCGAGCGGATAGACGCCGGGAGCACGTCCGGCGAGGGCGGGTGCGTCCGGTGCGAGCCCCACCGGCGCGACCTCCTCCGCATCGGGAGCGACCGGCTCGATCACCGCGGTGGCGACCGGGTCGACCGCGACGCCGGCGGTGTCGCCGCCGAGCCAGGCGGTGAGGGCCTGCCGATCGGGCAGCGGCGACGGTCCGAGCGAGAGGGTCACCTCCGCGGCCGGGGTCGCGACATCCGTCCCGTTCTGGAGGGTGATCGACGCGGTGAGCGACTCGCCGGAGCGCACGATCCCGTTCGCGACGGGCGCGAGTGTGAACTGTGTCGTGCCCGGCGGAACCGAAGGGGTCGAGGTCGGAGACGGGGTGGGATCGGGGGTCGGCGCCGCCGACGCGGAAGGCACGGCGAGCGGCGCGAGAAGGGCCCACAGCGCGACCACTCCCGCGGCGAGGCGAGGGGTGCGGTGCCGGGCACGGCGCCGGGCGGGGCTTCCCGGTGTGGTCACGGTCATCCTGTCGGGGGTTCGCTCTGTGCGATGTCCTGACCGCACGAATCGTCTGCGATTCTACGGTCCGACCCTCCGAGGGCCCCGAACCCGCGACGGCGCGGGGGCTACCCCGCGCCCCGGAACATGTTGAATGGTGCCGTGCTCCCCGAACCCGAACCGTCCCTCTGCCGCGCTCTGGCCGCCGACTTCCGCGACGTGGGCTACACGGCCGAGGCGGTGCGCGCCGCCTGGGGCGATGCCGCGGACGACGCCATCGCGCGGGGCCTGAGGTCGCCGGCCGATCGCGCGCTCGGCGTCCGCGACGACGCGCTCGCCGTGCTGGGCAGGCTTCTCGTGCTCGGGATGCCGCAGGCCGCGGCATCCGTCGACCGCGCCCTCGCGCGCACCGGCGCCGACGGCCTCGTCCGCCTCGGACTGGCCTCCGTCTCGGGCGGCGAGGTGGCACCGCTCGCGGTGGTGCGACCACAGTCCTTCACGGCCCCCTTCGAATCGGGTCAGTGGTGGATCGCGAGCGACCTCGACGAAGCGGCGCTCGGCGGGCCGCTGCCCGAGGACCACGTGCTCGGAGTGGGCGGTGCCTCGCTGACGCTGGCCGGGCTGCAGCTGTCGACACCCGCGGCGCGCGGTCTCGACATCGGCGCGGGCTGCGGCATCCAGGCGCTGCGCGCGCGGGCGCACGTCGATCACGTCGTCGCGACCGACATCTCAGAGCGCGCGCTCGGCTTCACGCGGCTGAACGCGCTGCTCAACGGCGTCGACGGCATCGACGTGCGCCTGGGCAGCCTCTTCGAACCTGTCGCCGGCGAGCAGTTCGATCGGATCGTGTCGAATCCGCCCTTCGTCATCACGCCCCGGGTGGCCGACGTGCCCGCCTACGAGTACCGCGACGGCGGCATGGTCGGCGACGACGTCGTCGCCGCGTTCGTGCAAGGCGTCGGCGAGCATCTCGCGCCCGGCGGCATCGCGCAGCTGCTCGGCAACTGGGAGACGCGCGACGGCGAGCCGGGCCTGGACCGCGTGCGGGCGTGGGTCGAGACGTCCCCGGTCGCCCTGGACGCCTGGGTCGTCGAGCGCGAGAGCCTCGATCCGCTCTCGTACGCCGAGCTGTGGGTGCGCGACGGCGGAACGCAGGCGGGCATGCGCGGGTTCTCGGGGCTGGTCGACGCCTGGATCGACGACTTCGCGTCCCGGAACGTGACCGAGGTCGGTTTCGGGTACCTGCTCCTGCGGCGTCCGCTCGCGGGCGCGCCGACCCTGGCGCGGTACGAGCGGCTGGCGGGCTCGACGGCGGGGGGGGAGCCTGGGCGCGCACCTCGCCGACGCCCTCGATGCCCATGATCGACTGGCGCAGCTCGACGATGCGGGGGTCGCGGCATCCGTCCTCGCCGTCGTCCCCGATGTCACCGAGGCGCGCCATCACCTGCCCGGCGCGGCGGACCCGACCGTCATCGAGCTGCGTCAGGGCGGAGGATTCGGCCGCGCGCTGGCGGTTGATCCCGGGCTCGCGGCCCTCGTCGGCGCGTGCGACGGCGACCTGCCCGTCGGCGCGCTGCTCGATGCGATCGCGCAGCTGCTCGAGGTCGACGCCACCGCCCTGCGGGAAGACCTCCTCCCGCGCGTGCGCGAGCTGCTCTTCACCGGCTTCCTGCGCTTCGCCTGACCCCTGTTCGCACGTGTGCGCGCGAGGGCGCTCGGTAGGCTGGAGCCCATGCTCAACATGGCCGAGGGCATCGTGCGCCTCGGCGCACTTGCCGAGTCCCCCATCGTCGACACGCTGGCTCGCGCGTTCGCGGACGCGGGCTTCGATCTCGCGATCGTCGGCGGTCCGGTGCGCGATGCGCTGCTGGGCCGGCAGACGAACGATCTCGATTTCACCACCGACGCGCGACCCGACGACATCCTGCGCATCGTCAAGCCGATCTCGTCCGCCCAATGGGACATCGGCCGGGCATTCGGCACGATCGGCGCGCGCATCCGCGGCGAGCAGGTCGAGATCACGACCTACCGCGCCGACAGCTACGACGGCGTGACGCGCAAGCCCACCGTCGAGTTCGGCGACACGATCGAGGGCGACCTGGTGCGGCGGGACTTCACCGTCAATGCGATGGCCCTGCGCGTCCCGGCTCGTACGCTCGTCGATCCGACCGGCGGCGTGGAGGACCTCGTGGGCGTCACCCTGCGCACGCCCGCCGACCCGCGGGTCAGCTTCGGCGACGACCCGCTGCGCATGCTGCGCGCGGCCCGCTTCGCGTCGCAGCTGGGCTTCGACGTGGATCCCGGCACCGTCGAGGCGATGGCCGAGCTGCGCGAGACGCTCGAGATCGTGAGCCCCGAGCGCATCCAGGCCGAGCTGGTCAAGCTTCTCGCCACCGACGACCCGGTGCGCGGCATCCGTCTTCTCGTCGCGACAGGGCTGATGGGGGAGTTCCTCCCCGAGGTTCCCGCGCTGCAGCTCGAAGTCGACGAGCACCACCACCACAAAGACGTCTACGAGCACTCCCTGACGGTGGTGCGGCAGGCGATCGACCTCGAGAAGGCCCGCACTCCGCAGTCGGCACCGGACGTCGCGCTGCGGCTCGCCGCGCTGCTGCACGACATCGGCAAGCCCGCGACCCGGCGCCTCGAGCCCGGCGGCGGGGTGACGTTCTATCACCACGACATCAAGGGCGCGCGGATGGCCCGCAAGCGCTTGCAGGCGCTGCGCTTCGACTCCGACACGATCGGGACGGTCGCCCGCCTGATCGAGCTGCATCTGCGGTTCTTCGGCTACTCAGAAGGCGCGTGGACCGATTCGGCCGTCCGGCGCTACGTCCGGGATGCGGGCGCCGAACTGGACCGCCTGCACATCCTCACGCGAGCGGATGTCACCACCCGCAATGCGAAGAAGGCCGGCCGGCTGGCCCGTGCCTACGACGACATCGAGCGGCGCATAGCCGAACTCGCCGCGCAGGAAGAGCTCGAGGCCATGCGGCCCGAGCTGGACGGCAACCGGATCCAGGAGGTGCTCGGCATCGGTCCGGGCCGCGAGGTCGGCGAGGCCTACCGATTCCTTCTCGACCTGCGTCTGGACGAGGGTGTGATCGGGTCGGATGCCGCGGAGCAGCGCCTGCGCGAGTGGTGGGCCGCGCGCGGCTGATCGCCTACAGGCCCGGCCATGGGGAACTGTCCCCATGGTCGCCGGACTCGGCCAGCCTTTAGCCTGGGTGATCGACAGGTCCATCGGGGAGGACAGCGATATGGACGTACTTCTTGACCGGGAGCGACTGCGGGACGCCCTCGAGACGCTGAAGAGCGCGGCGACGGCTTTCGAGGATGCGGCCGAGATCAACGACGACCTCGAATCGGCGATCAGCAATCCGCACGGCAAGGACAAGCTGCGCGATCGAGTGGGCTGGTTCGAGGCGAACTGGTCGGGCAACCGCAAGGAGCTCATGGAGAAGGTCGACGGGGTCCGTGAGGGACTCACCTCGATCGTGGACGGCTGGGACCAGTGGGAAGCCGATGCCACCGCGCAGTGCGAGCAGATGACCGGATGCGAGGTCTCCTGACATGTCGCTCCTCCACCGCTCCCCCGACGGGCACGAGCTGCGTCAGTTCGCCGGCGAGCCCGACGTCATCGCCACCACGGCGGCCGACTACCAGAACCTCGGCGCGTCGATGGACACGACGGCCGACACGCTGCGCGACATCGGCGACTCGCAGATCAGTCTCGGCACCGACCGTCTGAAGGAGGATGCCGAAGCGCTGGTGGGCGACCTCCGGAAGGCCGCGGTGCGCTACGAGCAGACCGGCCTGGCGCTGGCGCCGTACGCGACAGCCCTCGAGGAGGCTCGGAACGCCTACCTGCAGCATGAACCGGCCATCCGCGCGGCCATGACGACCTACCAGTCGGCGTTCGACGACGCGCTGACACCCGTGCTGGCCGACGAGGAGCAGGACGGCCCTACTCCGGCTGAGACCCTCGACTCCGCCGAGCAGGACCTGCGGGATGCCTGGCGGCCGTTCGACACGGCGTTCGGCCTCTGGGAGGAGGCTTTCGAGCGCGCGGCCGATGGCGTCGCCGAGGCGATGGACGCCGCCGACAACGACGACGGCAAGTGGGACTGGATCAGCGACGCGCTGAAGTACATCGGCTACGCGATCATCGTGCTCGCCGTCGTCGCTCTCTTCGTGGTCTCGAGCCCGTGGTCGAGCATCCTCCTCGCCGCGACGATCGCCCTGTCGGCGATCCATCTCGCAGGCACCGTGTATCTCTACGCGAACGGCAAGGCGAGTCTGTCCGACGTGCTCTGGAGCACGTTCGGCCTGGTGACTGCCGGTGCCGGCGGTCTGCTGGCGAAGAGCATCAAGGCGGCCGGCGCCACCGGTGACGACATCCTCCGGGCGTCGACCATCGCCCAGGATCTGCCGATCTTCACGCGAGGTGCGCGGGGGTTCTCGATGCCGCGCCTTCCCGCCGGCATCACCGTGAACCCGTTCTCGACGCTCATGCGCGGGCAGAACTGGGCGATCCTCAACAAGTGGGGCGGCAGCCTGGGCCAGTGGGCCTCGACACCCGCCCGCAGCGGCACGATCGCAGCCGCGTGGGGCGACGCGGTCCTCGATGCGGTGCCGACCATCGGTGCGAAGGGCTGGGCGAGCCTGGCCAGCTGGGCCGGGGGGATCGGCGGCGGCATCTTCACGAGCACGCCGTTCTACACACCGACGGGTCGCCCGTGAGCGGCCGGCGCGGCGTCGGCTTCACCGACATCTCTCCGCTGCGGCTCAATCGCGGGCGGATGCCTCGCGTGGCCGGCATCCTCCGACTCGTCTTCATCATCGCGGCGATCCTCGGCGCGGCACAGTGGATCGTCCCGGCGGGCGCTCGCCTGATCCTCAACGCCGGTCAGCTGTATCCCACCGATGAGGCCTCCTCGGTGAGGGGCGCGCTGGTGCCCTTCCCCGCGATGAGTGTGCCGGCCTGGCTCACCATCGCGACCGGGCTCATCGGCATGGCGGCCGCGGTGGCCTACCTCTTGGTGCGCGGCACCGCCGCCGGCGACGACGCGCCGTACGTCACCGTGGTCTCGGTGCTCATCTTCGGACTGTTCCCGTGGGCGATCGCCGCGTTCGACGTCGATCCGACGGGCATCATCTCCACCCCGGGGCCGGACGGATATCCCATCGGCTGGCACTGGCTCGCATCGCCGCTCGTCCTGGTCGTCCTCGTGGTCGGGATCGTGACGGCGGTCCGGGCGAGCAGGGCTCGCCGGAGCGAACGTCAGGCTCGCCGCGCGGCCCGAGGGGAGGCGCAGCAGTGAGCTCCCTCCGGGAGCAGCTCTCGGGTCCTCCGATCCCCGCCGGTTACACGCTGCTGACCCCGCCGGACTGGGGTCGGTTCCCGGCCACGCCCGATGGTCGGGCCGAGCTGATCCGGCTGGTCTCGGCACGATTCCGCGAGGTCGGGCGCCCGGATCTGTACGCCGAGACACGCACCATGGTCAGCCGGCAGTGGGCTCGCATGGAGCGGACGAACGTGATGGAGATCTTCATGCCCATCGAGCCGCCTCAGGAGGGCGGCACTCCGATGAGCATCGCGGCATCGCCGTGGGTCGCCACGAGAAACTTCGAGACCGACCTCCGTGGGCGCGCGGGGGCGGAGCGCGCGGTCGAGCGGCTCGACGTGCCCGATCTCGGCACGCTGTACCGGTGGACCGCGGAGCGCGCCGGCCCCGACGAGATGGAGGGGGCTCAAGGCGCGCGAGCTCTCCTACGTCGCGCCGTTCCCCGGACCGTCGCCCCAGCGCGGCCTGCTGCTGATGTGCTCGATCGTGCACCTCGGGGTCGAAGAGTCAGGGCCTGCTCTCGAGGCCTTCACCGACCTCGCCGACTCCATTGTGTCGACCCTGCGCTGGCGGTTCGCGTGAGCGGGATCCCCGACGGCTGGGTGCCGATCCCCTTCGCCGTCGCGCCCGAGATCGCCCGCGACATGGCCGCGGAGCTTCTCGCGGCCTCCCACGCCGTACCCGACGCCGACGCCGATGTGGGTGCCGCCGTCGACAACGCCGCCGCGGCGCTGTCGCGGCTCCCGGTCACGTCCGGCACGGCCGCACGTCTGTGGCACGCGTTCGGCACGAACCCGACCGGCCTCGTCGCCGACCTCAGCGTCGAGCACCGCGCAGCCGATACGCTCGCCAGCGCTGCCGGAGCCGGCTTCGCCCACGTCGACGTGCAGCGGACGCAGGAACTCGCAAGCGGCGGGCGGGTCACGCTGTCGGTGGTCGCCCCCGAACCGGACGCCGCTGTCGCATTCCTGCTGCGCGTGCAGGTGCCCGAGGACGGCGCGGTGCGCATCGTCGATGTGCTGGACCGCGATCTTGTGGCCATCGGCGCCGTCTGGGACGACGCCGTCGCCATCGCCGAGGGCTGATCCGCCGCGCCTCGACTGTCGGACCTAGGGAACGACGACCGCGCGTCCCTGCACCTCTCCGTGGTGCAGTCTCTCGTAGGCCTCGACGGCGCCATCGATGCCGTATCGCTCCACGTGCACGCCGACGGCACCGACGCGTGCCAGATCGAGCACCTCGATGAGCTCGCTGCGCGAGCCCCAGTACGGCGCCCGCACGGCGGCGCCCATGGGCGTCTGGAAGAAGCCCGCCGACATGACGCCTCCGCCGATGCCGACGATGTGCACGAACCCGTCGATGGCCACCACGGCCTTCGAGAGATCGACGGTGGGCTGCACGCCGGCGAAGTCGAACACGGTCTGCGCGCCGAGGCCGCCGGTGAGCTCGCGGATCCGATCCGCGGCATCCGGACCCGAGACGACGGTGTGGTGCGCGCCGACGTCCGTGGCGAGAGCGAGCTTGTCCTCGCTGATGTCGACGGCGATCACGGTGGCGGCGCTGATCGCCCGGATGATCTGGATGCCGACGTGCCCGAGTCCGCCGACCCCGATGACCACGGCGGTCGAGCCGGGATAGAGCTTGTGCTGTGCCGAGGTGATGGCGTGATAGGGCGTGAGCCCCGCGTCGGTGAGCGACACGACCTCGACCGGATCGAGACCGCCGAGCGGCACGAGGTGCCGGCGATCGTCGACGATCACGTACTCCGCCATCGCGCCGGGCGCGCCCAGCCCCGGCGGGGTGATGCCGAGATCGGCGGCGTAGGGGCAGTAGTTCTCGCGCCCCTGCGAGCAGGCGTGGCACTGGCCGCAGCCCCACGGCCCGTATATCGCGTACGCCTCGCCGACCTCGATGCCCTCGACACCTTCGCCGAGCTTGTCGACGACACCGGCACCCTCGTGGCCGAGGGTGAGCGGCAGTCCGTAGGTGTACTGGTCCTCGGGAAGATCCATCACGAACCAGTCCGAATGGCAGAGTCCGGCGGCCGTCACCTTGAGCCTGATCTGCCCCGGCCCCGGCTGGGGAACGTCGATCTCGACGACCTCCGGACCTTTTCCGATCTCGCGGTACTGGACGGCCTTCATCGTCTGGGAGCTCATGGCCCCAGCGTGCACGGCGGCTCGGACCGACGCTCCCCCCTTGCGTCGGCCCGCCGCGCGTGCAACAGACGTGCTCTTCGCGACCGTCGTCAGCGGCTGTCGTCAGCGGCTGTCGCGGATGTCGCGCCCGAAGCCCTCGGCGTGCGCACGCAGCGCTTCGATGCGTCGCTGTCGTGCCGCCTCGACGTCGAACCCGAGGTACGCCGGCGGCATCGGGCGCCGCACGTTCGCCGAGCACTCGAACCGCTCGCAGAGGAGCGTGCCGACCGTGTCGCCGTTGCGCCCGGCCTGACCGGCGCGCCGCGCGCTGAAGAACACCACGTCGTTCGGGAGGGTGACGTCCTCGCACCACGCGCACTGGGCGCGCGATCGCACGCGATGCTCGGTCTGGCGCAGCAGGATGCCGACGGGGAGGTCGTCGACCGGGACGACGATGAACCCGGCGAGCGGCTGCTTTGGGTCCCGCCAGCCGAGGTAGTCCAGGTTCTCCCAGCCGATCTCGGCGAGATCCGGCAGGACGATGGCGTTGCGCTCGCGCAGCGAGGTGTTGACGAACGACGCGCGGATGTCCTTCTCTGTGAATGCGTGCATGATTCCTTGCTTCGTGTCTTCTCGTCCACGAGGACGGGTGAGGGGATGCCGCGGACCGCCGGTCCGCGAAGGTGCGGGTACGTCGCTGCGGTCGAGCCGGCCGACGCCTGCGGCTACCTCCGCTCGGCGCGGGAAGCGCCGGCGACCCCCTTACGCCCTGCGGGCGTCACGGAAGATGTCGAATGCACCCCGCAAGCCTACGCGCGGCGCATGCGGGTCGGCCCGATCGAGCGCCAACCGAGCGGCGACCGAGCGCCGACGCGTCAGCCGCCGAAGAACATGCCGATCACTCCTGTCTGCGACAGGATCCAGAACAGCACCACCGCACCCATGGCGATGAAGGTGACCCACGGCACCCCCCGCTGCAGCCGGCGTCCCTGCGGCGCGACGCCGGGGGGAGGCCGCAGTGTGTCGAGCGGCGGAGTGAAGGGGACCGCGGTCGCCGCGACCCCCGGGCTCACGGCGCCCGACGTCTCGAGGCTTGCGTGTGCCGAGGCATCCGGAGTGGAGCGCGCTGCGGCGCGAAGGCGGTCGTCGCGCCAGCGGGCCCACTGAGCGAACTTGTCGAGAAGCGCGCCGACCACCGAGAACAGCCACGCCCAGGTCGCCGGATCGAGTGTCGAGAAGTCCCGCTTGGCGTAGAGGAAGAGCCAGTCGTCGACGATCTCGACGTCGAGTGCGGCGGCGTTGTCGATGAAGCGGGCCATGATGTCGGGCGTGAAGAGGTAGAGCGCGTCGGTCTCGTAGCCCGCGGGACACGACAGCGAGAAGTACCGGTCGAAGTCGCCTTCGAGGCTCAGGCGCTGGTCCTTGTCGAAGGTCGCCGGCAGGTTCGAGCCGAAGAGCCCGTTGTTGCCGGTCGCGTCCAGCACGATGTGCGGCAGCGGCACGTCGAGCTTGACGGCGACATACCCCCACGTGTGCGTGCTGCGATTCTTTCCCGACCCGGTGGTGTAGCGGTAGTTCGCGAACTCCACGAATCGCGGGCGCTCGCCGCGGACGAGGTCGGACGCCTGCCGTGAGCTGCCGAGCGAGAAGATCATGCCCGGCAGGGCGGGGGCCGCCATCCGGGGGAGGTAGCTCATGCCGTTCGCCCTCGCGAAGCGGTCGAGCCGGAACATGCGGGCGTTGCCGGACCGGCGAGCCGCGACGACGACCCAGACCGCGATGGCGACGATTCCGCCGATGATCACGAAGGGCACGACGGCGAACAGCACGCCGAAGCCGCCCTCGCCCGCGAACGACGAGGCTATTCCCGCCGCGATGGTGGTCATGACGGTGAGGATCGTCGAGGCGAACACGATCGCGACGATGGACAGGATGATGACCATCGCGATGCCGCTGTCCGAAAGGGCCGAGGGCAGCCGTCCCGTGCGCCGAAGCTCCTGCGCGAACGCGCGTGCGGCCGCCGGATCGACGGGCTCGACCAGTGGTCGGGCGTCGAACGGGTACGAGCGCGGGTCAGCGGGCGCGGCCATGCCGCCACGTTAGCCGCCTCTGCCCGCGGGGAACGGCAGCCGGGCAGAATCGAACCCGAACGCGAGGAGGCGATCATGACCGATGCCCGCAGAGACCCGGACGACATCGAGGCGCTGCGCGCGGCATCCGACGTCCTCGGCATCGATGCGCTGCTGAGCGAGGACGAGCGGGCGACGCGCGACGGGGTCCGGGCGTTCGTCGACGACGAAATCCGTCCGCACATCGCCGAGTGGTTCGACACGGCGCATTTCCCCGTCGAGCTGGCGCCCGCCCTCGGCCGGCTCGGACTGCTGGGCATGACCCTCGATGGGTACGGATGCGCCGGCGCCAGCGCCGTCGACTACGGCCTCGCGGCGCTGGAGCTGGAAGCCGGCGACTCGGGGCTTCGCACCTTCGTCTCGGTGCAGGGCTCCCTGGCGATGGGTTCGATCCACCGATTCGGCAGCGCGGAGCAGAAGGAGGAGTGGCTGCCGCGGATGGCCTCGGGCGAGGTCATCGCCTGCTTCGCCCTGACCGAGCCCGGCGCGGGCTCCGACCCGTCCGCCATGTCGACGTACGCCCGCCGTGACGGCGGCGACTGGGTGCTCACCGGCACCAAGCGCTGGATCGGCCTCGCCTCGATCGCTGCGCTCGCGGTCGTCTGGGCGCAGACCGACGACGGCGTCCGAGGGTTCCTGGTGCCGACCGGCCTGCCCGGATTCGAGGCGACGGTCCTCGAGCCGAAGGGGTCGATGCGCGCGTCGGTGCAGACGCAGATCCGGCTCGACGGAGTGCGGGTCGCGGCATCCGCTCTCCTCCCCGGCGCCCGCGGACTGCGCGGGCCGTTCTCGGCGCTGAACGAGGCGCGGTACGGCATCGTGTGGGGCGCCCTCGGCGCGGCGCGCGACAGCTACGAGGCCGCCCTGCGCCACGCGCTGCGACGTGAGCAGTTCGGGCGGCCGATCGCCGGCTTCCAGCTCACTCAGCGCAAGCTCGTCGACATGGTCATCGAGCTGCAGAAGGGCGCGCTGCTCGCGCTGCAGATCGGACGCGCGAAGGACGCCGGCACGCTCACCCCGACCCAGATCTCACTGGGCAAGCTGAGCAATGTCCGCGAGGCGATCGAGATCGCCCGCGAGGCGCGCACGATCCTCGGCGGCGACGGCGTGCTGCTGGAGAACTCGCCGATCCGGCACGCCGCCAACCTGGAGTCGGTGCGCACCTACGAGGGCACCGACGAGGTCCACACGCTGGTGCTCGGCCAGCACCTCACGGGCCTCAGCGCGTTCCGCTGATCGGGTTCAGGCGCCGAGTTCGGCAAGGACGGCCGAACGCAGCCAGGTCACGTATCGCTCGGGGGTCCAACGCGACTGCGCCACGAGCTGCTGGTAG
Organism: Microbacterium yannicii PS01; assembly: GCF_000304335.1. Classification (GTDB taxonomy): domain Bacteria; phylum Actinomycetota; class Actinomycetes; order Actinomycetales; family Microbacteriaceae; genus Microbacterium; species Microbacterium yannicii_A. The sequence goes on along the minus strand of NZ_CAJF01000029.1, from coordinate 5,342 downwards.
CCCTCGGGCGACAGCAGGAACGACAGCGCTGCGGCAGTCGCACCGGCGTCGACGACCGACGGCGCATACCTGCGCGCGAGAAGCTCGTCGACCAGACCTGCATAGTCGGCGGCTCGGCGGCGGAGGATCTCCTGCAGCGCGCCGTCGACGACCGGATCGGATGCCGCTGCCCCCACCAGCACCGTCCACAGGGCGTGGGCCCGCGCGTTCGCCGCGGCGATCCGATCGAGAAGGACATCGAGGAACACATCATCGGCGAGCTCCAGCACGTCCTGCGCCACGGGGGTCTCGGTGATCGACTCTGCCGCCTCGGTGCCGGCGAACGTCACCTCGAACGCGGCGATGAGCAGCTCGGCCTTGGGAGCGGCCGTCTTCACCGTCTCAGTGGAGACTCCGGCCTCGCGGGCGATGGAAGCCAGTGTCGTCGCCTGGTATCCCCTGGTGGCGAACAGGCGCGCGGCAGCCTCGACGATTCGCCGCCGGGTCTGGAGAGCCTGCTGCTCTCGCAACGCCGATCGGTAGGCGCGCGGACTCTGCTCCGGCCGACGCGCGCTCGATTCCGGCATTGACCTTCCTCTCGGTGTGGTGAATACTTCTTCGGTACATCCAATCCTAACCGAAGGCATCCACATGTCCAGTTACCTCCTCACCTGCACGCCGGCCCACGGTCACGTCATGCCGCTGCTCCAGATCGCCCGCCACCTGCTCTCCCGCGGCGATGACGTGCGCTTCCTGACCAGCCGGCGGTATGCGGAAGCCGTCCGCGACGCCGGTGCACAGTTCCTCCCTCTGCCCGAGGCGGCCGATGTGGACCTCGACGACGCCGACGGGGCATTCCCCGACCGAGTCGGCCTGCGGGGACCCGCGGCCATCCGCTTCGACATGACGAACCTCTTCCTGCGGCCCGCCCCCGCGCAGCTCGCCGCCGTCCGGGCCGAACTCGCCGTCGCAGACGTCGACGCGATCCTCACCGAACCGCTGTTCCTCGGCGCGGCTCTGCTCACCAGGCTCCCCCGCGAGGAGCGACCGCCGGTGATCAGCCTCGGGATCTTCCCGCTCGGCGCCCAGAGCCGCGATACCGCTCCCTTCGGTCTGGGCATCCCGCCGCTGCGCGGTCCCGTCGGCCGCCTCCGCAACGCCATCCTCGCCACCGTCGCCGAGCGGGGCGTCTTCGGCGCGGTCCAGCGGGAGGCCGAGGCCATGAGCGTGCGCGAGGTCGGTCGTCCGCTCGGCGGCTTCGTGCTCGACTGGCCTTCGCGGGCCGACGCGCTCGTGCAGTTCACGGCGCCCGAGTTCGAGTACCCCCGGAGCGACCTGAGCGACTCGGTCTCCTTCGCCGGACCGCTTCCTGGTCCCGCGTCCACCGCGCCGCTGCCGCAGTGGTGGTCCGACCTCGACGGCCGGCCTGTCGTCCACGTGACGCAGGGCACCATCGCGAACTCCGACTTCTCTCAGCTGGTGCTGCCGACGATCGACGGGCTCGCCGGGTCGGATGCACTCGTCGTCGTCTCCACGGGCGGCCGGCCGCGCACGGCACTTCCCGAGGAACTGCCCGACAACGTGCGAGTCGCTCAATACCTTCCGTACGACCGTCTGCTCCCACGCGTGGACGTCCTGGTCACCAACGGGGGTTACGGCGGGGTGCAGCAGGCGCTTGCGCACGGGGTCCCGCTGGTGGTCGCGGGGCAGACCGAAGACAAGATCGAGGTCTCGGCGCGTGTGGGGTGGTCGGGCGCCGGCATCAACCTGAAGACGAACCGGCCGACGGCGGCGCAGGTCGCCCGTGCCGTCGGACGAGTCCGATCCGATGCCGCCTACCGCACCCGCGCTCAAGCGCTGGCCACTGCGCTCCGCGCGCGGTCCGGTCTGGATGGCTTGGATCGTGCGCTGGAGGCTGTCGCGCAGAAGGAGATTCCTGCGCCCCGATGAGTCGCAGGATGGACGCCATCCGGGTCCCGCTCGGTACACTCCTCGCGTGACCACCCGTCCGCTCGCACCGATGGCCTGGCCATGGCGCGATTCCGCGCTCGTGCGGGTGGTCGGCGCGTTCGTCTCGTGGGCGGGCTTCATCACGTGCTTCACGCTTCTCTATCTCGTCTCGTACACGCTGACGACGCTGGGAGGCTCGTGCGCCAGCGGCGGTCCGTACGTCATCGAGGTCGAGTGTCCCGGCAATGTGGCGCTCTTCGCGCCGCTGAGCATCCTGGGCGGGTTCCTCTTCGCCGGAATCGCCCTGCTCTTCGCGCAGGGTTTCGGCACCCCGCTCGTGATCTGGGCGTGGCCGATCCTCTTCGTCGGTCTCAGCGTGACGTTCTTCGCGTCGGCCGCCTCAGGTGACGTGGTGGGCGGCATCATCGGCGGGATGTTCCTGCTGATGGGCATCGCGCCCCTGCTGCTCCTCCTGCGCGGCACCGACCGGTGGCTGCTGTTCCTCGGCTCACGAAGCGCCGCGGGCAGGCAGTTCGTCACCGCCGGCGATCGCCCCGTGTTCCGGCTGATCAATCGGCGCCCGGGTGCCGTGACCGACCTCATCCCTCCGACGGCACGCGACTGGGCGCTGTCGATCGGCGTCGTCGTGCTCGCCGTGACGGCCGGCATCGTCGGCGCCCGGCTCTTGTGGGCGGCGACGGCCTGATTCGGCAGCGGGCGGGGCATCCGGTACCATAGGAGGGTTGTCCGCATGCGCTTCGGATCTCACCGATGGGATCCAGGAGCGCCGGAAGCCGGACGACGTGCACACACCCTCCTGCTACCGGGAAATGCCCGGCAGCCGTTCTAGTCCGAAGGAGGTGGGTAAGTGACGCACCAGTACGAACTCATGGTCATCCTGAACCCGGAGATCGACGAGCGCCAGGTCGGCCCGAACCTCGACAAGTTCCTGAAGGTCATCACCAACGATGGTGGCTCGATCGACAACGTCGACATCTGGGGCAAGCGCCGTCTCGCTTACGAGATCCAGAAGAAGACCGAAGGCATCTACGCCGTCGTCAACTTCACCGCGTCGAGCGCAGCCACTCAGGAGCTCGACCGCCAGCTGAAGCTCAGCGAGCAGATCATGCGCACCAAGGTGCTCCGCGCCGAGGAAGCGATCGCGATGATCGCGTCTGAGAAGCAGCGCGCCGACGAACGCGCCGCCCGCAAGACCGCCAAGGCTGCGAAGGCCTAAGGGTCATGGCCGGCGAGACGATCATCACCGTCGTGGGCAACCTCACGGCTGATCCCGAACTGCGCTACACGCAGAACGGCCTCCCCGTCGCGAACTTCACGATCGCGTCGACGCCGCGCAACTTCGACCGTCAGGCCAACGAGTGGAAGGACGGCGAAGCGCTGTTCCTCCGCGCGAGCGTGTGGCGCGAGTTCGCCGAGCATGTGGCCGGCTCGCTGACGAAGGGCATGCGGGTCATCGCGACCGGCCGCCTCAAGCAGCGCAGCTACCAGGATCGCGAGGGCAACAACCGCACCGCGATCGAGCTCGAGGTCGACGAGATCGGCCCGTCGCTGCGCTACGCGACCGCTCAGGTCACCCGCGCAGCGGGTGGCGGCGGCGGTGGCGCTGGTGGCGGCGGACAGTCGCGTCCGGCGCAGGTCGCCGACGAGCCGTGGTCGACCCCCGGGTCGGCGAACGCCGGTGGCGGGAACGACGCCTGGGCAGCGCCCGGCGCCTACGGCGACGACACGCCGTTCTGATCTCAGAAGCAGATTCCGGATGCCTCGGCTGAGGCATCCGATCAAGCAAACGTAAAGGAAAGACCATGGCTGGAAAGGCAACCGGCGACCGCCGGAAGCCGCGGAAGGGCGCGAAGAACGCTGCCCCCGCGAAGGCGATCCGCGTCGGCGTCATCGACTACAAGGACGTCTCCACTCTTCGCAAGTTCATCTCGGAGCGCGGGAAGATCCGCGCCCGTCGTATCACCGGTGTCTCGGTGCAGGAGCAGCGCCTCATCGCTCGCGCGATCAAGAACGCGCGCGAGATGGCACTCCTGCCTTACGCCGGCGCTGGCCGCTAAGGAGTACCGATATGGCAAAGCTCATTCTCACGAACGAGGTCGCCGGGCTCGGTAGCGCCGGTGACGTGGTCGAGGTCAAGAGCGGCTACGCCCGCAACTACCTCATCCCCCAGGGCTTCGCGGTCGCATGGACCCGCGGTGGCGAGAAGCAGGTGGCGTCGATCCGCGCCGCTCGCGAGTCGCGCGCGATCCACGACCACGAAGAGGCTGTCGCCCTCAAGGGCGCCCTCGAGTCCAACAAGGTCAAGCTCGCCGTCAAGGCGGGTGCAGAGGGTCGCCTCTTCGGTTCGGTGAAGACCGTCGACGTGGCCGACGCCGTCAAGGCCGCCGGCCTGGGCGACCTCGACAAGCGCAAGATCCACATCACCTCGCCGATCAAGTCCGTCGGCGAGCACGAGGCGACGGTTCGTCTTCGCGACGACCTCACCGCCGTGATCACCCTTCAGGTGGTCGCCGCCAAGTAAGGCGCGCACGAACGGATGCCGCGGACCTCAGGGTCCGCGGCATCCGTCTTTTCCCCCAAGGAACGGATGCCGCGAGCCCCCTGGTTCGCGGCATCCGTCGTCTTCTTGCAAGGGCGGATGCTGCGAGCCCCCAGTTCGCAGCATCCGCCCGTCTGATACCCCGATCACGACGGTGCGGTCCCAGGCAGAACCGCAGCCGCCGTGATCGGGGGGTCGAAGGGCGGGGAGGCCGTCTCGGGAACGACCTCCCCGCTTGCTCACGCGCAGGCGGGGCGAGGCGTTGTGGGGAACGCGAGGCGCCCCGCACCGGTTACGCGGAGCGTCGCCGCGACACGCGGGCGGCTGCCCCCGCCACCAGGAGCGTGAGCCCCATCAGCAGCGCGGGGAGCGCACCCGCTCCTCCTGTCTGGGCGAGTTCTGCGGTCGTGCCGGCCGAGGCCGTCGCGCCCGTGATGCTGTCGTCGCCGTCACCCGAGTCCGCCGGGCCGGCCGGGTCGGTCGGGTCCGTGGGATCGGTCGGGTCGGTGGGGTCCGTGGGGTCCGACGGGTCGGTGGGGTCCGTCGGGTCGGTGGGATCGGTCGGGTCGGTCGGGTCCGTCGGGTCCGTGGGGTTGGTCGGGTCCGTGGGGTCCGTGGGGTCCGTCGGGACGACCGGGCCCCGCGTGGTGCTGTCGCCGATCACCGAGATGGCGTTGCCGCCGATCGTCACCGGCAGCGAGATCGGCGCCAGGATCTGCGTCCCGCCGAGGATCGAGTCGGTTCCGTCGGTGGTGCCGGCGGTCCCGCCAGACCCGGATCCCGTGCCGGGAGACGCCACAGCACCCGTCGACGAGCTGTCGCCGAGGACCGAGATGGCGTTTCCGACGGCGGT
>NZ_CAJF01000028.1 GCF_000304335.1 Microbacterium yannicii PS01 | reverse complement strand
GGCCGAGCCCGGTGCGATCTCGGCCCGCTGCCCGATGCGGGTGCCCGGCGCCAGCGTGCTGCGTGCGCCGACCGTCGCGTCCGCTCCGATGCGCACCTCGCCTACCCGCACGAGGTCGCCGTCGATCCAGTAGCCGCTCAGGTCGACCTCCGGCTCGATCGACGCGCGATCGCCGATCTCCAGCATTCCGGTGACGGGAGGAAGCGTGTGCATGTCGACGTCGCGGCCGATCTTCGCGCCCAGGGCCCGCGCGTAGTTCGTGACCCACGGGGCGCCGGCCAGGCCCACGGCGTCGACCTGATCGGAGATCTGCTCGGCCAGCCACAGCCGCAGATGAACCAGTCCGCCACGAGGGTAGTCACCGGGCCGCAGCCCCGCCAGCAGCAGGCGAGCGGATGCCGCCGCCACCGCCATGCGGCCGAACGGCGTGGCGAAGACGAGGAGGGCGGCGACGAGAACCCACCACGGTGCCGTCGGGAGCGCCTCGAAGCCGGGCGCCAGCTGGAGGAGGGTGCCGGCGGTGAGGATGTACAGCAGCCAGCGCACGCCGGACAGGATGAACAGCGGCACGCCCAGGAGCGTCTGCGTCCACTGCGTCACGCGCGGCGTGGGCGCAGGCATGCGGAAGGGGTGGTCCTCATCGTCGGTGAGGAAAGGCCCGACGGCCTTCGCCATCGCCCCGAGCCGAGGGACGTCGTAGATGTCGGCCACTGAGAACTCGGGCACGCGGGCGCGGATCCGCGATACCAGCTGCGCCGCCGAGAGCGACCCGCCGCCCAGGTCGAAGAAGTCCGCCTTGCGGTTCGGCACCGGCTGGCCCAACACCGCCTGCCACTGTTCAGCCAGCCACGCCTCGGACGGACTGAATCCCGGGTCGGGCATCTCCACACCGGGCAGAGGCCACGGCAGAGCCGCGCGGTCGACCTTGCCCGACGTCCGGACGGGAAGATCGTCGACCACCGCGAGCAGCGGCACCACCGCGGCGGGGAGGCGTTCGGCCAGCTCGGCGCGGGCGGCTGCCCGATCGAGCTCGCCCTCGACGACAAGGTAGCCCACGAGCACCGGAACGCCGGCGTCGGTCGTGCGCACCGCGGCGCTCGCGGCCGTGACGCCCGCCAGGTCCTGCAGCGCCGCCTCGACCTCACCGAACTCGATCCGGCGGCCGCCGACCTTCACCTGATCATCCGCGCGGCCGAGGAACACCAGGCCTCGCGAGTCGAAGCGGACCAGGTCGCCGGATCGGTACGCCCGATCCCAGCCGAGCGAGGGCATTGCGGCGTACTTCTCGGCATCCTTCGCGGGGTCGAGATAGCGGGCTAGTCCCACGCCGCCGATGATCAGCTCCCCCGTCTCGCCCTCGGCAACGGGCTGATCGGCGGCATCGACGATGGCCAGCGCCCACCCGTCGAGCGGCAGTCCGATCCGGACGGTTCCGACGCCGTCCAGAAGCGCGGCGCACGCGACCACCGTCGCCTCGGTCGGCCCGTACGTGTTCCAGACCTCGCGGCCCTCGGCGACCAGGCGGGCGACGAGTTCGGGCGGACACGCCTCGCCACCGAAGATCAGGAGCCGGACGTTCTCGATCGCATCGGCGGGCCACATCGCCGCGAGCGTGGGAACCGTCGACACCACCGTGATCGATTGGCGGATGAGCCACGGGGCGAGGTCCTCGCCCGACCGCACGAGCGATCGCGGGGCGGGAACGAGGCACGCCCCGTGCCGCCACGCCAGCCACATCTCCTCGCACGATGCGTCGAAGGCCACGGACAGTCCGGCGAGCACGCGGTCGCCCGGGCCGAGCGGAGCGTCCTGCAGGAACAGGCGTGCCTCGGCATCGACGAACGCCGCGGCAGAGCGATGAGACACCGCCACGCCCTTGGGAACGCCGGTCGAGCCGGACGTGAAGATGACCCAGGCGTCGTCGTCGGGGGTGGGCGGTGGCACGGTGACGACGGCCGAGGTGCTGGGATGCGGTGCGGGGCCGTCGAAGAGACCGGCAGCCGCGGCATCCGTCTCGACATCCGACGGAACGTACTCGCCGGCGCCGGTCACGACGCCCCGCACCGCCGCCTCACCGAAGACGAGGCGAGCCCGCTCTTCGGGATCGTCCGCGTCCACCGGAACATAGGCAGCCCCGGCGGCGAGGATGCCGAGGATGGCGATGTACAGCTCCTTCGACCCGGACGCCATGCGCACGCCGACGCGATCGCCGCGACGCACGCCCGCGTCGTGGAGGCGCGCGGCCGTGCGCGCCACCCGCGCCATCAGCTCGCGATAGCTCAGGGCGGCAGAGCCGTCGTCGAGCGCCGATGCCTCGGGAACACTCGCAGTCGTTGCTCGGAGGATGTCGAGCAGAGTGCGCGGGTCGGGAGCCGCGTCGGTGCGGTCCAGCTGCGCGGGCTGCGAGAGGATCGGAGCCCGCGCCTCGTAGGATTCGTCGCCCAGCACCACGTCAGGACAGCAGAGCGACGAGCTCGGCCTTGGTCAGGCGCGAGTATCCTGCCACGCCCGCGGCGCGGGCCCGACCGCGCAGCTGCGCGACCGTCAGCGCAGAGAGGTCCTCTGCCGGCGCGGCTTTCGGTGTGCGCGGAGCCCGCCTGCCGGTCGACACGACCGCCGTCGGCCCGGCATCGGCGATAGGCGCGATCTCAGCCTCGGCCACCGCCGGCATCGCGACGTCGGGAGTCGCCTCCTCCTGCTCGACGGCTGCCGTGTCGGCAACCTCGGACGGTGGGGCCTCGAGTTCAGCGAGCACAGAGGCGTCGTCATCCGTCGCCGGCGACTCGTCCTGCGGAGCAAGCGCCTCATCGAGCTTCCTGTCCGCCTCGCGCGACTCCTTCTCGGCCTTCGCCGCTGCCCGCTCCGCCTTGGCCGCGGCTTTCTTGAGGGTCTTGGTCTCTTCCTTGCGGGCGGCTGCCTCGGCGGCGGCGCGCTCCGCTTCGGCTGCCGCGCGCTCGGCTTCGGCCCGAAGGCGCGCCTTGTTCTCGGCCTTGACGATGGCCGCGCGGGTCGCCTTGCGCACGCGCTGCTCCGCGCGCTCGGCCGCCTTGGTCACCTTTCCCGGCTTGTTGCGCAGCTTCTTCTTCGAGACGTCGCCGACCTCGATCGCGTCGGCTGCCAGCTCGCGCAGCTTCTTCGCCGGCTTGCCGGGAAGTCCCTTCGCGACCTTCTTGGCCTGCTTCGCAGCGGCTGCGGCTTCGTCAATCGCCTCGAGCGCCTTGCGCTCGGCTTTCGTGCTCTTCGCCATGGCCGAGCACCTTACCCGGCCGGGGTGAACGAACGGGGCGGCGCGCCGCTGCGCGGCGCCCGACCCGGGTCCCGGCGTGCATCCGCGCGCATGGATGTCGGCACCCCGTTCACCTTCCGTTCACCCGTGCAGCGCACTCTCTTAAGAGTCCGCGCTTACGTTGCAGTGCGAGCCCCGCACCGGGCTCGAACCCGAGGGCCCTACGCGGGCCCAGTCCCTGACACGTGAAGGATTCACACAGTGAAGATCTCCCGCATCGCCCAGGTGGGCGCTGTCGCCGCAGTCGCGGCTCTCGCCCTCGCCGGCTGCGCTTCCAACGAGACCCCTGCGGCCAACTCGTCCGACGCTCCCACGTCGGACCTCTCCGGCGAGATCGCCGGAGGCGGCGCGTCCTCGCAGGAGGTCGCGGTCCAGGCCTGGACCGCCGGCTTCCAGACCGCGAACCCCGATGTGACCATCTCATACGACGCGGCCGGCTCTGGCGCAGGCCGCGAGTCCTTCCAGGCCGGCGCCTTCCCGTTCGCCGGCTCTGACCGCGCATTCAAGGTCGAGGAGATCGAGGCCGGCCCGTTCGACGGCTGCGTCGAGGGCTCGGGCATCGTCGAGCTGCCGACCTACATCTCGCCGATCGCGGTCATCTTCAACCTCGAGGGCGTCGACTCGCTGAACCTCGACGCCGCCACCATCGCGGGTCTGTTCGCCGGCACGATCACCAACTGGAACGACCCGGCCATCGCCGCCCTCAACGAGGGCGTCGAGCTGCCCGACCAGGCGGTCACCCCGGTGCACCGCGCCGACGACTCGGGCACGACCGAGAACTTCACCGACTACCTCTTCCAGGCCGCACCGGACGTCTGGACCTCGGAGCCCGACGGCGTGTGGCCGCTCTCGACCGGTGAGGCTGCCCAGGGCACCTCCGGCGTCGTGTCGGCTGTCGCCGGCGGCAACGGCACCATCGGCTACGCCGACGCCTCCCGCGCAGCGGAAGAGGGTCTGTCGACGGCCGCCGTCCAGGTCGGCGACGAGTTCGTCGAGTACTCGCCCGAGGCCGCGGCCGCGATCGCGGACGCCTCGCCGTTCGAAGAGGGCCGCACCGAGGGCGACCTCGCCATCGAGCTGCAGCGCACGTCCGACGAAGCCGGTGTGTACCCGATCGTCCTGATCAGCTACATGATCGCATGCCAGGAGTACGCGGACGCCGCGGTCGCTCCGGTCGTGAAGGGCTTCCTCGAGTACATCGCGAGCCCCGAGGGCCAGGACGAGGCTGCTGCTGCCGCAGGAAGCGCGCCCATCTCCGACTCGCTGCGTGAGCAGATCAACGCCGCGATCGAGACGATCGTCGTCGAGTAACACCGTCGACACCCGGCCCGGCTCACCGCCGGGCCGGGTGTCACCTCGAAGAACCCCGAACCCGAAGGGCACCATGACGACGACGACCGAGCCGGCCGTCAAGCCGAAGCCGAAGCAGCGACCCGGCGACCGCTGGTTCTCAGGTACCGCGCTGTTCGCGGGATCCATGATCCTCGTGACGCTCGCCGCGGTCGCCCTCTTCCTCATCGTCCAGTCCATCCCCGGCCTCACGGCGACGAGCGAGACCGCGTCGCTGCTTCCCGGCAATTTCTGGCAGTACGTCTGGCCGCTCGCGTTCGGAACCATCTGGGCGTCCTTCCTCGCCCTGCTCATGGCCGTGCCCCTGTCGGTCGCCGTCGCGCTCTTCATCTCGCACTACGCGCCGCGCCGGCTCGCGCAGGGCCTCGGCTACATCGTCGACCTGCTCGCCGCCGTCCCCTCCGTGGTCTTCGGCCTCTGGGGCATCCTCGTCCTCGCGCCCGCCGTCCAGCCGGTCTATGCGTGGCTCACCGCGAACGCCGGCTGGTTCCCGCTCTTCAGCGGGACGGCCTCGGCCACGGGACGTTCGATCTTCACGGCCGCCATCGTGCTCGCCGTCATGGTGACGCCCATCATCACGGCCATCTGCCGCGAGATCTTCCTGCAGACGCCGGTTCTTCACGAGGAAGCGGCACTGGCCCTCGGCGCGACCCGCTGGGAGATGATCCGGATGGCTGTCTTCCCCTTCGGGCGCAGCGGCATCGTGTCGGCCTCGATGCTGGGCCTCGGCCGGGCGCTGGGCGAGACCATGGCCGTCGCCATGGTGCTCTCGGCGACGGGCGTGGTGACGTTCCGGCTCTTCACGTCCGAGAACCCCAGCACCATTCCCGCCAACATCGCTCTGACCTTCCCCGAGGCCTACGGCGTGAACATCAACGTCCTGATCGCCACGGGCCTCATCCTCTTCATCGTGACCTTCGCCGTGAACGCTCTCGCCCGGTACATCGTGAGCCGCCGCAAGGAATTCTCGGGAGCGAACTGACATGACTGTGATCACCTCCGCCGCTCCCCCGCAATCCCCTCCGGAAGCACCCCTCGAGGAGTCACCGCGTCTGACGAGCGGACACCTCCCGACCTGGTCGCCCTGGGCGCTCCTCGGCGCCAGCGCCGTCATCAGCGCGCTCCTGTTCGGCATCGTCGCGATGGCGGAGGGCAGCGGCTTCAACATCGCTGCCTGGGCCGTCGTGACCGCCGTCCTGTACCTGGTGCTGATCACGATCATCTCGAGCCTGGTCGAGGGCCGCCGGAAGGGCGTCGACCGCCTCGTGACCGGCGTCGTCAGCGTGGCGTTCGCGATCGCCATGGTGCCGCTCGTCTCGGTGGCGGTCACGGTCGTCGTCAACGGCGTCGCCGGCATCTCGGCCGAGTTCTTCACGTCATCGATGCGCAACGTGGTCGGCGAAGGCGGAGGGGCGCTCCACGCGATCGTCGGCACGCTCCTCATCACACTCGCAGCGGCCGTCATCTCGATTCCGATCGGTCTCTTCACCGCCATCTACCTCGTCGAGTACGGCGCAGGCAAGCAGCTGGCTCGCGGCATCACGTTCCTCGTGGACGTCATGACCGGCATCCCGTCGATCGTCGCCGGCCTGTTCGCCTACGCCCTCTTCGCGCTGTTCTTCGGTCCCGGCATCCGCATGGGGATCATGGGATCGATCGCCCTGGCGGTGCTGATGATCCCCGTCGTCGTCCGCTCCAGCGAAGAGATGCTGCGTCTCGTGCCCAACGAGCTGCGCGAAGCGTCCTACGCCCTCGGCGTGCCGAAGTGGCTGACGATCTCCAAGGTGGTGCTTCCGACCTCGATCGCCGGCATCACGACCGGCATCATGCTCTCGATCTCGCGCGTCATCGGGGAGACGGCACCGCTGCTGCTCACCGCCGGTGTGGCGACCTCGATGAACTACAACCTCTTCGACGGCCGCATGATGACGCTTCCGGTCTTCGCCTATTCCCAATACATGAATCAGGGCATCCCGGCGTCTGCGTACGTCGACCGCGCCTGGGCCGCCGCACTCGCCCTCATCGTCATCGTCATGGTCCTGAACCTCATCGCGCGCCTTGTCGCGAAGGTGTTCTCCCCCAAGCTCGGCCGCTGAGGCCATCTCCCCGAACAGAACCAGAGGAATCGTGTCCAAGAGCATCGAAGTCAACGACCTGAACGTCTACTACGGCGACTTCCTGGCCGTCGAGGGCGTCTCGCTCGACATCGAGCCCCGCAGCGTCACCGCCTTCATCGGCCCCTCGGGCTGCGGCAAGTCGACCTTCCTGCGGACGCTCAACCGCATGCACGAGGTCATCCCGGGTGCCCGGGTCGAGGGCGAGGTCCTGCTCGACGGCGACGACCTGTACGGCGCGAGCGTCGACCCCGTGCTCGTGCGCCGTCAGGTCGGCATGGTCTTCCAGCGCCCGAACCCGTTCCCGACGATGTCGATCAAGGAGAACGTGCTCGCGGGCGTCAAGCTCAACAACAAGCGCATCTCCAAGTCCGACGCGGACGCGCTGGTCGAGAAGTCGCTGCAGGGTGCGAACCTGTGGAATGAGGTCAAGGACCGCCTCGACAAGCCCGGCTCGGGCCTCTCGGGCGGTCAGCAGCAGCGTCTGTGCATTGCGCGGGCCATCGCCGTCTCCCCCCAGGTGATCCTGATGGACGAGCCCTGCTCGGCCCTCGACCCGATCTCGACATACGCGATCGAGGAGCTCATCGGCGAACTGAAGAACGACTACACCGTGGTCATCGTGACGCACAATATGCAGCAGGCGTCGCGCGTGAGCGACAAGACCGCGTTCTTCAACATCGCCGGCACCGGCAAGCCGGGCAAGCTCATCGAATACGACAACACCAAGTCGATCTTCACGACCCCGTCCGTGCAGGCCACCGAGGATTACGTCTCCGGCCGCTTCGGATAATCCAGCTGCACGACACGAAGCCCCCGCCGTGTGCGGGGGCTTCGTCGTCGGCGTCAGTCGCGCGGGCTCAGCAAGTAGCGATTGAAGGATGCCGTCGCCTCGACGTCGACCGAGAGCTCGGCGTCGTCGATCGCGGTGAGGGGCGCCGCGAGGCGCACGCTCGACACCAGCCACGCGGCATCCGCCTCGGCCAGTGCCGCCACCGGGATGGTCTCGTACGCGGTGGCGGCGCCGCCGGCGGCGAGGTGCTCGAACAGGCTCAGCTGCGTGGTGCCGTGGAGGATGCCGCCGTTCGGGGCGGGCGTGACATAGCGGTCGCCGATCCGGAGGATGAGCGACGCGGTCGGGGCCTCGAGGACGAATCCGTCGGAGCTCACGAAGATCGCATCGTCGGCGCCGCGGCGCTTGGCCTCGCGGATCGCCGCCATGTTCACCGCGTACGACAGCGTCTTCGCGCCCAGCAGCAACCACGGGGCGCGGGCGGGCGTGTCGATGCCATAGCCCCGATCGAGTGTCACGACGCGCACACCATGCTGGCGCACGGCCGCGTTGTCGGGGGCGCCGGCCGCGGTCACCCAGGCGGTCGGTGCGGGCCCGTGCTCGACGCCGCGGCTCAGAATGAGCTTTATCACTCCCTCGCCCTCGGGCGGGCAGTGGGAGGCCGCCACGCGGACGGCCTGCCGCCACTGCTCGAGGTGAGGGGCGGGAAGGTCGCAGATGCCGGCGGAGTGGGCGAGACGGTCGAGATGCGCCTGGGTCTCTTGCGGGTGGCCGTCGACGACGCCGATCGACTCGAAGATGCCGTCGCCGCGCTGCGTGCTGAATTCGCCGACGCTCAGCGCCGGTGCGGCGGGGTCGATCTCGCGGAAAGTGCCTGCGAAGTCGGAACGGGGATCGTCGGATGCCGCGGGCTCGATCACGAGCGCGAAACGCCTGGTCATGCCTCCGAGCCTAGGTCGTCGGGAATGTCACGACGGCGAGCTCGGTTACAATGGATTGGCCGGGCCGCAGTAACCCCCGGGCTCCATCTTCTGCCGCTGCGAGCGGCTCCGCGCCGAGAGGCGTTCTGCGGCCCGGCACTTTCGTACCCGGACCCCTTCAGTCCGCCGGTCCGCGTCAGACGTCCCTCCCGAACACCGGCATCTGCCCCGTTTCGCGCTGTCCCGAGCACTCGCGCAGCCGAGTACGGATGCCTCAGCTCAGGGCGTCGCGCCGCCAGAGCGCCGCGCACGCCGCGAGGTCGGCGGCGTAGTCCGAGAGCCGCAGCGCCCGGGTTGTGAAGGCCGACGCCCGCTCGGGCTCGGTCGCCTCGTAGTCGTCGGCGACATGGGTGGCGCCCGAGGCCTGCACACGGCAGAACGCCGACGCGCGGTCGAGGGCGACTGCGAAGTCGCCTTCGAACAGCCCGCGCATGATCATGTCGATGAGCGCGACGAGCTCGTCGGGGCCGGCCGGCGACGGCGCACCGGCCACGACCTCGTCGACGGACCGCAGTTCGGTGCGTCCGCGCTCGTAGAGGAGCGCGGCGGTGCGAGGGTCGTCGTGGATCATGAGCTGAAGCAGGTACAGCCGCCACAGCGCGCCCGGCAGCGATTTGGCGGGCGAACGCGACCAGAGTTCGGCGATGTCGTCGATGCCGTGCTCGTCGGTGAAGGTGACCAGTCGATCGACGATCGCACCGTCCGGATCGGATCGAACGCGCGAGAGCAGCGCATGCGCGGTGGAGTGGGCGATGCGCGACACCTCGGCCGGATCCTCGGCGGCGAACAGCCGGTCGAAGAGCTCAGCTGGACGACGGACCGGCTTGTGGAACTCCCTGGACTCCTCGCTCACCCGCTCCACGCTACCCGCGGCAGCGAGCACTCGGGCGCGCGGCGCGGCAGCGCTCATCCACGGAAGGCACATGGTCGGCGACCGACCCGGCGGCCGTGCTCAGACCTGGTTGATCCGGATGTGGTTGCCCGCGGGGTCGCGGAAGGCACAGTCGCGCGGGCCCCAGTCCTGGGCGATCGGCTCTTGCAGCACCTCGGCCCCGAAGGCCCGCAAGCGCTCGAACGTCGCGTCGAGGTCGTCTGTCGAGAAGACGTAGGGACCGGGGCCGATGCCCTTCACGATGAGCCGCTCGAGCGACTCGCCGTCTTCGGGCGACCGGCCCGCGGACGGGTCGGACACGACGAGCGCCAGACCCGGCTGTCCGGCGAAGCCGAAGCTCACCCAGCGGTGCCCGTCGTACGATACGTCGTTCACGATCTCGAGGCCGAGGCCGTCGCGGTAGAACTCGACGGCGGCGTCCACGTCGTCGACGGTCACGGGGCTGTATGCGAGAGAGATGGTGGTCATGACTGCCACGCTAGAGCGCGGCCGTGGTGCACCGCTTCTCCGATCCTGCTCGACTTGCGCGGCTCGAGGCGCCACGGGCTCAGACGTACCGGGCGGGCCTGGTCAGGATCTTCGCGATGCAGGCCGGCATCACCTCGGCGGCGTCATGCGTGCGGGAGCGGTACGAGCTCGGGGTCTCGCCCACGATCGATGTGAAGGTCGAGCTGAACGAGCCCAGCGACGTCGCACCGACGGTGGTGCAGGCATCCGTCACCGACATCCCGCCGCGCAGCAGTGCCATGGCGCGCTCGATGCGCCGGGTCATGAGGTACGCGTACGGGGTCTCGCCGTACGCGGTCTTGAACTCGCGCGAGAAGTGGGCGGGCGACATGAGTGCTTTCGCCGCCATCGTCGGCACGTCCAGAGGCTGCGCGTAGTCGCGGTCCATGAGGTCGCGAGCGCGTCGCAGGTGAACGAGGGTCTGGGCTGACTGCGGGGCGGATGCCACGGCCCCAGGTTACCGGGAGGCTCCGGCGTCAGGCGGTCGGGATGACGACGATGGGCTCGGTGGTCGGCACCCCGTCGGGCGCGCCGCCGTCAGGTTCGACCGTCACCGCCACGGCGTCCTCTTCCTCCCAGGCGCCGTCCAGCAGCACCGTGGAGGCACCGTCGACGCCGGGTTCGAAGGTTCCCGCCGATACCGGCTCGTCACCGCGGATCAGCCACAGCTCGAAGGTCTCGTCCTCGGGGATCTCGGGAAGCCCGTTCGTGACGAGCACCACCTTGCCGACCGACGGCGCCCAGTGCGCCGTGGCCGTCCCTCCCCCGGAGACCTCGACCGTCGCCGAAGTGCCGTCCGGCGCCGACTCGATCTGATCCAGCGCGACGACCGCGGCCGGCCGGTTCACCATCTCGTTGATCGACGCGGCTCCGAAGCCCAGCACGACGAGGATGACGAGGGATGCGGCGAGCGTGAGCAGCCCGCGACTCCAGTTGCGGCGGCTCACGGCCTGGATCGATCCAGTCGTCGGCGCGGGCTCGACCATCGGTGTGCGAGGCTGCGGCGGCGATGCCACAGCCGGAAGAGGCTCGCCCGCCTCGATCGCGGCGGCTGCGGCCGACGCATCGACGGAGGGAAGCTGCGGAACGGTGGCGATGCGCGAGAGCAGACTGGAACGCAGGGTCAGCGGTGGCACGGCATCGTCGACCCCGTCCGCCAGAGCGGCGACCGCCTCGGCATCCGCCTCGATCCAGCGCTCCCACTCCGGGTGCTGCGCGCGCTCCGCATCGAAGGCCGCACGGTCCTGCGGCGACAGGGCGTTCAGCGCGTATCCCGCCGCCAGTTCAGCGAACTCCTGCTCGTTCACGCCTTCACCCCCATCGCATCCCTCAGGCGAGACAATCCGTCTCGCATCCGTGTCTTGATCGTCCCCAGAGGCGCCCCCACCAGCGCCGCGATCTCGCTCTGACTGTAACCGCCGTAATACGCGAGGGTCAGGGCTTCCTTCTGCTTGTCCGGGAGGACCGAGAGCGCCGCGGAGAGCTCTTCACTGGCGATCCGAAGCTCGACCTGCTCGGCGACGCCGTCATGCGCGACCTCCAGGTCGCGCAGCCCCGCCCGCACGTCACGATCGCTGCTCGCCTGCGACGACCGCACGCGGTCGACGGCCCGGCGATGAGCGATCGTGAGAACCCACGATCTTCCCTGCCCCTTGTTCGGAGTGAATCTCGCAGCGGATTGCCACACCTCGAGGAACACCTCCTGCAGCACCTCTTCGCTCTGCGAGCGATCGACCAGAACCCGGAGGATGAGCCCGAAGACACGCGGCGAGAGCATGTCGTAGAGACGGGCGAACGCGGTCTGGTCGCCGGCGGCGACGCGCTGCAGCAGGACGGCGATGCGGTCGATGCGCGTCGTGCCGTCCTCGGGCACGTCGACACCATCGATCACCATGTCCACCAGCATGCCCTATCCCCCTCCCGGCTCACATTCCTGCGGCCGCGCGTCCGTGGCGGCGCGTGATCGGCTCGCCCCAGCGGCTTCCCTCGGTCCCCCGTTCTCCTGCGCCGCGCGTCGCGCGCGTCGATGATTCTTCGCAGCCGCGTCGAGAACGGATTGCCTGGCCTCGTCGCGATCCGCGCAAGAACGCGTGACCTTCGCCGCGGCATCCGATCCCATCCGATTCCCGACCGCCTCCGAACATCCCGTACAGCCGCTCCTGCGGCGGGCTCCCGCACCGCGGGACCTGCAGATCACCGGTCCGCACGGACCTTCTAGAGGAGGAAGTCATGTCACTCAACCGAAAGCGCGTCTCGGCCGGTCTCGCACTCGCGATCGCCGCGACGTTCGCACTGTCGGCCTGTTCCATGGGCGGCCCGACCGCCGCCGAGCCGTCGGACGAGCCCAGCAGCGCCCCGATGGAGACCGAAGAGGCTGAAGAGCCCATGGAGATGGACCCGGCGGCGAACCTCGTCGGTCCGGGCTGCGCCGGATACGCCGAAGCGGTGCCGGACGGAGCCGGCTCGGTCGAGGGCATGGCGGCCGACCCGGTCGCAACCGCCGCGTCGAACAACCCGCTCCTCACCACTCTGGTCGCCGCGGTCAGCGGTCAGCTGAACCCCGAGGTCGACCTCGTGGACACCCTCAACGGCGACGAGTTCACGGTGTTCGCTCCGGTGGACGAGGCGTTCGCGAAGATCGACCCCGCCACCATCGAGGCGCTGAAGACCGACTCGGCGACCCTGTCGGCCATCCTCACGTACCACGTGGTCCCTGGCCAGATCGCCCCCGACGACATCGTCGGCACGCAGGCCACAGTCCAGGGCGGCGAGGTCGAGGTCACCGGCAGCGGCGACAGCCTCATGGTCAACGACGCCAACGTCATCTGCGGTGGCGTGCAGACGGCGAACGCGACCGTATATCTGATCGACTCGGTCCTGATGCCTCCGGCTCAGTAACCTTCCTGCCGGCATCGCCGGCAGTATGAGCGGCGCTGCCGCCGGCACCTGCGAGGTGGTGCCGGCGGCTTCGTCGTGCCCGCCGTTGCACTGATCCGGCTCGTCGTCAAGGGAGTGTCACGGGCACGCGCCCGCCCTTACCGTCGAATGCAGCCCGGATGGCCGCGACCCCCTGCGTGGCGATCCGCGGCGGGGAGGATCATGACTGACCTGCGCGAGGTCGACGACATCTCGACGGGAGAGCTGCTCGACGGCCGGTATCGCCTCGAGGAGCGCATCGGCGAAGGCGGGATGGCGCGCGTCTATCGAGCCGAAGACACCCACCTCAACCGCACGATCGCCGTCAAGGTACTCCGCCGGCCGGTGGACGGTGGAGATGCCCTGGACCGAGCCCGTGCCGAGACCCGTGTGCTGGCGTCGCTGAACCATCACTCCATCGTGACCGTGTTCGACGCCCGCATCTCTGAGGCGGACGGCAGCTACATCGTGATGGAGCACGTCGAGGGCAACACCCTGCGTGATCGGATCCGGGAGGGACCGATCACGGAGAGCGATGTGGCGGGCATCGCCGTGGACGTCGCTGAGGCGCTCCACGTCGCCCATTCCGCGGGCATCGTGCATCGCGACATCAAGCCCTCGAACGTGCTTCTCGGCCGGTCGCCCCTGCCCGGACCGACCTGGCGGGCCAAGCTCGCCGACTTCGGCATCGCGTTCCTGCTCGACACCACGCGGCTGACCACCCCGGGCCTCGTCATCGGCACGGTCGCCTACATCGCGCCCGAGCAGGCGCAGGGCGCAGACCCCGCTCCTCCCGCCGACATCTACGGCTTCGGCATCATGCTCATCGAAGCGCTGACCGGCACGCGCCCTTTTGCGGATGCCGAGGGCATCGGTGCGGTGACGGCTCGACTGATCTCCTCGCCCGAGATCCCCGACACGCTGCGACCGGAATGGCAGGAACTGCTGCGCGGCATGACCGCCACGCGACCCGAAGACCGCCCGACCGCGCTGGAGGTCGCGACCGTCGCCGCCCGAATCGCCGCGACCACGGGCGCCGCCGCCATCGATCTGCCGACGCAGGCGATGCACGTCGACACCGGTGCGACGGAGGCTGTGCGCGTCGACACCGGTGCGACGGAGGCTGTGCGCGTCGACACGCGCCCCACGGCGGTGCTGCCGGCGGCGGGCGGAGCGCTGGCAGCCGGCGGAGCGTTGGCCATCAGCGGAGCGGCGGCCAGCGCAACGCCGACGGCCGGCGAAGCGTTGTCTCCCGGCGCCGCGGCGCCGGCGGAACTCGGGGCGGCTGCGCCTCCCCCATCAGCGGTCGACCCGACCGCGCCCGCCGACGACTCTCGCGACCGCCGGCGGCGGACCATCGCGATCATCGTCGGCGCTTGTCTGCTGGCGCTCGCCATCGCCGCCGCCGTCTGGGGACTCGGTCTCGCCGGCGCCGACCCCGATCCGGCGCCCACCACTCCCGTCGTGGAGGAGACGCCGCTGCCGAGCGGCACCCCGACGCCGATTCCGCCCGCTCCCGCCGTCGAGGAGGAAGACAGCGGTGAAGAAGGCGGGGGCAACGGCAACGAAGGAAACGACAACGGGAACGGGAACCAAGGCAACGGGAACGGGAACGGGAATCAAGGCAACGGGAACGGGAACCAGGGCAACGGCAACCAGGGCAACGGAACGGACACCGGCACCCAGGACGTCGTGACAGAGCCCGGGACCGGACCGGGGACGGATCCCGGGACCGGCACCGATCCCGGCGCCGGCACGGATCCCGGCACCGGGACGGATCCGGGCTCTGGCACCGGTGAGACGCCCGCCCCCGAGATCACGCCGGCGCCAGAAGTCACACCTGCTCCGTGAACCGGCGACGGCGGTGCAGGTCCTCTGAGCAGCGTCGAGGCGCGATCCGCGGGCCGGTAGGCTGGAGGCGAGGGCCTCTAGCTCAGTCGGTAGAGCATCGGACTTTTAATCCGCGGGTCGTGGGTTCGAGCCCCACGGGGCCCACTCGATGAAGCGCCGCCCGCGGGCGGCGCTTCAGCTGTTCCGGCCCGTTCCGGCGATCTCGTAGTGCACGAACCCGGTGTGCTTCGCGACCCGGTCGTACAGCAGACGGGCCGTCGCATTCGTCTCGTGGGTGAGCCAGTAGACCTTCGCGCAGCCATGCTCGCTCGCCCAGTCGGTCACGTGCCCGATGAGTGCCCGACCCGCCCCTGAGCCACGCGTGTCGGACGCCACGAACAGGTCTTCGAGGTAGCAGTAGGGCCCCGCCGACCAGGTCGCCGCGTGCGTCAGCCAGTGGACGAACCCCGCTGCTCGGCCGTCTGCCACGGAGATCGCTCCCCACATCGGGAAGGCGGGGTCCAGAAGGCGGCTCCAGGTGAGCGCCGTCTGCTCGGCAGGCAGATCCGCCTCGTAGAACTCGAGGTACCCGCGCCACAGAGGCAGCCAGGAGTCGTAGTCGGTCGCGGCGAGCGGTCGGATGTCGGTCACGACAACCGACGTTACTCGTGCCCGGTCGCAGCGCCCGTCGTCGTGCCTGACTCGACCAGCTCCGCCCCGGCGTGCGCAAGCTCCGCGAGCGCCGCATCGCTCGATTCCGGTGCGACGCCGGCGATGAGGTCGGTGAGCACCCGCACACGCCGCCCGTGCTCGATCGCGTCCAGAGCCGACGCCCGCACGCAGTGGTCGGTCGCGATGCCCGCGACGTCGACGTCGATGACCCCGTGCTCATCGAGCAGGTGGGCGACCGTCACTCCTTCGTCGGTCGTGCCTTCGAACAGCGAGTAGGCCGGCATCCCCTGCCCCTTCTTCACATGGTGCGTGACGGCTCCGGTGTCGAGCGCGGGGTCGTATTCGGCGCCCGCGGTGCCGCTCACGCAGTGCACGGGCCACGTATCGCGGAAGTCGGGCTCTGGGTGGAAGTGGCCGCCGTTGTCGTTCTCGGCGTCATGCCAGTCGCGGGAGGCGACGATGACGGCATACTCCTCGGCGTGCGTGGTGAGGAATGCGGTGATCCGCTCGGCGACGGCGTCTCCGCCCTCGACCCCGAGCGCGCCGCCCTCCGTGAAATCGTTCTGGACGTCGACGATGAACAGTGCCTTGCTCATGATTCGAGCGTACGCCGGTACTCCTCCCGTGTGAGGGGGTGGCCGTCGTCGGCGACGAGTGCGGGCGACGTGGCAGGCGCTTCGACAGGCTCAGCGACCGGGGTGTCGGAGTCAGCGACCGGGGTGTCGGAGTCAGCCGCCGAGGACGCAGGACCGGCTACAGCCGGCGCCCCGTCGGAGCGCCAGAGCTTGGACGGCCACCAGATGGCGCGTCCGATGTCGTACGAGAGCGCCGGGACGAGGAGCGACCGAACCACGAAGGTGTCCAGCAGCACGCCGAAGGCGACGATGAACGCGATCTGCGCGAGGAACAGGATCGGGATCACGCCGAGGGCTGCGAACGTAGCGGCGAGAACGAGGCCGGCCGACGTGATGACACCGCCGGTGGCCACGAGGCCGCGTAGGATGCCGGGCCTCGTGCCGTGCACGAGGGACTCCTCGCGGACCCTGGACATCAGGAAGATGTTGTAATCCACGCCCAGAGCCACGAGGAAGACGAACCCGTACAGCGGCACTGCCGGATCGCCGCCCGGGAACGCGAACACGCCGTTGAAGACGAGAGCGCTCACCCCGAGCGCCGTGCCGAACGACAGGATCACCGTCCCGATCAGCAGCAGCGGCGCGACGACGGAGCGCAGCAGCAGCATCAGGATCACCAGGATGACGGCGAGGATCACCGGGATGATCACGGTGCGGTCGCGGGTCGAGGTGTCGTTGGTGTCGATGTCGGTCGCGGTCTCGCCGCCCACGATGGCCGTGCCTTCGCCGAGAGTGTCGTCGAGGTCGACGCGGAGCTCGCGCACCGTGTCCTCCGCCTTGACCGAGTCCGCGGCATCCGTCAGCGTGCCGACGACGAGGACGTCGCCGTCTGCGACCGTCGGCTCAGGAGCGGGGGTGCCGGGCGGACCGACGGCTGTGAGCACCGCCTCGCCATCCTCGATCTCGACGGCCGCCTGGCCGGTTGGAGAATCCCCGGATGCGACGGCGACCGAGTCGACGCCATCCGCGTCGGAGAGCACTCCTGCCGCGTCGGCGAGGTCCTCCTGGGGGACGATGACGTACACCGGTGAGCCGGAGCCGGCGGGGAAATGCTCGGCGAGCACCTCCTGGCCGTCACGGGCCTGCGACTCGCCCAGGACGACCTCGCTCGTCGGCACCCCGTCCGCCTTCAGCTGCGTGATGCCCGCCGCCCCGGCCAGCAGGACCACCGTGCAGACGATCCACACCACGCGTGCGTGTTCCGCCACGAAGCGCCCGACGCGCGGCCAGAGCCCCTTGACCGGTGCCGCGAGGTCGTCGGGGATCGACGCGATCGGCTTCTTCGGGATGAAGGGCCAGAAGGCGGCACGCCCGCACAGCGCGAGCAGAGCGGGCAGGAAGGTGAGGGCCGAGAGCACCGAGAACGCGATGCCGATCGACGCGATGGGTCCGAGGGCACGATTGGTGGCGAGATCCGACAGCAGCAGGCACAGCAGACCCGCGATGACGGTGCCGCCGGAGGCGAGGATCGGCTCGAACGCGCCGCGCCAGGCGACGATCACCGCGTCCCACCGTCGCGCGCCCGTCGCGATCGCCTCACGGAAGCGGGCCACGTAGAGCAGCGCGTAGTCGGTGGCGGCTCCGATCACGAGGATGAAGAGGATGCCCTGCACCTGGCCGTTGAGGACGACGACCCCTGCCTTCGCGAGCCACCACACGGTGAGCAGGGCGGCGCACAGAGCGAACACCGACGTCGTCAGCACCAGCACCGGGAGCAGTGGCGACCGGTAGACGATCACCAGGATGACGAACACGGCGATCAGGGCGACCGCCAGCAGCAGCCCGTCGATGCCGAGGAACCCCTCGACGAGGTCGGCCGTGAATCCCGCTGGCCCCGTCACCCATCCTTCGAGGCCCGCGGGCAGGTCCTGGCCGACCAGCTCGCGGATCTCGCCGACGATCTCGCCGACCTCGCCCTCCGCGTCGATCGGGACGAACAGCTGCGCCGCCTCGCCATCCTCGGACGGGATGGGTGGCGAGATGTCGTCCTGAACCCCGTCGATCTGCGCGATGTCGTCGGCGAGCGCTTGCACGTCCGCGATGTCGGCATCGGTCAGCTCACCCTCGCCGGTCACGACCACGAGCGCGGGAATGCTCTCCTCACCCTGGAAGTCGGCGAGTCGCTCGTTGACGCGCGTGGCGTCGGCGCTCTCAGGCAGGAAGGTCGACCTGTCGTTGGTCGATACCTCGTCGACCTTTCCGAAGAACGGCCCGCCGATCGTTCCGACGGTCAGCCAGACGAGCACGAGGAGTGCCGGGATGCCGAGCCGGAGCCATCCGGAGGGCTCGTGGCGAGCGTGGTGAGGCGTCGTCATATCGCTAGCTTATCTAGCGATATGGGTTCTTCGCGCAAATAGGCTGATTCGCGATGATCTCCGCAGCCCTCGCCCTGGTCGGCGCGCTTGTCTACGGGTCCGCTGACTTCTTCGGCGGGCTGGCCGCCAAGCGACTCCGTTCGATCGTGGTGACGTGCATCGCGGCGCTCTCGGGCCTTGCGGCGCTCGCGCTCGCCCAGCCGTTGATCGGCGGAATCTGGACGGCATCGGACATCGCGTGGGGCGCGCTCGCCGGCGGCGCCGGCATCGTCGCGGTTGCGCTGCTCTACGCCTGTCTCGCCATCGGTCCGATGAGCATCCTGTCGCCGCTGACCGCCGTCGTCTCGGCCGTCGCGCCGATGCTGTGGGGACTTCTGGTCGAGGGCGACGCGCTCGCACCGATCGGCTACGCGGGCCTCGCCGTCGCGCTCGTCGCCGTCGTGCTGGTGGGATTCATCCCCGGTGAGCGGATCGTGCGCCCCAGCGCTCGCGGACTCCTCATGGCGGTGGGGGCGGGACTCGGCATCGGCGCCTTCCTCATCCTCATCGACCAGACGAGCGACGCGAGCGGGCTTGTGCCGCTCGTCGTGAGCCGGGCGACCAGCGGGATCGTGACGGCCCTCATCGTCGGCGTCCTCGTGATCGCCGCCGTACGACGCGGAGTTCCCGGCCGATCAGTGCTCGAGGTGGCCGGCACGGGCCCGGGCACGACGCCCACCGGCCACGCCGACCTGCGCCACGCGAAGGAGTCCGGCGCCGAGGTGGCCGCATCCGGTCTCGTGGTGACCATGCGGCGCGCGTGGTGGTTCGCCGTCATCGGTGGGGTTGCGGATGCCGCGGCCAATGCCCTCGCGCTCCTCGCGCTGCGCGAAGGGGATCTCTCGGTGGTCGCAGCGCTCACTGCGCTCTACCCCGCGGGTACGATCCTCCTCGCCGCCATCGTGCTGCGCGAGCGTGTGGCGGGAATCCAGTGGATCGGCCTGGCGCTCGCCGTGATCGCAGGAGGCATGCTCGCGATCGCGTGAGCCCTGCGGCCCGCCCCGGCAACCGGGCGGCCTTCAGCCGCGGACGAAGAGCAGGATGAGCGACGCGGCGAGCGCGATGACGCCGAGCGCGAGGAGACCGGCGGCGAGAAGAGCGATGGCGCGGACGGCGGGCGAGCCCTGTGTCAGCCGCATCCGGTTCTGCGAACCCCGACGGTAGAAGATGTCGGCCATGTCCTTCGGGCCGATCTCTCGCTCCTGCTCGTGCGTCAGCCGGGCCTCGTTCACGCCCCCGTCTTCGTCGAACCAGCGGACGAGCCTGCCCTGCTCCGCATCCTCGACGACCGCGCGCACCGGCATCCACGTGCCGTCGAAGACGAAGACCAGGAGAGCGATCACTGCCAGCAGGGCACCGAGTCCGAACCCGGCCCACGAGAAGATCTCGATGATGGCGTCGAGCGCGTGATCCGGCACTTCTGGGCCCACCGTCCTTCGGATACGGAAAACGGCCGCCGTGGCGGCCGCTTCCGGTTCTGAGCCACCTAAGGGAATCGAACCCTTGACCTATTCATTACGAGTGAATCGCTCTGCCGACTGAGCTAAGGTGGCGCGCTTCGCTTGCGCGATGCACGATCAACGATCTTACAGCCTCCGGCGAGCGCTGGCGAACCGAGCGGCGCTCCCCGACCGGCGTCAGACGCCGTCCCGCGCCGTGCAGGACTCGGTGTCGACGTGTTACGAGTCGATTCGGCCCTCCGGGACCTGCCGCGTAGGTTCGAACGCGGTCCGCGACGCAGCGTGCGCGGTCCCGCGGATCGCGCCGGCGGTCGAACCCGCACTCCTCGCCGGGCCTCGATCCACAGGAGCACACATGTCCAAGAAGTTCGTATCCGCCGCCGCACTCGCGCTGCCGCTCGCACTGGTCCTCGCCGGCTGCGCCGGTTCCGCGGAGTCCGCCGAAGAAGAGGTCGTTCGCATCGGGGTCGTCAACTCGGGTGACGCCTACTGGGAGACCTTCGCCGACGCAGCCGCCGAGGAGGACATCGAGGTCGAGATCGTCAACTTCACGGAGTACACGCAGCCGAACCCGGCTCTGGCAGCAGACGAGCTGGACCTCAACCAGTTCCAGCACGTGATCTACCTCGCGACCTACAACGTCCAGAGCGACGACGACCTGCAGCCGATCGGCTCCACCGCGATCTACCCGCTCGGCCTGTACTCGGCGCATTACGAATCGGTCGACGACATCCCCGAGGGCTCCACGGTGGCGGTGCCGAACGACGAGTCGAACCAGGCGCGCGGCCTGCTCGTGCTGCAGTCCGCCGGGCTGATCGAGCTCGAGGACGGCGGCTCGATCTTCTCGACCGTCGCGGACGTCCTCCCGGGTTCGAAGGTCCAGGTCGAGGCGCTGGATGCCGCCTTCACCGCGACGTCGCTCCCCGATGTCGCGGCTGCCATCGTGAACAACGACTTCCTCGAGGACGCGGGCCTGACGGCCGAGGACGCCATCGCCCAGGACGACCCGTCCGACCCCGCCGCAGTCCCGTACATCAACATCTTCGCGGCCAAGGCCGAGGACGCAGACAACCCGACCTATTTGAAGCTCGTCGACATCTTCCAGAGCACGCAGGACGTGGTCGACGGGGTGGTCGAGGCATCCGGGGGCACCGCCGTCATCGTGAAGACGCCCGTGGACGACCTCGTCGCCTCGCTCACCGAGGTCGAGGACGACACCCGCGCCAACCAGTAAGCACCATCACCACCGTCGTGTGCGGTCCGCTCATCCGGCGGACCGCACACGCGTGTTCCGCCCGAGGAGCCCCATGAGTCTCATCCGCCTCGACGGCGTCACCAAGACCTTCGCCCCGCCCTCGAAGGGGGAGAACGCGGTCGTAGCCGTCGACGACGTCTCACTGTCGGTCGAATCCGGCGAGGTCTGCGGCATCGTCGGCTACTCCGGCGCCGGCAAGAGCACCGTGCTGCGGCTCGTCAACGCCCTCGAGATTCCATCATCGGGCACCATCGAGATCGACGGCACAGACATCACCCGGCTCGGGGAGCGCGAGCTGCGGCGCCTGCGCGGCGACATCGGCATGATCTTCCAGCAGTTCAACCTGTTCGACTCGCGCACGGTGGCGAAGAACGTCGCCTACCCGCTCGAGGTCGCACGCCGGCCGCGCGCCGAGATCGCCGCGAGGGTCGACGAGCTGCTGCGCTTCGTCGGGCTGGCTGATAAGGCTCGCAGCTTTCCGGAGCAGCTCTCGGGGGGTCAGAAGCAGCGCGTGGGCATCGCCCGCGCACTCGCGACGAGCCCCCGCATCCTCCTCGCCGACGAGGCGACGAGCGCGCTCGATCCCGACACGACGCAGGAGGTCCTCACTCTGCTGCAGCGGGTCAACCGGGAGCTCGGCATCACCATCCTCGTCATCACGCACGAGATGGACGTCATCCGCACCCTCGCCGACCGTGTGATCGTCATGGAGAACGGGCGCATCATCGAAAGCGGAAAGGTCTTCGACGTGCTCTCGGGCCCCCAGCAGCCCGCCACGAAGCGGTTCGTCGCGAGCATCATCGAAGACGTTCCGGGCGGCGACCAGCTGCGAGCGCTGCACGCGCGCCACCCCGGCCGCATCGTCACCTTCACGATCCGCGATGGCGATGTGACGCAGGGCGACGTCTTCGCCGCCCTCTCATCGCACGGCGTGCGCTTCGAGCTCATCCACGGCGGGATCAACGACATCCGCGGTCGCGTGTTCGGGCATCTCACCCTCGCGCTCACGGGAGAGGGCGAGGCCGTGCAGCGGGCGATCGACGCGGCCTCGGCGTTCGCGCCGCTCATCGAGGAGGACGTTCATGGATAGGCTCGTCGATCTTCTGCCCGAGCTGTGGGCGGCCACCGCCGAGACGCTGTACGTGGTGACCTTCAGCCTCCTCCTCGGAGGGCTCGGCGGCCTGCTCCTCGGGCTCGCCCTGTACGCGACGCGCGCGGGCAGCCTCTTCCCCAACCGTGCGCTGTTCGCGACGCTCAACGTGGTGGTCAACTTCTTCCGGCCGATCCCGTTCGTGATCCTCCTGGCCGCGGTGCAGCCCATCGCCCGCAGCATCGGCATCCCCGGGATCGGACCCGAGTTCGGCATCTTCGCCATCACGGTCGCGTCGCTCTTCGCGATCAGCCGCATCGTCGAGCAGAACCTGCTCACCGTGCGCCCCGGCGTCATCGAGGCCGCCCGCGCGACCGGAGCGAGCCGAACACGCATCCTCATCCGGCTGCTCCCCCGTGAGGCGCTCGGTCCGCTGATCCTCGGCTACACCTTCATCGTGGTCGCACTGGTCGACATGACGGCGATCGCCGGTGCCGTCGCGGCGGGCGGTCTCGGAGAGTTCGCGATCGTCTACGGCTTCAAGCAGTTCAACCCGTGGGTCACCTGGGCCGCCGTGCTCGTCATCATCGTGCTTGTGCAGGCCGTGCAGTTCCTCGGCAATGCGCTCGCACGCCGGGTGCTGCGCCGCTGATCCGCAGGAGAGCGAGCGGATGCCGCAGCCGCCGGCCGCGGCATCCGCTCTCTTCGCTCTACTCGCAGCGCAGACCGTCGGTCGGCGGCGTGCCCTCGAGCAGGTAGGCCTCGACCGCAGCGTCCACGCACGCGTTGCCCTTGTTGTATCCGGTGTGTCCCTCACCGACGCGGGTCACGAGCACGCCCGATGAAAGCTGTTCCGCGAGGGAGACCGACCACTCGTAGGGCGTCGCCGGGTCGTTCGTCGTTCCGACCACGACGATCGGAGCCGCGCCCTCCGCGGTGATCTGCTCACGCACGCCGGTCGCCGGATACGGCCACGCCTCGCACGGGTCCGGCCCGCCCCAGTACGGCGCGACAGTCGGCGCCTCGGCCGCCAGCAGCGCAGCCGCAGCGGCCTCGTCCTCCGGCGTGGACTCGAGCGGGTAGTCCATGCAGTTGTAGGCACGGAAAGCCTCGGTCGAGTTGTCGACATAGGCACCGTCCACGCGGTTGTAGTAGTTGTCGGTAAGAAGGAACGCGACAGTCGGATCGCCTTGCAGCACCTCGGTGAACGCCGTGGTGAGGAATGGCCAGAGCTGCTCGGCATACATCGCCGACACGATGGCGTTGAGGAGCGAGTCGGCGCCGAGCATCCGGCCGTCCGCGTTGGGAAGCGGATCGCGGTCGACGGTCTCGAAGAGCGTCGCGACGTCGGCCAGCGCCTCGTCGACCGATCCGCGGAACGGGCACTCGTCGTCCTGCAGGCAATCGGCCATGTAGGCGCGCAGGGCGGACTCGAAGCCCACGCCCTGGATCGTTCCGACGTCGAGACCCGAGATCGACGGGTCGACGGCGCCGTCGAGCACCAGCCGGCCTACGCGCTCCGGGAAGAGCTTGGCGTACGTCGCACCGAGGAAGGTGCCGTAGGAGTAGCCGAGATAGTTCAGCTCGCTGTCGCCGAGCACAGCGCGCAGCAGGTCCATGTCGCGCGCGGCGTTCTCGGTCGTGATGTAGGGCAGAATTCCCTCGCTGTTCGCATCACAGGCTTCGGCGAACTCGGCGTGGCGGGCCAGCAGCTCCTCGGTCCAAGCCTGCGTGCCTCGCTCTTCATCAGGGAGGTCGAACAGGTAGGCGTCCATGTCCGCCGCGTCGAAGCAGCGCACCGCCGTCGATTCGCCCACGCCACGAGGATCGAAGCCGATGACGTCGAAGTCCTGACGCAGCGCGTCGCCGACCGCGAACGACAGAGAGTCGCGGATGAAGCCCACGCCGCTGGCCCCGGGACCGCCGGGATTGGTGAGCAGAGAGCCGATCGGGTCGGCGGTCAGCGCCCGGCTGCGGATGAGGGAGAGGTCGATCTCGCCGGCATCGGGCTCAGTCCAGTCCAGCGGCGCGGCGACGGTCGTGCAGTCGAAGTCGCCGCACTCGGTCCACTCCAGCTGCTGCTCGTAGAACGGGATGAGGTCGGCGGGCACGCCGTCGATGACGGGCGCCTTGCTGCTCGTCGGACGCGGCGCGGCGTCGGGGATCATCGTGGAGAGGCAGGCGCTCAGAGCGAGCGAGGCCGCGACGAGACCGGCGACGACAGCCGCGCCTCTCGACCGGCTGCTGAGCTTGTCGAAGGACCGGGACCGAGCACGATGGGGACGGGAGGGGTTCACGGGATCCTTCCGCTCGCAACGGTGACGAGCATGCTCTCAAGGGCGAGCGTGGGAGCGGCGTTCAGCTCGAGGTTCTCCCGCGTCTGGGCGATGCGATCGACGACCGTGAGCGTGCGCTCCGGCGACCACGCCGTGGCGAGCCCCCGCAGGTCGGGCTCGAGCTCGCGATTGATCAGCACGTCGTCGCGTCCGAACTGCAGCATCAGCACGTCGCGGAACATCGACTCGAGGTCGGTCAGGACCCGGTCGATGCCGTCGCGCAGGCTCCGCGTCGCGCGGCGCTTCTGCTCGTCCTCGAGCGCCGAGAGCTGCGAGCGCACAGCGGGCGGCACCGCCGCGCCTTCAGCGATCCCGAGCGTGCGCAGCAGTCCGCTGCGCTCGGCTTCGTCACGTTCCGCCGTCAGCGACTTGGCGTCGTCGGTCGCAGCGGCGACGATCGCGCCGGCGACCTCGACCGCGTCTCCCACGCCGCGGACGCGGAGCACTGCTCGCAGCGTGGAGTCCCGGCGCGCGCGGGCCGCGGCATCCGTCGCCAGTCGCTGCGCCATGCCGATGTGACGCTGAGCGTGGCGTGCCGACTGCTCGGCGACCGCCGGGTCGGCGCCCGTGCGCTGCGCGATGAGCCGTGCCACGTCGTCGATGTCGGGCTCGCGCAGCCGCAGGGTGCGCACCCGCGAGCGGATGGTCGGCAGCAGGTCGGCGTCGCTGGGCGCGCAGAGCACCCAGACGGTGCGCTCGGGGGGCTCTTCGAGCGCTTTCAGCAGCACGTTCGAGGTGCGCTCGGCCATGCGGTCGGCATCTTCCATCACGATCACCCGGTATCGCCCGAGCGAGGGCGAGAAGTATGAGCGCTCGACCAGGGCGCGCGCGTCCTTGATCGAGATGATGACGCCCTCGGTGCGCAGAGCGGTCAGATCGGGATGCGTTCCCGCCAGCACCTGGCGCATCGTCTGCTGGGATCGCTCGCCGCCCTCGGCGGGGTCGGCGATGAGCGCCGCCGCGAACGCGTGGGCCAGCGTCGAGCGCCCGGAGCCGGGAGGTCCGGTGATGAGCCACGCGTGGGTGAGCGATGCCGGATCGGATGCCGCGTCCTGCAGCGCGCGGACCGCTTCCTCCTGCCCCCACACCGCACCCCAGGGAAGGTCGGACCCGTCGGCCACGGCGCCGGCGGTCTCAGCGACAGCAGCGACCGGATCCATGCCGCCCAGCCTAACTGCGGCCGCGGACGCCGGCGCCGCCACCGTCCCGGCCGCCCGCCGTCGCGAACGGCCGCTCCGCGGCCACTGTGAGACCTCGAGACGTCGCGAACGGCCGCGTGCGCGGTCACCCTGAGAGCTCGAGACGTCGCGAATGGCCGGGCAGGCGGCGCCCATGCGGCCATCTGCGACTGTTCGCCGCGTTTCCGAGCGCGGTCGGGCGGTCAAGACAGCAGCACAGCGACCCGGAGCTTTCAGACGTCGCGAATGGTCGCATGAACGGCGCTCAGCCGGCCATTCGCGGCGGTTCGCCGTCTTCCGGGCCAGGCCGGGCGGTCAAGACGGCAGCCCGACGACCCGGAAACCCCCGGCCGTCACAGACGACCGCTCCTCGGCCATCCCGAGTCCTCGAGACGTCGCGAATGGCCGCACGAACGGCGCTCAGCCGGCCATTCGCGACGGTTCGCGTCTTTCGGGTAAGGCCGGGCGGTCAGGACAGCAGCGCAGCCACCCGGTCTCGCACCGCGGCGGCGAGTTCGGAGGACGGGAGAGCCGCGTCGAGCACGAGGAAGCGGTCGGGTTCGGCGGCGGCGAGCGCCAGGAACTCCGCCCGCACCCGGGCGTGGAAGGACTCCTTCTCGGCTTCGAGCCGGTCGAACGGCTTGTCGTCGGCATCGAGTCGCGCGCGAGCGGCGGCCGGATCGAGGTCCAGCAGCACGGTCACGTCGGGCAGCAGACCCTCGGCGGCCCACAGCGAGAGGTCGCGCACCTCGTCGCGACCGAGCACACGCCCTGCGCCCTGATAGGCCACGGACGAGTCGAGGTAGCGGTCCTGGATGACGACGTCTCCGCGCGCCAGCGCGGGCCGCACCACCGTCTCGATGTGATGTGCGCGATCCGCGGCGTACAGGAGCGCCTCGGCCCGTGGCGACACCTCACCGCGATGATGCAGCACGATGTCGCGGATGAGCAGGCCCACCTCGGACCCCCCGGGCTCGCGCGTGCGCACCACGGTGCGCCCGGCATCCGTCAGCCAGGACTGCAGCAGACTCGCCTGCGTGGTCTTGCCCACGCCGTCGCCGCCCTCGAAGGTGACGAACAGGCCTGTGCTTCGCGGACGCTCTCCGGTCACTTCTTCGCCGCGGGCTTGCGGGCGGCGGTCTTTCGCGCGGGACGCTTGACCGGACCCTTGGCCCGCTTGTCGGCCAGCAGCTGCACCGCGCGCTCGAAGGTCACCTCGAGCGCCTCCTCGCCGCGAGGGATGGTCGCGTTGGTCTCGCCGTCGGTCACGTACGGACCGAAGCGGCCGTCCTTGAGCTTGATCGGCTTGCCGCTGGTCGGGTCGTTCTCGAACTCCTTCAGCGCCGAGCTGGCGCCGCGGGCGCCGTACTTGGGCTGCGCGTAGACGGCGAGCGCCTCGTCGAGGGTGATGTCGAAGATCTGCTGCTCGCTCTGCAGCGTGCGCGAGTCGGTGCCCTTCTTGAGGTACGGCCCGTAGCGACCGTTCTGCGCGGTGATCTCGGCGCCGGTCTCGGGATCGGTGCCGACCACCCGCGGCAGATGGAGCAGGCGCAGCGCCGTCTCGAGGTCGAGGGTGTCGACCGACATCGACTTGAACAGCGACGCGGTGCGGGGTTTCGGGGCGGCGGGCGCCTTCTTGGCGGCGCGCTTCTTCGGCGCGGCCGTTCCCTCGGGTTCCGGCGCTTCGACGGGCTCGGCGACCGGGCGGACCTCACCCGTCGCTTCGTCGATCTCCTCCTCGGCGGGCGGGTCGGTCTCCTGCACGTACGGGCCGAATCGTCCGTCCTTGACCACGATGAGCTTGCCGTTCGCGGGGTTCTCCCCCAGCACCCGGTCGCCGGCGACGGGCGCGTCGATCAGCTCCTGCGCGCGCTCGGGGGTGAGTTCGTCGGGGGCGAGATCCTCCGGGATGTTGACACGCCGAGGCTCGGCATCCGGATTCTCCTTGTCGGCCACCTCCAGGTACGGCCCGTACTTGCCGAACCGCAGCGTCGCGACGTCGCCGATGGGGGTCGAATTGAGAGCGCGCGCGTCGATCTCGCCGAGGTTGTCGACGATGTTGCGCAGGCCGACGTGGCCTTCCGACCCGAAGTAGAACTCCTTCAGCCAGTCCTCGCGCCTCTGCTCGCCGCGCGCGATGGCGTCGAGGTCGTCCTCGAGGGCCGCGGTGAAGTCGTAGTCGACCAGGTCGGCGAAGTGCTGCTCGAGAAGCCGCACCACGCTGAACGCCAGCCAGCTCGGGATGAGCGCCTGACCGCGCTTGCTCACATACCCACGGTTGAGGATCACGTCGATGATGCTCGCGAACGTCGACGGACGGCCGATGCCCTTCTCCTCGAGCGCCTTGACCAGGCTGGCCTCGGTGTACCGGGGCTTGGGACTCGTGGAGTGCCCCTTGGGCTCGACGTCCTTCAGACGCAGCACGTCGCCCACCGCCATCGCGGGCAGCGACTGGTCGTCGGCCTTGTCGGCATCGCCGCGCTTCTCGTCGCGGCCCTCTTCGTACGCTTCGAGGAAGCCCTTGAACGTGTACACGGTTCCGGATGCCGTGAACTCGGCGCGGCGGCCGCCGGCGTCGACTTCGAGCGTCACCGTCGTCGTCTCGTATTTCGCGTCCGACATCTGGCTGGCCATCGTGCGCTTCCAGATGAGGTCGTACAGCCGCTGCTCGTCGCGGTCGAGCTCGCTGGCGACATCGGCAGGCGTGCGGAACGTCTCACCGGAGGGGCGGATGGCCTCGTGCGCCTCCTGCGCGTTCTTGCTCTTGCTCGCGTAGACGCGGGGGTTCAGCGGCACGGCCTTCTCGCCGTACATCGCGACCGCCTGTTCGCGCGCAGCCTGGATGGCCTGCTTGCTGAGCGCGGTCGAATCGGTGCGCATATACGTGATGAAGCCCTTCTCGTAGAGCCGCTGGGCGACGCTCATGGCGTGCTTGGCGCTCATCGAGAGCTTGCGACCGGCCTCCTGCTGGAGCGTGGAGGTCGTGAAAGGCGCCTTGGGGCTGCGGGTGCCGGGCTTGGATTCGAGATTCGAGACGGATGCCTCGGCCGCCGCCTCGATGGCAGCAGCCAGTTCGCGCACCTGAGCCTCGTCCAGCACGAGCACGGCCTTCTTCAGCTGGCCCCGGTCGTCGAAATCGGTGCCACGCGCGAGGACCGCCCCGTCGACGCGCGCGAGACGGGTCGCGAACGCCTCGTCCAAGCCCTGGGGGCGGTTGGGGGCGGCCAGCGCCTCGATGTCCCAGTACGACGCCGACACGAACGCCATGCGCTCACGCTCGCGGTCGACGACCAGACGGGTGGCGGCCGACTGCACTCGGCCGGCCGACGTGCCCTGCTGCACCTTGAACCACAGCACGGGGCTGACGTCCCACCCGTAGAGGCGATCGAGGATGCGGCGGGTCTCCTGCGCGTCGACCAGGGCGAGATCGAGCTCACGGGTGTTGTCGACGGCCGCCCGGATGGCGTCTTTGGTGATCTCGTGGAACACCATGCGCTTGACGGGGACCTTGGGCTTGAGAGTCTCCAGGAGGTGCCACGCGATGGCCTCGCCCTCGCGGTCTTCATCGGTGGCGAGCAGGAGCTCGTCCGCCCCCTTCAGCGCGCGCTTGAGCTCGGCGACGGTCTTCTTCCCGCGCTCGCTCTCGACGTAATAGGGGTCGAAGCCGTTGTCGATGTCGATGGAGTACTTCCCGTAGGCCTGCTTCTTGTCGGCCGGGATGTCCCTCTTGTCCGCGAGGTCGCGGATGTGGCCGACCGAGCTCAGCACCTCGTAGCCGTCGCCGAGGTAACCCTGGATCGACCTCATCTTCGTCGGTGACTCGACGATGACGAGCTTCTTGCCTTGTGACGCTGCCTTTGACACGTGGGGGGCGTCCTTTCTTCGTCGCAAACCATACACGTCAGTTCTCGGTGTGGTCGCTGTGAGGGTTCGTTCCCGGCGCCGGACCGGCGCGCGCGGAGGCGGTCGCGGGAACCAACCCGAACCGTATCGAGACGGTGACGGTGGCCACGAGCCCGTCGACATCGCACAACGCGATCGAGGTCCCGAACGTTCCCGCCACCTCGGCGGCGCGTTCGCACGGAACCCCCGTCACGGCGCCCGATGCGGCGTCGGCGGCGGCGAGCGCGGCCGCGTCGGCGGCGGAGGCCAGACGCTGCCCGACGACCGCCGCCGACCCCGCGACCGAGAGCCCGACGGTGAGCACGGTCACGCCTGCCACCATCCCGACCGCGGCGACCGCGCCCGCCATCAGAGGCCTCCGGCCAGTGCGCAGCCCTCCGCGGTGACCCGCAGGCCCAGCACTGCGTCGGCGGACGCCGCGACGCACACCAGGTCGCCTCGAGCGGCGATCTGGACCGCAGCGCCGGGAACCGCCGACGTCACCGCCTGCCGGGCCCGGCCGTCTGACTCTCCGCGTGCGCTGAGGCGCGCCGCATCCGCGACCGCGTCTTGAAGACGCACCTGCCGCGCGCCCGCGGCGAGCGCACCGACGCCCACCGCGAGCACGAGGACTACCGCGGGCAGGGCGACCGCGAACTCGGCGACGACCGATCCGCGGTCGTCGCTCGAGCCCCGGTCGTCCCCTCTTCGCGTCGACGTCATGCCACCGTCAGCGCCCGGCGCACCAGGTCCGTGAGGATGCCACGGACCTCGTCGGAGCGCATGATCACGACCAGCAGCCCCGCGAACGCGACGGCGGCCATGGTGGCGATGGCGTATTCCGCGGTGGCGGCGCCGGTGTCGTCGCCTCCGTGGATCGCCCCGGCGAATAGGCGCTCGGCACGTCGGCGAGTGAGGCGGGGAAGGCGTGAGGTGTGGGAGGGGAAGGACATGTGATCTCCGTTCGATTGGTGGGCACGATTCGGCGGGCACGTGGGGATGTCGGGGCAGCGACCCGTCAAAGAGAGAGAGGCATGGTCGACATGACGCTGAGGAGCATCGGCGCCACGCCCAGCAGCAGGAACGCCGGAAGCGTGCACACGCCGAGGGGCAGGAGCAGCCGAGATGAGAGGCGCGCGGCGCGCAGTCGCCCTTCGACCCTTGCGCGGTGGCGGGCATGTGCGGCCGACGCCCGCAGAAGCTCCACCGCAGGGACCCCGGCCGATCGCGACAGGGCAAGCACATCCTCGCCGCCGGCGCCGGTCATGCCGGCCTTACGCACGATCGCCGTTGCGCGATCGATCGACACTCCCCCGCTCAGGGCGATCGCGAGCAGCTCCGCTTCAAGTCCCGGCACACCGGCGTCCGCCCCTGCGCGTCGCACGAGGAGCCTGCTCCACGCCTGCGCGCCGATGATCAGCGCGGCTCCGGCGATGAGGCACACGACCCCGAGCGGCTGACCGAGCAGCATGCCGAAGGTGTCGAACCCGAGCACCGCTCCCAAACCCACCGCGACGAGCGGCAGCCAGCCCATGAGCCGGGCAGTGCCCGCGGGCTCGGCCAGCGCGATCCTCACGTCGTCGGCCGCTTCCTGAGCGTCGCGCAGCGCGACGGCGAGACCGCGCAGACTCTCGGCGAGCGGAGCGCCGACGGTCGTCGCGACGCGCCACGCCGCCGCGACATCGGGCCACGCATCGGATTCATCCAATGCGGGCGGGCGGCGCAGTGCTCGCCCGAGGCCCGGTCGCCGGCGTCCGTCGCTGGAGCGAATCCCGGACGCGCCGCCGTCCGCGATCGCGTCGGCCAGCGGCATCCCTCCCGCGACCGCTTTCACGATGAGGGCGGCGCGCTGGTCGCCCGCGTCGGCGAGATGGGACCAGGCCCGGGCCGGAGCGACGCCTGCCTGCAGCAGCACCGCCAGCCGCAGGACGGTCTCTGCCGCCCCGGCGGCGTCACCTGTGCCCGGCTTGGCCTGCCTCGGCGCGGGAACGGCCGCAGTGCGCGTTCGGGGACGCCTCAGCCCGAGCCCCACGGCACCTCCTCGATCGCCAGGCGGCCTGTCGGATCGATCACCGGCCGCCCCGCGCCGGCGATGCTCCGAATGCCGTCGGTGCGCCGCTCGACGTGGAGTACGAGATCGATCGCACTCGCCACCTGCCGGGCAAGCGACGAATCATCGAGGCCCGCCAGTGCGCCGAGGGCCTCCAACCGCGCGGGGACATCGTGCAGACCGTTGGCGTGCACGGTGCCGGCTCCGCCGTCGTGCCCGGTGTTCAGCGCCGACAGCAGTTCGCGCACCTCGTCGCCGCGGCACTCACCGACGATCAGCCGGTCAGGTCGCATTCGCAGGGCCTCTCGGACGAGCCGGGCGAGGCCCACCCCTCCTGCGCCCTCGAGATTGGGCTGCCGGGCCTCGAGCCGGACGTGATGGGGGTGGTCGATGCGCAGCTCGGCGACGTCCTCGATCGTGATGATCCGCTCGTGGGCCGGCGCCGCGCCGAGCATCGCGGCGAGCAGCGTGGTCTTTCCGGCACCGGCCGCCCCCGACACCAGCACGTTCGCTCGGCGGACGATGGCCTCGTCGAGCACTCCCCGCCCGGCGGCGTCGAACATGCCCGCCGCCTGGAGGGCATCCAATCCCGCATCGGCCAGCCGCGGGACGCGGATCGAGATGGCCGTGCCCCCGGCGGCGACCGGCGGAAGCACCGCATGGATCCTGATACCCCCCGTCGAGGCGCACATCGACGCAGGGGGTGGCGTCGTCGATGTGCCGCCCGCCGAGCCCGATGAGCGCCACCGCGAGCTCGCGGACCTCATCCTCGGTCGCCCGCCACTCTCTCGCGGCGACCGGCCCGCTGCCGCGGTCGACGAAGAGTCCCGCCGCGCCGTTGATGAAGACATCGGTGACGTCACCATCGTCGAGGTAGGCGGCGAGCGGGGTGAGGACGGGGTGTTCCGACGCTCGTCCTCGCGCAGGCCGCGGTCCACCCTGGGCCCGGATCTCAGGCGCGTCGCCGGTCATCCGCGCCGGCAGCCGGATGACCGAAGCGCCTGCACCGGTGCCTTCGCGGGCGCCCCCGTCGGTCGGGCGCCGGTGTGGGACCCACGCGCCACCGGCGCCGGCCGCGCCGGGCTCATCGCGCAGCGGGGCGAGCACCGGCGACCGGAACGCGGCATCGGCATCACGCCACGCGGTAGGTGCCGTCGTAGCCCCGCGACCGGTCGTGCTCCGGGGACCGCCCAGCTCGCGAGGGCCGGGCGACTCCCTCGGCGTAGCTGTCATCCCGGCGCGGGGGCGGACGACGAAGGGCTCGGACATGCTCCGACGCTAGAAGCGGCGCAGGCCGCCTCCGCGGCGAGAGCTCGATTCCGTGGACGAAGGCGGTGGCTCGCCCTCTGGGGAGGAACCGTGGCAACCGCATCGTCGCGGTACCGCTCCCAAGAAGATGGCGGCATCCCATGGGGGGAATGGGATGCCGCCGCGCGAAACCCGATTTCGGGGGGTGACTTCGGGTTCGCAATGCCAGAATCGAATGTTCGGCCGGGGGACAGCATATGCGAGGTGTGAAGACGCACAAAACAGGAACGGGCGAAAAGGAGAGGATTCTCACCGATATATCGCCCGAGTCCGTCAAAAGACGCGGCCCCTACTATCGGGGGTAGTCGCACGCCGCGGCTCGCGGGTACTTTCGTGGCAGCCTCGCCGGTTCACCGGCCTTCGTCCAGCCCGCAAAGGAGCGCGCTCTCATGAGCAACCCCGACCCGAACCCCCTGGTCACCAGCAGTCAGATCGACCATCTCTTCGCCGAGGATCGTCGGTTCGCGCCCGCGCCCGAGTTCGCCGCCAACGCGGTGGCCACCGCCGAGCTGTATGCCGAGGCATCCGCCGACCGCGACGCGTTCTGGGCGGCGCAGGCGAACGCGCTTCACTGGCACACCCCGTTCACCGAGGTGCTCGACTGGTCGAACCCGCCCTTCGCGAAGTGGTTCGCCGACGGCGAGCTCAACGTCTCCTACAACTGCCTCGATCGCCACGTCGAAGCGGGCAACGGCGACCGGGTGGCGCTGCTCTGGGAGGGCGAGCCGGGCGATGAGCGCCGCGTCACCTACGCCGAGCTGACCGACGAGGTGAAGCGCCTCGCGAACGTGCTCGAGGGCCTCGGAATCGGTGAGGGCGACCGCGTCGCCATCTATATGCCGATGATCCCCGAAGCCGTCGCTGCCATGCTCGCCGTGGTCCGCATCGGCGCCATCCACTCCGTGGTGTTCGGAGGCTTCTCGGCCGACAGCCTGCGCGCGCGCATCGACGACGCCGGAGCGAAGCTCGTCATCACGGCCGACGGCGGGTACCGCAAGGGCAAGGTCTCGCCACTCAAGCCCGCCGTCGACATGGCTCTCGCCGACCGCAACGGCTCGGGCGTGCAGGAGAGCGTGGAGCACGTGCTCGTCGTCAAGCGCGGCGAGAACGACGTCGAGTGGACAGAAGGACGCGACCTCTGGTGGCACGACGTCGTCGCGTCGGCTCCTGCCGAGCACGAAGCGAAGGCGTTCGCCGCCGAGAGCCCGCTGTTCATCCTCTACACGTCGGGCACGACCGGAAAGCCGAAGGGCATCCTGCACACGTCAGGCGGGTATCTCGCCCAGGCCGCATTCACGAACCGGGTCGTCCACGACATCCACCCCGAGACCGACGTCTACTGGTGCACGGCCGACATCGGCTGGGTCACCGGGCACACGTACGTCACGTATGGTCCGCTCGCCAACGGCGCGACCCAGGTGCTGTACGAGGGAACGCCGGACGCCCCGCACCCGGGACGCTGGTGGGAGATCGCGCAGAAGTACGGGGTGACGATCCTCTACACCGCACCGACCGCGATCCGCTCGTTCATGAAGCTCGGCCGCGCGATCCCGAGGCAGTTCGACCTCTCATCGCTGCGCCTGCTCGGCTCGGTGGGCGAGCCCATCAACCCCGAGGCATGGATGTGGTACCGCGAGATCATCGGCGGCAAGACCGCGCCGATCGTCGACACCTGGTGGCAGACCGAGACCGGCGCCATCATGATCTCGGCCCTCCCGGGCGTCACCGAGACCAAGCCCGGATCCGCGCAGGTGCCGCTCCCGGGGATCTCGATCGATGTGGTCGACGAGGACGGCAGCCACGTCGGCAACGGCAACGGCGGCCTGCTCGTGGTCACCGAGCCCTGGCCGTCGATGCTGCGCGGCATCTGGGGCGACCCGGAGCGCTTCGTCGAGACCTACTGGGAGAAATTCCAGCAGCAGGGCTACTACTTCGCCGGCGACGGCGCGCGGCTGGACGACGACGGCGACGTCTGGCTGCTGGGCCGCGTGGACGATGTGATGAACGTTTCGGGACACCGCCTGTCGACGACCGAGATCGAGTCAGCCCTGGTGGCCCACGAGGCGACCGCCGAGGCCGCCGTGGTCGGCGCCTCGGATGAGACGACCGGTCAGGCCGTCGTCGCCTTCGTGATCCTCAAGCAGTCCTTCCTCGACGAGCACTCGGCTGAAGGCCTCGCCAACTCGCTCCGGCTGTGGGTCGGCGAGCAGATCGGCCCGATCGCCCGCCCTCGCGACGTCTACATCGTCGGCGAACTGCCCAAGACCCGCTCCGGCAAGATCATGCGGCGCCTGCTGCGCGACGTCGCCGAGGGCCGCGAAGTCGGCGACACGACAACGCTCGCCGACACCGCCGTGATGAGCGTGATCTCGGCTCAGGTCCGGTAGCGGAAGAGCAGACGAAGAGCGGATGCCGCGACCCCGGGTCGCGGCATCCGCTCTGTCGTGAAGATCAGGAGAGGGTAAAGACCACTTCCACCTCGACCGGCGCATCCAGGGGCAGGACAGGCACGCCGACCGCGGAGCGCGCGTGCGTGCCGGCGTCGCCGAAGACCTCGCCCAGCAGCTCGCTCGCGCCATTGATGACGCCCGGCTGACCGGTGAACTCGGGGACCGAGGCCACGAAGCCGGTCACCTTCAGGACGCCGGAGAGACGGTCGAGCCCGCCCGCCGCGGCCGCCGCGGCCGCGATCGCGTTCAGGGCGCACTGGCGGGCGTAGCCGTTGGCGTCGGCAGCGGGGACGAGGCCTTCGCCGTCTCCGACCTTGCCTGTCGCGGGGAGCGCCCCCGCGACCATCGGCAGCTGACCGGCGGTGTAGACGAGGTCGCCGTGCACCTTCGCGGGAACATAGGCGGCCACAGGAGGGACCACCTCGGGAAGACGGATGCCGAGCTCGGCCAGTCGCTCACTCACGCTCATCGGGATCAGCCCTCCCCGAACTGCTGCGCGGCCTGAGCCGCGGCACCGAGTCCCGCATTCGCCTGTCCGCCGCCCGACGGGCGCTTGAAGTACGCGACCAGTCCGCCCTCGGGACCGGGCACGACCTGCACGAGCTCCCAGCCCTGCTTGCCCCAGTTGTTGAGGATCGCTGCGGTGTTGTGGATCAGAAGGGGCGTGGTGAGGTACTCCCACGTCGTCATCGAGACTCCTCGAGGTGGGCTCGGATCGACGTGGATCCTCGCGCGGAATTGGGCAGATGGAAGCTGAGAAACACCTTCACGGGCGCACGTCCGTCAGGGAATCGCCCAGGTATCTCCCCTACGATCAAGCCTATGCCTGATACCAAACGCACGGCCACCGGTGTGCTCGGCGGTCTCGCCGGCCTCGTCGGCCTCAGCGCAGTCGCGGGTGTCCTCATCGCCGCGACGGTCACTCCCGCAGTCGCCATCACCGGCACCGCAGCCGAGCGGGCGATCACGATGTTCGACAACCTTCCGAGCGTCCTCGAAATCGACAAGCTCATGCTGCCGAGCAACTTCTACGCCACCGACCCCGCAACGGGCGAACCGGTGCTGCTGACGCAGTTCCTCGAGCAGGACCGCACGCCGGTCGAGTTCGACCAGATCTCGCCCGTCATGTACGACGCACTCCTCTCCAGTGAGGACCCGCGCTACTACCAGCACGGCGGGGTGGACCTGATCGGAACCACCCGTGCGGTGCTCTCCAACGCACAGGGCGATGCTGCGACGCAGGGCGGATCGACGATCAGCCAGCAGTACGTGAAGAACGTCCTCATCCAGAAGTGCGAGCAGAACGCCGAGGCGGAGCTCGAAACCGACGACGCGGGCGAGCCGGTGCTCGACGAGGCGACCGGACAGCCGATCGTCAAGGTCACCCGGGATCAGGCACTGCGAAACTGCTGGGTCGAAGCGACCACGGCGGAGGGCCCGGACGGCTATACCCGCAAGCTGCAGGAGATGCGGTACGCCATCGCCCTCGAGCAGAAGTACTCGAAGAACGACATCCTGCTCGGCTACCTGAACATCGGAAACTTCGGCGGGATCACCTACGGCATCGAGGCCGCGGCTCGTCGATACTTCAGCACGACCGCAGCGAACCTCACCGTCGCACAAGCGGCCACGCTCGCCGGAATGGTGCAGAACCCGAACAACTACCGCATCGACAAGCCCGGCGGATCGATCTTCGCGGCCGACGGGACAGCTTTCAACAAGGCCCCTGACGGCATCATCGACGAGGGCGCGAACATCACTGTCCTCGATGATCTCCT
Organism: Microbacterium yannicii PS01; assembly: GCF_000304335.1. GTDB lineage: Bacteria > Actinomycetota > Actinomycetes > Actinomycetales > Microbacteriaceae > Microbacterium > Microbacterium yannicii_A. The sequence goes on along the minus strand of NZ_CAJF01000028.1, from coordinate 20,180 downwards.
CGCGTCTGGCGAGATCACGCCCGAGCAGCACCTCGCGGCTGCTGACGGCTACACCTCCACCAAGGTGCGCCAGCTGTACGTCATCAGCCGCATGCTCGAAGACGGCAAGATCACTCGCGAGCAGTACGTCGAAGCGGCCGTGTGGCCGATCACGCCGGCGATCCAGGAGCCCAAGACGGGCTGTGTCAACGCGGGTGGCGCTGCCTACTTCTGCCAGTACGTGAAGGACGTCATCCTCAATGACCCGGCCTTCGGGGAGACGGCCGACGATCGGGCGGACACCCTGCGGCGCGGCGGGCTCAACGTCTACACGACCCTCGACCCCCGGGTTCAGGGCGAGGCACAGGCAGCCATGGCCGACAACGTCCCTGCTGCCGTCGACGGCATGAATCTGGGATCGGCGATCGTGAGTGTCGAGGCGACCAGCGGCCGCATCCTGGCAATCGCTCAGAACACGACCTTCAGCGAAGACGCCGCCCTCGCCGGTGTGCCGGGCTACTCGTCGCTGGTCTTCGCCGGTGACAGGAAGTTCGGTCACTCGGACGGGTTCAACGCGGGCTCGACATTCAAGCTCTTCACGCTGATCGATTGGCTTGAACAGGGCAAGTCGGTGAACCAAGTGCTCAACGGACGAGATCGCGTCATCAAGCGCTTCACCGACAGCTGCTATAACGGCGGCACCTATGTCAACGCCGGCAACTGGAAGCCCGGAAACTTCGGACGGGTCTCCGGCGGGAACGGCACTCCGGCGACGTTCACCGCATCGTCGCTGAACTCGGGCTTCGTCGCCATGGCCGCCGAACTCGATCTCTGCGACATCGGCAAGGTGGCCACGCGGATGGGCGTGACGAACGGAAACGGGAACGAGATCGTCATGCAGGGACCCAACCAGGTCATCGGCTCCGACGAGGTCTCGCCGCTGGCGATGGCGGGCGCATATGCGACGGTCGCGAACAAGGGCGTGTACTGCCAGCCTCAGGCCATCGACCGCGTCACCGACTCCGACGGTGTCGAGCTTCCCCGCCCCGAGCGCACGTGCTCGCAGGTGATCTCGCCCGAGGTGGCGGCGACGGCTGCATACGCCCTGCAAGGAGTCATGGCGGGCGGCGGCACTGGACGCGACGGCAATCCCTTCGACGGCACGCCGCTCATCGGCAAGACGGGCACGCACCAGGAGCTTCAGACGTGGCTCATCGAGTCGAGCACCAAAGTGGCGACGGCCGCCTGGGTCGGCAACTACGAGGGCCAGCAGAGCGTCTTCGACTTCGGTCAGAACAACAAGCGCTACCAGCTCGCCAAGCGCGTTCAGCGCGTTGCCAACGAGCTCTATCCCGGTGAGCGGTTCCCCGAACGCGACGCGAACCTGTCGCGCCAGATTCTGACCGACCTTCCGAACGTCGTAGGCAAGCCTGTGGATCAGGCGCAGCAGGAACTGGTCAGCGCCGGGTTCGACGTTGTGGTGGGCGACCCTGTCGAGTCGGATCAGCCCGAAGGTGTCGTCGGAGCTCAGAGTCCTGGTGCGGGTAGGGTCGCGGGCGGCGCAACCGTCACGATCAATCCGAGCAACGGCCAGGGCGGTACGGTGCCGAATATCGCGGGCCAGTCCGTGAACGACGCAGTGGCCGCGCTTCGCAGCGCCGGCTTCGGCAACGTCACCGAGGGCACGTGTACCGAGGACCCCGCGGCAGCACAGCCACGGGCCACCGGCACCAGCCCCGGCGCGGGCACTGTCACGAACCGCAACTCCGCGATCACCATCGACTACGCGGCCGCGAACTGCGGCCGCGGCAACGACAACGGCGACGACGACTAGTGCCGGCGGGCGCAAGTCACGCGACGCGCGCCGCCCTCACCACGCTCGGCGTGGCGGGGGCGGTGGGCGCCGCCGCTGGGGTGTGGGGCGTCGGGATCGAGCGCTATCTGTTCACCGTCCGCTTCCATGACGTGGCCGTGCTTCCGCGCGGCTCGGCGCCGATCCGCGTCCTGCATCTGTCCGATGCGCACATGGCGCCGTGGCAGCGACGCAAGCAGCAGTGGATCGCCGCGCTGGCCGAGCTCCAGCCGGATCTGATCGTCAACACCGGCGACAACATGGGCCACGCTCTCGGGCTGCGCGGGTTGCGCGCGGCGTTCGACCCGCTGCGCGGCGTCCCGGGGGTGTTCGTGCACGGCTCGAACGACCACACGGCTCCCTCCCCCCGGAACCCGCTGAAGTACTTCACGGGGCCCTCGAAGATCAGGCACACCGCTGAGCCCATCGACACCGAGCCGCTCGACAGCTACCTGTCCGACGAGCTCGGCTGGCTCGATCTCAACAACGCGGTCGGGACGGTGGAAGCCGGCGGGCTGCGAATCGACGCGTTCGGCGTCAGCGATGCCCATCGCGGGTGGGACCGGCTCGATGTGCTGCCCGAACTGCTGCAGGGACTGCGCGACAGCGGGCCCGCCGACCTGACTCTTGGAGTGACTCACGCGCCCTACCGCCGCGTGCTCGATCGATTCATCGACCTCGGTGCCGACGCGATCCTGGCGGGCCACACGCACGGCGGGCAGGTGCGGGTTCCGGGTTTGGGCGCCCTGGTGGCCAACTGCGACATCCCGCTGAAGCAGGCCCGGGGCCTCAGCACGTGGAGCGCCGACAGCCGGACCGTGCCGCTCAACGTCAGCGCCGGACTCGGGCACTCGATCTACGCCCCGGTCCGCTTCGCGTGCCGACCCGAGGCATCCCTCCTCACCCTCACGGCACGGTCGTAAGCGCCCGGCTGCGCCGGTTCCTCCCCAGGAGCGCCGCAACCCGTCGAGCTCACAGATCGATCTGATCCGCCGTTCCGATCCCCCGAGGTCCCGCAGGATCGAGAACGTGCCGATCACCACGTCTCACCGCCGTTCCGTCCGCTTTCTCCTGGCATCGCTCGTCGCGGGCGCCGCCGCCCTGGCAGTCGTCGCCGGCGGCGTCGCCTTCGCTGCTCCCGCTCACGCAGCCGCCCAGGGCGCCGGCTTCGGCACGTGGGCGCCCATCTCGACGTATGGCTGGCACGGCTCGATGCTCGTCGACGGGGTGCACACGTACTGCATCACCCCCGGTGCGCCGGCCCCGACCGGCGCGAGCACCGACCATGGTGTCAGCGGAACCGCCGCAGGTCTCTCGCCCCAGCAGCTCACAGGAATCAACCTGCTCGTGACGACCTACGGCCAGACCGACGATCCCGTCCAGGCGGCGGCCGTCGGGTGGGCGGTGAAGGCCATCGCCCACTGGGAAGAGACATTGCACGCCTTCGGCTACCAGGGCGACTCTCTCGCCGGGGCCATCCACTGGACCTTCTCCGCGCTCGCGCCCGAGCACAGTCGCGCGGTGCAGGAGCGCGCCGTCGCCTTCTACGACGAGGCGACCCGCGCAGGTGGCAGCTCACAAACTCCGACCGGCAGCCTCGCATTCACGACGGATGCCGCGGACCACCGCTCCGGCAGCGTCCGGGTCGACGCCAGCACAGCCTCGGCGACCGGGACGATCACCCTGACGAACGCGGTCTTCGCCGACACCGGCTCCCCCACGCGAGAGGGCGTGACGCCCGGCCCGGAGTACACCATCATCGCGATACCACCGGCCGAGGGCCGTCCGTATTCGGTGAGCGGCACCGGGCGGTTCTCCGCAGGCTTCACGGCCGCCGTCCGTCACTACACGACCCCGGGCGGGCAGGATACAGCCGGGCCCGCAGGCGCCCTCGAGTTCGACGTCGCGGGAGCGGACACCTCACCGCGCGTGCCGCCGTTCGCCCCGACGATGACGACCCAGGTCGCCGCGCGTTACGCGACCGGGGGGCCCTACATCGACGAGGTGACGTTCAGGCCCGCTGACGGAAGCTGGCCGCGAGCGGAGGACGGCTCGTACCTTCCCGTCTCAGCCGGTGCAACGGTCTACCGCACTGACCGGGAACCCGCTCCCGGCGACCCACTGCCCACCGACGCTGAGCAGGCGGGCACGCTGGAGGTCACCACGGACGCCGGAACCGGCCCGACAGCGCCGTACACGGTGACCTCGTCGTGGGAAATGGCGAAGCCCGGCTTCTACACCGCCGTGTGGACCGTCCGTGGCGCCGACCAGTCCGACGCGGTATCGCGGCACAGCGGAGCCGATACCGTCTGGACCGAGCAATTCGGCGCACGCAGCCAGGTCGCCATCGTCCCGGCGATATCGACCACTGCGCAGCCCGTGGCCGCCGCTGGCGAGACCCTCAGCGACACGATCAACGTCACTGGCGGCGTCCCCTCTGACGGGCTGCGCATCACCTCTGCGCTGTATCGGGCGGTCGACAGTGTGCCGGCGGACGACACGTGCGTCCTCGAGAACCTCATCTGGGAGAGCGCACCGGTCGAGGTGTCTGCCGCCGGCACCTACAGCGTGACCTCGCCGGTGGTCGACACCGCCGGGACCTACTACTGGCAGGAGCGTGCGCTCGACTCGGCGGGCGACCTCGTCCACGTCGGAATCTGCGGCATCGAGAACGAGACCTCGCGCGTCGTCGAGGCGACGGTTCCACCCGCTCCGAGCGAGCAGCCGCCGGCGTTGGCGGCCACGGGCGCCTCGTTCGACTCGATGCGCGCGCCCGCCGCGGTGGCGGTCGGGCTGCTCACGGCGGGCATCTCCTTCGCGGCGACGCGACGTCCCCGGTTCGGAGCACGCCCCAAGATCGGGTAGACTCGTGGGGTTGTCGACGGGGTGTGGCGCAGCTTGGTAGCGCGCTTCGTTCGGGACGAAGAGGCCGCAGGTTCAAATCCTGTCACCCCGACCACAGAGAAAGGCTCCGCCCCACCGGCGGAGCCTTTCTCATCGCAGGACCGCCCTGAGAGACCGGAGACCGATGACAGGCAGCATCCCGCCTCGCCTCGTGGCGTTCGACCTCGATGACACGCTGGCTCCCTCGAAGAGCCCTATCGACCCGCGCATCGGTGACCTTCTCCTCGCGCTGGCCGAACGCGTCGAGGTGGCGATCATCTCCGGCGGCCAGCTCGCGCAGTTCACCGCGCAGGTCGTCGATCGACTGCCGGATGCCTCGTCATCCGCGCTCGCGCGGATGCACCTCCTGCCGACCTGCGGCACGCAGTACTACCGCCTCTCGGACGACGGCATCGTCACTGTCTACAAGCGCTCGCTGACCGATGACCAGAAGTCCCGCGCACTCGCCGCCGTCGAGGGCGAAGCGCGCCGACTGGGTCTGTGGGAGGCCGAGACCTGGGGGGACATCCTCGAGGATCGCGGTTCGCAGATCACCTTCTCGGCGCTCGGCCAGCAGGCCCCCGTCGCCATCAAGACCGCCTGGGACCCGACCGGCGAGAAGAAGAACACCCTCCGCGCCGCCGTCGCGGCGCAGCTTCCCGACCTCGAGGTGCGCTCCGGCGGGTCGACGTCGGTCGACATCACCGAGCAGGGCATCGACAAGGCCTACGGCATGCGGCAGCTCGCCGAGCAGACCGGCATCGCACTCGACGACATGCTGTTCATCGGCGACCGTCTCGATCCCGACGGCAACGACTACCCGGTTCTCGCGATGGGCGTGACGTGCCACGCGGTCGAGGGCTGGGAAGACACCGCCGCCTACCTCGAGCAGCTCATCCCGAGCCTTCCCGTCCGCGTCTGACGCTCCCATCGCACGCGGCCCGGGTCCGGGTACTGGTTGCGCGGGAACACGCGCCGCAAACCCGCAGGACCTGACCCCCGAGCACCGCCCTCAGCCACCCTCACGCTCAGGGGGTAGTTCGCGCGGGAACACGCGCCGCAAACCCACAGGACCTGACCCCCGAGCACCCGGCACTCCCCCGCCCCGAGACCCATGGGGCACATCGCGCGGGAACACCCGCCGCAAACCCGCAGGACCTGACCCCCGAGCACCCGGGCGACGCCGGCAGCAACGGGCGACGCCGGAAGCAACGGGTGGCTCGGGAGGTCGGACTTGCGGATCAGCTCTTGGCAGAAGCCTTGGCGCGCGGCGCCGCGGGCTTCGCGGGGCGGGATGCTGCGGCCTCCGCATCCCCCGACGCCTTCGCGCCGCGGACCGGTGAATCCGACACCGCGCGCACACGTGGCGCACCGCCGCCGACCGCGTCGGCGGGGGCGCCGGCGAGCGGCATGAGCCGGGTGAGCTGTGTGACGTGCTTCGGCTCGAGCTCGGCCAACGACGCGACTCCCAGCAGCTGCATCGTGCGCTCGATCTCGGTGCGCAGGATCGCGATCGTGCGATCCACGCCCTCCCGCCCGCCCGCCATCAGGCCGTAGAGGTACGCGCGGCCGATGAGAGTGAACTTCGCGCCCAGCGCGATCGACGCGACGATGTCGGCGCCGTTCATGATGCCGGTGTCGACCATGACGGTGGCGTCCTTGCCGACCTCGCGCACCACCTCCGGCAGCAGGCGGAACGGGATCGGCGCACGGTCGAGCTGGCGGCCGCCGTGGTTCGACAGGATGATGCCGTCGACCCCGGCGTCGATGAGCCGCTTGGAGTCCTCGACGTTCTGGACGCCCTTGACGACGATCTTGCCGGGCCAGATCTCGCGGATGACGTCGAGGTCGTCGTAGCTGATGGTCGGGTCCATCGCGGCGTTCAGCAGCTCGCCCACGGTGCCGCCGGTCGTCGACAGCGACGCGAACTCGAGCTTGGGCGTCGTGAGGAAGTCGTACCACCACCACGGGCGTGGGATGGCGTTGATGATCGTGCCGAGAGTCAGCTGCGGGGGGATCGAGAAGCCGTTGCGCTTGTCGCGCAGACGCGCGCCGGCGACCGGCGTGTCGACGGTGAACTGCAGGGTGTCGAAGCCCGCTTCGGCGGCGCGGCGCGTCAGCGCGTACGAGACCTCGCGGTCGCGCATGACGTAGAGCTGGAACCAGTTCCGTCCGTTCGGGTTGGCCTTCCGCACGTCCTCGATCGACGTCGTCCCGAGAGTCGAGAGGGTGAATGGGATGCCGGCGGCACCGGCGGCAGCAGCGCCCGCGCTCTCACCCTCGGTCTGCATCAGCCGAGTGAACCCGGTCGGCGCGATGCCGAAGGGCAGTGCTGACGGCCCGCCGAGGATCTCGGTCGACATGTCGACCCGCTCGGCCGGGCGCAGAATGCTCGGGTGGAACTCGACGTCCTCGAACGCCTGGCGCGCGCGAGCGAGCGACAGCTCACCTTCGGCGGCGCCGTCGGTGTAGTCGAACGCGGCCTTGGGCGTGCGGCGCTTCGCGATCGAACGGAGATCGTAGATCGTGAGCGCCGCGTCGAGGCGGCGCTTGCGGCCGTTGAGCTCGGGCTTCTTGAACTGCATGAGCTCGAGGAGCTCGGCGGGCTTGGGCAGCTGACGCGTGACCATGGATGTGCCTTTCGGGTTCAGACGGAAGTGCGAGCGAGGCCCGCATGGGCGTAGTAGCCGGTGATGTGGCTCCGCACGAGGGTGCGGGCGCGGTCGATCTCGCCGCTCTCGACGGCATCGAGGATCGCGCGGTGCTCGTGGCGCAGACGCGAGGCGGTCGCATCCCAATCGGTGATGCGCTCGGCTCCCGCTTGGACGTACGACTCGATGGCGGTGCGCAGGCCCGCCATCGTCGCCGCGATCACGACATTGCCCGAGGCCTCGGCGAGAGCCAGGTGCAGCTGCGCATCGAGTGCGAGGAACTCGGCGGGCGTGAGATCGGTCGCCTCCATCGCGTCGAGGACGGCGCGAGCATCGTCGGTGTCGCGGTCCGGATCCGCAGCCAGCGCTTCGACGACAGCGGATTCGAGCACGAGACGTGTGGCGACGACGTCGTCGAGCGGAAAGCCCTGGGCCGCCACCTGCAGGCGCAGGAGTGCCGACATGCCGCCGTTCGGAGTCGCGATGATCATCGCTCCGGAGGTCGGACCCGAGCCGGTGCCGGTGCGGATGAGGCCCATCACCTCGAGCACACGCAGCGCCTCGCGCACGCTGGATCGGCCGACGCCGAGTGTCGAGGCGAGCTCGCGCTCCGGGGGCAGTCGGTCGCCCGGCTGCAGAGTGCCGTCCAGAAGGTCGGTCTCGATCTTCTCGAGCACCACGCGCCAGGCGCGCGCGGTCGTCGGCGGCGTCGCCGATTCCGCGGCGGCGGGCGTCATCGAAGTCTGTGCCACGGGTCTCCTCATCGATCCATGTGGTCAGACCACGATACCGTGTGGTCTGACCACAATCAAACGCTAGCCTGAGCGCATGGACCCCCTCGTCATCGTCCTCGGCGTCGCCGGCGTCGCCTGCGCCTTCTGCTGGATCGCATCGCTCGTCACGGAAGACACCTCGTGGGTCGACCGGCTCTGGTCCATCGTCCCGGTCGTCTACGTGTGGATCTTCGCCATCGCCGCGCTCATCGCAGGCGAAGACGCGGCGCGACTCGTCGTCATGGCGCTCCTCGTCACCGCGTGGGGCGCACGGCTCACCTTCAACTTCGCCCGCAAGGGCGGGTACACCGGCATGGAGGACTATCGCTGGGCAGTCCTGCGCGGCCGGATGAAGCCGTGGCAGTTCCAGCTCTTCAACCTCTTCTTCATCGTCCTCTACCAGAACGCGCTGCTCGTGCTCATCACGCTTCCGGCGTACATCGGGTGGCAGCATCCGACGCCCTTCACGGGATGGGATGCCGCGTTCTCGGCGCTCTTCGCCGCGTTCCTGGTCGGCGAGTGGGTCGCCGACCAGCAGCAGTGGAACTTCCATCAGGCGAAGAACGCCGCGGGAGGGACGCTCGAGCCCGGGTTCGTCACCACGGGTCTGTTCGCCTACAGCCGCCACCCGAATTTCTTGTTCGAGCAGGCGCAGTGGTGGGTGTTCTACGCGATAGGTGCGACGGCGCTCGTGACCGGCGGCGGCGGATGGCTCAACTGGACGATCGTCGGCGCCGCGTTGCTGACGCTGCTGTTCATCGGCTCGACGATCTTCACCGAGTCGATCACCGCCTCGAAGTATCCGGCCTACGCCGCCTATCAGCGGACCGTGTCGATGCTGCTTCCTCTCCCCCGGCGTCGACGGTCCAAGGCGCCCAAGACGGCGTGAGAGGTCTTCGCCCCGATCAGGCCCGGGCGTAGCCGTTCGGGTTGTTCGACTGCCAGTTCCACGAGTCACGGCACGCTTCATCGATGGTGCGCGTGGCCGTCCATCCGAGTTCGCGCTGCGCCTTGGACGGGTCGCAGTACGAAGCCGCGACGTCGCCTGCCCGGCGGGGCAGGATCTCGCGCGGAATCTTCTTGCCGGCTGCTCGTTCGAAGGCCGCGATGAGCTCGAGGACCGTCACCGGCGTACCGGTGCCGAGGTTGTAGATCTCGTACCCTTCGCGAGCGTGCTCGAGCGCCGCGACGTGACCGGCTGCGAGGTCCAGCACATGGATGTAGTCGCGCTGACCCGTCCCGTCGGGGGTGTCATAGTCGTCGCCGAACACGCCGACGCGGTCGAGTGCCCCGACAGCGACGCGAGCCACGTACGGCATCAGGTTGTTGGGCACGCCGGCAGGATCCTCGCCGATCCGGCCGCTGGGGTGAGCGCCGACCGGGTTGAAGTACCGCAGGCTCACCGCGCGCAGAGCCGGGTCGGCGGCCGCGGCATCCTTCAGGATCTCTTCGATCATGCGCTTGGTCTTGCCGTACGGGTTCGTCAGGTCGATGCCGGTGGGCGACTCCTCCGACAGCGGCAGCGTCTCCGGAGCGCCGTAGACGGTCGCAGAACTCGAGAACACGATCGTCGGGATGCCCTCGGCCGCCATCAGTTTCAGGATCGCGATCGAGGTGCCGATGTTGACGTCGTAGTAGCGCACCGGCTCGGCCACCGACTCACCGACGGCCTTGAGCCCGGCGAAGTGGATCACCGCGTCGACGGGCGCATGCGTGCGCACGAAGGCGGTGAGCGCATCGACGTCGCGCGCGTCGGCGGCCAGGAACGGGATCTTCGCACCCGTCAGCTGCTCCACCCGCGCCACGGCCTCGGCGGAGGAGTTCGAGAGGTCGTCGACGACGAGGACGTCGTGCCCGGCTTCGAGAAGGGCGACGGCCGTGTGGGCGCCGATGTAACCGGCGCCGCCGGCGAGGAGAACGCGCATGACTCCAGCCTAGAACGAGCGCGTGTCGGTCATGACGCATGACGGGCCACCGAGGTGACCCCCGCTGACCGGAGAGGTCAGCGCAGGCGCCCACCCGATTCGCGCAGGTAGTCCTCTGCGCACAGCGACTCGTACGTCACGCGGTCGCTGCTGAGCTCGTCGATCGCCACCTGGTCGCCCTCGAAGACGAACCGCCCGCCCACCAGCCGCGCGTTGAAGAGCGCCTTGCGGCCGCACCGGCAGATGGTCTTGAGCTCCTCGAGGGAGTGGGCGAGCTCCATCAGGCGCGCCGATCCGGGAAACGCCTGGGTCTGGAAGTCGGTGCGGATGCCGTAGGCGAGGACCGGAACGCCGTCCAGCACCACGATGCGCAAGAGGTCGTCGACCTGCTCGCTGGTGAGGAACTGCGCCTCGTCGATCAGGAGGCAGGCGACGTCGACCTCGTGCTCGTCCGACTCCGGCACGAGGGTGGTCGCGGCATCCCGCTTCACGCGTGCGCGATGCTCTGCGAACAGGGCGCGAAGATCGTCATCGGGACCGATCAGGAAGTCGACATCACGCGACATTCCGAGACGGCTGTCGATGCGTCCCGCGCCTTTCGTGTCGATCGCCGGCTTGGCCAGCAGCACATGCTGCCCGCGCTCCTCGTAGTTGTACGCGGCCTGAAGGAGGGACGTCGACTTTCCGGAGTTCATCGCCCCGTAGCGGAAGTAGAGCTTGGCCACGGATCGAGCGTAGTGCGTGAGCGGTCATGCGCTTCCGCTCCCGGCCCTCCCCCGATCAGCGGCCGCCGAATCCGCCTCCGCCGCCACCGCCCCCAGAGAACCCGCCGCCGGAGGAGCCGCCCGACGACGACCAGCTGCTCGAGAACGAGGAGCCGGACGAGTTCGACGAGCTTCCCCGCGACACGGGGGTCACGGCGAGCCGACCGATCGACGAGGACGCCTCGGACAGGGAATCCGACGTCACCGAGTCGAACAGCGCGAGCCTCGCTGCCGGCAGGCCCGCCTCGGCGGCCGGCTGCGCCGCGCGGATGACCGCGACCCACGCCTGCTGCATGCCGAGCAGCACCGCGTAGGGCAGGAGTCTCTCGTAGAGATTGACGACGTCGGCGCCGGGAGCGTTCGGCTGGTCTCCGAAAGGCCGGCGCCCGGCCGACACGAGGTCGGCCGACCGTGGTCCCTGGGCGACGCGCAGGCGCTCCTCCTCGGCGAGAGAGAGATACTCGCGGATGCCGTGGAGGTAGGTGAGGTGCACTCCACCGGCGAGCGTGAGGGTCGTGCGGGGCAGCCTGACGAACGGCAGCACGATGAAGGCGCCGAAGGCGCTCACGATGGCGAGGGCGTAGATCCACCCGCCGAGTGCGTCCAGATCGGACAGGACGGACGGCATGGCGTCGACGAAGAAGGTCAGCAGGATCGCGACGGCGAACCCGCCGAACTGCATCAGGCCGCGGACGCTGCCGACCCACTGCGGCGTCTTGCTGCGGTAGCCGCGGTCAACCGCGGAGTCTTCGATGCGGCGGACGTAGGTCACGGCGCGAATCGGGGGCTTCTTCGCGAAGACTCCGAGGTCCACGCGGTCCCCGGGTGCGGCATCCTTCCCGAACAGAGTCGTGACGATCCGCCGGTCATCGTGCTCCAGCCCTGACTCGTCGCGGAGCACGACGGCGAAGTCGTCGGCGTCGGCACGCTTCCCCGTCGCCGTGATCTCGACTCTGTCCCTCACCGCCAGGTCCACGACGTGCGCGGCGAGGGCCTTCGCGGGCACGCCGAGGACACCGGCCGACAGCGTCGGCGACTCGTCCACGGGTGGACTGTACTGCACGATGACGGGTGAGCGGTCGGGGTTGCGCCGCAGCAACGTCCTCGCGACGAGCAGGAAGACGGAACCGCCGACACCGGCCACCAGTCCGAGCACCGGCAGGATCCACTCCCACCATGGGTACGGGGGCGGGGGCGGAGGCGTGAGGGCGGCGAAGGTGCCCGGGACGAACCCGAGAGCGACGGTGACGTTCTCGTCGGCGCCGAGGCCAGAATCGGCGGCCGCGAACGCGAGCTGCCTCTCAGCAGCCCCGGTGATCCCACGACTGAGCGCCCACGCAAGGACGTCGTCGGGCGGGCCGTCCGCGGCAACCTCCCGGATATCGCAGCGCTCGGTGGATCCCGCCGGGCCGGTGTAGCAGAACACCCGGTCGGCCAGGATGCCGTCTGCCGCGTCACCGAGCACCCGGACGTTCGCGCGGACCTCACCGAACGGCTGCGCGTGGTCGGTGCCCACGGTGTCCCAGTAGAACTCGTCGGCGCCCGTGTCGTCGTAGCGCAGTACGACATCGCTCATCGTGTAGGAGATCACGTAGGTCTGGCGGCCGCGGACGTAGCTGTCGTCACCGGTGAGCACGTAGACGAATTCGTCGTCCTCCTCGGTCCACCACGGAATGGGAGCTCCCCCGGCGTCGGTGACGCTGACGACCCTCGTGTCGTGCGCGATGCCCGAATCCGCCTTCGGCAGCCACCGCACGATGCCCCTGTTCTGATCGGACTCGGGGAATCGCGCGACGAGCGTCTCGGTCGTGAAGAGCTCGCTCCGGCCACCCGGGCCGCGCCCGAGCCAGTACTCCGCCTCGAAGGAGTCGTACGAGAAGTCGTCGACGGACCCCACGGCTCCCAGGGCCGCCGCGGCACCCCATGCGTCGTCGCGCGCGGCGATCCCGGGCGATGAGACTCCGCCCGCCGGACCCGCGCTGCGCGAGACGGCCACGGCGCCGCCCACCGTGACGGCGACGATCAGAGCGGCCACGACCGCCCACGTGCGCCAGGAGAGCCGAGCCCGCATGCCCCCACCCTAGGGGGCCGGAGTGGCGCGCTCCCACGACTCGACCGCGCCCGGCACTTCGAGCAGACTCGGCGAGGCCGTGGCGAGTGTCGGCAGCCGCGGCAGCCAGCCGGGATCGCGCACACCGACTTTGGCCCGCAGGTGCTCCAGCTCGAAGGCGAGCTGACCGGTGGTGACGGGGATGCCGGGGGCCGCGGCATCCGGTCTCATCACGCGCGTCGCGTCGAAGGCGTACCCGCGCCGCACCGCTTCGGCGCGCAGGCTCATCAGGTAATGACCGACCGCGTCGAGCGGCTCTGTCGAGGCTCGGAAGCGCTCCAGCTGAGGATGCTTGGTGTACCCGCGCGTCGTTCCGGTGAGCACCCGCTGCGCCAGGAGCCCTTCGCGCCAGCACGCGACGAGAGCGGCACGATCAAGGATCGACGGATGCAGCGACCACAGTCTCACGAACGGCAGCCCGTCTGCGCCTAAGCCGTGAGGGCGAGGGTCTCCGCGGTCTCGGTGAGCACGTCCTGCGCCACCTCGGGGCGCGGGTTCAGCGTCTCGCCGTAGCTCGGGATCAGCTCGCGCAGGCGCGGCTCCCACGACTCGATGCGGTCGGGGAAGCACGTCTTCAGCAGGCCGAGCATGATCGACGCGGCCGTCGACGCCCCGGGCGATGCACCCAGCAGACCGGCGATCGTGCCGTCGGCGCCGGTGACCACCTCGGTGCCGAACTGCAGGATGCCACCCTTCTTGGGGTCCTTCTTCATGACCTGTGCGCGCTGGCCGGCCTGGATGAGCTCCCAGTCCTCGTCCTTCGCGGTCGGCACGAACATGCGCAGGCTGTCGACCTTCTTCTTGTGGTTCTTCAGCAGCTCACCCACCAGGTAGGTGATGAGACTCGGGTTGTCGACGGCGACTTTCAGCATCGGACCCAGATTGTGCGCACGGACCTGCGTCACGAGATCGAGCATCGAGCCGTTCTTGAGGAACTTGGGACTGAACGTGGCGAACGGGCCGAACAGCAGGGATGCCTCGCCGTCGACGACGCGGGTGTCCAGATGCGGCACCGACATGGGCGGAGCCCCGACCGACGCCTGCGAGTACACCTTCGCCTTGTGCTGAGCGACGACCGCTGGATTGGAGGTCTTGAGGAACTGCCCGCCGATCGGGAACACGCCGTAACCCGAGATCTCGGGGATGCCCGAGCGCTGCAGCAGCTTCAGCGCCCACCCGCCGGCGCCGACGAACACGAACTTCGCGCGGATCTCGCCCGGCGAGCGGCCGATCGTCCGGCGGTACCGGACACGCCAGGAGCCGTCCTCAAGGCGTTTCAGGCGACGAACCTCGGTGTTCGTGCGCACATCGGCGCCGTTCTCGGCGAGGTGGGCGAACAGCTGACGCGTCAGCGCGCCGAAGTCGACGTCGGTGCCCGCCGGCACCCGGGTCGCCGCGAAGGGCTCTCCCCTGCGGCGCTTCTTCATGAGAAGCGGAGCCCACTGATTGATCACGCGCGAGTCTTCGCTGTACTGGATGCCCGCGAACAGCGGCTGGTCCTTCAACGCCTCGTAGCGCTTCTTGAGGAAGGCGACATCCTTCTCACCACGGACGAACGTCATGTGCGGCGTGGAGTTGATGAACGTGGACGGGGCGTCGAGGACGCCCTTCTCCACGAGCGACGACCACAGCTGACGGCTCTGCTGGAACTGCTCGTTGATCGAGATCGCCTTCGTGGCGTCGACGACGCCGTCCTTGCCCTCCGGGGTGTAGTTCAGCTCGCACAGGGCGGCGTGGCCGGTGCCGGCGTTGTTCCAGGCGTTCGAGCTCTCCAGCGCGACGTCGCTCAGTCGCTCGAAGACCGCGATCTTCAGATCGGGCTGCAGCTCCTGGAGCAGCGTGCCGAGCGTCGCGCTCATGATCCCGCCGCCGATGAGGAGAACGTCCACCGTGCCGCTGGGCAGATCGCTGTCGTCGGGATGGGGCAGGGCGTCGGAGGGCGTTTCGGTCACCAGTCGATTCTATTCGTGCCGCAAAGTACCCCCGACCGGCAGCCCTCGACAGAGCCGAAAGTCTCAGGTTTCTTGCCCGACGAGAAAGCGGGCGGCGAGCTCAGACGGTCGCGCCCAGGTTCGCCGCGACCACTTCTGCGATCTGCACGGCGTTGAGCGCCGCGCCCTTGCGCAGGTTGTCGTTTGAGATGAACAGCACCAGCCCCTTACCCTCGGGCGCGGACTGATCGGCGCGGATGCGCCCGACGTAGCTCGGGTCGTTCCCCGCCGCCTGCAGCGGGGTGGGAACCTCTTCCAGCGACACACCCGGGGCCGAGGCCAGCAGGTCCCGCGCGCGCTCGGGCGTGATGTCGCGCGCGAACTCGGCGTGGATCGAGAGCGAGTGGCCGGTGAAGACGGGGACGCGCACGCAGGTGCCGGCCACGAGAAGGTCGGGAAGCTCGAGGATCTTGCGGCTCTCGTTGCGGAGCTTCTTCTCCTCGTCGGTCTCGTTCAAGCCGTCGTCGACGAGGTTGCCGGCGAAGGGGATCACGTCGAACGCGATCGGGGCCACGTACTTCTCGGGCTGCGGGAAGTCGACCGCCGAGCCGTCGCGCACGAGGTCGATGGCGTTCGGCTGTGCGACCACGGCCTCGATCTGACCGAGCAGCTCCTGGGCGCCGGCGAGGCCCGAGCCCGAGACGGCCTGATACGTCGACACGATCAGGCGCTCGAGACCGGCCTCGGTGTCGAGCACCTTGAGCACCGGCATCGCGGCCATCGTGGTGCAGTTCGGGTTGGCGACGATGCCCTTCTTCGCCTCTGCGATCGCGTGGGGGTTGACCTCGCTGACCACCAGCGGCACGTCGGGGTCCATGCGCCAGGCACTGGAGTTGTCGATGACGACGGCACCAGCCTCGGCGAAGCGGGGCGCGTGCGCGCGGCTGCCCGTGGCGCCGGCGGAGAACAGCGCGATGTCGACGCCCGACGGGTCGGCGGTCGCGACGTCCTCGATGATCACGGTGCGGCCGGCGAACTCCACGGCGGTGCCGGCCGAACGAGCGGTGGCGAAGAGCCGCAGTTCGCCGATCGGGAAGTTGCGCTCGGCGAGGATCTCGCGCATGACCGTCCCGACCTGGCCGGTGGCGCCGACGACGGCGACGGAGAGTCCTGAATCGGAGATGCGAGCCATGATGTTTCCTCAGCGTGGAGCGGACGCGCGGGCACCGTCGGACGCACGTTTTGCCCGATTCTACCGTCGCCGCGCGATGGTCCGGTCCGCGTTACGGCCCGGAGCAGGAGTTCAGCGGCCGGTGCCGGCGTAGACGGTGGCGTCGTCGTCGCCGTCGAGTCCGTACGCCCGGTGCACCACGCGTGCGGCTTCGGCGAGATCGTCACCGCGCACCACCACCGAGATGCGGATCTCGGATGTCGAGATCATCTCGATGTTGACCCCCGAGACGCTCAGCGCCTCGAAAAGGGTGGCCGAGACTCCGGAGTGCGTGCGCATGCCCGCGCCGACCACCGACAGCTTGCCGATCTGATCGTCGTGGACGAGATTCTCGAAGCCGATCTCGGCCTGGTCCCCCGCGAGCGCCTTCAGCGCCACCGCGGCGTCGGTCTTGGGGACCGTGAAGGAGATGTCGGTGCGGCCCGTGGTCGCCGCCGACACGTTCTGCACGATCATGTCGACATTGGCTCCGGACTTCGCGACGACCTTGAAGATCTCGGCCGCCTTGCCCGGCACGTCGGGCACGCCGGTGACGGTGATCTTGGCCTGCCCCAGGTCGGTGGCGACGCCGGCGACGATCGGCTCTTCCATCTCTTCTCCCTCTTGGCCATCGGGGATGCTCATCCCCGGGCCGAGTACATAGGTCCCCACGCCCGAGCTGAACGTGGAGCGGGCGTGGATCAGCACGCCGTGCCGACGCGCGTACTCGACCGCGCGGATGTACAGCACCTTGGCGCCGTTGGCAGCGAGCTCGAGCATCTCCTCCGCCGAGACGACACTCAGCTTGCGGGCCTTGGGCACGACGCGCGGGTCGGCGGTGAAGATCCCGTCGACGTCGCTGTAGATCTCGCACACGTCGGCGTCCAGCGCCGCCGCCAGCGCGACAGCGGTCGTGTCGGAGCCGCCACGACCCAGCGTGGTGATGTCACGGGTGTCGCGGTTGAAGCCCTGGAAGCCGGCGACGATGACGATCGCGCCTTCGTCGAGCGCCTCGCGCAGCCGCACCGGCGTCACGTCGACGATGCGCGCCGAGCCGTGATCGGCGGTCGTGATCATGCCGGCCTGGCTGCCGGTGAACGACCGCGCCTCGAAGCCCATCGAGTGGATCGCCATCGCGAGGAGGGCCATCGAGATGCGCTCGCCGCTCGAGAGCAGCATGTCGAGCTCGCGCGGTGCGGGGATGGGGGCGACCTGCGATGCGAGGTCGAGCAGCTCATCCGTGGTGTCGCCCATCGCGCTCACCGCGACGACCACGTCGTGGCCCGCTCGGCGCGTGTCGACGATGCGCTTCGCGACCCGCTTGATGCTCTCGGCATCCGCGACCGACGACCCGCCGTACTTCTGGACGATCAGCGCCACGATCAGACTCCCGGAGGTGCCGCACACGCGGCACGCGTAAGTGGTGGATGGACGAACGGATGCCGGACGATGGCTTGCACGCTCACCCAGGGATCCATCTTACGGACGCGCTTATGCGGCCACGGCCATGTGACAGAGCGGGAGCGGTCGCGCGATCCCCCGCCGCACAGTCTTGGATCCGCAGGTACGGCGCTCAGAGGCGACACACGGCCGCGGCATCCGGGACCCGCGTGTCGCCGGCGCGGCCCGCTCCTGCCGATCCGAGCGTGTGCTCGGCGCGACGCTGTCCCGCTAGCATCCGACCATGGAGCTGATCGAGGCGTGGTCGGAATTCAATGTGGCGATGGTCGGCGCGACGGCCGCGCTTGCGGGTCTGGTGATCGTCGCGGCGAGTGTCAACATCAGCGACATCATCAAGGCGGAATCCCTCACGGCCCGCCTGGCGGCCGGGATCGCGGGCCTGGTTCTGGCACTGAGCGGCGCGGCGGTGGGATTGATCCCCGGACTGGATGCCTCGGCGTACGGCATCGCGATGATCCTTCTCGCGATCGCCGCGGGCGTCTTCCCGTTCCAGGCCGCCCGCCAGATCTACCGCAACCGGCACCCGGCCAATCGGCTGCGGTGGGGAAAGTCCGCAGTCGGCTTCGCGGCTCCACTCACGTATGTCGTCGGCGGCGCTTTGCTGGTGGCTCAGCAGCCGAGCGGACTGATCTGGTTCGCGGTGGGCTGCATCATCGCCGTGATCGCCGCACTGCTCATCTCGTGGATCGTGCTCGTCGAGGTACTGCGCTGACGTCGGGGGCTATCCCGGCGCGACCGGCGGCAGGTCGCTCTCGGTCTTGCGCACCCGGAGGGTGCCGCCGGTGGCGGCGAGCCAGCAGCCGAGGATGACCAGCGGGAAGCCGAAGAGCAGCCCGAGGGTGAGCGGCTCTCCCAGCACGATGAGACCGAGGACGATGGCCACGACCGGGTTGACGTAGGTGAACAGCGGCGCCCGCACGGGGCCCACGCGCGCGATGAGCGCAAAGAAGACGATGAACGCCACCGCGGTGCACAGCACCGCCAGCGCCACGAGCGCCATGGTGCTCGTGAGCGTCGGCATCTCGTGCTGGGTGAGCGCGCCGATCGGCAGATAGAAGATCCCCACGGCGAGGAGGGCCAGCGTGATGGTGCCGAGCGCCGGCACGTCGCGCAGCTTGGTGGCGATCACGAACGGTGCGATGGCATAAAGAAGCGCCACGAGGAGCACCTCGCCGACCGCGACCAGTCCCCCGCCGCCCTCGATCGCGAGGCCCGGGCCTGCGACGATGATCGCGACGCCCGCGAACCCTATGACCAGCCCGATGGCGCGCGACGGCTTCAGCACCGACCGGTCACCGCCGCCGAGGGCGATGATCGCCGCGAACAGCGGCACGGTCGCCACCAGCAGCCCGGTGAGGCCCGAGGGCAGCGTCTGCTCGGCGTGGCCGAGCAGCAGGAACGGGCCGGCCATCTCGATCGCGCCGAAGGCGAGGATCCAGCCGATCTTCGGCAGCGCCGGGCGCAGCGCCTTCTGACGCAGCGCGAACGGGAGCAGGATCAGGCCGCCCAGAAGCGTGCGGCCGGCCACCACCGCAGCCGGCGAGTACGAGTCGACCGCCTGTTTGATGAACAGGTACGGGATGCCCCACAGGATGGCCATCGCGGCGAAGAGCAGCCACGCACGGGCATCGAAGCGCTGGACGGGGTTCACGACGCGGCGTCCGTCAGATCGACCGTCGGCCCTCGAAGGCGCGGCCGAGGGTCACCTCGTCGGCGTACTCGAGGTCGCCGCCGACAGGCAGACCGGAGGCCAGACGGGTGACCGAGATCTCGAGGCTGTGCAGCAGGCGGCTCAGGTACGTGGCCGTCGCCTCGCCCTCGAGGTTGGGATTCGTGGCGAGGATGACCTCCTGCACGGTGCCGTCGGCGAGGCGCTGCATCAGCTGCGTGATCCGGAGATCGTCGGGACCGATGCCGGCGATGGGGCTGATGGCGCCGCCGAGCACGTGGTAGAGCCCGCGGAACTCGCGGGTCCGCTCGATCGCAGCGACATCCTTGGCGTCTTCGACGACGCAGATCAGGGTGGTGTTGCGGCGCGGATCGCGGCAGATCGAGCAGCGCTCCTGCTCGGTGACGTTGCCGCACACCTCGCAGAAGCGCACCTTCTCGCGCACCTCGCTCAGCAGTTCGGCGAGATGCGAGACATCGAAGCCAGGGGTCTGCAGGATGTGGAACGCGATCCGCTGCGCCGACTTGGGTCCGATGCCCGGAAGCCGGCCGAATTCGTCGATCAGGTCTTGGACGATGCCGTCGTACATGGTCTAGCTGAACCTCGTGGGCGGCTCGTAGGGCTCCTCGCGCAGAAACGTCGCGCCGAGCATCTGACGCACCACGGCTTCGCCGTACCGCTGCACGCCACCGGTGCGCATGGTGGTCACGGGTGTCAGTGGGGGCGCGACCGTAGGCGGCACCGGCGCGTCGGCCTGGGTCTCGGGGGCGACATCGAGCTCGTCGTCGTCGGCGCTGTCGAGCGACACCGCCACCTCGGCGGGGGGTCAGCACCTCACCTTCGCGGACGGGCGCGAGTGTCGCCACACGGACGGCGGAGGACGAGGCGGCGGCGTCCTCGGGCTCGTCGTCGACCGCGAACTGGCCGGGAGCGTTCGAGGTGAGCGAGACAGCGTCGCTCGGATAGTCGGGG
>NZ_CAJF01000027.1 GCF_000304335.1 Microbacterium yannicii PS01 | reverse complement strand
CGTGCAGCAGCCGCTCGCGATCGGGGCCGCCCTCGCCGGTGCCGACGACGAGCAGGCGGCCGCGCTCGCCGCGTTCGGGCATCCCCTGGGCATGGCCTTCCAGCTCCGCGACGACGTGCTCGGAGTGTTCGGCGACGAGGCCGAGACCGGCAAGCCGGCAGGCGACGACCTTCGCGAGGGCAAGCGCACGGTGCTGATCGCCTATACCCGGGAGGCACTCGCCCCCTCCGCGCGGCGCACCGTCGACGAACTCGTGGGAGATCCCACCCTGGACGACGGCCAGATCGCGTCGCTGCAGCAGACGATTGCCGACACCGGGGCGCTGGAGCGCGTGGAGCGGCTCATCGCCGACTTCGCGCGCGAAGCCGACCGTGCGCTCTCGGGTGCGCGCCTCGACAATGCGGCGGTCAGCCGGCTGCGTGAGCTCGCACGCGCGGCGACGGTGCGGACCGCCTGACGTCCCGACCGCCTGAAGGCACGGACGACGGCTGTCAGGCGAGTGTCTGCGCCACGCGCCGCACTTCGCTCTTGCGCCCTGCACGCAGCGCCTCGATCGGGGCGAGGCCGATGGAGTCCTCGGGAGACAGCAGCCAGTCGATCGTCTCATCGTCCGAGAATCCGGCGTCGTGCAGCACGATGACGGTGCCCCGGAGCGACGGGATCGCATGTCCGTCCTTGATGAAGACGGCGGGAACCTTCAGGGCGCCGTCGCGTCGCGAGCCGACGAGGTGGAACTCGTCGAGCAGGCGGCGCACGCGGCCCAGGGATTCATCCAGCACCTCGACCAGTTCAGGGAGGCTGAGCCAATCGGTTTCGATGAGCGAGGCGTCGTCAGCGGTCACCAAGCCACTATCTCAGATGACGCGCCGACCGCTGAACCCTCACGACAGCCTGGGCAAGGACATCACCGGCATCATCAGTCACATCAGCCTCGCTTATAACACCCGTTGACACCAGTAGACATCCGTGACACGGTTTTTCGAAGTCGACTGAGGGGGGAAACTCGTGCGACAGATCAGCCGCACCCATCGCGGCGGTGCTACGCGAACGATGCTGGCCGGGGTTCCGGCCGCCGTCGCGGGGTCCATCGCCCTGTCGTTGACGGCAGTGCCGGCGCACGCCGAGGCTCGAGCCGCGTCGCCCTCACAGGCGATGCCGGTCAAGGCCCCGAGGACCGCTCCGGCGGCGCTGCCGGCCAGCGCGGCGGCGGCGAGCGGCTACATCGTGCAGCCCGGCGACACGGTCAGCGCCATCGCTTCCCGCCACGGCGTGCGGACGGCCGATCTCCTCGCCCTGAACAGCCTCGCGTGGAGCTCGGTCATCTACCCCGGACAAGAGCTCGTGCTCTCGGGGGGGCTCCGCCGCGCCCGCTCCGACCGCTCCGACCTCCGCAGCTTCGCACACCGTCGTCGCGGGCGACACCATCAGCGCCATCGCCAAACGGCACGGGCTCAGCATCGACGCCGTTCTCGCGGCCAATGGACTGGACCGGTCGTCGATCATCTACCCCGGTCAGACCCTCGCCGTCCCCGGAGCCGCCTCGGCGCCTGCCGCCGCGCCGGCGCCCGCCCCGGCCCCGCTCCTGCCCCCGTCGGCGGCGCCTACACGATCGCCGCGGGCGACACCATCAGCGCGATCGCGACTCGGCACGGGGTGAGCATCGACGCCGTGCTCGGCGCGAACGGCCTCGACCGGTCCTCGATCATCTACCCCGGGCAGACCCTGGCCATCCCGGTCGCCGCGGTGGCGGCATCCGCCCCGGTCGTATCGGGCCTCGATGCGGAGCAGGCCGCCAACGCGCAGCTGATCGTCCGGGTCGGCCGCGATCTCGGCGTCCCCGATCGCGGGATCGCCATCGCCCTGGGTACCGCGATGCAGGAGTCATGGATCCGCAACCTCGACTGGGGCGACCGCGACTCGCTGGGCCTGTTCCAGCAGCGGCCCAGCACCGGATGGGGCACCGAGGCCGAGGTGAGGGACCCGGTCCACTCGATCAAGGCCTTCTTCGGCGGGGCGCATGACCCGAACGGCTCTCGCACACGCGGCCTCCTCGACATCGCGGGGTGGCAGAGCATGTCGTTCGCCGATGCCGCCCAGGCGGTGCAGGTGTCGGCCTATCCGGATCGCTACGCGCAGTGGGAAGCGCCCGCGCATGCGTGGCTCGCCGCCCTCGGCTGAACGGCGCTGCACTGAGCGACGCGCACTCGGCCGTGCGGCCGCAGGCGGAACCTCGCGTAACGGAACGGTCGCAGGGTGAGCCGCTCCGCGGGCTCGCAGGTGCGCGTCCGTAGACTCTGAGCGTGAGCACGAGTCAGCAGACGGACCCGCTGATCGGCCGTCTCGTCGACGGCCGGTACCGGGTGCGTGCTCGCATCGCCCGAGGGGGCATGGCGACGGTCTACGTCGCCACCGACCTGCGCCTCGAGCGGCGCATCGCGCTCAAGGTGATGCACGGCCACCTCAGCGACGACACCGTCTTCCAGAGCCGCTTCATCCAGGAGGCGCGCGCAGCCGCGCGCCTCGCCGATCCCCACGTCGTCAACGTGTTCGACCAGGGCCAGGACGGCGACATGGCCTACCTCGTCATGGAGTACCTGCCGGGCATCACGCTGCGCGAGCTGCTGCGCGAACAGCGCCGGCTGACGGTCCCGCAGGCCGTGACGATCCTCGACGCGGTGCTGTCGGGACTCGCCGCCGCCCACAAGGCGGGCATCGTCCACCGTGACGTCAAACCCGAGAACGTCCTCCTCGCCGAGGACGGCCGCATCAAGATCGGCGATTTCGGTCTCGCCCGCGCGACCACGGCCAACACGGCGTCAGGCGCCCAGCTGCTCGGCACGATCGCGTACCTCGCCCCCGAGCTCGTCACCCGCGGGACCGCCGACGCCCGCAGCGACATCTACGCGCTCGGCATCATGCTCTACGAGATGCTCACCGGCGAGCAGCCGTACAAGGGCGAGCAGCCGATGCAGATCGCGTTCCAGCACGCCACCGACTCGGTGCCGCGACCGAGCGTGAAGAACCCGGGTGTACCCGAGCCGCTCGACGAGCTCGTGCTGTGGGCGACCGAGCGCTCCCCCGATGACCGCCCGCTCGACGCGCGGGAGATGCTCGACCGGCTGCGCGAGATCGAGCGCGACCTCAGCATCACGCCGGTGATCACCCGCACGAGCCCGATCGGGGTCCTCCGCGACGACGTCGCCGCGACCGGCGAGCTCACCGCGGTGCTTCCTGCGACCTCGACCGGGCCGACGGCCTCGATGGAAGAGGTCGACAACGCGACACGACTGCGCCGGGCCACGCAGCGCCGGCGCGCCAAGGGCGGGTGGCTCATCGCCGTCGTCATCCTGCTCGCCGCCCTCGCGGGGGGCGCCGGATGGTGGTTCGGGTCCGGCCCCGGCTCGCTCGTCGCGGTCGCCGATGTCTCGAACATGTCGTTCGCCGACGCGGCGGCGCGGCTACAGGAGGACTCGCTGATCGCGGTGCAGCGCGACGAGAACAGCCTCGATGTTCCCGCCGGCCTCGTCATCCGCACCGAGCCCCCCAGCGGCTCCCGCGTCGACCGCGAGGCCGAGGTGACGGTGGTCGTCTCGCTCGGCCCCGCTGAAGTGCAGATCCCCTCCTTCATCGACAGCGCCGAAGCCGACGCCCGTGCCGGGCTGGACACGCTCGAGATCCGGGTGGATGCCGAGAACGCCACCTTCTTCACCGACTCCGCGCCCGACACCGTCGTCGGCGTCATGATCACGCCCGCCGACGGCGCCGAGCCCTTCGCGTGCGGCGACGGCTGCGCCGCCCGTCAGGGCGATTCCGCGCAGCTGTGGGTCTCGCTCGGGCCCGCCCCCGACGTCGTCGGAGACAGTGAGGGCTCCGCGCGGAGCGAGCTCGAAGGCGTGCAGCTCGTCGTCGCCGACGAGAGCGCCACCGAGACCAGCGAGTCCATCGAGGAGGGCCGCGTCATCCGGGTTCTCGGCCGCGAGGACGGCGGGTGGCTGCGCCCGGGCGACACGGTGACGCTCGTCGTGTCGACCGGACCGCCGCTGTTCGAAGTGCCCGACGTCGTGGGACTCACGCGCGACGAGGCCAAGGCCGAGCTCGAGGCCGAGGGCTTCGCGGTGAACTGGGCGCTGTTCTGGAACGCCGTCCCCAACGACCTGACCGAAGTGACGAGCCAGGACATCGAGGCCGGCGAACTTCGCCGCAGGGGCACCGAGGTCTACCTGCAGCTCACCGTCACCGGCTGAGACAGCGGAATCCCGGATGCCTCGGGTCGAGGCATCCGGGATTCTCTGCGTGTCGGCGGCAGCCGTCGCTCAGCGCTTCTCGAGCTCCTCGGCGACGAGGAAGGCGAGCTCGAGACTCTGCATGTGGTTCAGACGCGGGTCGCACAGCGACTCGTAGCGCGTTGCGAGTGCGGCCTCGTCGATCTCTTCGGATCCGCCGAGGCACTCGGTTACGTCGTCGCCGGTGAGCTCGACGTGGATGCCGCCGGGGAACGTGCCGACCTCCCGGTGCGCCTCGAAGAACCCGCGCACCTCGTCGACGACGTCGTCGAAGCGACGGGTCTTGTAGCCGGTGGGCGTTGTGATGCCGTTGCCGTGCATCGGATCGGTGACCCACAGCGGCGTGGCGCCGGAATCGCGCACGGCCTCCAGCAGCGGCGGCAGCGCGTCGCGGATCTTGCCGGCTCCCATGCGGGTGATGAACGTCAGGCGGCCGGGCTCGCGCTCGGGATCGAGCTTGTCGATCAGGGCGAGCGCGGTCTCGGGCGACGTGGTCGGGCCGAGCTTAACGCCGATCGGGTTGCGGATCTTCGAGAAGTAGTCGACGTGTGCGCCGTCGAGCTCGCGAGTCCGCTCACCGATCCACAGGAAGTGCGCCGACGTGTTGTACGGCGTGTTCGTGCGGGAGTCGATGCGCGTCATCGGCCGCTCGTAGTCCATGAGCAGGCCCTCGTGACCGGTGTAGAACTCCACGCGCTTGAGCTCGTCGAAGTCGGCGCCGGCGGCCTCCATGAAGCGGATGGCGCGGTCGATCTCGCCCGCCATGCGCTCGTACGCCTGGTTGGCCGGGTTCTGCGCGAAGCCCTTGTTCCACGAGTGCACCTCGCGAAGGTCGGCGAAGCCGCCCTGCGTGAAGGCGCGGATGAGGTTGATCGTCGAGGCGGCCGTGTGGTAGCCCTTCAGCAGCCGCTGCGGATCGGCCCGACGCGAACCCTCGGTGAAGTCGTAGCCGTTCACGATGTCGCCGCGGTAGGCGGGAAGCGTGACCTCGCCACGCGTCTCGGTGTCGCTGGAGCGGGGCTTGGCGAACTGACCCGCCATGCGGCCCATCTTCACGACCGGCATCGAGGCGCCGTAGGTGAGCACGACCGCCATCTGCAGCACCGTCTTGATGCGGTTGCGGATCTGCTCGGCGGTGGCCCCGGCGAAGGTCTCGGCGCAGTCGCCGCCCTGCAGCAGGAAGGCCCGTCCGGACGCCGCGCGCGCCAGGCGGTCGCGGAGGTTGTCGACCTCGCCCGCGAAGACGAGCGGGGGCAGGGTCGAAATCTCAGCGGATGTCGCAGCCACCGCCTCGGCGTCGGGCCAGGCGGGCTGCTGCTTGATGGGCAGGGATCGCCAGTGGTCGAGGGGGTCGAGCTGCTGCAGCATCCCTCGAGTCTAGCCGCGGGCGCACCGGCCCCGGCGCCGGATGACAGCGGTCAGCGCGGGGTCTTCAGCCGGTCCTTCACCGTCGACGCGTAGACGTCTTCGTACTCCTGCTCGCCCAGTCGCTGCAGTGCGACCATGATCTCGTCGGTGATCGAGCGGAGGATGTAGCGGTCGCCTTCCATCCCCTCGAAGCGCGAGAAGTCCAGCGGCTCGCCGATGACGATGCCGACCCGCACGATGCGGGGCACGCGGGTGCCGATCGGCATCATCGTGTCGGTGTCGACCATCACGACCGGCACGACGGGGACGTGCGCCTCGAGGGCCATGCGGGCCAGGCCGGTGCGGCCCCGGTAGAGCTTGCCGTCGGGGCTGCGCGTGCCCTCCGGGTAGATGCCGAGCAGGTCGCCGCGGCCGAGCACCTGCAGCCCTGTGTTCAGCGAGGCCTCGGAGGCCTTGCCGCCCGACCGGTCGATCGGGATCATGCCGGTGGCCTTGAAGAACATGCGGGTGGACCAGCCCCTGAGGCCCTTGCCGGTGAAGTAGTCGCTCTTGGCGAGGAACGCGACCGGACGGTCGATCATCAGCGGCAGGAACACGGAGTCGACGAACGAGAGGTGGTTGCTCGCGAGGATCGCGGCACCCCCGGCGGGGATGTTGCGACGGCCGA
The DNA here is from genome assembly GCF_000304335.1 of Microbacterium yannicii PS01. Classification (GTDB taxonomy): domain Bacteria; phylum Actinomycetota; class Actinomycetes; order Actinomycetales; family Microbacteriaceae; genus Microbacterium; species Microbacterium yannicii_A. The sequence goes on along the minus strand of NZ_CAJF01000027.1, from coordinate 52,913 downwards.
TGATCCACGGGCGCCAGATCGCCTTGACGATCGGGCCGATCACCACGTACTTCATCAGCCAGTAGAACATCGCCTACTCCTCCGCGGACGCCAGGTCGGCGGCGCCGATGAGGCCGGCGTCGTTGCCGAGCTCGGCGATCGCGAACTCGGCGATCGGCCGCTCGCCGTACCCGGGCAGGGACGTCTCATACGCGATGCGCACCGGCTCCAGAAGGTCCTCGCCGAGCTGCGCGACACCGCCGCCGATCACGAAGAGCTCCGGGTCGAGCACGGCCTGGAATCCTCCGCACGCTTCGCCGAGGGCGGTCGCGACCCGCCGGAGCGCCTCGACGGCGCCTTCGTCGCCCGCGAGCACGAGGCGCGAGACCGCCGGGCCGGTGATCGTGCCCTTCTCCGCGCGGAGCGCCGCGAGAGCGGCGCCGATGCCGCCGGCGTCGGCGATGGCGTTGGCCTCGCGCTGCAGCGCCCGGCCCGACGCGTACTGCTCCAGGCATCCGTTCTGGCCGCAGCCGCAGGGCAGGCCGTCGCGGATGAACCGCATGTGGCCGAGCTCGCCCCCGATGCCGTGACCGCCGCGGAACAGCTCGCCCTCGGCGACGATGGCGCCGCCCACGCCTGTGCCCATCGTGAGCATCACCATGTGGTCGACTTCGCGGCCGGCGCCGAAGCGGAACTCGGCCCACCCGGCGGCGTTGGCGTCGTTCTCGATCGTGACGGGCACGTCGATCCGCGCCTCGAGGCGCGCCTTGAGCGGTTCGTCGTGCCACGCGATGTTCGGCGCGTGGATGACGGTGGCGCGGTCGCGGTCGATGAAGCCGGCGGCCGCGACGCCGACGGCGACGACGTCATGGCGCGACGCCAGATGCCGGGTCATGTCGACGACGGCGTCGGCCAGGGCGCTGGTGTCGATCGGGGTGTCGACGCGGAGCTTCTCGACGATGCGGCCGTGGGAGTCGACGACACCTCCCGCGATCTTCGTTCCGCCGATGTCGATCCCGACCTTGAGCACTGCACTCCCTCTCCGGCCTCCGCGCGCGCGACGGCGCCTTGAAGTCTATCCAGGGCACGCCCGTCCACAGTGCCGCTGGTCGCAGCGTGACGGCGGATTAGACTCAGGTCAGATCCGCCCGAGATTCACCCCGTCCGGTACCGAAGGAGCTGCCGTGGTCCAGTTCGAAGTCCCTCCGATCGTCCCTGCTGATGCGCAGGCGAACATCACCGATCTCTTGGTCGAGCGGGTGAAGCAGACGCCCGACCTGGCGCTTTTCGCCGTTCCCGACGGAGGCGGGTGGCGCGACATCAGTGCGCGAGACTTCCACCGCCAGGTCATCGCCCTCGCCAAGGGCTTCGTCGCGGCGGGTGTCGAACCCGGCGACAAGGTCGCCTTCATCGCCCGCACAACCTACGACTGGACTCTGGTCGACTTCGCGCTCTTCTTCGCGGGCGCCGTCATGGTCCCGGTGTACGAGACGAGCTCCGCGTCGCAGGTGGGCTGGATCCTCTCCGACTCGGGCGCCGTGGCGTGCATCGCCGAGTCGGCCGACCACACCGCCCGCCTCGCCGAGGTGCGCGGCGAGCTTCCGCTGATCCGCTCCACGTGGGAGATGCAGCGCGGCGACCTCGACACCCTCATCGCGGGTGGCGTCGACGTCAGCGACGACGAGATCGAGCGGCGTCGCAACCTCGCCAACGGCGCCGACATCGCGACCCTGATCTACACGTCCGGCTCCACGGGACGCCCGAAGGGCTGCGTGCTCACGCACAGCAACTTCGTCGAGCTCACGCGCAACTCCGCCAAGGCTCTGCACGAGGTCGTCGCCACGCCGGGCGCCTCGACCCTGCTGTTCATCACCACCGCGCACATCTTCGCCCGGTTCATCTCGATCCTGAACATCCACGCGGGCGTGAAGACGGGGCACCAGCCCGACACCAAGCAGCTGCTCCCGGCGCTCGGATCGTTCAAGCCGACCTACCTGCTGGCCGTGCCGCGCGTGTTCGAGAAGGTCTACAACTCCGCCGAGCAGAAGGCCGAGGCCGGCGGCAAGGGCAAGATCTTCCGCGCCGCCGCCCACACCGCCATCGAGCACTCCACGCTCCTCCAGGACGGCAAGAAGGTTCCCTTCCTCACCAAGATCAAGTTCGCTCTCTTCGACCGGCTCGTCTACAGCAAGCTGCGCGCGGCGATGGGCGGCAACGTCGTTTACGCCGTGTCGGGTTCTGCGCCGCTCGGACCGCGCCTCGGCCACTTCTTCCACAGCCTGGGCGTCACCATCCTCGAGGGCTACGGTCTCACCGAGACCACGGCGCCGGCGACGGTCAACCTCGCGACGAAGTCGAAGATCGGCACCGTCGGACCCGTGCTTCCCGGCGTCGCGATCCGGCTGGGTGAGGACGACGAGGTCCAGGTCCGCGGTATCAACGTCTTCAAGGAGTACTGGCGCAACCCCGAGGCGACGGCCGCATCGTTCGACGGCGACTGGTTCCGCACCGGCGACATCGGCTCGTTCGACGAAGAGGGCTTCCTGAAGATCACCGGCCGCAAGAAGGAGATCATCGTGACCGCCGGCGGCAAGAACGTCGCACCGGCGGTGCTCGAGGACCCGATCCGCGCCAATCCGATCGTCGGTCAGGTCGTCGTCGTCGGAGACCAGAAGCCGTTCATCTCGGCACTGATCACCCTCGACCCCGAGATGCTGCCGACATGGCTGGCGAACAACAGCCTCGACAAGAGCATGTCGCTCGACGAGGCGGCGAAGAACCCGGCCGTGCGCGCCGAGGTGCAGCGGGCGATCGATGAGGCCAACACGCACGTCTCGCGTGCAGAGTCGATCCGCAAGTTCACGCTCCTCCCGCTCGAGTGGACCGAGGCGAGCGGACACCTCACGCCGAAGATGAGCATCAAGCGCAATGTCATCATGGACGACTTCGCGACCGACATCGAGGAGCTCTACGCGGTGCCGGTGAACACGTCGAACGTCTCGTTGAGCTGATCCGCCGCAAGAGAAGAGCGGATGCCGGGACCCCGGCATCCGCTCTCTTGCTTGACGCCGAACCCGACGCGGAATCAGAACCAGTCGGACTCGCGGATCTCTCGCATCGCGACGCGGCGCTCCTCCGGGCTCAGCCGGTCGAGGTAGAGGGTGCCGTCGAGGTGGTCCGTCTCGTGCTGCAGCGCCTGGGCGAGCAGGCCCTCCCCCTCGATGACGATCTCGTTCCCGTCGAGGTCGATGCCCACGACCTTCGCCCTCGGATACCGGATGGCATCGTGCCACAGACCGGGCACCGATAGGCAGCCCTCGCCGATGGGCTCGGGCTCGCCCGACACCTCGACGAGCACGGGGTTGAGCACGTATCCGATGTCGCCGTCGATGTTGTAGCTGAAGGCCCGCAGGCCGACGCCGATCTGGGGCGCCGCCACGCCGGCGCGGCCGGGAAGCTCGACGGTGTCGACGAGGTCGCGCACGAGCGCGCGCACTCCGTCGTCGATCTCATCGATCGATGTGCTGACGGACTTCAGGACGGGGTCGCCGAAGACACGGATGGGACGAACGGCCATCGGATGCCTCAGGCGGCCGGCGCGTAGGAGCGCAGACCCTCGATGACCGTCGCCGCGAGCTCCCGGGCCGCGAGGCGCGTGTCGGCCTGCAGTTCCCGGAATCCGATCGCGCTGCCGGCCGCGATGTGCGGGTCGTACGGCACGCGGACGACCGCGCGTACACGGGAGCGGAAGTGCGCCTCGAGCTCGTCCAGCTGGACGAGGGGCTGGCCGGGACGGGCGTTGTTGAGCACCACGACGGCGCCGCGCACCTTGTCGGAGTAGCCGTTGGTCTCGAGCCAGGTCAGCGTCTCGGAAGCCAGCCGCGCCTCGTCGACGCTGAGGCCGGCCACGATGACGAGCTGGTCGGCCAGGTCGAGCGTGGCTCCCATGACGGAGTGGACGATTCCGGTGCCGGTGTCGGTGAGGACGACGGAGTAGTAGTGCGCGGCGAGTGAGGCCACATCCCGGTAGTCGTTGTCGTTGAACGCTTCGGACACGCGCGGGTCGGTGTCGGACGCGACGACATCCAGCCGCGTCTCGTCGCGCGCGACGATGTTCGACAGGTCATTGAAGCCGACGACGTCGCCGCGCACCCGCACGAGGTCGCGGACGGTCTTTCCGCTGTCGCGCGAGATGCGCTCGGCGAGGGTGCCGCGATCGGGGTTGGCGTCCACCGCGATCACGCGGTCGTCGCGGGCGTCGGCGAGGGCCATGCCGAGCAGCGTCGTCACGGTCGTCTTGCCGACGCCGCCCTTGCGGGAGAGCACCGGCACGAACCGCGCACCGCCCGTGAGCGGCGCGGCGATACGGCGGTCGAGCTCCTTGCGCGCCCGCGCGCGCTTGCTGTCGCCGAGGTTGATCCGGCGGCCGGAGAGCGAGTAGACGAAGTGCTGCCACATGCCTTCCGGCTCGGAGCGCACGACCTGGTGCGGGTCGAGGAGGCGATCGGCGGTGAGCAGATCGGCCGTCTCGCGATCGGCCTCGAACTCGCCCAGGCGCTTCGAGGTCAGGGCGATTCCCGGACGCGGCTGCGAACGCTCGACCGCACGCTCGGGGACGGGCACGGCGCCGGTGTGGTGGGCTTCGCGGCGGGTGGCCGGCGTGGGCCCGGCGACCGGCAGCGGCGGCACCGGCGGGGCGGTCCGGGCTGCGGCATCGGTCGCCGACGATGCCGGCGACGCGGCCGGCTGGGGGTTCTGGGGTTTCAGCGGTCATGGGTTCCTCCGCGATCGCGGCCGTCTCTTCTGCCAGGGCGGTGGCGAAGTCGACATCCGCGAACTCGACGTCCTCGAACGCGGCATCGTCGTCGAACACGGCATCGTCGTCTGACTCCGCGGCACTCTCCGGCGCCGCGTCGTCGAGCGCTGCCGCGCCTCCAGAGCCGGCGTCGTCATCCGCGTGGGGCTGGTCGGCGTCGCTCTGCCAGGGCTCCGCCGGCGCGGAATCCTCGGCGGCGTGCGGCTCCGCATCGGGCTGAGGGTCGGCCTCGGGCTCCCGATGATTGATCACCGTCGCCTCGTACACCTCATCGGCATCCGCGATGTCTTCCGAGGGGCTCGCCGCCGCGAATCCCTCGCCCTCGACCGTCCACTCCTCGAGGTCGGCGTGCGCGGTGTCGCTCTCGATGATCTCGGCCTCGGCCGTCTCCACCGCCGGCTCCGGCTCAGCCGGACGGGCGAGCACCGGCAGATCGGCGTTGGCGGGGATCTCGATGACGAACGGGATCTCGTCGTCGATCACGTCGTCATCGGCCAGATCGTCCTCGGATTCCGTGGGCAGCTCGACGCTCACCTGAGCCGTCGCACCGCCCAGAATGCCGATCCCGGTCGTCTCGAGACTCCCCGTGTCGGAGAGCACGCCGTTCTCGGGTTCGTCGGGCGTGTGGTCGGGTCGGTCGGGCGTCACTGCGGAGATCTCCAGGGCAGAGGGGCGTTTCGGGCGGATGCCACCCTCCAGGCTACTGCGACGGGCGGATCACGACCAAAAGGTCGCCTGCGTCGACCTGGGCGGTCTCGGCGATCGCCAGGCGCTCCACGACGCCGTCGACGGGCGCGGTGATGGCCGCCTCCATCTTCATGGCCTCGATGGAGGCGACCGGCTGCCCCGCCGTGACGGCATCGCCGACGACGGTCTTGAGCGTGACGACACCCGAGAACGGCGCCGCGACCTGACCCGGCTTGGAGGTGTCGGCCTTCTCCGCCTGACGCGACTCGACCGAGATGCTGCGGTCGCGGACGAAGACGGGTCTCAGCTGACCGTTCAGCGTGGTCATGACGGTGCGCATGCCCTTGTCGTCCGCCTCGCCGATCGCCTCCAGGCCGACGAAGAGCTGCACGCCGCGCTCGATCTCGACGACGTGCTCGGTCCCCTGAGCGAGGCCGTACAGGTAATCCGCCGTATCGAGGACGCTGAGGTCGCCGAAGACCTCTCGTCGCTGCTCGTACTCGCGGGTCGGTGCCGGGAAGAGGAGCTTGTTGAGCATCGCGCGGCGGGCTTCGGCATCCGCTCCGAGGGCCGCCGACTCGCTCTCGGTGAGGGGCGTCACCTCGATGCTGACGTCGCGGCCCTGCAGCACCTTGGTGCGGAAGGGCTCGGGCCAGCCGCCGGGCAGGTCTCCCAGCTCGCCCGCCATGAAGCCCACGACCGAGTCGGGGATGTCGTAGTTCTGGGGGTTCTCGGCGAAGTCCGCCGGGTCGGCCTTGACGGCGGCCAGATGCAGGGCGAGGTCGCCGACGACCTTCGACGACGGCGTCACCTTCGGCACCCGGCCGAGGATGTCGTTCGCAGCGGCGTACATGTCCTCGATGAGCTCGAAGTCCTCGGCCAGGCCCAGGGCGATCGCCTGCTGTCGCAGGTTCGACAGCTGCCCGCCGGGGATCTCGTGGTGGTACACGCGCCCGGTCGGACCCGGAAGCCCCGACTCGAACGGGCGGTAGAGGTGGCGCACAGCCTCCCAGTACGGCTCGAGGTCGCTCACGGCGCCGAGGTCGATACCGGTGTCGCGCTCGGTGTGGGTGAGAGCGGCCACGAGCGCCGACAGCGAGGGCTGGCTGGTCGTGCCCGACATCGGCGCAGCCGCCGCATCCACGGCATCCGCCCCTGCCGCGCTCGCGGCCAGCAGCGTCGCCAGCTGTCCGCCGGCGGTGTCGTGCGTGTGCACGTGCACCGGGAGGTTGAAGTTCTCGCGCAGCGCGGCGACCAGACGGGATGCCGCGGCCGGCCGCAGCAGTCCCGCCATGTCTTTGATGGCCAGCACGTGCGCGCCCGCTGCCGTGATCTGCTCGGCGAGGCGGAGGTAGTAGTCGAGCGTGTAGAGGTCCTCGGCGGGGTTGAGCAGGTCGCCGGTGTAGCAGACGGCGACCTCGGCGAGAGAAGTGCCGGTCTGCAGCACCGCGTCGATCGCGGGCCGCATCTGCGCCACGTCGTTGAGCGCGTCGAAGATGCGGAAGATGTCGATGCCCGATGCCGCGGCCTCGGCGACGAACGCGTCGGTGACCTCGGTCGGGTACGGCGTGTACCCCACCGTGTTGCGGCCGCGCAGCAGCATCTGGATGGCGATGTTGGGCAGCGCCGTCCGGAGCCGGTCCAGCCGCTCCCACGGGTCTTCGCCGAGGAAGCGCAGGGCGACGTCGTAGGTAGCCCCGCCCCAGGCCTCGACCGACAGCAGCTGGGGGGTGAGGCGCGCGACGTACGGAGCGACGGTCACCAGGTCCTTCGTCCGCACGCGCGTCGCGAGAAGCGACTGGTGGGCGTCGCGGAACGTGGTCTCGGTGACGGCGAGGGCGGTCTGCGCACGCAGGGCCTGCGCGAAGCCGGCCGGTCCGAGCTCGAGCAGACGCTGACGCGAGCCGGCGGACGGCTCGACCGTCAGATCGGCCGTGGGCAGCTTGAGCCGCGGGTCGACGGTCACGGGGTTGTCGCCGTGCGGCTTGTTGACCGTCGTGTCGGTCAGCCAGTTGAGGATCTTCGTGCCGCGGTCCTTCGACTCGCGGCCCTTGAGCAGCTGCGGCCGCTCGTCGATGAACGACGTCGAGACGTCACCCGCCACGAACGCGGGGTCGTCGAGCACGGCCTGCAGGAAGGGGATGTTCGTCGAGACCCCGCGGATGCGGAACTCGGCGAGTGCGCGCCGTGCGCGCACGACGGCAGCCCCGAAGTCGCGCCCGCGGCAGGTCAGCTTCGACAGCATCGAGTCGAAGTGCGGGCTGATCTGCGCGCCCGCGGCGGTCGTGCCGCCGTCCAGGCGGATGCCGGCACCGCCCGGTGAGCGGTAGGTCGTGATCTTGCCGGTGTCGGGCCGGAAGCCCTGGGTCGGGTCCTCCGTCGTGATGCGGCACTGCAGAGCCGCACCGCGCAGGCGGATGCGGTCCTGGGTCAGCCCGAGCTCGTCGAGGCTCTGGCCGGCGGCGATGCGCATCTGCGACTGCACAAGGTCGACGTCGGTGACCTCTTCGGTGACCGTGTGCTCGACCTGGATGCGCGGATTCATCTCGATGAAGACGACCTCGCCCGTACGCGGACCGGCCGTCTCGAGCAGGAACTCGACCGTTCCGGCGTTCTGATAGCCGATCGAGCGGGCGAACGCGACGGCGTAGCCGTGCAGCGCGTCGCGCACGGCCGGGTCGAGGTTCGGCGCGGGCGCGATCTCGATGACCTTCTGGTGCCGTCGCTGCACCGAGCAGTCACGCTCGAACAGGTGAACGGTCTCCCCCGCCGCGTCGGCGAGGATCTGCACCTCGACGTGGCGCGGCCGCTGCACGGCCTGCTCGAGGAAGACGCGGGCGTCGCCGAAGGCGCTGCCGGCTTCGCGCATGGCTTCGGCCACCGCCGGCGCCAGCTCTTCGCGGGCCTCGACCCGCCGCATCCCCCGGCCGCCGCCACCGGCCACAGCCTTGACGAAGATCGGGAAGCCGATGTCGTCGGCCTGGGCGAGGAGGACGTCGACGTCATCCGATGCCTCGGTCGAACGCAGCACGGGCACACCGGCAGCGATCGCATGATGCTTCGCCGTGACCTTGTTGCCCGCCATCTCGAGCACGCTCGCGGGCGGGCCGATGAAGGCGATGCCGTTGGCGGCGGCCTTCTCGGCGAGCTCGGGGTTCTCCGAGAGGAAGCCGTAGCCCGGATAGATCGCGTCCGCGCCGGCCTCCTTCGCTACGCGCACGATCTCGTCCACGTCGAGGTAGGCCCGCACGGGGTGACCCTTCTCGCCGATGAGGTAGGCCTCGTCGGCCTTCAGCCGGTGCAGCGAGTTGCGATCTTCGTACGGGAAGACGGCAACGGTGCGGGCTCCCAGCTCGTACGCTGCGCGAAACGCGCGGATCGCGATCTCTCCACGGTTCGCGACGAGGATCTTGCGGAACATTCGACCTCCGGAGGCGGGGGTGCGGACGGGGCGCTTCACACGGGCCCGGGAAACAGCCCCTGATAACGGCCCCAGATGATGGCCTGAGTGTGCTCACAGCCTAGGGGACGGTAACGTGGTGCCTTGTGCACGTCCTTTCCGTCAGCTCGCTCAAGGGGGGTGTCGGCAAGACGACCGTGACTCTCGGACTCGCGTCGGCGGCTTTCGCCCGTGGTGTCCGCACGCTCGTCGTCGACCTCGACCCGCAGTCCGACGTGTCGACGGGCATGGATATCCAAGTCGCGGGGCGCCTGAACGTCGCCGACGTCCTGGCCAATCCGAAAGAGAAGACCGTCCGGCAGGCCATCACCTCCAGCGGGTGGGCGAAGGTGCACCCCGGCACGATCGATGTCATGATCGGCAGCCCGTCCGCCATCAACTTCGACGGCCCCCACCCGAGCGTCCGCGACGTCTGGAAGCTCGAGGAGGCGCTCGCGACGATCGAGGCCGACTACGACCTCGTTCTCATCGACTGCGCGCCGTCGCTGAACGCCCTCACCCGCACCGCTTGGGCGGCCAGCGACCGGGTCATCGTCGTCACCGAGCCTGGACTGTTCTCGGTGGCCGCCGCCGACCGCGCCCTCCGCGCGATCGAAGAGATCCGCCGTGGGCTCTCCCCTCGCCTGCAGCCGCTCGGCATCGTGGTGAACCGCGTGCGCCCGCAGTCGATCGAGCACCAGTTCCGCATCAAAGAGCTGCGCGACATGTTCGGCCCGCTCGTGCTCAGCCCGCAGCTGCCCGAGCGCACGTCGCTGCAGCAGGCGCAGGGCGCCGCCAAGCCGCTGCACATCTGGCCCGGCGACTCCGCGCAGGAGCTCGCGGCCGACTTCGACTCGCTGCTGGACCGCGTCATGCGCACCGGCCGCATCCCGGTCGCGGACGACACGCGGGCGTAACGCCGTACGCCCCGGCTTCTGGTGACCACTTTGCTCATCAGATGATCAGATTGCGTACTTCCTGCGCGCTCTGATCAGCAGGACTTGCCTTTCGCCGCGCTGTCGCTGACCATATCGACCATGGCATCGACGACGCTGCATCCCGACAGTCTTGCCGTGCACGCCGGCCGCGATGATCTCGCGAACCTGGGCGTCCACGCTCTCCCCCTCGACCTCTCGTCGACGAACCCCCTGCCCGACGTCGACCTCGGCGGCCTGTCGTATGAGGTGCTCGCGACCGGCGGGCATCCGTTCGACGGCGGGTCGAACGTGTACGCACGGCTCTGGAATCCCACGGTCGCCCGGTTCGAGCAGGCTCTGGCGCAGCTCGAGCACGCCGAAGAGGCGGTCGCGTTCTCCTCGGGCATGGCCGCGGTGACCGCTGCCCTCCTCGCCCTCGCCCACGAGAGCGGCCGCCGCCACGTCGTGGCGGTGCGCCCCCTGTACGGCGGCACCGACCATCTGCTGGCGTCAGGGCTCCTGAGCGTCGAGACGACGTACTGCACGGCGGATGCCGTCGCCACCGCGATCCGCGATGACACCGCGCTGGTCGTCCTGGAGTCACCGGCCAACCCGACGCTCGAGCTCGTCGATATCCGGGCCGTCGTGGCGGCGGGCGATGTCCCGGTGCTCGTCGACAACACCTTCGCAACGCCGGTGCTTCAGCATCCGCTCGATCTCGGCGCCACCCTTTCGCTGCACAGCGCCACGAAGTACCTCGGCGGCCACGGTGATGTGGTCGGCGGTGTGATCGCGTGCGACGCTCGCACCGCGGCAGCTCTGCGACGGGTGCGCGCCATCACCGGCGGCATCCTTCATCCGCTCGGCGCCTACCTGCTGCACCGGGGTCTCGCGACACTGCCCGTCCGCGTCCGCGCGCAGCAGGAGGCGGCGCGGACCGTCGCCGACTGGCTCACCCGGCGGGATGACGTGGCCCGCGTGTACTTCCCCGGACTGGCGGAGTGCGACCCCCGCGGCCTGATCGGCACGCAGCAGTCCGGTCCCGGAGCCATGATCTCGCTCGAGCTCGTCGGCGGGTATGGGGCCGCGGCAGGTCTCACCTCGTCGGTGCGGCTGTTCACGCATGCGGTGTCGCTGGGCAGCGTCGACTCGCTCATCCAGCATCCGGCCGCGCTCACGCATCGACCCGTGCAGTCCGAGGCCAAGCCTTCGGCAGGCCTCGTCCGGCTCTCGATCGGGCTCGAAGACCCGGCCGACCTCATCGCAGATCTCGACCAGGCGCTCGCGACCCGGGCGGAGCGACTGAGCAGCCCCGTGTCGGCTGCGAACTGATCCCCGAGATCGGGTCAGGCGGTGCGTGCGGCGCGGCGCAGCGCCAGCTCATCCATCGCTTCGGGCTTCTCGACCTCGAAGTCGACGAGCTCCGACTCGACCTCACGGAGCACCTTGCCGACCGCGATCCCGAACACGCCCTGACCGCGGCTGACGAGGTCGATGACCTCGTCGTTCGACGTGCACAGGTACACCGAGGCGCCGTCGCTCATGAGGGTGGTGCCCGCGAGGTCGCGGATGCCCGCGGCGCGGAGCTGATCCACCGCGGTACGGATCTGCTGAAGAGAGATCCCGGTGTCGAGCAGGCGCTTGACGAGCTTGAGGACGAGGATGTCGCGGAAACCATAGAGCCGCTGAGATCCCGAGCCGCTCGCGCCGCGCACGGTGGGCTCGACGAGTTCGGTGCGTGCCCAGTAATCGAGCTGGCGATACGTGATGCCGGCGGCCCGCGCGGCGACCGCGCCCCGATAGCCGACTTCGTCGTCCATCGCGGGAAGCCCGTCGGTGAAGAGGAGTTCGGCGACGAACGGCTCGTTGTCTGCCGCGTCTCGAGCAGTCATGCCCGTCCCCCTCCGGATCGGATATCTCCACGCTAGATCAGCCTTCCCCCTGCGGCAATGACATCCGCCGTCGGCGGCCCGGCGTGTCGCGGGCCGGACGCGCTCAGGAGAGCAGTCGGTCCAATGCCGACCGGACGAAGATCGCACGCACCTCGTCCAGGCGCTTGGCGAGTTCGGGCGCGATCTCGCCGGCCCGTCCCCGCGATGCGGAATCGGTCCGGCGCAGCAGCGGTGCCAGCGCCGATTCGACCAGCGAGACATCTCGCTCGGCGTTCTGCCGGAGAGCTCGCACATGGCGCGGCTCGATCCCGTGTCGATCGAGGGCCACGAGGGCGCGCAGCAGGGCCACCGACTGCTCGGTGTACACCTCGCCCGACACGAGCACGCCGGTGCTGATCGCGTCGTTGAGCAGCTGGGGGGCGGCGCCCGACGCGGCGAGCAGCTCGTCGCGACGGTAGCGGCGCGGCGCCGGCAGGATCGACGGCGGCGGCACGGCCGTCGGAGTCACCGGATCCCGGCCCGCGTCCACGTCTTCGAGATAGTCGCGGATCACCGACAACGGCAGGTAGTGGTCGCGCTGAAGCGTCAGGGCGAGCCGCAGGCGCTCGAGGTCCTCCGGGGAGAACTTCCGGTAGCCGGAGTCCGTGCGCACGGGCGTGACGATGCCCTGCACCTCGAGGAAGCGGAGCTTGCTCGAGGTCAGCGACGGGAACTCCGGAGAGAGCCGCGCCAGCACCTGGCCGATGCTCAGAAGACCCGCGGACGATGATCGTTCGCGGGCGGAGGCGGCGGGCATCAGACGTCCGCGGCCTGAGGCAGGTCGGCGGGCGAGACGAAGAAGTTGAGGCGGAACTTGCCGACGCGCACCTCGGCGCCGTTCGTGAGCGGAGCGCGGTCGACCCGCTCGCCGTTCACGTAGGTGCCGTTGAGCGAGCGCTGATCGACCAGTTCGAACGCGGCGCCGCTGCGGGTGATCTCGGCGTGACGGCGCGAGACGGTCACGTCGTCGAAGAAGATGTCGGCCTCGGGATGCCGGCCGACGGTCGTCACATCGGTGTCGAGCAGATACCGGGCTCCGGCCGTGGGTCCCGACCGCACGAGCAGCAGTGCGGCACCGGACGGCAGGGCCTCGATCGCGTCGAGCTCCGCTTCGGCCAGCTCGCTGCCGAACGGCACGAACGACAGGTCGGAATCGTGCCCGAACGTCTGCGTCGTGTCGGCGGCGCGCTCGGAATCGCGTGCGTCAGCCCCGGCGGCCCGGCGGATGTCACCCTGGTCGGGGCGGCGGTCGTCCTCCACGTTGTCCTCCTCTGACGCCCCAGCCTATCCGATCACCCGATGCGCGAAAGAGGCGGATGGGGCGGGTTGTCGCCCGCATTGTTTCGCCTCGTGTCAGCCGGCGTGACCCCGCGCAGGCCGGCGCTTAGCCTGACTGAGTCCGAACCGACGATACCCATTCGAGGAGATCACCGTGTCCACCCCGCACAGCCACATCCCGCCCCTCGAGGTGCGCGAGCGTGCGTTGTGCATGTGCGACCGCGGCGACACCTGCTCCTCCTACGCTCCCGGCCACGCGCTGCATCTGATCCAGGCGCGGCTCGCGTCGGCGACGCCCGCTGACTGGGCGGATGCGATCGTCGAGGACGCCGACTCCCGCTCCGGCTTCGTGATCGTGCGCAGGCTCGGCGACGATGCACCGGTCGCGCTGTGGAACGGCAGCGGGGCTGCGGCCCGTGTCTCCGTGGGCACGCCGGTCGCCCTGCACGAGCGCTACCACGTTCTCGCCGTAGGCGGCGAGCGGTTCAACGTCCTGCGCGCGTGAGGTGTCGGGCCTGGCCCCGTACGTGCGGCGAGCTCAGCTCATCGCCATCATCCTGTCTTTGACGGCCGTGCAGGCGTCCATGCACGCCTGGCAGGCCTGAGCGCACATCCGGCAGACCTCGCTGTGGTCGGCGTGCTTCATGCACTCGTCCATGCACAGCTGGCACATCGCGATGCAGGCGTTGAGCATCGCCATCATCGCGGCCGGGTCCATGCCCTGCATGCGCATCATGCTGCGCACCATCGTGTTGCACATGTCCGCGCAGTTCATGCACGCCGGGGCGCACGACAGCATCTGCGTGGAACACACCGTGCATGCCTGCTCGCACGCCGAGCAGGCATCCATACAGGCCTGCAGCACCGACATGTCCATCTCCTGCATGCCGGGCATCGACATCATGTCCTTCGACATGGCGCCCATCATCATGGCGTCCATGGCCCACCTTCCTTCCGTCATCCGGTCGGCGGGCAGGTCCTCCCGCCTGCCGCCATGCTAGACCTCGGGGTTCGCCCAGCGAAGGGGCGGATAGGGTCGATCGGGTGATGTCACAAGGAATTCACGCGCACCGCGTCGCCCGTCTCCCGCGCCTCACCGTCGTCCTCGCCGCACTGATCCTCGCCGCCGCAGCCGTCCTCGTCGGAGCTCCGCCGGCGCAGGCGCACGACGAACTCCTCGGCAGCGATCCCGCAGCCGGAAGCACGGTCGAAGGTCTCCCCGACGCGCTCGCCCTCACCTTCAGCGGCGCGATCGCGCCCGACGACGGAGCCTCTGAAGTGCAGGTGACGGATGCCGCGGGCACGAGCCTCGTGGACGGAGCACCCACGGCGCAGGACAACGTGCTCACGCAGCCCCTCGCCGCCGAGGGACTGGGGGGCGAGGCATCCGGGGTGATCACCGTGCTGTGGAAGGTCGTCTCGAGCGACGGTCACCCGATCTCGGGCGAGCTCTCGTTCACCGTGACCGCTGCGGCAGCGCCGACCACGTCGCCCACGCCGAGCGCCGAGCCCACCGAGACGACCGCGCCCGGCGCGACCGTCGAACCGGCCCCCACCGAGACCGCGCCGCCGGCCGAACCGGCCGGCGAGGACTCGGGCTTCGCCGACGTATGGCCGTGGGTGCTCTTCGGCCTCATCGCGGCCGCCGTGGCAGGGGCTGTGCTGTACCTGCTTCTCTCGCGCTCGCGCCGCGAGAGGGCGCTCGCCGAGGGCCGCCCCGACGGCACGCAGCCCGGAACCGAGCCCCCTGCCGACCGATAGGCTTGGAGTCATGCCTCACTACGACGTCGTCATCCTCGGCGCTGGCCCCGGCGGGTACGTCGCGGCCGTCCGCAGCGCTCAGCTCGGCCTCTCGGTCGCGATCATCGAAGAGAAGTACTGGGGCGGTGTCTGCCTCAACGTCGGCTGCATCCCCTCCAAGGCGCTTCTGAAGAACGCCGACCTCGCGCACCAGTTCCACCACAAGGCGGACCTGTTCGGGATCTCGGGCGATGTCTCGTTCGACTTCGGCGTCGCGTGGGACCGCAGCCGCAAGGTCGCCGAGACCCACGTCAAGGGCATCCACTACCTGATGAAGAAGAACAAGGTCACCGAGTACGAGGGCCGCGGCTCCTTCGTCGACGCGAACACGATCGACGTCGCGAAGACCGACGGCTCGAGCGAGCGGGTGACCTTCGACAACGCCATCATCTCGACGGGCTCGAAGGTGCGCCTCCTCCCCGGCGTGCAGCTGAGCGAGAACGTCGTCACCTACGAGGAGCAGATCCTCACGCGCGACCTTCCGGAGTCGATCGTCATCGTGGGCGCAGGCGCGATCGGCATGGAGTTCGGGTTCGTGATGGTGAACTACGGCGTCAAGGTAACGATCATCGAGTTCCTCGACCGCGCGCTCCCCAACGAGGACGCCGATGTGTCGAAGGAGATCGCCAAGCAGTACAAGGGCTACGGTGTCGACATCCTGACCTCGACCAAGGTCGAGTCGGTCACGGATCAGGGCGACAAGGTCACTGTCGCCTACACCGCCAAGGACGGCAGCGCCGGTTCCATCGAAGCCGACAAGGTGCTGATGTCGATCGGGTTCGCCGCGAACGTCGAGGGCTACGGCCTCGAGAACACCGGCGTCAAGCTCACCGACCGCGGCGCGATCGACATCGACGACCACATGCGCACCAACGTGCCGCACATCTACGCCATCGGCGATGTGACCGCCAAGCTGCAGCTGGCCCACGTGGCAGAGGCGCAGGCCGTCGTCGCTGCCGAGACCATCGGCAAGGCCGAGACGATGACCCTCGGGGACTATCGCATGATGCCGCGGGCGACCTTCTGCTCGCCGCAGGTGGCGTCGTTCGGCCTCACCGAGCAGCAGGCGCGCGACGCCGGCTATGACGTCAAGGTCGCGAAGTTCCCGTTCTCGGCCAACGGCAAGGCGAACGGCCTGGGCGAGCCCATCGGCTTCGTCAAGCTCATCGCCGACGGCGAGCATCTGGAGCTGCTCGGCGGTCACCTCATCGGACCGGACGTCTCGGAGCTCCTTCCCGAGCTCACTCTCGCTCAGAAGTGGGACCTCACCGCGCTCGAGGCCTCCCGCAACGTCCACACGCACCCGACGCTGTCGGAGGCCGTGCAGGAGGCCTTCCACGGCCTCGCCGGACACATGATCAACCTGTGACCTGACACGGAAGGCCCGGGACGCTGGTCCCGGGCCTTCTTCGTGTGTGCCGCGAGCTCGTCAGTGTCCGAGCGCTCGCGCGAGTTTCGAATCGGATGCCGCAGACCGCGCGCCGGCGGCGAGCGCCGCGTCTGTGACCGCAGCGAAGAATGCCGCGCGCCCGTCGGCGTCGGCAGGGGCGGCAGCGCCGAGCTCGACCTCCCATTCCTGCCACTCCCGCTCGGCTCCGGAGCGCTCGTCGCGCGTGCGCACCCGGTCATCGGCGAATTCGGCCAGCACTCCCCCGGATTCGTTCAGGAGGAGGAAGACAGTGCGCTCGTTGCGGATCCGTGCGAGCGGCAGGAAGGGTCCGCGGGTGACCGCGGCCAGTTCGCTGAGCGCCCCCTCGGGCGGGACGCTCGGCTCGCCGAGCGGCCACTGCAGCTCGACGCGACCGCCGTCGGCACCGCGGGGCCCCTTGATGTGCCACCCGGCATCGGGCCCGCCGGTCCGCCGGCGCAGAGCGAATCCCGCACGCGCGAGCGAGAGCCCGGCATCGTCGAGATACACCGCATCGAGTTCGCGCCGCTCGCCGGCAGTGACCGACGCGACCCCCGGCACCGCCGACCAGTCCGGCCTCGCCACGCCGGCGTCGACGTCGAACTTCAGCTCGACTTCGACCGACCGGCTTCCGGCTGACCGCGAGGGACCGATGTCACCGCCGGTCACGAGCGGTGTCGCTGAAGGGGTCGATGTCGTCCTCGGATTCTATGAACCAGAACTCCGCCTCGGTAGGACCGTCGCCCTCGCCCGTGTTCTCGGGCCTTCCCTTCCGCTCGTAGACGACCTGCGTCTCGCTGTAGGGGACGATCATGCGTTCGAGCTGCGGGTCGTCGAGAGGCAGGACCTGCCCGTCGAGCGGACCTCCGTGAAGTCGTGCGATAGCCATGAGCCGAGCCTAGACCCGGCCCGCCGACACCGATCCGGCCTTGACAGCAGGACGCTGTCGCCGACGTGGGTGCAAGCGCTTTCAGCCGATGCGCCTAGACTCGCTCGCGTGAAGGCCATCCGCACGTTCACCGTCCGCCCCGTCCTCGCCGAGTCCCTCGCTCCGCTGGATCGCCTCGCGTCCAACTGGCGCTGGTCATGGAGCCGCTCCACTCACGCCCTGTTCGCCGCGATGGATCCGGTCCTGTGGGCCCTGACCGGCGCGAATCCGGCGCGCATGCTCGGGGCCCTGGGTCAAGCGCGGCTCGACGAGCTGGCTCACGACGACTCGTTCGTCGCCCGCGTGCGCGAAGAGGACGAGCGCCTCGAGTCCTATCTCGGCGGCGAGCGCTGGTACCAGGGTCTCGAGGGCCCGAAGCCGGCTCACATCGCGTACTTCTCCCCCGAGTTCGGCGTCGACGGCTCGCTGCCGCAGTACTCCGGCGGTCTCGGCATCCTCGCCGGCGATCACCTCAAGAGCGCGTCCGACCTGGGCGTTCCGCTCACCGGCGTCGGCCTGTTCTACCGGGCGGGCTACTTCCGCCAGTCGATCGGCGACGACGGGTGGCAGCGCGAGAGCTACCCCCTGCTCGACCCGTACGGCCTCGGCCTCACGCTGCTGCGCGACCGCGACGGCGCGCCGGTCGAGGTGGCCCTCGACCTGCCCGGGGCACGACGGCTTCACGCCCGGATCTGGATCGCCGACATCGGCCGCGTGCCGCTGCTGCTGCTCGACTCCGAGACGCCGTCCAACACCGATGAGATGCGCAAGGTCACGGATCGCCTCTACGGCGGTGGCGGCGAGCACCGGCTGCTGCAGGAGCTGCTGCTGGGCGTGGGCGGTGTGCGCGCCGTACGCGCGTGGTCCGATCTCTCCGGCCGGCCGGCGCCGGATGTGTATCACACCAACGAGGGGCACGCCGGGTTCCAGGGTCTCGAGCGGATGTCGGAGCTCATCACGCACGACGCGCTCGGCTTCGACGAGGCGCTGGCCCAGGTGCGGGCCTCCACGGTCTTCACGACGCACACGCCCGTGCCCGCCGGCATCGACCGGTTCCCCCGCGATCTCATCGCCGACTTCCTCACCGGCGGGCTCTTCGAGGGCCTCGACGCCGGACGCGCCATCGCGCTCGGGCTGGAGACGTGGAGCGGCGGCGACCAGAGCGTCTTCAACATGGCGGTGCTCGGGCTCCATCTCGGGCAGCACGCCAACGGGGTGTCCGTTCTGCACGGAGCGGTCAGCCGCGGCATGTTCGGTCAGCTGTGGCCGGGCATCGACACCGACGAAGTGCCCATCACCTCGATCACCAACGGCGTGCACGCTCCGACATGGGTCCACCCCGCTCTCAAGGCGGTGAGCGAGCGCGCCTGGGGCGATGCGCGCACCGACACCCACGACTGGACCGACCGCGAGACGATCAGCGACGCCGAGCTGTGGGGCGTGCGCCAGCAGATGAAGAGTGAGCTGGTGGCCGAGGCGCGCCGCCGTGTCGCGGCTGGGCTGAAGGTCAACGGCAACGGCGGCCCGCCGACCTGGATCGAGGAGCTGCTCGACCCCGAGGTGCTGACGATCGGGTTCGCGCGTCGCGTGCCGACCTACAAGCGCCTCACGCTCATGCTGCGCGATCCCGAGCGGCTCACGCGGCTGCTCACCGATCCGAAGCGGCCGGTGCAGATCGTGATCGGCGGCAAATCCCATCCCGCCGACGACTCGGGCAAGATCCTCATTCAGCAGCTCGTGCGCTTCAGCCGCGACCCGAAGGTGCGCGGGCGCATCGTGTTCCTCCCCGACTACGACATCACTCTCGCCAAGGACCTCTACCCCGGGTGCGATGTGTGGCTGAACAACCCGCTGCGCCCGCTCGAGGCGTGCGGCACGAGCGGCATGAAGGCGGCGCTGAACGGCGCGCTCAACCTGTCCATCCTCGACGGCTGGTGGGACGAGTGGTTCGACGGTGAGAACGGCTGGGCGATCCCGACCGCCGACACGGCCACGAGCGACGAGGAGCGCGACGACGCTGAGGCTTCGGCGCTGTACGACCTCATCGAGCACCAGCTCGTCCCGAAGTTCTACGAGCGCGAGGGCGGCATCCCTCTCGAGTGGCTGCGGATGGTCCGCCACACGATGACGGATCTCGGTGGCAAGGCGACGAGTGACCGCATGGTGCGCGACTACGTCCAGCGCCTCTACGTGCCCGCCGCGGCGCACGACGCCGCTCTGCGTGCCGATGGGTTCGCCGAGGCCAAGGCCCTCGCCGCGTTCGTCAGCCGCGTGAAGGACGCCTGGGGGCGGGTCTCGGTGGCGAGCATCGACAGCTCGGGCATCCCCCAGCAGGCCCAGGCCGGCGACGCTCTCGACGTGCGCGCCGACGTGCGGCTGGACGGGCTCTCGCCCGACGACGTTGCGGTGGAGCTGGTGTACGGCCGCACCGACGAGGACGACGCCCTGGCGACCGATCACTCCGTGCACCGCCTGTCCCCCGCCGGGCCGCCGGTCGACGGCGTGACGAGCTACACCGGGACCCTTCCGCTGACGGTCACCGGCACGTTCGGCTATGCCGTGCGGGTCGTGCCCACACACCCTCAGCTGGTCTCGCCCGTCGAGCTCGGCCTGGTGACGTACGCCTCGTAGCCGCGCGTGCGGGCCGGGGGCGTTCATGAAGACGTTCCGATGAAACGTGTCAGATCCATCGTCGGTCATTGACCGTGGCGGCGGCCCGGGTTAGCCTCTCGGTGCAGGAAAGCGCATTCCAACGCGGCGCTCCCCCACCTGCACCGAAAGAAGGATTCGATGTTGAACCTCCGAAAGAGATCCACGTGCGCACTGTTGGCGACCACCGCCGCGGGCGCTCTTGTCCTCGGGCTGGCGCAGCCCGCGACCGCCCACTCGGCGCCGCCGCACCACGGCGCACCACAGGTCGAGGCCCTCGACCGCGGCCTCATCGCCGTCTCGACCGGCGAGGGCGTCTTCCTTAGCTGGCGCCTTCTCGCGACGGAGGCCGGTCCCGCCACCGACACCGGCGTGAGCGGTCCGTCGTTCGCGGTGTTCCGCGACGGTGATCGCATCGCGACCGTCGACGACAGCACCAACTACGCCGATCCGGACGGCACCGCCGCGTCCGTCTACACCGTCGCGCCGGCGTGGCACGAGGTGACCGGGCAGCAGTCGGCCGAGGTATCGGTGTGGGGCGACGGGTTCTACGACCTTCCTCTGACCAAGCCGGCGGACGGCGTGACGCCGGCAGGCGAGGCGTACACATACGCGGCCAACGACGCATCGGTCGCCGACGTCGACGGCGACGGCGCTTACGAGTTCGTCGTGAAGTGGGACCCGTCCAACGCCAAGGACGTCTCGCAGAAGGGCTACACCGGTCCGGTGTACGTCGACACGTACGAGCTGGACGGCACTCTGCTGAACCGCATCGACCTCGGCGTCAACATCCGCGCCGGCGCCCACTACACGCAGTTCATGGTCTCCGACTTCGACGGCGACGGCCGCTCCGAGACGATGCTCAAAACCGCCCCGGGCACGAAGTCGGTGCGCTACAACGCGGACGGAACCGTTGCCGACGAAGCGAACATCACACTGCTCGCCGAAGACGCGGCCGCAGGGTATTCGCACGCCGACGACTACCGCATGAGCGCCGCGGACTACCGCGAGCACCTCATCGAGATGTTCCAGGGCTGGTCGGAGCACCCAGAGGTCACGGCCGGCACCTGGCCCGCCACCCTCGAGGAGGCCTGGGGCATCCCGGTCGAGCACGAGTACCCGCTCTCGGAAGAGGCGGCGAGCGAGCTGACGGACTACTACATCACGACGTACGCGCCCGCGCGCAGCGCCCGCAACGACCTCACGACGTTCGAGGGCTTCATCCTCGACGGCCCCGAGTACCTCACGGTGTTCGACTCGGCGACCGGCGAAGAGCTCGAGACCGTGCGCTACAAGCCGGGTCGCGGCGACGACGGCCTGCTGTGGGGCGACTACGCGATGTCGCGCATCGAGCCCGGCAACCGCGTCGACCGGTTCCTCGCGGGCGTCGCCTACCTTGACGGCACCCATCCTTCGGCGATCTTCGCCCGCGGCTACTACACGCGCGCGACCGTCGCGGCCTACGACTGGGACGGCGAGCACCTGAAGGAGCGCTGGTTCGCAGACAGCGGTCACGTGCCGATGACCAACCCGTTCAATGACGGCCCGCACGGCCGTGACGGCACGGACCCGGAGTTCGCGACGCTCACCACGCAGGGCTTCCACTCGCTCAGCGCCTCCGACGTCGATGGCGACGGCAAACACGAGATCGTGTATGGCGCCGCCACGATCGACGACGACGGCGGTCTGCTGTACAGCTCGTTCGACGTGCTCCCCGAGGGCAGCGCCGCTCCCGGCGAGAACGTGCGGCTCGGCCACGGCGACGCCCTGCACGTCACCGACATCGACCCGAACCGCCCGGGACTGGAGATCTGGACCGCGCATGAAGGGGGCACCTTCGCGCCGTACGGTTCGGCGATGCGGGATGCCGCGACCGGTGAGGTGCTGCACGGCACCTACTCCGGCCGCGACACCGGTCGCAGCATGATCGGTGATGTGCGCGCCGACGTGCCGGGCCTCGAGGCGTGGGCGAGCATGCCGGGCGGCACCGACGGATCGGGTCTGCTCAGCGCGACCGGCGAGAACCTCGAGCCGGCGATCCCCGGCACCAACCAGTCGATCCGCTGGGCCGCCGATCTCACGACGCAGATCGTCAACGGCAGCGGCGACGCGACGCCCACGATCGACGACTGGAAGCGGGGCACGCTGCTCACCGCGGAAGGCACGCGCACGAACAACGGCACGAAAGGCAACCCGTCGCTCGTGGCTGATGTGCTCGGCGACTGGCGCGAGGAACTGCTCGTGCGCACTGCGGACTCGTCGGCGCTGCGCATCTACTCCAGTACCGAGGTGACGGCGCACAAGCTCCCGACCCTCATGCACGATGTGCAGTACCGCGCCGAGGTCGCACGCCAGAACACCGCGTACAACCAGCCGTCGTACACGAGCTACTACCTCGCGAGCGACATGGATTTCGCGGGTGTTCCGGTCCTCACGCAGGCGGCCACGCCGCGGGAGCCGCGGTTCGTCGACCCGCGCGGCTCGCTGCTGGACTTCGTGGTGATCGTCCCCGACCGGGCGTTCGACTACTACGTGGACGGCGTCAAGGTGCGCATCCCGCTGGTGAAGGTGGCGCGCGGCGCCGAGGCGACGGTCACCGCGGTGCCGAAGCAGGGCTACGCCGTCGCCTCCGGAGCGACGTCCACGTGGACGCATCAATTCGGCGCCGGACGCTGATGACGAGATGACGGATGCCTCGGCCCCGCTCCTGCGGCGGTCCGAGGCATCCGTCGCTCCGTCTAGGGTGGTGTGGTGAAGCCGTTCGTCCTCCTCGCCACCCGCGCCGAGGATGTGCCGGCCGACGAGGAGTACGAGCTCTTCCTGCGCTATACCGGCCTCGAGGAGCGCGACCTGATGCGCGTCCGGCTCGAGGCCGGCCCGATGCCGGCACTCGAGCTCGACGGACTGTCCGGGATCTTCGTCGGCGGAGGACCGTTCAACGCCTCCGACCCGCCGGGCGAGAAGTCCGTCGTCCAGCGTCGCGTCGAGGCCGAGTTCCAGGCGCTGCTCGACCAGGTGGTGCAGCGCGACTTCCCGTTCCTCGGGGCCTGTTACGGCATCGGAACGCTCGGCGCGCACCAAGGGGCGACGATCGATCGCCGGTACGGCGAGCCGATCAGCGTCGTGCCCGTCACGCTGACCGAGGCTGCGGCATCCGATCCCCTGCTGACCGGACTGCCGAGCACATTCGACGCCTTCGTGGGGCACAAGGAGGGGATGTCCGGCCTCCCCGCGCGGGCGACCCTCCTCGCCTCATCGCCGGCGTGCCCGGTGCAGATGTTCAAGGTGCGCCGGAACATCTATGCCACGCAGTTCCATCCCGAGCTCGACCTCGAAGGCATCACCACGCGCATCCACGCGTACGCGGGGCACGGCTACTTCGCGGTCGACGAGCTCGAGCTGACGCTCGCCGCCGTCCGACGCGCCGCCGTCTCGCACCCGAGCCGCATGCTCCGCACCTTCGTCGAGCTCTACGCACGCTGAGCGCTCGCCGGGCGCGGGGGCTGTTCAGCGGCCGGACCGGTGGCGCACCACGCGCGACACCGTCACCTCGCCGACAGGCGCGAACCCGTCGAGCTCGGGACCGAGGCCGATGTCGGCGAGCACCACCTCGCCGGCCAGCGCGGGACCGCGGTCCCGCGTCAGCCCGGCCTTCACCGCGCCGAACGTGACCGTGACGGATGCCGGCATCACGATGTCGCCTGCCGCACCGGTGTCGGGGTGCAGACCGCTCGGCAGATCGACGGCGATCACCCTCGATCGCCCGTCGGCGACCGCCGGGAGCAGCGCCTGGACGGCCTCACGAGCCGTGCCGCGCAGCGTCGGGTCCTTCGTCGCGCCGATTCCCAGGATGCCGTCGAGAACGAGATCGTAGTCGACGGCGCCCTCGCGCACGGCGGGCAGCTCGACGCGGCGCGCGCCGGCACCGAGCGCGGTCGCGAGACCCGTCTCGTGCACCCGCGCGCCCACGGTGAGCACGTCCACGTCCATCTCGTCGGCGAGCAGCGCCGCGGCGTACAAAGCGTCCCCGCCGTTGTCGCCGCTGCCGGCCAGAACGAGCACGTGCTGCGCGTGGGTCGAAGGAACGCCGCGTGGCGGCCGGGCATCCGCGCCCGCGTGGTCGCGGTCGAACTCGTCGCGCACCACCTGTGCGAGGGCGGCGGCCGCTCTGGCCATGAGCGGCTCCCCCGACGCGAGGAGCGACGACTCCGCCGTGCGCACCTGCTCGACGGTGAAGACAGGAACGCCGCTCATGACTTCGCCCGCTCGGCGTCGGCCTCGTCGCGGGCGAGACGCAGCTCTTCGCTCGCGACCGCCACCGCGTCCTCGGCGCGGCGGACGCGACGCAGAGCGAACGTCGGCGAGCCGTGCCGCTCACGCACGCGATCGACGCGCTCGCGCTCCCCCACGATGACCCACGTGGAGGCGAGGAGGATCACCTGCGACGACAGGTTCATCCACAGCAGCAGGGCGATCAGCGCGGCGAAGGACGCCAGCAGGGGGTTGGAGCCCGCGCCCCGGACGAACAGGCCCGACAGCTGCTGGAGCACCGTGAGACCGACGGCGCCGATCAGCGCTCCGGTCCAGAGCGAGCGAGCTCCCGGCCGCACGCCGCTCAGCGTCCGGAAGGCCAGCGCGACCATGGCGGCGTCCAGCACGAACACGACGGCGAGCGATACGCCGCGCGTGGCGAGGTCGGTGATCGGACCCGGGCCGATGCCCGCCCACTCGCGCAGGAGGTCGACGAACGCCGTGCCGGCGAACGTCGCCGCCGCCGAGAGCACCAGGCCGCCGCCGATGGCGACCGCCAGCAGCAGGTTGCGCAGCAGCACCCACACGAAGAAGACGTCGTCGTGCACCTTGTCGGCGAGCGTGCGCAGGGCGCTGCGGAGCGACCCGATCGCGCCGATCGCGGCGCCGACCAGCCCGACGAGTCCGAGGATCCCGGCGAGGGTGAATCCGGCGGGCGCCTCGATGTCACGGACATCGATGAGGCCCTCCTCGCCCACCAGTCCCGGTACGGCGGCATCGACCGCGTCGACGAGCGAGCGGAACGCCTCCGGATTGCCGCTGAGCCACAGCGAAGCGAACGAGAATCCCAGCAGCACGCCCGCGAAGACGGAGAAGAGCGCCCGATACGTGATGCTGTCGGCGAGCATCGGCCCCCTGTGCTCGGAGTAGTGGAACCACACTCGCACCGGCTTGATCGACAGCATCCATGCGATCAGGCGTGGCATGAATCCGCGGGAAGCGCTCATGGCGCCACCCTATCGAGGGGCGAAAACCGGGATCGCCGCTTGACGAGGGCCCCGTCGTGTGCCCGCCCGACCCGTCAGCCCGGCGGGAGCAGGCGGCTGTACCCCGACGCGATCGCCTCGCCGACGAAGATCCCGGCCCAGGCACCCGCCAGCATCCAGGGACCGAACGGGATCGCCGTCTTGCCATCCGCGCGACGAAGCAGGATGAGCGCCATGCCGAACAGACCACCGAGCAGGAAGGCCGCGAAGACACCGACCGCCAGCGCACCCCATCCGAGATAGGCCAGGAACAACCCGATGACTCCGGCGAGCTTGACGTCGCCGCCGCCCATCCCACCCGGCCGAACGAGCCGCAGCGCGAAGTAGAACCCGTACATGAGCGCCATGCCGATCGCCGCACGCAGCAGCGCCGACCAGTCTCCGCTCACGGCGCTCGCGATCGTCAGCAGAGCGCCGCCCACGAGGTACGCCGGAAGGACGATGGCGTTCGGAAGGCGATGCGTCCGGATATCGATCCGGGTGAGCACGATGCTGATGACGGCGAAGTACATGTAGGCGAGTGCGAGGACCCCGCGCACCCAGATCTGGGCATCCGGGCCGGATCCGCCGGAGGCCCCACTCGCCGAGGCGCCCGACAGGTACCACCACCCGACGACAGGCAGCAGGGCCGCGCACGCCACCGCGATGGCGTCGAATCGAACGCGGGGCGCAGCGCCCGGGTCACGCGCCGTGGAGCGGCCCTCGTCGATCGTGCGCACCGTCGCAGTGTAGGCGGCCCCGACCCCAGGCCGGGACCGACCGCGTACGAGCTGTTGATAACCCTTCCCGCCACCTGCGGAGGTCGGCTCGTGAAAGCTCACTCCTGGTGGTCGTCGTGAGCATCCTTCATGAGCCTCCCGACCGACGTCGGTAGTCCCTGATCAGCCGTCCAGCACTTCGAGCCGGACTGTGACCGGACCTCCGTCGACGAGGGATTCGGCATCCCTGACAGCTTTCTTCAGCGGAAGCACGTACGAGCCGGCGGAAGAATCGGGGAAGATCGAGGTCGTCCACTCGGACCCGCCGATCCGTGCCCGGACCCGCACGGCACCGAAGCCGCGGTAGGGTCGCGGGATCTCCCGGATCTCTTCGCTCAGCTCGGGCGGGACGGCGGTGAAGAACCACGCCGAGTCCTCGCGCGCGCTCCAGCGGAAGACGTCGCTGTCGAACTCGATGATCACGTCATCGAGGCTAGCGAAAGCCTCCGACGCCGCGTCAGAGGTGCTCGCCCGGCGGCCCACCGTAGCGGTCGACGAGCCGCTGCAGGCAGTTGGACCAGCCTTCGACGTGGCTCGCGCGCTCCTCGTCCGACACGAACCCGGAGTGACGCACGATCACGCGTGTGGAGCCATCGGCGGCCGGCTCGAGGAAGAGCTCGACGTCCGTCGAATGATCTTCTCCGGCCCACCGCCACGCCAGCCGCAGCGTCCGGGGGGCATCGACCGCAAGGATGGTCGCCTCGACCGCGAGTTCTGCGACGTCGGAGCGCAGCTCCCACCGGCCCAGCTCGCGCAGGTCTACCGCCGCCGTGCTCTCGAACCGGGGCGGCCACATCCACTCCTGGAGGCGATCGGCGCGGGTGAAGTCCGCCCAGACGTCGTCGACGGATGCCGCAACCAGCGCCTCTTCGGTGAGCTCCTGCATGGCTCATACCGTAGCCGGTCACGCGGACATCGAGATCAGCGGCCGTACCCCGCCGCCCAGTCGTCGGCCTCGGGAGCCCACGCGGTCTGCTCACGCGACGCAGTCGCCGAGGTGTCGATCCGGCGCCATGGCGCGCCTTCGGGCCAGCTCGCGGCGAACGTCGTCACGACCTTGCCCACGCGGCGCGACAGACCCGAGAAGGTCTGGACCGGTCGCGCCGACACCGGCATCCGCAGCTGCGGGTCATACCGGACGCCGTCGGGCGCGCGGAGCCGGATCGTCAGATCCAGATCGTCGTGGATGCGCGGGTTTCCGCGGTCGACGCGCAGCCGCACCCGCTCCCATACCGCTGTGCGCATGGCGAAGTTCGACCCGAAGACGAGCGGGATCCCGAGCCACTTCCTGATCCAGTAGTGCCCGCCGCCCACGTACCAGCGCTCGCCGAGCAGGTTCTGCAGCGGCGTGCCGCCGTAGAACTCCGCTCCCCCGGTCAGGACGCCCAGCGAGGGATCGCTCACGAAGGCGCGCACCAGCCGCGCGACCCAGTCGGGATGGGGACGCGAGTCGGCGTCGAGCCGCGCGATGATGTCGGCGTCCGCCATCGCCTCGTCGTACCCGCGCGCCGCGGCCGGCCAGATGCCGATCACCGGCTCGGTGATGACGTCGGCCCCGTAGCGACGGGCCACCGCCGCCGAGGCATCCGTGCTGCCGTTGTCGACCACGATCACGCGATCGGCGACGCGCGTCTGATTGCTGAGCGCACCCAGGCAGGCTTCCAGGAACGGGGCGTCGTCGCGGCACGGGACGACGACTGTGACGCGTGGGGCCAGGGGCACAGCCACACGATACTCTCGCGGCGGCCGAGCGCGATCAGCCCGCCCGATCGTACGCCCGGGCGTCACCAGAGCGGGTGGATGGCCTCTCGCAGCGATCGGTCGTACACCTCGCGGACGACCCGGTCGAACGCGTCCACATCGAATCCGCCCTCGAGCAGCGCACCGGCGCCGGCGTTGGACTGCGCCTGCCGCACGTTGCGAGCCCCGGGGATCGCACTGGTGACACCGCGCTGGGCGGCGATCCACGCGAGCGTAGCCGCCGGCAGCGTCACGCCCTCGGGCAGAGCGGCCGCGAGCTCGTGCGCGGCGGAGAGCCCGACTTCGAAGTCCACGCCCGAGAACGTCTCGCCGCGGTCGAACGCCTCGCCGTGACGGTTGTAGGTGCGGTGGTCGTCGGCGGCGAACGTCGTCGTCGCCGTGTACTTGCCCGACAGCAGGCCCGAGGCGAGGGGCACGCGCGCGAACACAGCGACACCGGCATCCGCCGCTGCCGGCAGCACCTCGTCGAGCGGCTTGAGCCGGAACGGGTTGAAGATGATCTGCACGTTGGTGACGTTGGGCCTCGCGATGGCGGCGAGCGCCTGCGCACACGTCTCGACCGACACACCGTACGCGGCGATCGATCCGTCGGTCACGAGGGCGTCGAGGGCGTCGTACGTGGCGGCATCCTCGATCACGGCCGTCGGGGGGCAGTGCAGCTGCACGAGATCGAGCGTCTCGACGCCGAGGTTGCGGCGCGACCGTTCGGTCCACGCGCGGAAGTTCTCGGGTGTGTAGTTCTCGGGCTCCTGCGCCAGCCGCCGGCCCATCTTCGTCGCCACCGTCACCCCGTGGTCGCCGCGCCCTGCGAGGAAGCGGCCGATGATCGACTCGCTCCGCCCGTCGCCATAGACATCGGCGGTGTCGAACAGCGTCACGCCGCGCTCGACGGATGCCGCGAGCACCGCGGTCGCATCGTCCTCGCTCACCGCGCCCCAGTCGGCGCCGAGCTGCCACGTGCCGAGACCGATCGCCGACACCGATCGACCGGTGCGACCGAGGGTGCGCTGCTGCATGGGAGTCCTTCCGAAGGGAGCGCCGCGGGCGCCACGGGGGGTCGTAGTGCACGGTTCGCTCAGGTGCACGCCCTACGGTAGCGGGGGTTCACACGTTCGGGGCGACCACCGCCCGGACGATCGCGGAGGGGAGCCGTGTGACCGAGAAGCGCACGATCAAGGCACGCCGACGAGTGAGCGCATGGACGGCCGAAGTCGCCAATCAGTCGCGGCTGCTGCTGGCCGCCAAGACCGCACTCGCCGCGGTACTCGCCTGGTACCTGGCACCGCTCATCCCGTTCGCCGAGGACCAGTACTCGTATTACGCGCCGCTGGGCGCACTCGTGACGATGTACCCCACACTCGCCCGGTCGGCGCGCGTGGGACTCGAGGCCCTGATCGGGCTCGCCCTCGGCATCGCGATCGGGCTCGGCGGTCTGCTCCTCGTCCGCGCGGGGGCACCCGCCGGGATGGGCCTGGCCGTCGTGGTGGCCGTCGGCGTGATCCTCGGTGGCATCCGCCGGCTCGGGGCAGGCGGCGACTGGGTCACCCTCGCCGCCCTGTTCGTTCTGCTGCTGGGGGGCAGTGACGCCGACGGCTTCTCGGTCTCCTACCTGGTGACGATGGCGTTCGGCGTCCTGGTCGGACTGGCCGTGAATCTGATCGTCTTCCCGCCGCTGTACCTGCGTCGCGCGAGCGAGCGTCTGTCTGTCTTGCGCGCCGCCGTGACCGATCGCCTTCACGAGCTGTCGGAGGCGGTCGGGACCGGCCACCTCGATGCCGAGCGCTTCGAGGCCGCCCTCGACGACCTGAGCGCCACGATCGCCGCCGTGGGCGACGAGGTCCATGAGGCCGAAGAGAGTCGGCGGGGCAATCCGCGCCGCCGCAGGCGCGTCGCGGAGCAGAACGCCGTGCAGGACGAGAACGCCCACCGCTTGGCGGCGCTGGAACGCGTCTCATTCCTCACGCGTGACCTCGTCGACCTGCTGCTGAGCATCGAGAGCCGTGGCGGCTCCAGCCTGGAATCGCCGTACCGCGCGCTCCTCGTGATCGCGATCACTCGCGCGGCCGATGTCGTCGCGACGCCCATCGGGGCGGACGAAGCACCCGATCGACTGGATGCCGCCACCGCGGCCGTGGACGGTTGTCAGCGCGCGCTCGACGCCGAGGGTCGCGCAACGGCCTCCGCCGTCGCCGACGACATGGCGGTCACAGTGTGCCTGCGCCGGATCGTCGACGCCTCGCGACCGTTCGTGGAGTCCCGCTCGGGGTAAGAGGTACGGGCCCTCAGGGGTTGACGATGACCGGGGTCCCGAGCGGCAGCGCGGCGAGCTTCGTGATCGCATCGGGATCGACCCGCAGGCATCCGTTCGAGATCGCACCCGAGCGGGCGTCGTGGTAATGGAAGGCCGTCACCGCGACATCCGCTCCCCCGAAGCCGTCCAGCGTCGGCGACTGCACCGACAGGTACACGATGGGGTGCCCGCGGGTGTAGCCGTACTCGGGAACGACCTGCGTGGTCATGATGTACGAACGGCCGACCGGTGTCGGTGTCGCATCGGTGCCCCACGCGAAGTCCGAGGCGATGCGCTCGGCGACGCCGTCGCGCACGATGTCGATCGTGCGCGCCGAAATGCTGACGACGACGCTCTCGGGCGCCGGTGAGATCTCGACGTCGGCGGTGCGCAGCCACCCGGTCACCTGTGCGGGGTTGCCCTGAGACGGCACCGCCTGGCGGCCGACCAGGAGGACTCTGACCCAGTGCTCCTGGCGCTCCACGATCGGCACCGTTGTGCCGCCGTAGTCGTACGACCGCGGAAGGTAGGCGACCGGATCGGCGTTCGGGTCGGCCCACACCGGCGCGCCATCCCCCCGCGGCAGCGCGCGCTCCTCCGTGGGGACGGTGAAGGGAGCATCGTCGACCGGCAGCGCCGGCACCACCGAGAACACGGTGACCTGCGGCAGCGAGGCAAGGTCGTACGACGCGGTGTCCGCGGGAAACCCGGGCGGCGGAGGCGCCGGCGTGTCGGTCGGGGATGCGACAGGAGACGGCGCGCGCGTCTCGCTCGCCGACGGCGTCGGAGTGGATGCCGAAGGGTCGTCAGGCCGCGTGATCCACAGCGCGACGAGCACAGCGGCGATGATCAGCGCCGCGACGCCCCCGATGATCGCGAACCGGGCGATGCGTCGCTGCGATGTCGTGTCCTCCCCCATTGTTCTATCGTCGGCGGGGATCGCGATTGCAGCAAGCCGAGGCAGTCATCTCGTGATTCACCCCGTCGTGATGCGCGCCCAGGCGATGCGCCGTGGCGACGTCGACCACCGCAAGGAGGGCGATCACGGTCAGGTAGATCACGAGGTCCCGGCCATCGAAGACCGTGCCGAGCACGAGCATCGCCGGCGGGAACTGCGCGCCGAGGACCAGCGGGATCCCCGTCAGCTGGAAGAGCTCCACCGCGACGCACCACGCGGCAGCGAAGCCGGCGACGGCCATCGCCCGCCACCGCGGTGCGACGAACGCGAGCGCCAGAGAGACGGCGGCGGCGTAGAGCGCATCGCCCGCGATGTCGGTCGCCGCTGTGTCGGGCAGCAGCGAGTGAACGGCCAGACCGGACCCGATCACGGCGGCGAGCGCGACGACGGCGGCGATCCGGCGGCGCCCGGTGAACGGATGCCGCGGGCCCCTCGCTTCGGAGGCTGTCACTCGATCACCCCGGCCGCCCGTGCCGGCTCGGCATACGCCTCGGCCAGCGAGGCGACGGTGTCGTGCGCGTTCAACCCGCTCGGGTTCGGGACGACCCAGAGCTCGGCGCCGCCCAGCTGTTCCGGCTGGCGGCCACTCGTCGCCCGTGGGATGCCGAAGCCCTGCCGATACGCCGTGAGCCCGACGATCGCCACGACCGGCGTACGCCACCGTTCGACGTCGGCTGCAAGGCGCTCGGCCCCCTCCCGCAGCTCCATGCGGTCGAGCTCGTCAGCTCGGGCCGTGGCACGGTGCACGATGTTCGAGATGCCGATGCCCGCCTCGAGGAACATGCGACGGTCGGGCTCCGGCATCCCGTCGCTCGTCACCTCGGGCATCCGGGGGATGATCCCGGCCGCGACGAGGGCGGGATAGAACCGGTTCCCCGGGTGAGCGAAGTGCACTCCCGTCGCGGCCGTCCACAGCCCCGGATTGATGCCGACGAAGACCAGTCGGGGACGCTGGGGCATCAGGTCCGGAGCGCTTCGATCCCGGAACTGCGCGAGTTCGGCGCGCGTGAAGGCCATGTGTTCCAGTCTGAGGGGCGAAGCTGTCCGCTGCTTCACGGAAAAGCGAGAGGGCCGGCCTTCCGGCCGACCCTCTCGCATGCTGTCGGGATGACAGGATTTGAACCTGCGACCCCTTGACCCCCAGTCAAGTGCGCTACCAAGCTGCGCCACATCCCGATGCCCCCGCTCGCGCGCGGGCAACTCGACTATCCTACCCGCTCGCCGATGCGCGCGCGAACCGGCGGAGGCGGGGTGCGGCATCCCGTCGTCTTGCCGGTGTCGGCTGCCGGGGATACCGTCACGGAATGGCGAAGATCACGATCCAGCCCGCCACCGCCGACCGCTTCGACGACGCCGAGCACGCCCTGAGCGGCGGCGGAGACGGCAAGGGGTGCCAGTGCCAGTGGTGGATGATGTCGGGCGCCCAGTTCGACAAGCTCACCCAGCAGGAGCGCGAGAAGCTGCTGCGCGACGAGATCACGACCGGTCCCCCGCCCGCTCTCATCGCATATGTCGACGGCGAGCCCGCCGGCTGGGTTCGCGTCGGTCCTCGCACCCGCCAGGTGCGCCTCGCGCGAACGCGCAAGTACGGACCGCACTCCGAAGAACCGTGGGACGACCCGGATGTGTGGGCGGTGAGCTGCTTCGTCGTGCGGAAGGAGCACCGTGGTCTGGGCCTGAGCGCGAAGCTCCTCGACGCCGCCGTCGATCACGCTCGGAAGGCCGGCGCACGCGTCGTGGAGGCCTACCCCGTCGATCCTGAAGCAGGACGCCAGAAGCCCGCGAACGACCTTTACCACGGCGTCGTGTCGACGTTCGCGCAGGCGGAATTCCGCGAGGTGGCGCGTCCGCGGCCCGATGTCGCGATCGTCGCTCTCGAGCTCTCGCGCTGACCGCCGTGCGGCGGACATGGGACGATATCGAGATGACGGATGCCGCAGGCCGAACCGCATCGGTGCGGGTCGACGCGTGGCTCTGGGCGATCCGCGTCTACAAGACGCGATCCGCGGCCACGACGGCGTGCCGGGCGGGCCACGTGCGAGTCAACGGCGATCGAGTGAAGGCCGCCCAGGCGGTGCGTCCCGGCGATGAGCTGCGCGTGCGCATCAACGGATTCGACCGGATCCTCGTCGTCAAGCAGCCGATCTCCAAGCGCGTCGGCGCGTCCGTCGCGGCGGACGCGGTCGACGACAGAACACCGCCTCCGCCGCCGCGCGAGCTGACGGCGTTCGTGCCCGTGCGCGACCGTGGCGCCGGTCGCCCCACCAAACGCGAGCGCCGCGACATCGACCGTCTGCGCGGCCGAGACGAGGACTGAGGCCCGCGGAGGCCCGGCTACGCGCTCGGTGGCGCGTCGAGCTGAGCTGCGTAGGCGGCGAGGCCGCGGCGCAGCTCCAGATAGATCTCCCGCACGCTGGCCGGTGTGCCGAGCTCGACCCGCCGCGCCCACTCGTCGAAAGCGAGCCGGGTGGTGGTCGACACCGCGGCCACGAGAGCCCGGGCGATGAGCACATCGGCCTGTGCCCCGGCCGCGTCGACGGCGGCGTCGGTCAACTCGTCGGCGTGCTCGGCGTCGTTCGCGAGCGCCAGGGCGAGGAGAGCCGGCTCAGCGTGGATGAGTCGCTTGACCCGGAGGACCCGCGCGTGCTCGGCCGGCTGCGCGTCGAAGTCGTCGAAGAGCCGCAGCCAGCCCGCCTCGAGTGCCGCCACGACGGGCGCTCCTCCGCGGATGGCCGCCACCGCCTCGCGCATCACCGTGCCGAACCCCTCGTCGCCGGCGAAGACGGCGTGCTCCTTCGTCGGGTAGTAGCGGAAGAACGTGCGCTGCGAGATGCCCGCGGCCTGGGCGATGTCGTCGACCGTGGTCCCCTGCACGCCTTTTCGCTCGAAGAGCTCGATTGCGGCATCCGACACCTCGCGAAGCGTGTCGCGTCGCCGGCGCTCGCGCAGGCCGAGCGCCGGCTCGTTCTGAGCGCTCTCGGAATCGATGGGTGAGGTCGAGGTCACGCGCGAAACTCTACACGGTGTGTCAAAGTGACAGTTACTGCCATATACTTTTCCCTTGCCCGCACGGCCCGACGACGCGCCCGTGCCCCGGATCCGTCGCCGTGCGCCCCGCCGTCGCGACCCGAGAGAAAGTCCGTCGTGACCCTCGAAAAACACCCGCCCACCCTCACGTCGCAACCCTCCGTTACCGCGCGCCCCGCGGTGCGCACGGGCCCCGTCATCGCGCTGCTCGTCGCCTCGGCCTTCGTCGTCATCCTCAACGAGACGATCATGAGCGTCGCCCTCCCGAGCCTCATGATCGACCTCGACATCACTGCGGCGACCGCCCAGTGGCTGACCACGGGGTATCTGCTGACGATGGCCGTGGTGATCCCGCTGACGGGGTATCTGCTCGAGCGCTTCCCGCTGCGGCGCGTCTACCTCGCGGCGATGTCGCTGTTCACCGCGGGGACGCTCATCGCGGGCCTCGCCCCCGGATTCGACATGCTGCTGGCCGGTCGCATCGTTCAGGCGTCAGGCACCGCGATCATGATGCCGCTGCTGTTCACCACCGTGCTGTCGATCGTCCCGCCGAATCGCCGGGGTCGCATGATGGGCGTCATCTCGATCGTGATCGCGGTGGCGCCCGCGGTCGGCCCGACGGTGTCGGGCATCATCCTGTCGGCGCTCGACTGGCGCTGGATGTTCTGGCTCGTGCTCCCGATCGCCGCCCTGGCCCTGGTGCTCGGAGCCATCTGGGTGCGGAACGTGACCGAGACGCAGAGGGTTCGCTTCGACGCGCTGTCGGTGGTCCTCTCGGCCCTCGGCTTCGGCGGCCTCATCTACGGCCTGAGCTCCATCGGCGAAGCCGGGTCGGGCCACGCGCCCGTCCCCGTCTGGGTTCCCCTCGTCGTGGGCGCCGCGTCGCTGGTCGCGTTCGTGGTGCGGCAGCTCCGCCTGCAGCGCACCGATTCTGCGCTGCTCGACCTGCGCACCTTCCGCTCGCGCTCGTTCAGTCTCGCGATCATCCTGGTCGTCGTCGTCATGGCGGCACTGTTCGGCTCCCTCGTCCTGCTGCCGATCTATCTGCAGCAGGTGCTCGGCCTCGACACGCTCACGGTCGGCCTCATGCTCCTTCCGGGCGGCATCCTGATGGGCGTCATCGCGCCGATCGTGGGCGCTCTGTTCGACAAGTACGGCCCGACTCCGCTGGTGATCCCCGGCATGGCCGTCGCGGCCACGGCACTGTGGGGCATGGCGACGTTCGGTGCTGACACGCCTATCGCATGGATCGTGGCCGTCCACATGGCGCTCAACCTAGGACTCGGGTTCGTGTTCACCCCGCTGCTCACCTCCGCTCTGGTCTCGCTGCCCCGCCCGCTGTACCCGCACGGCAGCGCGATCGTCGGCACGCTCCAGCAGGTGGCCGGCGCAGCCGGCACCGCCCTGTTCGTCACCCTCATGTCGGTGACCGCCGCAGCCGGGATGGCAAGCGGGGAGGATGCCGTGACCGCGACTGCGTCCGGCATCCACAGCGCCTTCCTGATCGGCGCGATCATCGCGTCGGCCGCTGTGGTACTGGCGTGCTTCGTCCGCAGGCCTGCGGAGGCCGAACTGGAGGCGGACGCCGAGGCGATGCTCGCCCACTGATCCGACGAATCGGACAGGCGGGGTCGGCGGCTGCGGTCGCCGGCCCCGCTTCCTTTCGCCGGCTCCGGGGTCAGCCCTGCCGGTGACGGATCACTCGAGCAGATCGAGCAGCCAATGCGCTCCTCGGGCGGCGGCCCCGACATCGGTGACGCG
The DNA here is from genome assembly GCF_000304335.1 of Microbacterium yannicii PS01. Taxonomy (GTDB): domain Bacteria; phylum Actinomycetota; class Actinomycetes; order Actinomycetales; family Microbacteriaceae; genus Microbacterium; species Microbacterium yannicii_A. The sequence continues at coordinate 17,229 of NZ_CAJF01000027.1, read as the reverse complement.
CTGCACCAGTCCCCGATCGCTCGTGACGACGGTCACGCTGCGTCCCGCGTTCGCGAGGCGCTCGGCGGTGGCGGCGATCGCGTCGTCGCCGGATGCCGCGGCTCGCTCCATCTCGACACCCGGCGTCGCCGTGGCTTCGCGTGCCCGCCCCTCGACGACCGCCGTGAATTCGGGGTACCAGGTGTGAGCGGGCAGCTCGAGGGCGTCGGCCGCGACGCCGCGGCCCGAGAGCTCGCCGATGCGGGCGAGCATCCGCTCGGCGGCTCCTGCCCGATCGCGCCACCAGCCGTCGGGCACCGAGCCGACGACGTTCGCCACGTCGACGATGACTGTCGGACGTGTGCCGAGCAGGGCATGGAGCTCCTGCCACGACGCGGCGAAGCCCGGATGCAGCGGATGCCGCGTCACCTCGTTCGCCGGAACCCACGAGAGCTCACGGCTCTCGGGATCGCTGATCACCGGCTCGAAGGGCTCGACGACGTCGCCGACGACGGTCGTGTAGCTCCAGTAGCCGAGATCCAGAACGCTCAGGAAGCGCGGACGGATCGAGGCATCCGGCACTCCGGCCTCTTCCGCCGCCTCGCGCAGCGCCGCGTCGCACGCGGACTCGTCCTCGTGGCGCGCGCCGCCGGGGAGAGCCCAGGTGTCGCCGAAGTGGCTCCACGAGACGCGATGCTGCAGCAGCACGCCGCGATCGGCATCGAGGGCGAGCAGCCCGGCTGCGCCGAAGCGCCCCCAGTACCGCTCCCCTGTCGGCGCCACCACCCACGCGTCACCGGGGTCGCGCGGCCCGTGAGGACGCCGCGGCTCACCGGGAACGAGAGGTTCGATCGTCACCCTGCCAGCCTCGCACACGTGACTCGCCCGAGCGCCGAGGCCGCCCGAGCCGAAACGACACGTGCTCGGTCAGCGCTGGCGACGCTCGCGCACGCGCATGTTGATGACGATCGGGGTTCCCTCGAAGCCGTACAGCTCGCGGAGGCGACGCTGGATGAACCGGCGATAGCCGGGGTCGAGGAAGCCCGTCGTGAACAGCACGAAGGTCGGCGGCCGCGTGGCGGCCTGCGTGCCGAACAGGATGCGCGGCTGCTTGCCCCCGCGGACCGGGTGCGGGTGCTCGGCGACGAGCTCCGAGAGGAACGCGTTGAACTTGCCCGTCGCGATGCGCTGGTCCCACGACTCGAGCGCCGTCTCGAGGGCTGGAACGAGCTTGTCGAGGTGGCGGCCGGTGCGGGCCGAGATGTTGACACGCGGAGCCCACGCGACGTGCGCGAGATCCTGCTCGATCTCGCGCTCGAGGTAGCGCCGGCGGTCCTGGCCGTCCATGTCGTCGTCGTTGAGGCGATCCCACTTGTTGAAAGCCAGCACGAGCGCCCGGCCCGACTCGAGCACGAGGTCGATGATGCGCACGTCCTGCTCGCTGAGCGGCTGCGTCACGTCGAGCACGACGACGGCGACCTCCGCCTTCTCGAGCGCGGCCGAGGTGCGCAGCGACGCGTAGAAGTCGGCGCCCTGCTGCAGGTGCACGCGACGGCGGATGCCCGCGGTGTCGACGAAGCGCCACATCTTGCCGCCGACCTCGACGATCTCGTCCACGGGATCGCGGGTGGTGCCCGCCAGCTCGTTGACGACCACGCGCTCCTCGCCCGCCGCCTTGTTCAGGAGGGAGCTCTTGCCCACGTTGGGGCGCCCCAGGATCGCGACGCGACGCGGCCCGCCGATCTCCTGCTTGGCGACGGCCGAGACGTCGGGAAGCACCTTCATGAGCTCGTCGAGGAGGTCGGCGACGCCGCGACCGTGGATCGCCGACACCGGACGCGGCTCACCGAGACCGAGGTTCCACAGCGCGGCGGCCTCCGGCTCCTGACGGGCGTCGTCGACCTTGTTCGCGACGAGGAACACGGGCTTGCCGCTCTTGCGCAGCAGCCGGACGACGTGCTCGTCGGTGGAGGTGGCGCCCACCATCGCGTCTACGACGAACAGCACCACGTCCGACAGGTCGATCGCGACCTCGGCCTGCGCCGCCACGGACCGGTCGATCCCGCGCGCGTCGGGCTCCCACCCGCCGGTGTCGACGAGCGTGAACCGGCGATCCATCCACTCGGCCTTGTACGTCACGCGGTCGCGCGTGACGCCGGGCGTGTCTTCGACGACGGCTTCCCGGCGACCCAGGATGCGGTTCACCAGGGCGGACTTGCCCACGTTCGGGCGGCCCACGATCGCGACGACGGGAAGCGCCGGCAGGTACTCGATGCCATCCTCGCCACGGACCAGCCCCTCGAGCAGCTCCGCATCCTCCTCGTCGAGCTCGTAGTCCTCGAGCCCGACGCGCAGTGCCGCTGCGCGCTGTTCGGCGAGCTCGTCGTCGATCGCGGCGAGGTTCTCGGCGAGGTGATCCTCGCCGGCCTCGTAATCGTCGGCGGCGCCATCGGGCGTCTGGGCGGAACGGTCGTCAGCGGCCATGTCGGCCTCCTGTCTGCACGGGATCGGACGCGGGCAGGATGCTGCGGATCACGCCGAGCACGGCGTCCACGGTCTGATCGAAATCGAGGTGGCTGGAGTCGACGACCTCGACGCCGGGCGCGGCGGTGAGGAAGTCGACGACAGCGGAGTCTGAGGCGTCGCGGCGGTGAAGGGCGTCGGCCACGGCCGCGGCATCCTCCGTCGTCAGTTCGGCGCTGCGGCGGGCCGCGCGCACTTCGGGCGCCGCGGTGAGGAGGATCCGCACGGGCGCATCGGGCGCCACGACGGTCGTGATGTCGCGGCCTTCGATGACGACGCCGGGGCGGCCGGAGCTCGTCACGACGGAACGGAAGAGAGAGTTGACGTACTGGCGCACCGCCGGCACGCGCGCGACGCCGCTCACCGCGTCGGTCACGCGAGACTCGCGGATGGCCTCGGTCACATCGGTCGCCCCCACCCGCACGTGGAAGGCGTCGGGATCGAGCGATATCGCGTACTCGAAGTCGCCCATGACGTCCAGAACGGATGTCGAGTCCGACGTGTCGATGCCGTGCTCGAGGGCGTGCCAGGCCAGCGCCCGGTACGCGGCGCCGGTGTCGAGGAAGCCGAAGCCGAGGCGGCGGGCGACCTGCTTCGAGACGCTCGACTTGCCGCTTCCCGCCGGTCCGTCGATCGCGACGACCGTCACGTCCGCCGGCGCTCCAGGGGTCCCTGAGCCACCCACGGCCCCTGAGTCACTCACGGTCCCTGAGCCGCGCACGGTTCCTGACCCGCGCACGGTCCCTGACCCGCGCACGGTCCCTGACCCGCGCACGGTCCCTGAGCCTGTCGAAGGGTCAGTCATTGGTGCTGCTCGCAATCTTCCAGCCACGGGATTCCAAACCGTCCACGGCGCCGCGTACGGCGCTGGGGACGACACTGATCTCTGCGAGGCCGAACTGAGCGCCCGGAGAGTGCTCCAGGCGAAGGTCTTCGACGTTGACGCCGAGCTCGCCGAGCTCGCCGAACAGGCGTCCGAGCTGGCCCGGGGTGTCGTCGACCATGACGACGACCTGCTCGAACCGGCGATTCTGGCCGTGCTTGCCGGGAAGGCGCTCGACGCCGTCGTTCCCGCGGCGGATGGTGTCTGCGACGGCGCGGCGGGATCCCGGCGCGTCCGGCGCGCGCAGCGCATCCGCGACCGAGGTCAGATCGGCGGCGAGCCGGTCGAGCACATCCACGACGGGCTCGGCGTTCGCGCCCAGGATCTGAACCCACAGCTCGGGCGCCGACGCGGCGATCCGCGTCGTATCGCGCACGCCCTGCCCGGCCAGGCGCAAGGAGCCGTCGGGCGCGTCGACGAAGCGGCCGGCGAGCAGGCTCGCGACGAGCTGCGGCACATGCGAGACGAGCGCGACGGCGCGGTCGTGGTCGTCGGGCGTCATCTCGATAGGCGTCGCGCCGAGCTCGAGGGCGAGCGCCTCGACGATGGCGAGGTCGGCGGAGGACGTCTCCTCGTCGCGGCACACGACCCAGGGCCGACCGACGAAGATGTCGGCGCGGGCCGAGATGGCTCCGCCGCGTTCGCGTCCGGCGAGCGGATGCGAACCGATGTAATGGGTGAGGTCGACGCCGCGCTCGCGCAGCGTGCGCAGCGGCTCGAGCTTGACGCTCGCCACGTCGGTGACGACGGCCCGAGGATGGCGCAGCAGCTCACGCTGGATGACGTCGGCGGTCACATCCGGCGGCACCGCCACGACGACGAGCGCCGGCTCGTCGGTGTCGGCGGCATGCCGGCCGGCGCCGTAGTCCACGGCGAGGCGGAGCTGCGACGGGGAGGTGTCGTCGAGGGCGACGTCGACGCCCCGCGCGCTGAGCGCGTGGCCGATGCTCGCGCCGAGCAGTCCGGCGCCGACGATGCGCACCGTTCCCTGCACGCGGGTGGCGAGGGATGCCTCGGCACGCTGCCGGCGGGCGGCGATCGGCATCGGCTCGGTCACTTACGTCTCCTGTTCGCCTCGCGGGGCGGGTTCGCCCGTCGGCGTCGAAGCGCTGTCGCGGGTGTGGGATGCGTCCGGCTGATCATCGGTCGCGCGCACGCCGCGAGAGAGAGTCAGCAGGGCGCCACGTTCCACTTTAGTCAGTTCGCGCACACCGCCCGCTGGCAGGGTTCCCAGGTGGAGAGGACCGAACTGCCGCCGCACGAGCTCGACGACCGGATGCCCGACCTCGGCCATCATGCGGCGAACGATGCGATTGCGGCCCGAGTGCAGCGTCAGCTCGACCAGCGACTCGGTCTCGCCGGTCGCCGCCGCGGTCGAGGCCGACAGCAGCCGCGCCTTGTCGGCGGCGATCGGACCATCCTCCAGCGTGATGCCGCGCACCAGCTTCTGGATCGTCTGCGGGGTCACCCGGCCCTCGACCTTGGCGATGTAGACCTTGGTCACCCCGAACGACGGATGGGCCAGGACGTGGGCCAGCTCGCCGTCGTTGGTGAGCACGAGCAGGCCGCTGGTCTCGGCATCCAGTCGCCCGACGTTGTAAAGACGTTCCTCGAAATCCTTCGTGAAGCGCCGCAGATCGGGACGACCGCGGTCGTCCTTCATCGAGCTCACGACCCCGGTGGGCTTGTTGAGCATGACGTACCGCTTCGATTGGTCGAGCTGGATGGCCGTGCCGTCGACGTCGACGAGGTCCGACTCCGGATCGATGCGGCTGCCCAGCTCGGTGACCACCTCGCCGTTCACCCGCACCCGACCCTCGACGATCAGCTGTTCGGCGACGCGACGCGATGCGACCCCGGCGTTGGCCAGCACCTTCTGCAGCCGTACGCCCTCGGTGTCGCGCTGTCCTTCGGCGTTGTCGGTCATCGTGTCACTCCCCCGTCGAATCCGTCGACGCCGGCCGCGCCGACCTCGTCGGCGCCGTCCAGCAGCGGCGAGATATGCGGCAGCTCATCGAGCGAGTTGATGCCGAGGTGCTCGAGCAGCGCGTCGGTCGTGCCGTAGTTGATCGCTCCGGTCTCGGCGTCGGCGAACAGCTCCGTGATGAGGCCGCGCGCCAGCAGCGTCCGAACGACGGAGTCGACGTTCACGGCGCGGATGGAGGCGACCTGGCTGCGCGTCACCGGCTGCTTGTATGCGATCACCGCAAGGGTCTCGAGTGCGGCCTGCGAGAGGCGTGACGGAGCCTGCCCGCCGACGAACTCGCTCACGAGGTCATCGTGCTCCTCGCGCACGTACAGCCGCCAGCCCCCGCCCACCTCGCGCAGCTCGAAGCCGCGCACCGGTCCGCCGGTCCTGCCGTCGTAGTCGTCGACCAGCCCCTCGATCGCCTGGCGCACCGCGGGCACCGGGGCGCTGACGGCGGCCGCGAGGCTCACCAGGCTCTGCGGCTCCTCGACGATCAGCAGGATCGCCTCGAGCCGCGCTCGTACGTCATCGGTCATAGTCTGCTCCCAGAGTGGCGAGGTTCTCATCCGACCAGCGCTGCGCACTCCAGCGCAGCGTCAGCTCTCCGAGCGGCTCGAGCTGCTCGAACGACAGGGCGGCGTGACGGTAGAGCTCGAGCACCGAGAGGAACCGGGCCACCACGACGCCCGACTGGTTCACCCCGGCGATGAGCTCGCGGAATGTCAGTGATCCGGCGTCCCGCAGCAGAGTGACGACGATCGCCGCCTGCTCGCGGATGCTGATCAGCGGAGCGTGCAGGTGGTCCAGTCCGACTCGCGGGATCTCCTTCGGCGTCATCGCCAGCAGGGCGAGCGCCGCGAAGTCGTCTGCGCTGAGGCTCCAGACGAGTTCGGGCACGGCGTTGCGGTACTTCTCGTCGAGCCGAGCCGACCGGGTATGCCGACGTCCCTCGCGCTGGAGGCAGCGCTCGAACCAGGCCGAGACCTCTTTGAAGGCCCGGTACTGCAGCAGCCGGGCGAACAGCAGGTCGCGCGCCTCCAGCAGGGCGACGGACTCGGCGTCCACGAGCTCGCCCTGCGGCAGCAGACCCGCCACCTTCATGTCGAGCAGCGTCGCCGCGACGACGAGGAACTCGGATGCCTCGTCCAGCTCTTCGTCGGGCCCCAGATGCCGCAGATACGAGATGAACTCGTCGGTCACCTTCGACAGCGAGACCTCGGTGATGTCGAGCTCCTGCTTGGAGATGAGGTTCAGCAGCAGATCGAACGGGCCGTCGAAATTCGACAGCGAGACCCGGAACCCTTCGACAGGCTCAGGGACCGCGACAGGCTCAGGGACCGCGACAGGCTCAGGGACCGCGACAGGCTCAGGGACCGCGACGGGCTCAGGGACCGCGGCAGGCTCAGGGGTCGCTGCGGTGTCTGGCGCCGCGGCGGGCTCGGGGACCGGCGCCGTGTCAGGCGACGGCGCCACGGGCGACCAGCTCTCGCGCCAGTCGCAGATAGGCCTGCGCGGCGGCGTGCTCGGGCGCGAAATCGGTGATCGGCATGCCCGAGACCGAGGCATCCGGGAACTTGACGGTCCGGCCGATGACCGTCTCGAGCACGTCGTCGCCGAAGGCGTCGACTACGCGCTCGAGCACCTCGCGCGAATGCAGCGTGCGCGGGTCGTACATCGTGGCGAGAACACCGTCGAGGGCGATCGTGGGGTTCAGCCGGTCGCGCACCTTGTCGATCGTCTCGATGAGCAGCGCGACACCGCGCAGCGCGAAGAACTCGCACTCCAGCGGGATGATGACGCCGTGACTGGCGGTCAGTGCGTTCACCGTCAGGAGTCCCAGCGAGGGCTGGCAGTCCACGAGGATGACGTCGTAGTCCTGCGCGACCTTGCGCAGCACTCGCGAGAGCGTCTGCTCGCGCGCCACCTCGTTGACCAGGTGCACCTCGGCCGCCGACAGGTCGATGTTCGCGGGCAGCAGGTCGAGGTTCTCGACACGCGTCTGCACGATGACCTGGCGCGGATCGGCCTTGCCGTCCAGCAGCAGGTCGTAGATCGTCGGGATCTCGTGGGTCTGGATGCCGAGCCCGGCCGACAGCGCGCCCTGCGGGTCGAAATCGACGGCGAGCACTTTGCGCCCGTACCCGGCGAGTGCCGCCGCGAGATTGATGGTCGTCGTCGTCTTGCCGACGCCGCCCTTCTGGTTGCACAGCGAGATGATCCGGGCGGGACCGTGGCCGTCGAGCTTCGGCGGCGTGGCGAAGCCCTGATACGGACGCCCCGTCGGCCCGATGGGGACCTCCGACTCCGAGGCCCTCGCCGACCTGGTCTTCGTCCTGCTCTCAGCCACGTGCTCCTGCTTCCTCGTGCTCGCTCGATATTAGTCGGCGCGACGGGTTTCAGTCGGCACCGAGCCGCCGTCCGCCCGAAACAGCACCGCGGCCGAATCGGAGACGCCGCATCGACTGGCGCTCATCGCGCGCGCGGATGCGACGTGGCGTACACGTCGCGCAGCGCGTCGACCGAGACGTAGGTGTAGATCTGAGTGGTCGCCACCGACGCGTGTCCCAGCAGCTCCTGCACGACGCGCACGTCGGCGCCGCCCTGCAGGAGGTGCGTCGCGAAGGAGTGTCGCAGCGTGTGCGGCGACACGTGTGCGCTCAGCTCAGCACGCTCGGCAGCGGAGCGGATGACGAGCCATGCGCTCTGCCGCGAGAGCGGGGCCCCGCGGGCGCCGAGGAACAGTCTCGGGGTCGCTCGGCCGCGCCGCGAGAGCTCAGGCCGCGCGCGGGTGAGATAAGCGTCGACCGCAGCGCGCGCGTACGACCCGACGGGGACGATGCGCTCCTTCGACCCCTTGCCCCGCACGCGCAGCACGTCGCCGTGCGAGACGTCGTCGACGTCCAGCTGCACGATCTCCGACACCCGCGCGCCCGTCGCGTACAGCAGCTCGAGCAGCGCGCGATCTCGCAGACTCGTCACGTTCCCCGATGCGGGCGTCGACTCAGGGGCGTCCGTCGTCGAGGGCGCCGGGCCGGAGGCGTCCAGGAGCTGCTCGACCTGGTCGATCGTGAGAGCCTTGGGCAGCCGACGCGGCTGTTTCGGCGGCCGCAGGTTGGTCGAGGGATCCGCGGCCTCGACGCCCTCCCGGGCGAGGAAACGGTGCAGACCACGCACCGACGACTGCAGCCTCGCCAGCGAGGAGGCCGCGATGGGCGGTCGCACCGCCGCCCGGTCGGCGACGAAGCTCGCCACGAGGGTGGCGGTGATCGCGGATGTGTCGTCGATCCCCTGCTCGCTCAGCCACGAACCGTATGAGGCCAGGTCGCGCCGGTACGCGGCGACGGTGTTCTCCGACAGTCCCCGTTCGATCGAGACGTGCCGCAGATACGAGTCCACCGCTCGCTCGACGTTCATGCCGGGCAGACCGCCGAAGCCGGCTCAGCGATGATCACGTCAGGCCGGGGACTCGGCGGTCGTCGCCCCGCGAAGTCGCTCCGCCGCCGCCAGCGCCCCGACCATCATGATGCCGTTTCGAAGGCGGCCCGCGAGGATGCCCGCGATCACCTCATCCAGCGGGACCCATTCGAGCTCGATGTCCGCCTCTTCCTCCTCGCGACCGTGCACGGCGTCTGCGGCCGAGAGTCCTCGGGCGAGGAACAGATGGACGATCTCGTCGTTCCCGCCCGGAGTGGTGAAGATGCTGACCAGAGGCTCCCACGAGTCCGCGACCAGGTCGACCTCTTCGGCGAGCTCTCGTCGCGCCGTCTCGATCGGCGTCTCCCCGTCGACGTCGAGCAGGCCGGCGGGGATCTCCCAGTCGCGATGACGGATCGGATGCCGGTACTGCTGGATCAGCAGCATCCGCCCTGCGTCATCGAGGACCACGACGGCCGCCGCTCCGGGGTGCTCCACGTACTGGCGCACGATCTCACCGCCGCCGTACGCGACGGTGTCGCTGCGCACGTTCCACACGCGTCCCTCGTACACGAGGTCGCTCTCGAGCACCGGCGCGTCGAGCCGCTCGTCGGCGAGGTGCTCGGATCCGCCGTGATGCGGCATTCGCTCCCCGCTCTCGGCCGCCGTCACGCCACCGGCTCCGGGGCGGCCTCGAATGGCTCGACGTCGAACAGCTCGCTCGCGCGGTGACGGTCGAGCGCTGCGCCCACGAGGCCGCGGAACAGCGGGTTGGCGTCGGTCGGGCGGGAGCGCAGCTCGGGGTGCGCCTGGGTCGCGATGTAGTACGGGTGCACGTCGCGCGGCAGCTCGACGTACTCCACCAGATTCAGCTCGGGGTTGATGCCCGAGAACACCAGGCCCGCCTCGGCGATCTGCTCGCGGTAGCGGTTGTTCACCTCGTAGCGGTGGCGGTGACGCTCCGACGCGGAGGCCGCGCCGTACACCTCGGCGGCGATCGATCCGTCGAGAAGATCGGCCGGCGACAGCCCGAGACGCATCGTGCCCCCCATGTCGCCCCGGTCGAGGATGTCGATCTGCTCCTCCATCGTCGCGATGACCGGGTGCTCGGTGTCCGGATCGAACTCGCTCGAGGAGGCTCCCTCGATGCCCGCCACGTGACGGGCGTACTCGATCACGATGCACTGCAGTCCCAGGCAGATGCCGAGCGTGGGAATGCCCTGCTCGCGGGCGAACTTCAGCGCTCCGATCTTCCCCTCGATGCCGCGGATGCCGAAGCCTCCGGGGATCACGATGCCGTCGAGCGGCGCCAGCGCCTTCTCGGCGCCCTCGGGCGTCTCGCACTCGTCCGACGGGATCCAGCGGATGTTGACGTGCGTCTCCTGCGCGAAACCGCCGGCCTTGAGCGCCTCGGTGACCGAGAGGTATGCGTCCGGAAGGTCGATGTACTTGCCGACGAGGCCGATCGTGACCTCGTGCTTGGGATTGTGGACGGCCTGGAGCACGCGCTCCCACCGCGACCAGTCCACGTCCGCCGCCTTCGACAGACCCAGCGCCCGGACGATGTACTCGTCCAGTCCCTGCTCGTTGAGCATCGTGGGGATGTCGTAGATGCTCGGCACGTCGACCGCGTTGACCACGGCCCCTTCGTCGACGTCGCACATCAGCGCGATCTTGCGCTTGTTGGACTCGGTCACGGGACGGTCGCTGCGCAGCACCAGCGCGTCGGGCTGGATGCCGATGGAGCGCAGGGTCGCGACGGAGTGCTGCGTCGGCTTGGTCTTCTGCTCGCCCGAGGCGCCCATGAACGGCACCAGCGAGACGTGGACGAAGAAGACGTTCTGGCGGCCCAGCTCGTGACGGATCTGCCGTGCCGACTCGATGAACGGCTGCGACTCGATGTCACCGACGGTGCCGCCGATCTCGGTGATGATGACGTCGGGGCGCGGCTCTTCGGTCGCCTGGAGGCGCATACGGCGCTTGATCTCGTCGGTGATGTGGGGAATCACCTGCACGGTGTCGCCGAGGTATTCGCCCCGGCGCTCCTTCGCGATGACCTGCGAGTAGATCTGACCCGTCGTGACATTCGCGGCCTGGCTGAGCTCGATGTCGAGGAAGCGCTCGTAGTGACCGATGTCGAGATCGGTCTCGGCGCCGTCGTCGGTCACGAAGACCTCGCCGTGCTGGAAGGGATTCATGGTCCCGGGATCGACGTTGAGATACGGGTCGAGCTTCTGCATCACGACGCGCAGACCGCGCGCGGTGAGGAGATTACCCAGGCTCGCGGCGGTCAGGCCCTTGCCCAGAGAAGAAACGACACCACCGGTCACGAAGATGTGCTTGGTGGTGTCGTTCGAAGAGTCGCCGCGGGAAGAACCAGAAGTCTGCATCACGGGCTTTTATCCTATCAGTGGACTTCGCTGCGAAGGCTGAGCAACTCACGTGCGTGAGTCAGCGCGGCTTCCGAATCGGGCATTCCGGAGAGCAGGCGCGCCATCTCGGCCTCGCGCTGCGGGCCGTCCAGACGGCGGACGTCCGAAGCGGTGACCGATCCGTCGTTGGCCTTGACCACGCTCAGATGGTTGGTCGCGAACGCGGCCACCTGCGCGAGATGGGTGACGGCGATCACCTGCGACGAGTGAGAGAGCCGGGCCAGGCGGCGCCCCACCTCGATGGCGGCCGCGCCGCCGATGCCCGCGTCCACCTCGTCGAAGACGAAGGTCGGCACCGGGTCGACCCCGGCGATGACGACCTCGATGGCGAGCATGACCCGGCTGAGCTCACCGCCGCTCGCGCCCTTCGAGACCGCGCGGGGCTCGGCGCCGGGGTGGGGAGAAAGAAGGATCGCGACGTCGTCGCGTCCCGCCGCCGATGCGGCGCCGGGGCTTACCGACACCTCCAGGCGCGCGTCGGGCATCGCGAGGGCGCGCAACTCGGTGGTCACCGCCGTGCCGAGCCTGCCGGCAGCCTCGGTGCGGGCGCGGGTCAGCACGGCCGCGGTGTCGTCGAGAGCGGATGCCGCGGCATCCCGCTCCGCGGTGAGACGCTCGATGCGCTCTGAGTCGTCCTCGAGTTCGGCCAGGCGGCTCGACCCGGTCTCGAGAAGGTCGAGCGCCGCGTCCAGCGAGCCGTGAGCGCGCACCAGTCCGGCCAGGACCGAGCGGCGCTCCTCGACCGCGGCCAGCTCGTGAGGCCCCGTCTCGTCGAGGTCGGCCAGGTAGCCCGCCAGAGCAGCCGCGATGTCGGCCGTGCGATAACCCAGGTCGGCGACCTGGCCGGCGAGGTCCTCGAGGACCGGGTCGTCGACGCGCTCCAGGGAACGACGGGCCTCGGCGAGCAGCGCGCTCGCGTCAGGGCCGTCACCCTCGCCCGACAGTGCCTCGTGCGCCGAGGCGGCGGCGAGGCGAAGCTCCTCCGCGTTGGCGAGGCGCTCGGCGCGCTGGGTCAGCTCGACGTCCTCGCCGGGCTGCGGCCCGGCCTGCTCGATGTCGGCCAGCTGCGTGCGCAGCTCGTCGGCCTCGCTCGCGCGTGCATCCCGATCGGCGGCGAGCTGCGTGAGCTCGCGGTCCGCCTCCCGCCAGCGCTCGAAGGCACGGCGGTACTCGTCGCGCGCCGTGCGCACCGGCTCACCGCCGAATCGATCGAGCGCGTCCCGCTGAGCGGCGGCCGAGCGCAGTCGCAGCTGATCGGACTGACCGTGCACGACGACGAGCTCGTCGGCGAGGTCGGCCAGCACACCGGCTGGGGCGGAGCGACCGCCCACTGATGCACGGCCGCGACCTTCGCTGGAGATCGACCGGCCGACGAAGAGCTCGGCGCTGCCGTCGCCGAGCGGCTCGACATCGCCGCCCGCTTCCCGCACCCGGTCGGCGACCGGCCCGTCCTCTGGCACGATCCAGACCCCGTCCACCGTCGCCTGGGCCGCTCCTGCGCGCACGGCGCCCGAGTCGGCCCGCTGACCGAGAAGAAGCCCCAGCCCGGTGACGACCATCGTCTTGCCCGCGCCGGTCTCGCCGGTGATGGCGGTGAATCCCGGCCCGATGGGCAGCGTCGCCTCTGCGATGACGCCCAGATCGCGCAGGCGCATCTCTTCGATCACGGAGCAACCTCCGCGTCGCGGATGGCGGTCGCCTCATCTCGGGCGATCGGGGAGTCCGTCCGCAGCAGCGGCAGCACGCCGGTGATCGCTGCCGGACCCCTCCAGCCCTCGACGGGGAGGCGGAACTTGCGCACCAGGCGGTCGGTGAACTGCGCCGGGTGCAGGCGCGCCAGCCGGACCGGGTGCTCTGAGCGTCGCACCACCACGCGGGCTCCCGGCGGAAGATCGTGCGACCTCCGCCCGTCGCACCAGAGGATCCCGGTGCCGTTGGTGTGCTCGAGCACCTCGATCGCCACCGCGTGCTCAGGACCGACCACGAGCGGCTTGGCGAACAGCGCGTGCGCCGAGAGCGGCACCACCGAGATCGCCTGAACGGTCGGCCAGATGACCGGTCCTCCGGCGGAGAAGTTGTAGGCCGTCGATCCGGTCGGCGTTGAGATCACGACGCCGTCGCAGCCGAAGCTCGACAGCGGACGCCCATCGACCTCGATCACCACCTCGAGCATTCGTTCACGGCTGGCCTTCTCGACCGTGGCCTCGTTCAGGGCCCAGGTCTCGTAGATCACGGAGTCCACGGTGTCCTTGACGCGCACCTGCAGAGCGAGGCGCTCCTCGACCTCGTAGTCACGGTCGATCACGCGGCCCACGGCTTCGTCCATGTCGTCGCGCTCGATCTCGGCGAGGAACCCGACGTGGCCCATGTTGATGCCCAGGACCGGCGCGGTCCCCTCGCGAACGAGCTCCGCCGCACGCAGGATGGTGCCGTCACCGCCGAGCACGATCGCCAGTTCGACGTCTTCGACGGCCACATCCTCACCGAGGGCGGCGACGTCCGCGAATGACGCGCGGACGGCAGCCAGCTCGGCTCGATCGTCGGGCGCCAGCACGGGGCGAGCGCCCGCCCCACGCAGTGCGGCGACGACACGTTCCGCTGCGATCACCGTGTCGTCGCGATGGGCGTGCGCGACGACCAGGATGCTGCGCTGAGCGAGGTCGTCGCGTGCGTCGGCGTTGTTCATCGGCTCCCCGCCAGTCGGTTCACGTGCTCCCCCATTCTGTCCGATCACCCTCGCGGTCGGGTCATCGACACCGTGGCCGGCGATCTCACGCCGTCAGGGCGTCGACCTCGTCGCGCCAGCGCTCCGGCATGGATCCGCGGCCGACCGCCAGGTGCACGACGTATTCGCGGTTGCCGTGCGTTCCGGCGATGGGCGACGCGATGAGGCCGCACGTGCCCAGCCCGAGATCCCACGCCGCCCAGAGCACCGTCGACACCGCATCAGCGCGCAGCGTCGGGTTCGTCACGAGGCCGCCCTTGACCGCCGTCCTGCCGACCTCGAACTGCGGCTTGATGAGCAGCACGAGGTCCGCGTCGCCCGCCGCGACCTCGCGCGCGGCCGGAAGGACGTGGGTCAGCGAGATGAAGGAGAGGTCGCCGGTGATGACCGACGGCGGCGCGTCCACGCCGCTGGCCTCCGCCAGGGACGACGGCGTCATGTATCGGACGTTCAGGCCTTCGATGGAGACCACACCCGTGTCGCCGGCGATGGATGCCGCGAGCTGGTCGTGGCCGACATCCACCGCGATCACCGGCTCAGCGCCACGTTCCCGCAGCACCTGGGTGAACCCGCCGGTCGACGCGCCCATGTCGAGGGCGACGCGCCCGCTCACGTCCACCGCGAAGGCGTCGAGCGCGGCCAGCAGCTTGTGAGCCGCGCGGCTGACATAGTGGTCGGCACCGCTCACCTCGATCGCGCTGGCATCGGTGACCGGGGTCGAGGCCTTCACGACGGGGCGGCCGTCGACGCTCACGCGCCCCTCCGCGATCAGGCTGGCCGCATGCGTGCGGGATCGCGCGAGTCCTCGAGCAGCCAGCGCGGCATCGAGGCGTGCCGTCATGACGCCGGGCCGGAGCCGCGCGTCGGAGTCCCGGTGGGGGCCGCCTCGAGGCGGCGGGACAGCGTGTCGTGCAGCGAGTCGTACGCCTGCGCGCGGGTCGCGAGGGGTTGCGCCTCGATCACCTCGAGCGTGGACAGCAGATCGCCGGGGTCGAAGTCGGTCTCACGGCGCTCATCCATGCCCCCCAGGATACGGCTGCCGCCGCGGTCGACCCGGAGATCAGGGCCGGTGAAAGGGATCTGCGTAGAGACGCTCCGGGATCCGAAAGCCGTAGATGGCGCGGCCGGTGGACCAGATCGCGGCCGCTCCCGCACGCACGAGGTCGACCGGACGGTCGCCTTCGCTGAGGATGCGCACGTCCGGGCCGTCGATCTGCACCCGCGCGCCGCGCACGGTCGCCACACAGTCGGCTACGCGCACCTCCGGGTACGGCTCGTGCAGCTCACGCAGATCGCCCAGGATGTACGTCGGCCGCGACCCCTCGGGAGCGGCGAGGACGTGCTTGGGCCGGTCGATCCCGGTGAGCACCAGCGCGGACTCGATGCCGGCACGGCTTGCGCCGAGGATGTCGGTGTCGAGGCGGTCCCCGAGGAAGAGGGGATGCTGCGCCTGAAAGCGCGAGACCGCCTCTTGGAAGATCGGCACCTCGGGCTTGCCCGCGACCGTCGCCAGCCGCCCGACCGCCGTGTGGACGGCTGACACGAGCGTCCCGTTGCCCGGCGCGATGCCGCGGGACTGCGGGATCGTCCAGTCGGTGTTCGTCGCGATCCAGGGGATGCCGCCCTCCTCCTCGGGCACCTTGAGCGCGAACGCCGCTTCAGCCAGCTGAGTCCAGCCCACCTCGGGCGCGAATCCCTGCACGACCGCAGCAGGGGCGTCATCGGCGCTGCGAGTGACCGCGAACCCCGCCTTCTCCACCTCGACCACCAGTCCGTCGCCGCCCACGACGAGGACCGTGGACCCGGCCGGGATGCGGGACGCCAGGAGCCGCATCGCCGCCTGAGGGCTGGTCACCACATCATGCGGCCGGGTAGGCAGCCCGAGTTCGGTGAGATGGCTCGCCACCGAGGCATCCGTCCGAGAGGCGTTGTTCGTGATGTACGCGAGCGTCCGACCGTCGCGCGCACCGTTGAGGCTCTCGACCGCGTGGGGCAACGCGCCGGCGCCGGCGTACACCACCCCGTCGAGGTCGGCGAGCACCACATCGACACCGTCCAGCGGTGCGGCCGTCACCGACCGCCGTCCGAAAAGCGCCATCAGCGGCCGGCCTCTTCCGGCGACTCCTCGGCGTTCGCGGCGTCTTCGGAGCCCGGTGCGTGGGAGCGAGCGTCCTCGTCTTCGGCACCGGGGGCGTCGTCCACACCGGCTTCGATCAGGATCTCGGCGACCTCGTCCGCCACCGATGGAGCGGGCTCCGCGGGCATGTCCGGCTCGTTCGATTGGCGTGCGGGCGACTCGTCGGGCTCGGCATACGCGGCGTCGTCATCCGCTTCGACATCGGCAGGGACGTCGTCGGAGAGCGCGTCGTCGTCTTCTGACTCGCCGATCGGCGGCGCGTCTTCCTCGTCGTGCTCCTCGAAGACCTCCTCGACGAAGACGGTCTCGAGGTCGCCGGCGCCGGTGGCGGCGTCGATGGCGTCGGCGGCGACGATCGCACGCTGGCTCCACTGTGCCGCTTCGTCGTCCCGCCCGAGTTCCTCGAGCACGGTCGCGCGCGCGGCGAAGAGTGCGGGGCTCCATTCGAAGGCCCGGTGGGGATCGAGTTCGGGGATGTCGAGTTCCAGGAGGGCCCGTTCCGGCTCGCCGAGGTCGAGACGTGCGCCCGACATGGCGATCGCGAGCTCGACCCGCACCGACGTCGGAAGCGTCGCGCGGTCGACCGAGCGCCCCGCCTCGAGGGCGCGATCCGGCCGGCCGACGCCTCGCTCACTGTCGACGAGGAGCGCGATCTGGTCATCGTTGCCCGAGATGCGTCGGTAGGTGCGCAGCTCGCGGACGGCGAGGGCGAAGTCGCCGGTCGCGTACGCGGTGATGGCGAGCGTCTCGCGCACCACCGCGATGCGGCCGGCGCGGCGCGATGCCGACACTGCATGACGGTGGGCCAGCTCCGGGTCTTCATCGATCAGCTGCGACGCCATCGCCAGATGCCGGGCGACCTGATCGGCGTTCTCCTTGCTGAGCGTCTTCAGCTCGTTTCGCGCGCTCGGGTGCAGGTCCTTCGGCGTCACGTCATCGGGGATCACGGGATCGTCGTGGCGGGGCCGCACAGAGCGGATCTCGCCGTCGCGAACAGCGCGATCGGGACGGTCGGCGCCGCCACGCGTCGGACGCGGTCCGCGCGCCGAGGCGTACCGGTCCCCTTCACGCTTCTCGTAGGGCTTGCGATCGCCGTCGCGCTTGACGTACGGCCTATCGCCGTCGCGCTTGGCGTACGGCTTGCGGTCGCCATCGCGCGGGGCATAA
>NZ_CAJF01000026.1 GCF_000304335.1 Microbacterium yannicii PS01 | reverse complement strand
CCACTCGTAGACGACGACATCGACGCCGCGCCGGGTGAGCCCCGGAACGCGGATGCTGCGGCGACGGGCATTCCACATGGTCGCGGCCTCAGCAGGCTGCACCGGTCTCGGCGGCGAGACCTTGATGAACATCGGAAGCGCGACGGCGGCTCCGAGCCGCGGGGAGATCGTTCCCGCCGCGCGCACCGCGCCGCCGGCGAGAATTCTGGGAAGGTCCATGATGCTCCTGCTCGTCAAGTGTACGAACGATCGTACGTATGTATACGAACGATCGTACGGTAACCTGGGCCTGTGGCACAAGCATCGATCGACGGGCGTCGACTGCGAGGTGACGAGTCGCGTCGCGGCATCCTTGCGCACGCGGTCGACACCGCGTCGGTCGACGGTCTCGACGGGCTCACGATCGGACGGCTGGCCGATGCCGCGGGCCACAGCAAGAGCGGCGTTGCGACCCTGTTCGGCTCGAAGGAGCAACTGCAGCTGGCTGTGGTCGCGGCAGCGCGCGAGATCTTCATCGACACCGTGGTCGCGCCCGCCCGGGCCGAGACCGAGCGGGGGCTGTCGCGCGTGTGCGTGCTGCTCACCAACTGGCTCGACTACTCGCGGGATCGTGTGTTCCGCGGGGGCTGCTTCTTCGCGGCGACGTCCGTCGAGTACGACTCCAAGCCCGGCGCCGTGCGCGACGCGATCATCGCCGCGAGCTCGGAGTGGGAGGACTATCTCACCGCGAGCATCGAGTACGCGCTCGCAGCCGGTCAGCTGCCCGCGCTCGATGACGCCCGGCAGCTGACCTTCGAGTTCGTGTCGTTCCTCGAGGCCGCGAACACCCGATCCCTGCTGTACTCGAGTGCCGAGCCGTACGGGCGCGCGTCCACAGCTCTGCGCTCACGACTGCGGGCTCTCGGCGCCGAGCCCGGGCTCATCGCGGCGATCGGCATGCCGCGCGCAGTCTGATCCAGGCACGCTCCGCATTGCGGATCCTCTGTCCCCGAGACTCCGAGTGGGGCACGATGTCGTCCATGACCCGGTTCCTGCTTTCGGCGATGCCCTTCACCGGTCATGTCACGCCGTTGTGCGCGGTGGCGGCGGCCCTGGTGAACCGCGGCCACGACGTGCGGTTCTACACCGGAGCGGCGTTCCAGGCGAAGGTCGAGGCATCCGGCGCCCGCTTCGTCGGCTGGCAGGAGGCTCCCGACTTCGACGAGAACGACCTGTCGACGACCTTTCCCCGGCTGGTGGGGAGAAAGGGTCTTCGGCAGGTGTTCATCAATCTCGAGGACGTCATGATCGCGACCGCCCCGGCCCAGGCGCGCGACCTTGCCGCCGAGTTCGATCGCGAACCGTGGGATGCGATCGCCGCCGACGAGACGTCCGTGGGCGTCGTCGTGTTCGCCGAGTTGAGGGCCTGTCCGGCTGCCACGGTCGCGATTCTGCCCCTCAACATCGCCGTCACGCACGGCCCGCCGAGCGGGCTCGGTCTGACGCCGGGGCGCAACGTCGTCACGAAGAGCAGGGACGCACTGCTGCGGGCGGCCGTACCGCTCCTCAGTCGTCCGCTGACGGCACCGCTGGCCCGGGCGCGCGCCGAGGCGGGACTGCCCCCGGCGAACCTCACCTTCGAGAAGGCGGTCTTCTCCGCGCGTCTCGTCGTGGCGAGCGGATGCCCGCTTCTGGACTATGAGCGCCGCGGCCACCCTGACCGCGTGCGGTTCGTCGGGCAGCTGGCATCGCGTGCCGGGCCGGCGGATCTGCCCACGTGGTGGGGCGACCTCGACGGCCGCACGGTCGTGCACATCACGCAGGGCACGCAGAACATCGACCCCGCCGACCTGATCCGTCCGGCACTCGACGCCCTCGGCGATCGGGACGACCTGCTTCTGGTGGTCTCGACCGGCGTCCCTGGCCGCGACGAGCTGCCCTTCCCCGTGCCGTCGAACACGCGCGTCGGCGGGTTCCTGCCGTACGCAGAACTGCTGCCTCGCTCTGACGTCATGATCACCAACGGCGGCTGGGGCAGCACGCTCGCGGCCCTCGCCCACGGCATCCCGTTGGTCATCGCCGGTGGTGACCTCGACAAGCCCGAGATCGCCGCCCGGGTCGCGTGGGCGGGTGCGGGCGTGAACCTGCGCACAGGCACGCCGTCGTCCGCTCAGTTGGCGCGCGCGTTCGCGCGCGTCACCTCTGATCCGTCGTTCCGGGACGCGGCGGCCCGCGTCGCGACGCAGCTGAACTCTCTCGGCGGGGCGCCGCGCGCAGCCGAGCTGCTCGAGGAGTTCGCGGCCGCCTAGGTGTCTGCGGAGCCCGCCGAAAGTCGCTTCGGCGGGCTCGGCGGCCGCGTGGCTATGCGTGACCGCGCGTCGGGGGTCACTGCGCCTGGCGCAGCGACTCCACGACGTCGTCACCCGGACGGACCTCGTCGAACGGCGCGTCGATCTCGGCGCGCTCGAGCAGCTCGGTCATCTTGCGGCGGCGCTGGCGGGTGATGAGCGTCACCACGGTTCCCTGACGACCGGCACGACCGGTGCGACCCGAGCGGTGCAGATACGTCTTGTACTCGTCGGGGGCGTCGGCCTGGACCACGAGGTCGATGTCGTCGACGTGGATGCCGCGCGCGGCGACATCCGTCGCCACCAGCACCTGGACGCGGCCCGATGTGAGCCGCTCGAGGTTGCGCGTGCGCTTGGCCTGGTTGAGGTCGCCGTGGAGGGCGAGCGCACGGATGCCGGCATCGTCGAGCTGCTCGGCGAGCATCTCGGCGAACGCCCGCGTGCGGGCGAAGACGAGCGTCTTCCCGTCGCGGTCGACGAGAGACGTCAGGATCTCGGTCTTGTCGCGGTGGTCGATGACGAGCACTCGGTGATCGATCGTCCCGGAGTCCTGATCTTCGCCGGCGACCTCGTAGACGGCGGGCTCGACGAGGAACTCGTCGACCAGCGAGGCGACCTCGCGGTCGAGCGTCGCCGAGAACAGCAGCTTCTGGCTGCCGTCGGCCGTGTGACGGAGGATGCGCTGCACCGGCTCGAGGAAGCCGAGCTCGCACATGTGGTCGGCCTCGTCGAGCACCGCAATGCGGATCTCGGAGAGGTCGAGCTTGCCCTGATTGACGAGGTCCTCGATGCGCCCGGGCGTGCCGATGATGATGTCGACGCCCTTCTTGAGCGCGCCGACCTGGCGGCCCTGGGGCACGCCGCCGTAGATCTGCGTGGTGAACAGGCCCACGCTGCGGGCGATCGGCTGGATGGTGCGGTCGATCTGCAGCGCGAGCTCGCGCGTCGGCGCGAGGATCAGCGCCCGCGGAGAGCGACCGAATTCACGGCGCCCGCCTGCCTGCGAGCGCAGCACGCTCTCGACGAGCGGTGCGCCGAAGGCGATCGTCTTGCCCGAGCCGGTGCGGCCGCGGGCGAGCACGTCCTTGCCCTCGAGGATCGGCGTGATCGTCGCAGCCTGGATGGGGAACGGATGATGCGCCCCGAGGTCGACGAGGGTGCGGACGATGTTCTCGCCCAGGCCCAGGTCGCCGAACGTCACGTTCTCGACTTCGCCGGCCTGCACGGCTTCGGCCTGGAGCCGCTCGTGCACGACGTCTACGTGCGCTTCGTGGGCCGCGGTGCGAGCCGGGCGGTTCCAATCCGACCGATTGGGCGCGCTGTCGCGGCGAGGACGGTCGCTGCTCTCGCGGCGGGGACGGTCGTCGAACGAACGAGCCGGACGGTCATCCCGACGCGGCCGGTCGTCGAACGAACGAGCCGGACGGTCATCCCGACGCGGCCGGTCATCGAACGAACGAGCCGGACGATCATCCCGGCGCGGCCGGTCGCCGCTGTCGCGACGCGGACGGTCCTCGAACGAACGCGCCGGACGGTCATACGAGCGGGTGCCGCGGTCCGAAGACGAGGAGCGGCGGTCGTCGCCCCGGTAGGACGGACGCGCGTCGCCGAACGACCGACGGTTGTCGCGGTCGACACGGTCGAGCCGCGGGGCACCGGCATCGCGGGCACCGCGGTCCCCGGCATCCCGACGCGGCCGGTCATCGTATGAACGGGCGGAACGGTCATCCCGACGGGGACGGTCATCGTACGAACGAGCGGGCCGCTCATCGTACGAACGAGCCGGACGATCATCCCGGCGGGGACGGTCATCGTACGAACGAGCGGGCCGGTCGCCGTACGAGCGAGCCTGGCGGTCGTCGCGGCGGGGACGGTCGTCGTACGAGCGAGCGGGGCGGTCGTCGCGCCGAGGACGGTCGTCGTAGGAACGAGCAGGACGATCGTCGTACGAACGGGCCGGGCGGTCGTCCCGACGGGGACGATCGTCGTGTGCGTGCGTGCGGATGCCGCGTGCTTCGTCCCGGCCGACCTTCTCCTGCGCGCTCCAGCGACGCTTCGGGGCGGCATCCACGGATTCCACGCGGTGTCCGCGGTGCGTCGGGCTCTTGCTGCCCGGCTTGCCTTCCGAGGACTCCCCCGGACGGCGCTTGCGGTCCTGGTAGCTCGTCTTGGCGCCGTAGCGCGGCTCGAAGTTCTTGGCGGCGCGTCCGCCGGCGGGCTTCTTGTTCTTGGGCATGGGTGTCTTCCTGGGTTGTTCGCGAGAACAGCGCTCCGCAGAGGGCCGATGTGCGCGTCGCACACGGCAGGGAGTACCCGGACTACCGTCGGCCGGGGGCCATTCGATTGATGGTCGTCGAGGCGGAATCGCCCTGACCATCGGCCCCTTGAACTCACAAACCCATCCGCGTCACGCGGTGTCCAGAGCCGACTCTCTCCACCTTACCGGGCTCGTCTGCGTGGTCGCTGAGCGCGGCGAATCACATCCGACCAGCGCGTTCCCTGTTTAGGGCGATACTGTTTGACCAGCGGCTTGCCGCTGAACTGGGGAATTTTGTTGCCGTACGCGGCGGACCCTGGTGATGGGTCCGACTGGGGGACGGCTCGTCGCAAGGGGGTTCGCCCACAGAACCGATCGTGAATCGAATGTCTTCCGCGACCCTTTCCGACGCAGCAATCGCACCACCTTCTTCGTCGACCCTGCCCTTCGTCGAGCGCTCATCGGAGCCCGAGCACCGTGTCGTCACCGAGCCGCGGTCCGTTCTCACCTCGGCCGCGGATGCCGCCCACGTGGCGTTCGAGTCGGCCGCGCACGCCGCTTCCGACGCGGCTCACGTCGCCGCCGACGCCGCCCATGCGGCCTCGGAGGCCGTCGATGCGGCGCTGGATGCGGCGGCCACGGCCGTCCGTCATGCTGCCGCCGCGCATCGCGTCGGCCGCCTCGCGGTGCTTTCGCTGCCGCTGGGCGTCCTCCTGGCCGTGCTCACGACGCGCGACGGAATGTGGTGGAGCCTGCACTTCTCGCAGCTCGGGACGTATTCGGATTTCTCAGGTCGAGCCTTCAACGCCACCGTGCTCTTCTCGGGCTTCTTCCTCGCCGCCTATGGCGTCTTCGTCTCGCTCGCTCTGCCTGCTGCGACCGGCCGCCGCACGCGGCTGGCCTTCCGCGCCGCGATCGTCTCGGCAGGCCTGCACCTGACGGCGGTCGGTCTGGTGCCGATCCCGGTCAGCTCGGTGATGCACGACCTGATCGCAACCGGCCTGGGGCTGTCGTTCCTCGCGATCGTGTCGACGGGACTCGCCTTACCCGGCCGCAGCCGTCGGTTCCGTCGCGCGACGATGTTCTGTGTCTGCCTGCTCACGGTCGGGATGGTGCTGCTGACGGCAGGGTTCATCACGCTCGCGCTGTTCGAGTTCGTCGCGTTCGTCTCGATGGGCATCTGGCTGCTGTGCCTGCCGCGTGCGCTGTCGTATTCCTCCGCTGTCTCCCATGACGAGAGCGTGATGCCGCATCCCCGGACCGCACGACCGCGCCCGGCACGCGTGCTGCCGCGCCGTCCCGCGATCGTCGCCGCGTCAGGCCGCCCGCACTCGGTGACCCGAGAATGGACCACATGGCAGAACCCGTGGCCCACCCCATCACCGTCGCAATCGAACGACGCATCAACCCGTCCCGCACCGCCGAAGCCACGAGCTGGATGCAGGCCGGCACTGACCTCGCGACCGGATTCCCTGGCTTCCTCGGCTCGGGCTGGGTCCGCGCGGGCGAAGGAAGCGACCTCTGGTACATGCTCTACCGCTTCCGCGACATCCCGACGCTCGAGGACTGGGAGCAGTCGTCGCAGCGCGCGTGGTGGCTCGAGTCGGGCCGCGCTTTCGCGAGCGAGGTCCGTGTCGAGCGCCGCACCGGCATCGAAGGCTGGTTCGACGCCTCCTTCGCCACGGCCGTCGAGACTCGCACTCTCGGCGACGGGACGACGTCGACCGGCCCGATCCAGCAGCCCATCCCGGCCGCGCCGCCTCGGTGGAAGCAGGCCGTCACGATCTGGCTCGGCTTCTTCCCGACCAATCTGCTCGCGTCGTGGCTTCTCGGCTTCGTCCCGGGCTTCGGCGACTGGCCACTCGTCTTCCGCGTCCTTCTCGCGACGCTGCTGCTGACGCCCGTCATGACCTACGCGGTGCTGCCGTGGGTCACCAGGGCGCTCCGTCCCTGGCTGCAGCGCGCCGCCTGACGAGACCGGATGCCGGGGCCACCGGCATCCGTGATCCCCCGCGCCCTGCGGGCTCAGTCTTGCCGGTGCTCGTCCTGATCGTGCCCGTCGTGACCGTGCCCGTCGTGCCCGTGCCCGTCGTGACCGTGCCCGTCGTGACCGTGCCCGTCGTGACCGTGCCCGCTGTCCGGTTCCGCCTCGTCTGAGTCGGAGGCCGGCGCGACCCCGGATTCCGGCTCGGGCGCGTCCGCGGTCTCACCCTCGTGACCCGTCTCGGGCTCGGGCTCGCCGGTCTCGGCATCACCGGTTTCGGGGTCACCGGCGTCGGCCTGCGGCTCGGCAGGGCCGTCCGGGGCATCTTCGCGATCATCCGCCGACGCCTCGGGAACCGCGTCGATGACCGCCGGGCGGACATCGACCGGGGCCTCGGCCCGGGCCTCGGGCTCCGCCGCCTCGCGCGCACCGTCCGGTGCGCTCGCGTCGGAAGCGACCTCGACGTCAGGGGCCTGCTCGATCACGGGCTCATCGACCGCGGACGCCGCTGCCTCGGCACCGCGCTCGTCGCCGGCGTCGTTCCCGGCGCCGACCGGGACCTCCACATCGGGGCCCTCCTCGAGCGACGGCACGTCGGTGGTCGCGAGCACCGCCGCGCCGTTCAACTCGCGGGCGCGGCGCTCCCGGCGCGTCTCGAACGCGGCGGCCTCCGCTGCCGCGGCACCGGCTCCCACCGACATTGCGCCGACGAGCGCGGGCTCGGCCGCGGCATCCGTTCCGTCCGTCGATCCGCCATCCGGGCCGGCCGAGCCGCCATCGCCACCGTCGTCGCCGCGGCGACGGGCGCGACGCTCTTTCGCACCCTCGACCAGGTTGTAGAGCGTCGGCAGCACCAGCAGTGTGAGCACGGTCGACGACACCAGGCCCCCGATCACGACGATCGCGAGCGGCTGCGAGATGAACCCGCCGCTGCCCGTGATGCCGAGCGCCATGGGGGTCAGCGCGAAGATCGTCGCGAGCGCCGTCATGAGGATGGGCCGCAGACGGCGGGCGCCACCCGCGATCGTGGCGTCGTGCGCCGACAGACCCTTCTCGCGGTACTGGTTCACGAGGTCGACGAGCACGATCGCGTTCGTCACCACGATGCCGATCAGCATCAGCACGCCGATGAGCGACGCGACACCGAGCGGCACGCCGGTCGCGATCTGCAGCAGGATCGCGCCGGTCGCCGCGAACGGCACCGACACCAGCAGCAGCAGCGGCTGGCGCAGCGACTTGAACGTCGCGACCATCACGATGTACACGATGAGGATCGCTGCCAGCAGCGCGAGGCCGAGCTGCGAGAACGAGTCCTGCTGCTGCGAGACGACCCCGCCGAGCGACGCGTCGGCCGAAGCGGGCAGGTCGGCGTCCTCGAGGGCGAGCGTCACCGTCGAGGTCGCCGCCGCGAGGTCGTCGGTCGAGGGCGTCACGGCGACGGTGGCCGTGCGCTGGCCGCCTTCGGTCGTGATCGACGCGGGACCTTCGCTCTCTTCGACGGTCGCGATCTCCTCGAGGGCGACGGGGCCCGCCGCCGTCGGGATCTGCAGCTGGCGCAGCTCGTCGATCGTCGCCGGGGTCTGCGACGCGGCGAGGTAGACCGTGAGCGACGTGTCGTCGATCTCGACCGTGCCGATCGACTGCGGCTGCATCGTGTTCGAGACGATCGCACCGACCGCGACCTCCGACAGGCCGCGGGCGGCGGCGGCATCGCGATCGACGACCACGGCGATGTAGGGAAGGGATGCCGAGAGGTTGCTCGTCACCTGGCCGATGCCCTCCGAGCCGTCGACCGCGGCGACGACCGCGTCGGTCGCCTCCTGCAGCGTCGAGGAGTCGGGCGCGGTGACGTCGATCTCGATGTCGCTGGACCCGAAGCCGCCGCCCGAGGCGGCGACCGTGACCTCGCCGACGTCCTCCAGGTCGGCGACCGCCGCCTGCACGTCCTCGCGCAAGGCGACCTGGTCGACGTCGGGATCGGTCGTGATCGAGTAGGTGATACCGGCGCCGCCGCCGGAGAACGCGTCGCGGAGCGGCGAGCCGCTCGAGCCGATCGACACCTGGACGGTCTCGACGCCGTCGACGCCGATGAGGGCCTCCTCCACCTTCTGGGCGGCGGCGTCCTCGGCGTCGAGGCTCGGCGACGGGCCGATGTCCTGCGTGACCGTGAGCGTGTTCTGCCCCGAGTCGCCCAGGAAGTTCGTCTTCATCAGCGGCGCCGCTGCAACGGTGCCTGCGAGCACGAGAACGGCGAGCAGCAGCGTCACCCACGAATGCCGCAGCGTCCACCGCAGGACCGGGAGGTAGCCCTTCTGCAGACGTGAGGGCGGGGCGTCGGGGGCCTCCGGATCGATCTGGGTGCCGTTCGCGTCCAGGAGCGGCTTGCCCGGGCGCAGGAACCAGTACGCCAGCACCGGCACGATCGTCAGCGCGACGAGCAGCGAGGCGAGCATGGCGATCGTGACGGTGAGCGCGAACGGCCGGAAGAGCTCACCGGTGATGTCGCCCACGAACGCGATCGGCAGGAACACCGCGACCGTGGTGATCGTCGACGAGGTGATGGCGGTCGCGACCTCGCGGACGGCCAGCTTGATCGAGGCGAGCTTGTCGGCATCGCCGACGTAGTGCCGCTTGATGTTCTCGATCACGACGATCGAGTCGTCGACGACGCGACCGATCGCGATGGTCAGCGCGCCGAGGGTCAGGATGTTCAGCGAGTAGCCGAACGCCTGGATGCCGATGAAGGTGATGAGCACGCTCGTCGGGATCGAGATCGCCGTCACCAGCGTCGCGCGCACCGAGAGCAGGAACACCAGGATGACGAGCACTGCGAAGACGAGACCCAGCAGACCCTCGACGGCCAGGGTCTCGATCGACTGCTCGATGTAGGGAGCCTGGTCGAAGACGACCGTGAACGTCGCGCCGTCGAGCGAGTCCTCGAGCGACGGAAGGAGGTCGAGCACGCCGTGTGAGACCTCGACCGTGTTCGCCGCCGGCAGCTTGGTGATGGCGATGGTGAGCGCCGGCTCGCCGTCGACACGTGAGATCGAGGTGACGGGGTCGGCCTCCTGCGTGACGGTCGACACGTCTCCGACCGTCACCTCGCCGGCTGCGAGCTGCTCGGCCGACGTCGGCACGAGAGGGAGCGCGGCGATGTCGTCGGCGCTGGTCAGCTTCGCACCGGTCTGCACGGTGAGCGTCTGATCGTTCTCGGTGATGTCGCCACCGGGGAAGAGCACGCCGTTCTGCTCCATGGCGTCGGTGATGGCCTGCTGGCTGAAGCCCGACTCGGCAAGCCGCGCCTGATCGGGCGTGATCGTGAGCCGCTGGCCGACGCCGCCCACGATGGAGGCGGAGTTGACGCCCTCGACGTCTTCGAGATCGGGGATCACCGAGGACTCGAGCTGAGACTGGACCGTCGCCTCGTCGTCGTAGCCGGTGACGGCGAGCTGGATGACGGGGAAGTCGTCGATGCTCGCCGACAGCACCGACGGATCGACGCCTTCGGGCAGCTGGCCCTCGATGCGGTTGATGGCCTGCAGGATCTTCTGCTCGGCCGTCGCGAGATCCGTGCCGTAGGTGAAGGACGCCTGGATCACGGAGGCATTCGTCGTGCTGGTCGCCGTCGTGGACTCGAGCCCCGCCACCCCCTGGATGGCGGTCTCGATCGGAGTCGACACGTCGTTGTTCACGACC
The DNA here is from genome assembly GCF_000304335.1 of Microbacterium yannicii PS01. Lineage (GTDB taxonomy): Bacteria > Actinomycetota > Actinomycetes > Actinomycetales > Microbacteriaceae > Microbacterium > Microbacterium yannicii_A. The sequence goes on along the minus strand of NZ_CAJF01000026.1, from coordinate 50,205 downwards.
TCGGGCGACGCGCCCGGATACGTCGAGACGACGATCAGCGCCGGGAACTCGATCGAGGGGATCAGCTCCTGCTTCAGGCTCGTCAGCGCGAGCCCGCCGAAGACGGCGGCCACGATCGTGATGAGCGCGATGAGCGCGCGGTTCTTGAGACTCAGGACGGCGAGGTTCGACACGGCTGCCTTCGCTGGGAAAGTGGTGCTGTGGATGCGGGAGCCCGCGACGATACGGGAATGTATCGGTTTCAGTATTCCATGCCGGGATCTGGAGTCAGCCGCCCGCGATCCACCCGCCCGCGGCGATGCCGAGCGCGGCGCCGGCAACGGCGAGCGCGAGCGTTCCGAAGAGGTTGGCCGCGGCATCCCGCCACCGCCGCTGCTCGGCGAGCAGCACGCTCTCCACCGAGACGGTGCTGAAGGTGGTGTAGCCGCCGAGAAGGCCCACGCCGATGGCGAGCGCCGGCTCCGGCGCGATCGCCGTTCCGAGTCCCGTCAGCAGACCGAGCACGAACGAGCCCGACACGTTCACGACGAGGATCCCCACCGGGAATCGCCCGCCCGTCGACGGCGTGAGCAGGCGGTCCAGCCAGTAGCGCAGCCCCGCGCCGAGACCTCCCGCGACCGCGATCACGAGCAGCAGCCAGGGCCTCACTCGGCGTCCTCCGGCGCGTCGGTGACGAACGGGCGCCGGCTGATCCGGCGTCCCACGAAGAGCCCGGCCACGGCTCCGGCCACGCCTGCGACGACGGATGCCGCGGCCAGCCCCAACGCGAGCCAGGGAGTCGTGAGCCAGGCCGCCGTCTCGACCGCGAACGCGCTGTAGGTGGTGAAGCCGCCCAGCAGACCCGTGCCGAGGAACGCGCGGCGGCGCGGATGCCGCTCGCCGAGCCACCCGACGACGACGCCGAGCAGCAGCGATCCGACGGCGTTGATCGCGAGGGTCACCCACGGCACCGTTGCGGCGTCCTCCATCGGCACGACGATCGCGGCTCTCGCCAGCACGCCGAGCGTGCCGCCGGCCACGACGTACCCGAGGGTGCGCTGGTCGACCGGCTGCGGCATCCCCTCACGCTACCCGCGGGAAGGTCGGGTCAGCGGCCGGGCTGCAGCAGCTGGCGGATCGCGGACTCGGGCGCGATCGTGAGATCGAGAAGCCTGCCGTCGCGGTAGCGCGTGAAGACGCGCGGATCGATGTACGACCCCCGCGCGACCGAAGGCGTGTTGCCCAGCGCTTCAGACGTCACGCGCACGGCGAGCGCCTCGGCGCGCTTTCGGTCGCGATCGGTGTCGACGGTGCCGATGCGCGCCAGGGCCTCGGCCGCGAGGATCGTCCCTCGCAGCGTGCGGAAGTCCTTAGCCGTGAACTTCTGCCCCGTGAGCGACCGGACGTACTCGTTGACCTCGGGACCCGTCAGGGGCACGCGCTTGCGTCCACGAGACCAGGCGAGCAGCGGCGAGCGGGGTCGGCCGATGATGAGCACCTCCATGGAGCGGGCCAGGTCCTCGTCGTCGATCTCGAGGCGCTGACGCTGCCCGCTCTTCCCCGGGAACGACAGGGTCACGAGGGCGCCGTCCACGGTGGCGTGCCGCCGCTGCAGCGTGGTCAGGCCGCGGCTCCCGTGGCGCACGAGATATCGCTCGGCCCCGATCCGGGGCGCGGCCTGGTCGAGAAGCCGGAACGAGACGGCGAGCACGTGCTCACGATCCAGCGAGGAGTGCCGGAGCAGCGTCGTCACCCTGGCTCGCGCGCGGGGCAGGGCCTCGGCGAGGGCGAGCGCGCGGGCGAACTTCCCACGGTCGCGGCTGGCCGTCCACGCGGGATGGTAGACGTACTGGCGGCGGCCGGCGTCGTCGATGCCCACCGCCTGGATGTGGCCGTCGGGCCTGACACTGATCCACACGTCGTCCCAGGCGGGAGGGATCACGAGCTCGCGAATGCGCTCGAGGTGACGCTTCGGTGGCGTCTTCCCCTTGGCGTCGAGGTAGCGGAACCCCTCCCCGGCCCGCGCACGGCGGAAGCCGGGATCGTCATACGGGCGTACGCGCGCGAGTCTCGGCATCCGTCCCCTCCTTCTCGTTTCCTGCACGGCAGCTGAGCCTGTCGAAGCGCCCTTCGACAAGCTCAGCGGGCCGACGTGGCCCAGTGTTCGAGCAGACTCAGTGCCTGCGCGGCGTCAGTGCTTGCGCAGCATCGAGATCAGCTCGGACTTCTTCTTGCCCGAGTATCCGCTCAGGCCGAGCTCCTTCGCGCGCTTGCGCAGCTCGGGCACGGTGCGGTCGTCATAGTCGGCGGCGCTTCCGCCGCGACTGCCGACCTTCTTGCGGCCCTGACCGGCAGCGGCGTTGGATATGCGCGCCGCCTTCTCCTTCGACGCCCCGTCCTCGCGGAGCTCTTCGTACATGTCGCGGTCCTTCAGGTTCGATCCGCGTCCTTTCGGCATCTCCCGCTCCTTCCTTCTCTCATCCGCGTGTGCGCGGACGACGCATTCGCGTCAGAGTCCCTTGCCCCCCGTCACAGGCAGGATGGCGCCCGATACGAAGGACGCGTCCTCGCTCGCGAGATAGACGTACGCGCCCGCGAGCTCGGCCGGCTGGCCCGCCCGTCCGAGCGGTGTGTCTTGTCCGAACGTCTCGAGACGCTCGGCGTCCCAGCCGGTCGCGGGGATGAGCGGCGTCCAGATCGGCCCGGGAGCGACGCCGTTCACGCGGACGCCCTTCGAACCGAGGTCCTGTGCGAGCGCCTTCACGAAGGCGACCTGAGCCGCCTTCGTCATCGCGTAGTCGATGAGACCCGGCGAGGGGTTGAACGCCTGGATCGAGGTGGTGACGATGAGCGACGACCCCGGCTGCAGGTGAGGGATCGCGGCGCGCGCCGTGAACAGCTGCGCGTAGATGTTCGTGCGGAACACGCGATCGAACTCCGCCGTCTCGAGCTTGTCGACGCCGTCGCGGTCCTTCTGGTAGGCCGCGTTCAGCACGAGGATGTCCAGACCGCCGAGCTCCGAGACCGTGCGATCGACGATGTCGGTCGCGAATCCCTCGTCTCGCAGGTCGCCCTCGAGCGCGAGTCCCTTCGAGCCGGCCTCGGTGATCCAGCGGACCGTCTCATCGGCATCCTCCTGTTCCTCCGGAAGATGCGTGATCGCGACATCGGCGCCCTCACGTGCGAAGGCGATTGCGACGGCGCGGCCGATTCCCGAGTCGCCGCCGGTTATGAGCGCGCGCCTGCCGCTCAGCCGGAGCGCTCCGCGATAGGAGCGCTCCCCGTGGTCGGGATCGGGCTGCATCGGTTCGGTGAGACCCGGCTGCTCCTGTTCCTGAGACGAGAACCCTTCCGAGTGGTGCTTCTCGGTCGGGTCCGTGGGTGCGGCGCCGTCGGTCGGCTCAGATGTGGTCATGACGCGACGCTACGACTGGCCGCGGCCCCCTTCACAGGGCTTGACATCGCCGCGAACCGTCTCTAGCTGAGTAAACGCTGTGTGACCTATCACCGCCGCGGGAATGTCGTCAAGCCCCTACGCTCGGCCTTGCGCGGGTGCCACTCTCGGTATGTGCCCAAGAGGCATCCGGTGCGCTACCCCGCGCATCGGCGAAGGAGAAGGAGAACCTCCATGAACCTCGCCCTCATCATCATCATCGTCGTCGCTATCGTTCTCGCGATCGTCGGCGGATTGAACTCCGCGCTGAGCTGGCTCCTGTGGGTGGCACTCATCGTCGGTGTCATCGCACTGATCGCGTTCCTGTTCCGAGTCATCAGCGGCAGCCGCCGAACCTGACGCACTGCCGCATCTCGGAATGAATGAACGGATGCCGCGGCCATGTCGGCCGCGGCATCCGTTCGTCTTTGCGTCTAGAGACTCGCCTCCGCGTCTAGAGGTTCGCCTCCGCGTACACGCGCAGGGCGTCACGCACGAACTCGGCTCCGGCGCTGCCGCCCTCGCTCGTCGAGTAGTTGGCCCCGAAGCGCGGGTCCGCCACGTACATCTCGCCCAGCCCGATGACGTACGCCTTCACGTCTCCACCGGGGACCGCCGCCGGCGTGCCCGGCACGCCGGTCAGCCACTCGACGTGACGACGAGCCAGCGTCTGCGCCTGCTCGCCGTCCGCCGGAATGCCCGCCTCGGCGGCGGCGATCCAGTCGCGTCCCAGGTCTGACACCTGCTGCTGCCAGGCGGCCTTCTCGTCGGCACTCATCGAACGCCACCAGCGGTCGCTGTCGGCGTACGCCTTCGTGCCCCAGCGCTGCTCGACCTCATCCTTGTACTGCGTATGGTCGAAGCCGTCGAACATGTTCTCTGCCATCAGTCGCTCATCTCCTCTCAATGCACTGATCGTGGTCTCGACCGACGCGATCTGCCGCGCCAGCCGGTCCTGCTCCTGTCGCAGCCACGCGAGGTGGCTCTCGAGGGCGTGTGCTTCCGAGCTCTCGCGCTGGAGCACGTCCTTGATCTGCGGCAGGCCGAGTCCGAGCTCACGCAGCAGCAGGATGCGCTGCAGTCGCACGAGCGCGGACCGGTCGTAGTAGCGGTAGCCGTTATGGCCGACGCTCGACGGCGAGAGCAGTCCGACGTCGCCGTAGTGGCGCAACGTGCGGCTGGTGGTGCCGGCGAGCTTCGCGATCTGCTGGATCGACCACTCCTGATCGCTGTTCATGCCGCCTCCTTCTTCTCTTCGTCGTGCTGACCACGTTAGATCTTGACGTTGTGTCAAGGTCAATCCGCGATCAGGGAACTACCAGGCAGATTCCCATGACGAAGTCGCGATATATCGTGTTACTGTGGCGGCACGCGATATATCGCGTCACCCCATACCCCGAAACAGGAGAAGCAGCCATGGCCCTGGAGAAGTGGATCATCCATCCGGGCGAGACGCGCGTCATCGACATCGAGACCGTGCGTTCGCTCAAGGTCGGCCTCGTCGGAGGTCAGATCGACGTCATCGCCCACGACGAGCCCGGCGCCCGCATCGAGGTCCACGGCGTCACCATCAAGGATCTGCGGATCGAGATGAACGGCGACACCGTCGAGATCGACCACCCGCAGCTGCGGTGGGACAACTTCCTCGAGGTATTCCGCAACTTCGGCTCGGGCGGTCCCCGTGCCGAGATCAGCGTCGCGGTTCCCCGATCGGTCGCGCTGAACCTCGGCGTGGTGAGCGCGAGCGCACTCGTCGCCGGCCTGCAGAACGACACCCGCCTCAACACCGTGTCGGGCGACATCATCGTCGACGGCCTCACCGGCGACCTCACCGTCAACGCGGTCTCGGGCGACGTGCAGGTGCGCGAGCTCGTCGGCGCGCTGAGCGCGAACAGCGTCTCGGGCGACGTCGCGGCGACCGGAAGACTGCGCAAGGCGACGATCGATACCGTTTCGGGCGCGATGCTCGTCGACTCGGGCGGCGACATCCACTCCGTGAACCTCAACTCCGTCAGCGGCAGCGCGACGGTGCGCCTCGACGACGGGTACCCCGCGAACTACGTGGTCCGCAGCGTGAGCGGTCGCGTCCAGGTGGACGGCGCCGTGCACTCTGGGCGCGGCACCGGACCGACGACCAACTTCGCCGGCTCGGTGGGCGAGCTCAGCGGCAGCTTCGCCGATGTGCGCGTGAACACCGTGTCCGCCGGCGTCACCGTCCTGCGCCGGCCTGCCGGCAGCACGCCGGTCGCGACGGATGCCTCCTCGCCCGCCGTCGACTCGTCTGCCGGCGTCGACTCTGCAGAAGAGGAGTGGTGAACATGACCCCGGTCTTCTCCCACGGCGACCTCCGCCTGTACCTGCTGAACCTCCTCGATGAGGGTCCCCGTCACGGCTACGACATCATGCAGGCGCTGTCGGACCGCACCGGCGGCACCTACACGCCGAGCGCCGGCACCATCTACCCGCGCCTGGCCAAGCTCGAAGAGGAGGGGCTCGTGACCAAGAGTGTCGACGGTCGCAAGACCGTGTACTCGATCACCGACGCGGGACACGCCGAAGTCGCCTCGCGCGCCGGCGACCTCGAAGGCATCGAGGCCGGGCTCGCCGACTCGGTGCGGCTCATCGCCGACGAAGTGCGTGGCAGCGTCCGCGAAGCGATGCGGAGCCTTCGCGCCGATCTCGCCGCGGCGACGGCCGACCAGCGGGCTCAAGCCAAGCAGACGGTGCGCGACGACGACCCGCGGGTCTTCGCTCGCGAGCAGCTGCAGCGCGCCGACGCGGCGGTGAACGAGTTCCGCGCCCGTGTCCGCAGCGACCTGCGGACGCACGTGGCCCGCGGAGGAGAGCTCGCCTCCTCGATGGTGGACGACCTGACCTCGGAGCTCGACCGCATCGCTCGGGACGTCACCCGCTCCCTGCGCGGCTGAGCTCTCACCCGCCCGCCCCTCGCCGCGCCCGCATCCTGCGGGGATCCCTCGGGATTCTCGCGGGGTGCGGCTGTGTCGCGGCCGCGCCCGCGGCGCTCAGGCCGGCCAGATCTCCTCGTCGTCGGGCACCGGCTCGCCGAGCGGCACCACGAGGATCGGCCGGTGCTGGCGGTGTGCGAGTCGCGCGCCGACCGACCCGGTGAAGAACTCGCGGATCGACTCGCCGATGCCGCGCTTGCGCGTGCCCACGACGATGAGGCGCGCGTCGATCTTGTCGGCGAAGTGCTTGATCGCCATCGCAGGGTCGCCGACGAGCTGACGCACGGTCCACGACAGTCCGGATTCCTGAAGAGCCGATGCCGCGGCATCCTGCACCTTCGTCAGCTCCCCTTCGCCGGCGGCGATGTTCAGATCGATGGGGGCGGAGTGCACGTAGCCGTCCGGATCCTCGTAGGTGACGAACCGCGTCACATCGACGTGGACGACGGCGAGCGGCACGTGGAGGACCTTGGCGTATTTCGCGGCCTCCTTCAGGACGCGCAGGGGCTGGTCGGGGATGATGCCCACGACCACCGCCCCGTGCAGGTTCTCGTCGTCGAGCGAGCCGCTCACAGCTTCGGATGCCTCATCGGCCATACGTCCGCACTCCTGTTCGGATCCGTGCTCTGCCCGAGTCTTCCGCTGGCGCCCTTCGGGCTCGGCGCACTTGCTGCCGGGGGCCGCCGGGTAGGGGGCTCCGTGTTATTCTGAATGCTACTCTTACCGGTTCGAAGCCGGATTCGTGAATGCCCGGGATTGCGGCGGCCGATTGCCCGCCTGCAGCCCGCGACTCAGATATGAGGGGGTCTCGCATGGGGCGTGGCCGTCAGAAGGCGAAGCACACCAAGATCGCCCGAGAGCTGAAGTACGACACGTACAACGTGAACTACTCGGCGCTCGAGCGCGAGCTCGGCCATCCCAGCGACGACGCGTACGTCGACAAGTGGGCGGACGAGTACAAAGACGAAGACGAGGACGAAACCTCGGCCGTATCGTCGCAGGCGTAACTTCCGCGAACTCTCGACGCAGCGACGCCGCCTGTCGGCGCGCGTCTCAGACGGACGGATGCCTCACCAGGCGCCGTGACGTCGCTCCCAGTCGTCCTCGATGGTGTGCGGCCGCGCCGCGATCACTCCGGCGGGGATCGCCGCCGCGACGACCACGGCGAACACGATGAGCGGACCGGTCCACGAGTCCGTCGCGTCGTGCAACAGACCGATGCCGATGGGGAAGAGCGCCGCGATCGCATAGCCGCCGCTCTGGACGAAACCGCTGAGCGCGACAGCGCCCTCATGCGTGCGGGTGCGCAGACTCAGCAGCACGAGGATCATCGGGAACAGCAGCGGCGTCGCACCGAACAGCGCCACCCAGAGCCAGGGCGCGGAGGCTGGCGCGAACAGCATCCCCGCGATGCCGGCGAAACCGGTCACGACCGCGACGCCGAACAGCAGGCGCGTCGCGTTCCACCTCGTCACGATCAGCGGCACGACAAGTGACGCCGGCAGGCCCATGAAGCCGAAGAGCGAGAGCAGCACACCGGCGACGGCGGGCGTGACCCCGGCGATGTCGACCAGCATCTTGGGCAGCCACGCGAACGCGGTGTAGGCGAGGGTGCTCGAGACCGCGAACCCCACGAGCAGCGCCCACGCGAGCGGAATCCGCCACATGCGCCCGAGGACGCGCGGGTTCGCCTCCTCGATGTCGTTGCTCTCGTGTTCTGCGACCGAACGCTCGAACGACGCCCGCCGGACGGACAGTCCGATCCAAGGGACGGCGGCCGCGAGGGCGAAGACGGCCCACATCCCCAGCGAGACATGCCAGGTCGAGGCATCCGCCACCGGCACGGCGAGGAGGGGCGGCACGAACGTCGCGACGGCCATCGTCGTCGAGAAGACCGTCGTCATGAGTCCGACGCGATCCGGGAAGTAGCGCTTCACGAGCGGTGGCATCAGGATGTTGCCGGTGCCGACGGCGGCGAAAACGAGGGCCGTGCCCGCGAGGAGCAGACCGGAGTTCGGGGCCAGGCTCCGTGCGATCAGTCCCAGGGCGACGATCAGCATCGCGGCGACGGCGAGCCGCTCGAGCCCGAACCGGCGCTCGAGCGCGGGCGTGAGCAGGCCGAACACCGCGTAGCAGACCGGCGGCGCCGTGCCGATGAGACCGATGACCGTCGCCGGCAGCTCGAAGTCGGCGGCGATGTGGTCGAACAGCGGAGACAGCGACGCCACGGCAGAGCGCAGCGAGAACGCGAAGACCACGATGCCGACGAGGGCGAGTGCCCTCCCCTGCCACAGCGGACGGGCGGGGGCGGGATTCACTCCCCAAGCCTATGGGGCGGGTGGAGGTGCCGGCCGCCGCGAAGCGAGCGCCGTCCTGTGCTCACGGCCGCCCCGGAGCACACGCGGATGAGCGACTCGAACCGGGTCGCGCTCTGGTACTTCCAACAGACCGAGTCCACGTAGTCCGTCCTTGCCAGCGAGCTGCTCGTCGTCGAGAACGACTCGATCGTCGAGATCCGTCTCGCATTCGACCGGCTCGGCGACGCCCCCGCCGGCAGTGGGCCGGACGACCACTGACTTTCCGGCAGCTATCGCGACACGCACGATCAGGTGCGCAGTGCGATGTCGTCGTGTCTTCGGGTGGGCGATGTGGTGCTGGGCCGCCATCGGCCGGACGGGTCCCACCAGGTAGGTCCGCGCACTTCGGGAACGCCTTGATTCATGCGGATCTTCCAGCCGCCGGTGTCGATGGTGCGATGGTGGAACCAGCACAGCAGCGCGCCGTTGTCGGTATGCGTCGGCCCGCCGCGGGCATGTTCGTCGACATGGTGGATCTCACACCACTCGGCTGGGACATGACAGCCCGGGATGACGCAGCCGCCGTCGCGAAGCACGATCGCCTTGCGCTGGTGGTGGTTGAAGATGCGGTCCAGGGTGCTGATGGAGACGATCCGGCCGTTATCGGCAAGCACCACTCGTTGTATCGCGCCGGCGCATGCGACGTGCCGAGCTGCGGCGATCGATACCGGTTCGTGGCAGCCGCTGACGTGCGCGAATCCGGCTCGCGATGCCAGATCTTCCTCCCGCACGGAGACGATGAGCGTAGGGGCGGCTCCGCCGAGGGCCGGCAGCGTCCCGGATGCTGCGGCCGCCGTCAGCAGCACCGCCAACGCGTCGTGCTGCTTCTGCGCCCGAGTCCGGTCGTCGGCGGCTGCCTCGTCCGGCGCCTCGGAGTCAGACGCGTCGGCCTGGTCGATGAATCGAGGGCCGGTGACGGGGACTCCGTCGACTCTTGGGCTGAGGACGCTGTCGAACTCGCGCTGCAGCTGTGCCGCGACCTCGGGGAGCAGGTCGCCACGCACCGGAATCAGCCCGTCCGCGCGTGCCCGTCCCATCATGAACCCGCGCTTGCGGAGTGCGATCGCGTCGCGAGGTTCGGCGCCGTCCTGATCCAGGTACGTCGCCCACACCGTGGCGAGCGCCCGCAGCTCATCCGCGCACGCCGGGGGTGCAGCATCCGCTCCCTCCCCCGTCGCGGCCGCAGCGAGCTCCTCATCGGCCGCCAGCATCTGAGCTCGTCCGATCGCGCATCCTCGGAACGCCCCCGCCACCGCGACCACCCCATCGACACCCACCTCGCCGGCTCTGAGGGCGGCCCGCATCCCGGGGAAGCCAGCCGGGAGCACTTCACCGGTCGACAGCGACACAGGTCGTCCCACCGCTTCGGCGGCCGCGACCACATCACCCGCCGACTTACGTGCGAGCCGGGCGGCTCGCTGGATGAGCTCACCGACGTTGCGGCACCCATGCCGCGCGGTGAGCCGGTCCGGATAGGGCTGCTGCTGGTCGCGGTCCACGATCTGCGCGACCGCCTCGGTCATCAGCGCATCCGCACCGCGCCGTATCCGTCCCGCCGCGGCCAGCACAGCCAGCACATCGTCGTCGGACGCCCGAGCCAATCCGGCGTCATCGAAAGCCGCCTGGACGAGGGCGACAAGCGCATCACCGAGCCGCTCAAGGGTGTCGGCGGGGTTGCTCATACCCCCATTGTGGTCCTGGCCACCGACATCCAACTTCCCAGATCAGAGCGCGAAACCACTCTGTGGAGAACCCGTCCCGACGCCGCTGGACCGGGGTTTTGGGGAGGAGGGCGCGACCACGCTGCGACCCCGAGAAGACGGCAACCGCCACGCCGAACAGCCGGCAACCAGACCCCGACAGACATCTGATCAGTGAGCCATGTCGATTTCCGTCGCGCTCGTTCGACGCGTAGGTGAGGGCGACGCACAGCGCCCCGCGACGAGAGGATCATCATGACCCAGTACTTCCTGACCGTGCCGCACGACTCCGCGACCGAGCCGACGATGGAGTCGATGCAGGAGTTCGATGCTGCCGAGCTGGCAGCCGTCATGGCAGCGGTCGACGAATTCAACAGCGCCCTGAAGAATGCCGGTGCCCTTCTCTTCGCGGGCGGCCTGAACCCGCCGTCGACCGCCAAGACCGTCGACGTGACCTCGGGCGAGACCCGGGTGCTGGACGAGCCGTTCGTCGAGGCCCCGTCGTACGTCGGCGGGTTCTGGGTGATCGAGGCGGCCGATGAGGACGCGGCGGTCGCATGGGCGACCCAGGCTGCCGCCGCGCTGCAGTGCCGGATCGAGGTCCGCGCGCTTCAGGAGGAACCCGAGGCGTAGGAGATCGGAAACCGAGGGCAGGCCCGCATGGAGCCGACCCGAGAGCCTCAGCTCTCTTGCGAGCCCTCAACCCAGGCGAGGTACTCCTCGGTCACGGTGCCGGTGACGTACCGGCCGTCGAAGCAGCTCATGTCGAGGTCCTCGAGGTCCGAGCCCTCGATGATCGCGGCCTTGAGGTCTGCGACCTCCTGGTACACGACGAAGTCGGCGCCCAGCTCTTCGGCGATCTGCGGGATCGTCCGGTCGTGCGCGACGAGCTCGTGGCGCGAGGGCATGTTGATGCCGTACACGTGGGGGTAGCGGACGGGCGGCGCGGCGGAGGCGAACGTGACGCTCTTGGCCCCGGCATCCCGCGCCATCTGGATGATCTCTTTCGACGTCGTGCCGCGGACGATCGAGTCGTCGATGAGCAGCACGTTCTTGCCCTTGAACTCGGTCGACATCGCGTTGAGCTTCTGGCGCACGCTCTTCTTGCGCACGGCCTGGCCCGGCATGATGAACGTCCGGCCGACGTAGCGGTTCTTGTAGAAGCCCTCGCGGTACTCGACGCCGAGCTTGCGGGCGACCTGCATCGCGGCGGGACGCGCCGAGTCCGGGATCGGCATGACGACGTCGATCGCCTGCTTCGGCGTGTACTTGGCGATCGTGTCGGCGAGGCGGTCGCCCATGCGCAGTCGCGCCTCGTACACCGAGATGCCGTTCATGACCGAGTCGGGGCGGGCCAGGTACACGTACTCGAACGAGCACGGCACGAGCTTGGGGTCGGTCGCGCACTGCTGGGTGTGCAGGTTGCCCTCGAGGTCGATGAAGACCGCTTCGCCCGGGTCGACGTCGCGGACGACCTCGAACTCGCCGTTCTCGAGCACGAGCGATTCGCTTGTGACGACCCACTCGTAGTGGCCGTCGTCGTGTTTGCGCGTGCCGAGGATCAGGGGACGGATGCCGAACGGATCACGGAACGCGAGCAGCCCATAGCCCGCGATCAGGGCGATGGTGGCGTACGAGCCCTCGACCCGCTCGTGCACGCGGGTCACAGCCTGGAACACCTGCGCGGGATCGAGCTCGAGACCCGAGATCGACGACTGCAGCTCGTTCGCGAGGACGTTCACGAGCAGCTCGGTGTCGGACGTGGTGTTGAGGTGCCGGCGGTCCTTGTGGAACAGCTCTGCGGTGAGCTCGCGCGTGTTGGTGAGGTTGCCGTTGTGGACCAGGACGATGCCATAGGGCGCGTTCACATAGAACGGCTGCGCCTCCTCCTCGTTCGACGCCGTGCCCTTCGTGGCGTAGCGCACATGACCGAGGCCGAGGTTGCCGAGCAGAGCCCGCATGTCGCGCGTGCGGAACGCCTCGCGCACCTGCCCCTTGGCCTTCGCCATGTGCACCACGCCGTTGCGCTCAGCGGTCGAGATGCCGGTGGAGTCCTGACCGCGGTGCTGGAGGAGGAGGAGGGAGTCGTAGATCTCCTGGTTGACGGACCCGCGGCCCACCATCCCGACGATTCCGCACATGCGTGTCGCTGCCTTCGATTTCGTGAGGGACCGCGCTCAGCGAGCGGGCTGATCCGAGTACGTTCCGACGAGCCGGACCGCTCCGCCGTCGACGCCCTTGGCGCCCTGGGCCCACGCGTCCTGAGGCTCGGCCCGGCGCGCCGGCGCCGAGTCGAGAGGACGTCGGGAGTCCCCGTGGCCCGCGGCCCCGTCGGGCAGCGCGCCGCCCTGAACGACGCCGACCTGCCAGGTGGCGATGCCTTCGTGCTGCAGAGCGGATGCCGCGGCCTCCGCCTTCTCGGCGGCCACCACCGCGAGGAAGCCGACGCCGAGGTTCCAGGTGCCCTCGGTCGAGGTGAGGTCGAGGCCGCCGAGATCGGCCAGCACGCGGAACAAGGCGGGCGGCGACCACGTCGAGCGGTCGACCTCGACCCAGGCTCCCTGCGGAAGCACGCGAGCGAGGTTGGCGGCGATGCCGCCGCCCGTGACGTGGCTCAGCGCATGGACCCGGTCGCCGTGGTCGGCGATGAGCCGCAGCAGTGGCCGCGTGTACAGGCGGGTCGGCTCGAGCAGGGCCTCGCCCCACGTCGTGCCGTGCACACCCAGGTCGGCGGCTCGGTCGCCGTACTGGATGCCCGCGCCCGCCACGATGTGGCGGACGAGCGAGTAGCCGTTCGAGTGCAGGCCGGAGCTGGCGAGCGCGAGCACGACGTCGCCGGTCTGCACGCGCTCGGCGCCCAGCACCCGCGACGCCTCGACGACACCGGTCGCGGCGCCGGCCACGTCGTAGTCGTTGATTCCGAGAAGACCGGGGTGCTCCGCCGTCTCGCCGCCGACGAGTGCGGTGCCGGTCTCGGCGCAGCCGGCGGCGATGCCGCGCACGATGTCGGCGATGCGCTCGGGGAAGACCTTGCCGCAGGCGATGTAGTCGGTCATGAAGAGCGGCTTCGCACCGACTACGACGATGTCGTCGACGACCATTCCGACCAGGTCGAGCCCGATCGTGTCGTGCTTGTCGATGGCCTGCGCGATGGCGACCTTCGTGCCGACCCCGTCCGTGCTGGTCGCCAGAAGCGGCTTGTCGTAGGCCTTGAACTCCGACGCGTCGAAGAGCCCGGCGAAACCGCCGACGCCGCCCAGCACCTCGGGCCCGTGCGTCCGACGGACGGCCGACTTCATCAGCTCGACGGCGAGGTCGCCGGCTGCGGTGTCGACCCCGGCGGCGGCGTACGGGTTCACCGGCGCCTCAGATTGTGAAGGGGCGCCTGGGCGTGAGGGGGCATCGCGTTCGGAGGAGGCCACGGATACCAGCCTACCGGCGGCTGCACGAGCCGGATGCCGTGAGTCCGCCCTCCCGAGACGGCTGGGTCGGCACTGCTGCGGGACGCGGCGGCGGGGTGGAGTGCGGGCGGCATCCGCGGTCCCTGTGACCGACCCCCGAACTAGGATGGGACCATGGGCGGCGCTGGGGCTCCAGAGTGGCTGATCCGCGAAGACGCCGGTCAGCCGGTGCTTCTTGCCCTCTATCTGCGCCAGGTCCTCGGCATCCGCTCTCCGGAAGAGCTTCCGCATCTGCGAGGGATCCCGCCGCGGGCCAACGATCGCGAAGAGACCGCGCAGGCCCTGCTCGAGCGGCAGTGGCGCGAGTACTGGGCCATGACGGTCGAGCCGCAGGCCCACCCCTCTCTCGTGCCGCTCGAACTGGTCGACGGATTCGACACGCTCCTCGCCCTTCCCTCCGAGGGAGCCGATGAGCTCCGCGCCGCAGTAACGCCGTTCGGTTCGGAGGCGGTCGCCTTCGCCCAGTCGGCCAACGCGCGATACCGGCGCGACGCGTCGCATGGCACCGGCACCGCCTATCGCGCGTACGCGAGCGCGATCGCCGAATACGAGCGCCAGATCGGGCGCCGGGCTCACTCGTTCGAGCTCAACGTGCAGGTGCTCCCGCTGAGTCAGCGCGGCGTGTGGTGGATCGGATCCCTGACGATCGCCGTCACCGACGGGCTGCGGGGCGATGTCGCGGCCTTCGATGCCGCGATCCATCCGATCATCGCCGAGCTCGCCTGAGGCTCAACATCACGGACGCGCCGGAGGGGGCGCACTCGGCTGAGCTCAGTGGGCGCGGCCGTGCCCGTTGCTGCCCGGCTCGGGATCGACGTGCACCGACTCGTGGTCGACCGTGACCTGGCGCGTGTGCTGCCGGGAGCGGCGGTCGAAGATCAGCGCCACCACGCCGGCGAGCGCGAGGCCGATGGGGACGCAGACGAGAGTGAGGAAACCGAACACCTGGCCCTGCGAATACACGACGCCGGTGTTGGGACTGACCTCGGATGTGCCGTCGAACGCGAACGTCAGGATCAACGCGACGACGACCCCGAGCACGGCACCGGCGATGAGGAAGACCGAGATCTTCGGCGCGCGGCGCACCCGGAGGGACTCGATGTGATCCTGGCTGTGCTCGGGCATGTCTCCATTGTCCCACTCCCCGCCCCGATGCGCTCGGGAAGAGGTGGACTCTCAGGGCCGCAGCGGCAGCAGGTCCGAGATGTCGGCGCGCGTGCCCGAGGCGAGGATGCGGCCGGCGGACGCGGCATCCGTCCAGTGCTCGGCACCGGTCGCGAGCGCGATCCAGGTTGTGGGATCGGTCTCGACGATGTTCGGCGGCGTGCCCCGCGTGTGCCGCGGGCCTTCGACGACCTGTACCGCGCCGAACGGCGGAACCCGCACCTCGACCGAGTTGCCCGGCGCCTTCTCGGCCAGGAGCTGCAGCAGGTAGCGGACGGCGGTGGCGTGATCGGTGCGCGAGGGAGCGACGGATGCCTCGGCCGCCGCGCGCACCGCGCTGAGGGCCGCGCGGCCGTCGTCGGTCGAGATTCTGCGGGGCACCCTCCCACGGTACGCCGGGCCGCGCACAGTCGCGTCGCGCGGGGCGAAACGCGCCCGAGCGCAGGCCGCGGCGACCCGACGACGCGCGCATCCGCGGAATCTCGCGGGCGGCGACCACCGTTCACTCCGCGCAGCCTGCCGCCGGGACCGCATCACCCGCAGCCAGGCACGCCGGCCCGGGGACGTCACGCTGGGTAGGCTGGCCGGGTGAAGATCCTGGTCCTCGGCTCGGGCGCGCGTGAGCACGCCATCATCCTCGCCCTGCGTGCGGAGGAGGCGGACCACGAGATCTTCGCCGCTCCCGGCAACGCCGGCATCGCGCAGGATGCGCAGCTGGTCGCGGTCGACGCCGACGATCCGGCCGCGGTGACGAACTTCGCCAACGAGAATCACATCGACCTCGTCGTGATCGGTCCCGAGGCACCGCTCGTCGCGGGCGTCGCCGACGCGGTGCGCGAGCAGGGCGTCCCGGTGTTCGGACCGGGCAAGGCGGCCGCGCAGCTCGAGGGCTCGAAGGCGTTCGCGAAGCGGATCATGGGCGCCGCGGGCGTGCCGACCGGCCGTGCGGTCCGGGCCGCGAGCCGGCCGGAGGTCGAGGCGGCCTTCGATCAGCTCGGCGCTCCGTACGTGGTCAAGGCCGACGGCCTCGCCGCCGGCAAGGGCGTCATCGTCACCTCCGACCGCGACGCGGCGCTCGCTCACGCCGACGCGTACCTGCTGTCGGGCCCCGTGCTCGTCGAGGAGTTCCTCGACGGTCCCGAGGTGTCGCTCTTCTTCCTCAGCGACGGCGACCACGTCGTCGCGCTGAGCCCAGCCCAGGACTTCAAGCGCCTGCTCGACGGCGACGAGGGCCCCAACACCGGCGGCATGGGCGCCTACTCTCCCCTGCCTTGGCTGTCGGAGCGCTTCGGCGGCGAAGACGAGTTCGTCGACCTTGTCACGCGCGAGGTCGCCGAGCCGGTGATCCGCCGGCTGGATGCCGAGGGCACCCCCTTCATCGGGCTTCTGTACGCGGGGCTCATCCTCACCGACGCCGGCGTCAAGGTGATCGAGTTCAACGCCCGCTTCGGCGACCCCGAGACGCAGGTGGTGCTGCCGCGGCTCGTCGACCCGCTGTCCGAGCTGCTGCTGGCCGCGGCATCCGGAAATCTCGAAGACCGCCCGAAGCCGGCGTTCGCCGACGCCGTCGCCGTCACCGTCGTGCTGGCGAGCGAGGGCTACCCCGCGGCACCGGTGACCGGCCGCCCGCTCAGCGGGCTGCAGGCGGCCGAGGCCGTCGAGGGCGTGCACCTCGCACACGCGGCGACCGCCGAATCCGACGGCGGGCTCGTCGCGACCGGCGGACGCGTGCTCAACGTCGTCGGGCTCGGCACGACGTTCACCGAGGCCCGCGACCGGGTCTACCGCGCGGTGGCCCAGATCGGGCTCGAGGGCGGTCAGCACCGCACCGACATCGCCGCTCGCGTCGTCGAGGACTGAGCCCGAGCAGTCCCTCAGACCGCCTGACGGGCCTGCAGCATCGGGCACTCGAACGGGTCTCGCTCGCCGAGTCCGACCCGATTGATGTACCGCGTGACGATCCCGTACGACTCGCGAAGGCCCGTCTCGGTGTAACGGACGTCGTGTGCGGCGCAGTAGGCCCGGATCGTCGTCGATGCGGCTCTGAGATGCGGGCGCGGCATCGAGGGGAACAGGTGGTGCTCGATCTGGTAGTTCAGCCCGCCCATGACGACGTCGAGCACTCGGCCGCCGCGGATGTTGCGGCTCATCAGCACCTGCCGCCGCAGAAAGTCGAGCTTGGCGCGTGCGGGGACGAGCGGCATCCCCTTGTGGTTCGGCGCGAAGACCATGCCCATGTAGAAGCCGAACGCGCCGAGCTGCACTGCGAGGAAGACGGCGGCGATCCCCGGCGACAGCACGAGGAAGACCAGGGCGAGATACCCGACGATTCGAGTCGCGAGGAAGACGATCTCGACACCTCGACGCCGCAGCGGCGCCCGCGAGAAGACGCGGCGCACGCCTGAGGCGTGGAGCGAGAGCCCCTCGAGCAGCAGGATCGGGAAGAAGAACAGGCCCTGATGGGCCATGAGCCAGGCCAGCGCGCGGCCGTGCCTCCTGGCTCGCTGCTCGACCTGGTCGGGTGTGAACGACACCACGGGCAGCTCGATGTCGGGGTCGGACCCGACCTTGTTGGGGTTCGCGTGGTGGCGGGTGTGCTTGTGCTGCCACCACCCGTAGCTCATGCCGACGAGAAGGTTGCCCAGGACGAGCGAGGTCCAGTCGTTCCAGCGCCCCGAGATGAAGATCTGGCGGTGGGCGGCGTCATGGCCCAGCATCGCGATCTGCGTGAACACGACGGCCAGCGCGACGGCCGTGAACAGCTGCCACCACGTGTCGCCGACGACGACGAACGCGGCGAGCGCCGCGGCCAGGACGACGACAGAACCCGCCAGCTTGGTCCAGTAGTACCCGTAGCGGCGTCGCATCAGTCCGCTCGCACCGACGATCTTCGCCAGCTCGGTGAAGTCGTTGACGCCTCGATCGTTGCGCCGTGCGGTGGTTCGTTCGCCGCGGGAGAGTTGGTCAGTCATCGTCCCAGCCCCGATCTCTCGGTCGCATGAGGGTGCGATCCGACGATGCCGGGGTCCGGGACATCTCTTGCTGTGCTCAGGCTACGCCGCGCTGCCGCCTGGCGGGGAGGATACCGGCAAGCTCCCAGGTCAGGTCTGACGGCGGATGAAGCGCATCAGCCAGGCGATCACGGCGATGATGATGATCACCAGCCCGATCCACAGCAGGAACTTCACCGCTTCGACGAAGACGCCGAGCAGCAGCAGCACGATTCCGACGATGAGCAGGATGACAGCGAGTCCGGTCATGCCCTCATCGTGGCCCTCACCAGGAACCTTCGCCACTACTTGACAAGTGTGCGTGCCCCGCTTTCGCCCTACCCTGGACCCCATGACGGATGCCGCAGCCGCCGAACGGGCGCACGCGATCTTCGATCCGATCGCGGCCACGTATCTCGAACGCGACGGCGTCGACTTCGGGCCGATGTTCGGCAGTGAGGGCCTGCGCATCCGGGGCAAGGTCTTCGCGTTCGTCGGACACCTCGGCAGTCTCGTCGTCAAGGTGCCCGAAGCCCGCGCCGACGAGCTCGTGGCAGACGGCACGGCCGAGCGCATGGTGATCCGGAACCGGACCATGCGGGAGTGGCTCATTCTCGGTCCGGACCAGCCCGAGGTCTGGTCACCGCTCCTCGCCGAGGCCTTCGCCTACCTCGACGAGATCACACCCCGCGGCTGAGCCGGGCCGCGCGCCCGGGATAATGGGCGGGTGACGGTCGCATCCCCCTCTCCCGCCCCGCTCGACCTGCCCGGCTGGCGCCATGTGTACTCGGGCAAGGTGCGGGACCTGTACGTCCCGGCCGACCCCTCGACCGGCTCGGCGACCGCGAGACCCGAGCGGATGCTCGTCGTCGCGAGCGACCGGGTGAGCGCCTTCGACCACGTGCTCTCGCCGGGGATCCCGGGCAAGGGCGTGCTGCTGACCACCCTCAGCCTGTGGTGGTTCGACCAGCTCGCCGGCGCGGACGGCGGCCGCGGCATCCCGAATCATCTCGCCCCGTCCCACGTGCTCACGCCCGGCGACGACGGCGAGGCGAACACGGCCGACGATCTGAAGAACCTGATCCCGGATGCCGTCACCGGCCGGTCGATGGTCGTGAAGAGCCTCGACATGCAGCCGATCGAGTGCGTCGTGCGCGGCTTCATCACCGGTTCGGGCTGGGCCGAGTATCGCGAGAACGGGACGGTGTGCGGCATCGCGCTGCCCGCCGGGCTGTCGAACGGCGACCGACTGCCCGAGCCGATCTACACCCCCGCCTTCAAGGCGCCGATGGGCGAGCACGACGAGAACATCACGTTCGAGCGGTCGGAGGAAATCGTCGGGCCCGAGCGTGCGGAGGAGCTGCGGGCGCTGTCGCTCGAGATCTACGCCCGCGCCGCTCGCACGGCGGAATCCCGCGGCGTGATCCTCGCCGACACCAAGTTCGAGTTCGGGCTGGACGAGAACGGCGTCATGACCCTCGCCGACGAGGTGCTCACGAGCGACTCGTCGCGCTACTGGGACGCCGAGGCCTGGGCGGCGGGGACCACGCCGGAAGAGCGGATGGCGAGCTTCGACAAGCAGATCGTGCGCGACTGGCTCGCCGCGAATTGGGACAGGCAGGGCACTCCGCCCGAGCTTCCTGCCGACATCGTCGAGCGCACCGCCGCCCGCTACCGCGAGCTGCTCGACCGCCTCACCTCGGCCTGACCTGACCCGGCCCGACCCCGGCCTTCGTCGCCGCGAAAGCTCACCCGAGAAGCATGCGCTCCAGGTTCTCGATCGGTCCGTACCACCCCTGCTCGAGCACCCACGCCTGCAGCGCGCGGTCCCACCCGAGCGCCACCGCCAGCCCGACGAGAACGAGCAGAGCTCCGATCACGCGCCGGAACACGCCGTGCGGGTCGGCCAGCCAGCCGAGCCGGCGGATGAGTGCCGCCCCGGCGAGCGCGATGCCGAGCAGGGCCAGCGCGAGCCCCGCCGCATAGGCCGATATGTAGAGCACTCCCGCGGCGAAGGTGGCAGGCAGCACCGTCGCGACGATCAAGGCGTATGTGGGGCTGCAGCTGCTGAAGGCCGGGCCGAGCGCCGCGCCGAGCGCGACGTCACCGGCGAGTCCGCCGCGACGGTAGCCGCGATCGAGCAGCCGTCCGCCACCCGCCTGCCAGCCCGCGGCGACCGTCAGACGCTCCCAGAGCACCGGGAAGAGCATGGTCAGCCCGAGCAGCGCGACGATCGTCCCCGACGCGACCTGCCACACCCATGCCGGGACACCCAAGAGGGCGGTCGTCGCCTTGAGAAGAAGGGTGAACACGACGACCGACACGGCGAGGGATGCCGCGATGACGAGAGGACGGAACCACTGGCGCTCCGCTGCCTGGGTCGTCGCGCCCGCTCGCACCGCTGTGCCCCCGATGATCACCGGCAACAGCGGAAGGACGCAGGGAGCGAGCACCGTGAGCACGCCGGCCGCGAAAGAGACCAGCGTCAGCGCGAGCATCAGCCGAGGCCGAGTCCGGTGAGCGCCGAGTCGAGCGTGGGGTCGTCGTAGGCGACGAACGTCGCCACTCCGTCGCCGGCGTCGTCGAGTGCGACGACGGTCGTCTGGATGGTCACGCCGTAGCGCTGGCGCAGGTCCTGTCGCGAGTCGTAGTCGACCTTCAGCACCGTGACGCCGGAAGGAACACCCGTCGCGGCGATGTCCGCCTCGAGCGCCCGGCACTGCGGGCACCACGGCGCGTGGAAGAAGAGCACCCGCGTGCCCTCAGCGTCGGCGAGCGCAGCGTCGCTGAAGTCGACATATGCGCCGGGCGCGGCGTCAGCACCCGGTGCGGACCCCGGCGTCTCGGCGGGGCTCGTGGACTCAGGGCTCGAAGTCGCGGACGGCGTCGCGCCCGCTTCGGTCGGAGCGGCGACGGAGGATGAGGTCGGCGCGGCTGCCGGCTCCTGGCCGCCGATCGACAGGGCGACCGCGGCCGCCACTCCGGCCACGACGACCGCGCCCACCACGACGCCGACCAGCGTTGACCGCCTCATTCTCCTATCCTCCGCCCAGGGTGTCTCGAAGGAGGCGCGCACCTGTGACGATTCGGTGACGATCAGCCGGGCGGCGGCATCCGGTCAGGCGTTCTTCATCGCCTTGAGGCGCGACAGCAGCAGCGGCGCGCTGCGGTCGAGCATGCGGCCTCCCAGCAGGATGCCGCCGACGAACACCGCGCTGCCGAGCACGATCCCGACGAGCCCTGCGATCCCGCTGAGCATCGCACTGGCGGTGAAGAACCCGATGAGCCCGATGACCACGGCGGGCGCGGAGAGCACCAGCGCGACCAGCCAGATGCCCATGAACGCCAGGCCCTGCAGGAACGTCGTGCCGGGCACGCGCTTGAACGGGTTGTCGCCCGACCCGGCGACGGGAACGACGAGCTGCGCCGATGTCACCGCGCAGACCCCGTAGCAGGTGAGCAGGATCCCGACCGACATGCCGAGGATGCCGGGGAACTGAGTCCAGTCGCCGGAGAAGACGAACGGCAGCACGGCGGCGAGCAGCACCAGCGGCAGGGCGACCGCACCGGCGGCGAGCATGCGTCCGATGCGATCGGCGCGTCCGGACGCCCCGGTGATGAGCTGGGTGCCGAACGCCGTGCCGTCGTACGAGATGTCGGCGTAGACCACGATCCCGATGATCACCGCGATGATGGGGCCCGCGAACGACAGGGGCCCCCACGGGTCGCCGTTGCGCGCGTAGAACCACAGCAGCAGCGGAACGAGCGGAGCACCGATCAGCTGCCGGAGGTAGCGGGGGTCTTTCGTCCAGTAGGTGAGCGACCGCGCGAAGATCGCCCCGGCAGCTCCCGTCGGCACACGACCGAACCAGCCGAGCGCGCCCGGCTTGACCGCAGATCCGGCCGAGTTCTGATGCGGGCGCACGAGCGACCGCGCGAGCGACGAACGCCACACCAGCCAGAGGACGCCGAGCGTGGCCAGCGCGATGAGCAGCTTGGCACCCGCGGCGAGCAGGTCGCCGGACGCGGCATCCGCGGGAATGGCCCATGCGGCGCCGAGCGGGGTCCAGCCGAGGACGGCGAGCAGCGCGCGGACGCTGTCGATGTTGACCGCGAAGCCCGTCGCGAGCGCCGCGATGATCGGCCCGGCGAGGATGATCGGAATGAAGATGAGGATGCCCGACACCTCGCGGAAGCGGCGTCCGCTTCCCAGACCCGAGGCGAGCGCTGCCACGGCGCGCGACGCCACGACGGCGGTCAGCACCGCCAGCGGCGCGCTGAGCACCCATGCCGCGATCGCGGCCGGCCAGTGCGCCCAGGTCGCGATCGTCGCGAGGGTCGCGACGGACGTGATGATGCCGGGGATGCCGCAGACACCGGCGACCGTCAGCGCCACCATCATGCGCCCGAGGGTCATCGGGAAGACGACGAGCCGCTCCGGATCGAGCGTCGTGTCGACGCCGAACGCGAGCAGCGGGACGAGCGCCCACCCGAGCGTCACCATCGAGCCTGCGCCGATGATGATGTCGGAGGCCAGCTGCAGGTCGGCGAAGCCGAGGAAGACCAGCGCCGCGACGATTCCGGCGAGCACGCCCAGCCCGTACAGCGCGCCGAAGAGGAAGCCGATGAGCTGCCACGGGCTGCGGGCGAGCTGATTGCCCAGGACCCGGAAGCGCAGCCTCAGGAGCGTCGCAACCATTGCGGCCCTTCGGTGTGACGGCGGCCTCCGACCAGCTCCACGAAGCGGTCCTGCAGCGATTCGCCGCCGCGGACCTCGTCGACGGTTCCGGCGACGAGGAGCCGGCCCGCCGCGACGATCGCGACGTGGTCGCACATGCGCTGGACGAGGTCCATCGAGTGGCTCGAGACGATCACGGTGCCGCCGCTGCCGACATAGCTCGTCAGGATGTCCTGGATGTTGGCCGCCGACACCGGATCGACGGACTCGAACGGCTCGTCGAGCACGAGCAGCCGAGGAGCGTGGACCAGGGCGCACGCCAGCGCGATCTTCTTGGTCATGCCGGCCGAGTAGTCCACGACCATCGTGCCCGCGGCATCCGTCATGTCCATCAGCGCGAGCAGGTCGGCCGTCCGCTGCGCGATCTCGGCGTGGCTCACGCCGAAGAGAAGGCCGTTGTAGGTCACCAGCTGCTCGCCCGTCAGCCGGTCGAAGAGCTTCACTCCGTCGGCGAGGTTGCCGAGCATCGACTTGGCGGTCACCGGATCGCGCCACACATCCACCCCGTGCACGAGCGCCTGGCCCGCATCGGGTGCGAGGAGCCCCGTCGCCATCGACAGCGTCGTGGTCTTGCCGGCGCCGTTCGGACCGACCAGACCAAAGAACGAGCCGGTGGGCACCCGCAGGCTGAGATCCTCCACCGCGACCTTCTGCCCGAAGCGCTTGTGCAGTCCGCGCAGCTCGAGGGCCGCCGTGGTGTCGCCTCCCATCGGGGCGGGAAGGGCTGAATCGGTCACAATTCTCCGTCGCGTCGAACTCGAGTCGGCCGGCGAATGCCGGGAACCCCTCCAGACTCTCGGATGACGCTTGCCCGCGGCAACTCGGGACCTCGCCCTGCGCCCGCTATCGTGATCGTCGATCATCCTCTGAGCGCAAGGAAACGCACATGCCCCTGTGGACTCTGCACGGCAACGGCCGCACCGTCGAACCGGGCGCCGTGGTGCGCCCCGAAGAACGGCTCAGCTGGCCGGCGACCATCGCGATCGGCGCTCAGCACGTCATCGCCATGTTCGGTGCGACCTTCCTGGTTCCCGTCCTCACCGGCTTCCCGGTGCCGACGACGCTCCTGTTCTCGGGCGTCGGCACGCTGCTCTTCCTGCTCATCACGCGGAACAAGCTGCCCAGCTATCTCGGCTCGTCCTTCGCCTTCATCGCCCCCGTCACTGCCGCGACCGCCTCGCAGGGCATGGGCTCGGCGCTGGCCGGAATCGTCGCGGTCGGGGTCCTGCTCGCCGCCGTCGGATTCATCGTGCAGTTCGCCGGCCTCGGCTGGATCGATCGGCTCATGCCGCCCGTGGTGGCGGGCGCCATCGTGGCACTGATCGGGTTCAACCTGGCACCGGTCGCGTGGAGCAACTTCCAGGTGCAGCCGGGGATCGCCACCATCACGCTGGTCGCCGTGATCCTCTTCAGCGTGCTGTTCCGCGGCTTCCTCGGGCGCATCTCGATCTTCCTCGGCGTCATCGTCGGGTACATCGCGGCGCTGCTCTTTGGTCAGGTCGACTTCACTGCCGTGGACCAGGCGGCGTGGGTCGGTCTCCCCGAGTTCCAGATCGCGGACTTCGCCTCCCCCGGCACGTGGAGCGTCATCGCGATGTTCCTGCCGGTCGTGCTCGTGCTCATCGCCGAGAATGTCGGGCACGTCCGCGGCGTCGCCACGATGACCGACGCCTCTGTCAATCGGCACACCGGCCGCGCCCTCATCGCCGACGGCGCGGCGACGACGCTCGCCGGCACGTTCGGCGGCTCGGGCACCACGACGTACGGCGAGAACATCGGCGTCATGGCGGCCACCCGCGTGTACTCGACGGCGGCGTACTGGGTGGCGGGCGTCGTCGCGATCCTGCTCAGCCTGTCGCCGAAGGTCGGCGCCGTCTTCAACTCCATCCCCGCCGGCGTCCTGGGCGGCGTGACCACCGCGCTGTACGGACTCATCGGCATCATCGGCATCAAGATCTGGGTCGACAACCGGGTCGACTTCTCACGGCCCGTGAACCAGTACACCGGTGCCGTGGCCCTCGTGATCGCGATCGCCGGGTTCACGATGCAGTGGGGCGACTTCCAGCTCGGCGCCATCGTCATCGGCGCGGCCGCGGCGCTGCTGATCTATCACCTCGGCAATGCCGTGGCCCGCTGGCGCAAGACCGGTGCCGACGACGGCGGCCCCATCCCGGCTGTCGGACCGCTCGGCGGCGACCCTCTCGACGGCCCGCGGTAGCGGCAGGTCAGACCGATTCGCGGATGACGAGCTCGGTCTCGAGGATCGTCACGTGACGCGGGTGCCGGCCCGCGAGGAGATCGAGAAGAACCGTGGCCATGCGCTCCCCCTGCTGGAACGACGGCTGTCGCACGGTCGTCAGCGGGGGGACGACCGTCGTCGCCACGGGCGAGTCGTCGAATCCCATGATCGCGATGTCGTCGGGCACCCGCACACCGGCCGCCGTGAGCACCGCGAGCGCGCCGCGCGCCATGAGATCGCTCGCGACGAAGACCGCGTCGGGCCGCTCGTCCGACTGGAGGATGCGGCGCATCGCATCGGCGCCGCCGGCCGCGGTGAAGTCGCCGTCCTCGACGGCCAGCTCGGGCAGCCCCCAGGCGGTGATCGCGTCACGGTACCCCTGCAGCCGGTCGATGCCGGCGGGCATGTCGAGCGGCCCCGTGATGGTGGCGACACGTCGACGGCCGTTCTCGATGAGGTACACCGTCGCGTCGAACGCACCGCGCACGTTGTCGATGTCGACGTAGTAGTCGCGATCCCGCTCGCGCACCGGGCGGCCGCCGTAGACGACCGGCACGATGCTGGCGATGCGATCGATGAAGGTGTCGCTGGTGTGGTGCGACACGACGATCGCGCCGTCGACGGCCCCGCTGCGCACGTAGCTGGTGGTCTTGTCACCGGGATCGTCGCTCGCGATGAAGAGGTTCAGGACGTAGTCGGACTTGCTCAGCCGCGCGTTGATGCCTGACACGATGGCGGCGAAGAACGGGTCACCGAAGAAGCGCGTGGTGTCTTCGGGCACGATGAGGGCGATCGCGTGCGTCTTGTGGCTCGCGAGCGAGCGCGCCGCCCGGTTGGGCACGTAGTTCAGCTCCGATATCGCACGCTGAACGGCCTCGAGCGCTTCGGGACTGACGGCCGTCGAACCGTTGACGACCCGCGAGACGGTCGACCGTGAGACACCCGCGGCGGCCGCGACCTCCTCGATGGTGACGGACGCGCGAATCACATCGGTCGCCATGTCATGCCCCTCCTTCCCTCTGCGACGGCCGACGCTCTCACGTCGATCGTGCCCGGGCCCCGTGTGCGATGGTACGAGACCTCTCGACTCTAGGAAACCGGAACCGCGACGCTCACGCTCTCGGCGAGGGGCTCCAGCGCGCGGGCGCCGATGATGCGGCTGTACTCGCGGCCGCTGTCCTTCACGGTGCGGCGCTGCGTGTCGTAGTCGACCCGTACGATGCCGAAGCGCTTCTCGTAACCCCACGCCCACTCGAAGTTGTCGAGCAGCGACCAGTAGAAGTAGCCGCGCACGTCGACGCCGGCCTCGGCCGCGTCGAGGATCGCCCCGAGGTGCTCCCGCACGAAGTCGACGCGATCGACGTCATGCACGCGCGGCTCGCCGGCCTCCTCGACGAGCTCATCGTCGAAGGCGGCGCCGTTCTCGGTCACATAGAGCACCGTGCCGGCCGGCTGCGCGTACTCGTTCCACACGCGGGTCAGCAGGCGGGTGAGCCCCTCGGGCTGCACCTCCCAGTTCATCGGCGTGCGCGGCAGGCCGCGCTCATGCCAGAAGATGCCCTCGTGCGACGGGAACGCCGACGCGCCGGGCCGGTCCGTCGGGGCGTCGCCGGCCTTCGGCGGGTGCAGCGGCGCCCGGCCGCCCACGAGCTCGCCGTGGTAGTAGTTCACGCCGAGCGAGTCGAGCGGCGTCGAGATCGCCTCGAGATCACCCGGACGCACCGCGGACTCCCACGCGGCGACGGCCCCGGCATCCACCTTCCGGAAGTCCTCGACGATGTCGGACGGGTACGCGCCGCGGAAGATCGGGTCGAGGAACCACCGATTGAACTGGCCGTCGATGCGGCGCGCGGCGTCGGCGTCGGCCGGGTCGCTCGCGTCGACCGGATCGGCCACCGTGAGGTTCAGCGTGATCCCGAGCGTCAGCGACTCGTCGCGGGCGCGCAGCTCGCGCACCGTCTGCCCGTGGGCGAGCAGCAGGTGGTGCGACGCGAGGACGCCCTCTTCGACGCTGTAGTGACCGGGGGCGTGCAGCCCCGCGGTGTAGCTGAGGAACGACGAGCACCACGGCTCGTTGAGCGTGGTCCACACGTTCACCCGGTCGCCCAGCGCCTGGTGCATGTCGAGGGCGTACTCGGTGAACTTCTCGGCGGTGTCGCGGTTCGTCCAGCCGCCTCGCTCCTGCAGCGCCTGCGGCAGGTCCCAGTGGTAGAGCGTGAGCCACGGCAGGATGCCGGCATCGAGCAGTTCGTCGACGAGGCGCTTGTAGAAGTCCACGCCCTGCGCGTTCACCGCGCCGCCGTCGGGGCGCACGCGCGACCACGACGTCGAGAAGCGGTAGGTCTGCAGCCCCATGTCCTTCATGAGCGCGACGTCATCGCGATAGCGGTGGTAGTGGTCGCACGCGACGTCGCCGTTGTCGGCGTTGATCACGGCACCGGGCTCGCGGCAGAACGCGTCCCAGATCGAGTCGCGGCGGCCGTCCTCGTGGGCCGCGCCTTCGATCTGGAAGGCGGCGGTGGCCGCGCCGAACAGGAAGTTCGAGGGGAACGAGCGCGAGGCGGTCGTCATGACGGCGGAGTCCTCTCGGGATGCGATGGTCATGGGGAGTCAGCCCTTCACGGCGCCGGCCATGATGCCGCTGACGAGCTGCTTGCCGGCGAAGGCGAAGAGCAGAAGGAGCGGGATCGTCGCGAGGAGCACGCCGGCGAGGACGATGGAGTAGTCGACGAAGTAGTTCGCCTGCAGGAGCGAGAGCGCGACGGGGAGCGTGGGGCTCTGGCGATCCAGGACGATGAAGGGCCAGAAGAACTGGTTCCAGGCGCCGACGAACGTGAACAGGAACAGCATGGCCGCCGCGGGTCGCGCAGCGACGACGCCGACCGTCCAGAAGGTGCGGAGCATCGACGCGCCGTCCACGCGCGCCGCCTCGATGAGCTCGTCGGGCACGGTCTGGCTGAGGTACTGGGTCATCCAGAACACCCCGAAGGCACTGGTGAGCGCCGGCACGATGACGGCGCCGATCGTTCCGGTCCAGCCGAGGTCGGCGAACAGGATGTACAGGGGCACGACGCCGAGCTGCATCGGCACCGCCATGGTCGCGACGACGAAGGCGAGCAGCCACTTGCCGCCGCGGAACCGCAGCTTCGCGAAGGCCCACCCGGCGAGCGTCGAGAAGACGACGACGGATGCCGCGATCACGGTCGAGCTGAAGATGGAGTTCCACAGCGCGAGCCAGAAGTTGACCGCCGGGTCGTTCATCACTGAGAGCGCGTTGGCGATGAAGTTGCCGCCCGGGAACCACGACATGTTCGGATCGTTGATCGTCGCGGAGGTGCCCGAGCCGATCAGGAACGACCAGTAATAGGGAAAGATCGCGGACGCCGCCACGACGCCCAACCCGATGTAGACCCACACGCTGGCGCGGATGCCGCGGATCTTGGTGGTCTTCTCCGCACGACGGCGCCGGCGGTCGTTGGGCAGATTCTCTTCGATGATCGCAAGAGGCGGGGTGCTGACAGCACTCATGACTGGACTCCCTTCCGTCGGCGGCGCGGTCTGACGACGCCGCGACCGCCGTCGTCGCGCACCAGTCGCCGGGTGATGAGCAGATTGAGCAGGCCGATGGCCAAAATGATGATGAAGAGGATCCACGCGAGGGCAGCCGCGCGCCCGAAGTTGAACTGGCCCCAGCCGATGTTGTAGAGGTACAGCGTGATCGTGAGCCACTGCTGGGCGGCTCCGCCTTCGCCGGTGTTGTCGAACATCCGCGGCTCGTCGAAGATCTGAAGGCCGCCGATCGTGGCGGTGATGACGACGAAGATGAGGGTCGGCCGCAGCGACGGCAGCGTGATGCTCAGGAACTGGCGGAACGGACCCGCCCCGTCGACGGTCGCCGCTTCGTAGTACTCGCGCGGGACGGCCTGCATCGCCGCGAGGAGGATGAGGGCGTTGTACCCGGTCCAGCGGAAGTTGACCATCGTCGCGATCGCGACGTGGCTCCAGAACGGATCCTTGTGCCACGGGATCGGGTTCAGGCCGAGGTCGGCGAGGATGCCGTTCACGAGGCCGTGGTTGTCGCCGAACATGTTGCTGAAGATGAGCGCGACGGCGACCGGCGCCATCACGTACGGCAGCAGGACGCTCATGCGCCAGAACGTCTTGGCGCGGATGTTCCGGTCGAGCATCGCGGCGATGAAGACGGCGAGGACCAGCTGGGGGATCGTCGAGAGCAGGAAGATGCTGAACGTGTTCCGCAGGGCGGTCCAGAACTTGGGGTCGTTCAGGATCCAGATGTACTGCTCGAACCCGACGAAGGTGCCCGCGTTGCGCACCAGGTCCCACTCCTGGAACGAGATGGCGGCCGTGAAGACGATCGGGAAGAGCCCCACGATCGCGAAGAGGATGAAGAACGGAGCGATGTAGACGTAGGGCGAGTACTTGAAGTCCCACCGGGTCAGCTTGTTGCGGAACGACAGGCCGCCCTTCGGCTGCTCCTGTCGGAGATTGCGCGGGGCGGGGGACGTCGTCGTCCTCGCGCGCGTTTCGGTCGCGGTCACGTGAGTCTCCGTATCGTCGGTCTCAGGGCGTAGGGGGAAGGTCCGTCGGACGGAAGTGCGGGCCGCGCCGCGTGGCGCGGCCCGCACTGTCAGGTCGTCAGAAGGCCTCGACCTCTGCGACGTACGTGTTCCACGAGGTCGCCTGGTCCTCGGTGCCGTCGAAGACCCGGTTCACCGCGTTCTGAAGAGCGTCGTGGTACTTGTAGTAGTCCTTGCTCTTGTAGGGCAGGACCGTCACGGCCTCGGCGCGGTCCGCGCCGATCTCACCGGTCGGCGCGTCGTTGAAGTACGCGTTGGTGTAGTCGGTCAGATCGGCGTTGGTGTACGCCTCGGTCTGGCTCGGGAAGGCGCCCACGTTCACGAACGCCTCGACCTGCTGCTCGGGCGCCGACAGCCAGTCGGCGAGCTTCTGGGCCTCTTCGACGTTCTTGCCGTTGGCGGGAACCGTCAGGTACGAGCCGCCCCAGTTGCCGCCGCCGCCCGGGAAGGTGTTGGCGATCTTCCAGCCGGTGACCTCGGGGGCGTAGCCCGCGATGATCCCCTGCATCCAGCCGGGGCACAGGACGGTGGCGAACTCGTCGCCCTGGAACGCTGCGATCCAGTCGTCGCCCCACTGCGCGGAGTAGGCCGAGTTCGGAACGGCGCGCTCGACGACGGAGGTGTAGGCCGCCTCGATCTCGGGGTTGCTCGTCGCGATCACCTTGCCGTCGGGCTCGTCGTAGGTGTACTCCATCTGGTTGACGATGCCCTGCAGGACCGAGTTGGCCGAGTCGATCATCGCCTTGCCGGTGGCCGCCTTGTACTGGTCGGCGACGCTGAAGTAGTTGTCCCAGTCGCCGTCGAAGAGCGCCTCGACGTCGGCCGGCTCGCTCGGCAGGCCGGCCGCCTCGAAGAGGTCGGAGCGGTAGCAGATGGCCTGCGGGCCGATGTCGGTGCCGTAGCCGATCAGGTTGCCGTCGGGGTCGGTCGCCGCGGCTTCCTTCCAGTCGATCCAGCGGCCCTTCAGGTCGTCCGGCACCGGGGCGAGCATGTCGGAGTACTGCATGGCCTCGGCCAGCCAGTCGACCTCGACTGCCTCGATGTCGGCGAGGCCCTCTTTGCCGAGCTTCTGGAAGAAGTTCTTCCGGGCGTCGCCGGACTCGGCCGCCTTGTTGTGGACGATGGTGACGCCCGGGTTCTCATCCTCGTACTGCTGAAGGAACTCGTCGGTGTAGCCGAAGTTGTTGAAGGTGGCGATCGTCAGCGTGATCTCACCGTCTTCTCCGCCGCCGGCGTTCTCTCCACCGCCGCCGGCACAGCCGGCGAGGACGAGGGCCGTGGCCGAGAAGGCTGCGACGGCCACGGCGCTTCTGCGGAAGGCGCGTGTGTTCACTGTCACTCCTTTGTGTTGTCAGGGTCGTATGTGTTGCAGGATCGGTCGAGCTCGATTGCCGGACCTGGTGCCCGTGGGAGCGGTCCCACCGGATGTGACCACAGGCTATGGGATCGCTCCCAAGAAAGTCAAGGGAGCGCTCCCATGAATCCATCACGGTTGCATCACGGCCCTCGATGAGCAGGTTCGGAGCCACGGGGAGAAGGGGATGCTGCGGCCCGTAGACTGGAGAGGACCCCTGCCCGCGACATCCGGAGCTGTCTGATGCCCACCATCGTCGTCGACGTCATGCCCAAGGCCGAGCTGCTGGACCCGCAGGGGAAGGCCGTCACCGGCGCTCTCTCGCGCCTCGGCGTCGAGGCGTTCTCGTCCGTCCGCATCGGCAAGCGCTTCGAGCTCACCGTCGACGGCGAGGTGAACGACGAGGTGCTGGCTGCGGCCCGCAAGGTCGCCGACGAGATCCTGTCGAACGCGGTGATCGAAGACGTCGTCGGCGTCGAGGTGGTCGAATGACCGCGCGCATCGGCGTCATCACCTTCCCGGGCTCGCTCGACGACCGGGACGCGCAGCGAGCCATCCGGGTCGCCGGCGGCGAGCCGGTCGCGCTGTGGCACGGCTCGCACGACCTCGACGGCGTCGACGCGCTCGTGCTTCCCGGCGGCTTCAGCTACGGCGACTACCTGCGCGCCGGCGCGATCGCCGCGCTCGCCCCGATCATGCGCGAGGTCACGGACGCGGCCGCCAAGGGCATGCCGATCCTCGGCATCTGCAACGGATTCCAGATGCTCGTCGAGGCGCACCTGCTGCCGGGCGGGCTGATCCGCAACGCGCACCAGCAGTTCATCCGCCGCGACCAGCGCCTGCGCGTCGAGAACAACGACACCGCATGGACCAGCGACTTCGCCGCCGCGCAGGAGATCGTGATCCCGCTGAAGAACGCCGACGGCGGCTACATCGCCTCGGAGTCCGAGCTCGACCGGCTCGAGGGAGAAGGCCTCGTCACCTTCCGGTACGTCGGCGTGAACCCGAACGGATCGCTGCGCGACATCGCCGGGATCACGAACGAGCGCGGGAACGTGGTCGGACTCATGCCCCACCCCGAGCACGCCGTCGAGCCCGGCTTCGGCCCGAACACCTCGGCTGCGATGCGCTCGGGCGTGGACGGCCTCCCGTTCTTCACCTCGGCCATCGCCGCGGTGGTAGGCGCCGCCGCCTGACTGTCCGGTAGACGCTCACTCCTGCGAGCACCGGTCGCTGAGCCCGCCGAAGCGCCCCGAGCACCTGCGCCGAGCACCGGTCGCTGAGCCTGTCGAAGCGCCCCGAGCACCTGCGCCGACCACCGGTCGCTGAGCCTGTCGAAGCGCCCTTCGACAGGCTCAGGGACCAAAGCCTCGGGGACTGGACGGCCTAGCCGCGCGGCCGCTCAGACGGTCCCGGCGGGCGGCCACACGCCGATGATGAGCCCCATGATCACCAGCGTCACCAGTTCGTGAGCGATGTTCATGACGGTCAGGGCCGTCGGCCGTCCCTCGAACGCGTCGTGCGTGATGAATCGGGCCGCAGTGAACCCGGCCCACAGGATCACCGCGGTCGCCAGCGCGGCCCACAGGTAGCTGCCGCCGTAGAAGTGCCACGCGATCGAGCCGGCGCCGGCGAGCACCCAGGCCGTGATGAAGCTGACGATGAGGGTGACGACGATCGGCACCACCGCGCTCGCGCCGGGCCGATCCATGTCGACCTTCGCGAGCTTCGCCCAGCGGGTGCCGAACACCTTCGGGGTGTACCAGATGGAGCCGACCACCATGCTCGATGCCGTGGCCAGCAGAACCGCCCAATAGTTGATCTCGGGAACCATGACGACCTCCTTGCTCCGGATGACCGAACTCTAGCCCTGCGGGCGCCGGTAGCGTGGGAAGTGTGAGCACCGGCATCCCGAATCTCGTCGTTTCCGTCCCCACCGACCAGCTGGCAGCCGACCTGGGCGAACTCCCGCAGGGTGTGGAGGTCGTCGTCTGGCCGATGGACGGTCCCGCGCCGCGTGACGCGTTCGACATGGTGGTGCCGCCGTACATGTCGATGGCGAAGGTGCTCGACCGCCTCGACGGTGTGGCTGTCCGGTTGGTCCAGGGTCAGTCGATCGGCTACGACGGCATCGCCGACATCCTTCCCGAGGGTCTCGCGTTCGCCAACGCCTCGTCGGTGCACGAGACCTCGACCGCCGAGCTCGCGGTCGGCCTGACGATCGCCGCCCAGCGCCACATCGACGACTTCGCCGTCGACACCGCGGCCGGCCGCTGGGCACCGGTGTTCGCCGACAGCCTCGCCGACCGGCGGGTCATGCTGCTCGGATACGGCGGCGTGGGCAAGGCCATCGCCGCACGGCTCGCCGGCTTCGAGGTCGAGATCACGGCGGTGGCCTCCCGCGCCCGCGATGAGGACGGGATGACGGTGCACGGCGTCGACGAGCTGCCCTCGCTTCTTCCCGCCACCGACATCGTGGTCCTGAGCCTGCCCGGAGGCGACAGCACGCGGCACATCGTCGACGACGGCTTCCTCTCCGCGCTGCCGGACGGCGCGCTCATCGTGAACGTCGGCCGCGGCACCCTCGTCGACACCGACGCGCTGGTGGAGCACGTGCGCCGCGGCCGGATCCGGGCGGCGCTGGACGTCACCAATCCCGAGCCGCTCCCCGAGGGGCACGCCCTCTGGGGACTTCCCGGTGTGCTGATCGCGCCGCACGTCGGCGGCGCGTCGAGTGCCATGCGGCCCCGCATCGCCAAGCTCGTGCGGTCGCAGATCGAGCGGCTGGCGGCCGGCGAGCCGCCGATCAACGTCGTGCTCGGCGGCTGAGCCGCCGGCCGAAGTACCGGGTCCCCGGGGGCTCAGGCTGTGAAGACGGCGTGCACGTCGCCCACGACGGCGCGGCCGTCCAGGGCCGAGAGCTCCATGAGCACCGCGGTGCCGACGACCGTGCCGCCGAGGATGCTCACGAGCTCGCGGGCGGCCACGAGCGTGCCCCCGGTGGCGAGCACGTCATCGACCAGCAGCACGCGCATGCCGCTCTTGATGTCGTCGTGCGCCTCGATCGTCGCGGTGCCGTACTCGAGGGCGTAGTCGACGGATGCCGCGGGCCGGGGCAGCTTGCCGGCCTTGCGGATGGGCACCAGGCCGGCGCCGGCCTCCATCGCGGCCGCGCCGGCGAGCAGGAACCCGCGCGCCTCCACTCCGGCCACAACATCGAAGTCGCCGTCGAACGGGGCGATCAGCGCATGGATCACCGTGCGCAGGGCCGAGGCATCCGCCAGCAGTGGCGTGATGTCGCGGAACATCACGCCGGGCTCGGGATAGTCGGGGATGGTCCGGATGAGGGATTCGGCGCGTGTGAGGGCTTCGGACGGCACGCACTCACCCTACGTCCGACGCGGTGTGACGCCGCGGGCGACCGACTGTAAGCGCTTGCATTAGAATGGCGGGATGACTTCCGCAGAGACCGTCGAGCGTACGGACGCGTTCCTCGCCACCGTTCCTGACCGCGCCACGGAGGAAAGCCCTGCCGAATGGTGGCGCACCGCCGTGATCTACCAGATCTACCCCCGGTCCTTCGCGGATGCCTCCGGTGACGGCATCGGCGACCTGCCCGGCATCACCGCGCGCCTGGACGATCTCGCGCACCTGGGCATCGATGCGATCTGGCTGAGCCCGTTCCAGCGATCGCCGCAGAAGGACGCCGGGTACGACGTCAGCGACTACTGCGATGTCGACCCGCTGTTCGGCACGCTGGCCGACTTCGACGCCATGCTGGCCGCAGCCCATGGCCGCGGCATCCGCGTCATCGTCGATCTGGTGCCGAACCACTCGTCCGACCAGCACGAGTGGTTCCAGCAGGCGCTGGCGGCCGCACCGGGAAGCCGTGAGCGCGCGCGCTACATGTTCCGCGACGGCGCCGGCGAGAACGGCGTGCTGCCCCCGAACAACTGGGAGTCTGTCTTCGGCGGCCCCGCGTGGACGCGCGTCATCGAGGCCGGCGGCACGCCGGGGCAGTGGTACCTGCACCTGTTCGACTCGTCGCAGCCCGACTTCGACTGGTCGAACGAAGAGGTGCGGGAGGAGTTCCGCCGCATCCTGCGTTTCTGGCTCGACCGCGGCGTCGACGGCTTCCGGGTGGACGTGGCGCACGGCCTGATCAAAGCGGAGGGTCTTCCCGACTACATCCCGCCGGCAGACGCCGCCTCGATGGGCGGGGAAGAGGCCAACGTGCCGTACTGGGGCCAGGAGGGCGTGCACGACGTGTACCGCGACTGGCGCACGATCCTCGAGGAGTACGCCGGCGATCGCGCGCTCGCGGCCGAGGCATGGCTGCCCACCGCCGACAAGACCGCGTTGTGGGTGCGCTCCGACGAGATGCACCAGGCGTTCAACTTCCCCTACCTGCAGACCGAGTGGGATGCGGCGGACCTCCGCACCGTGATCGACGAGTCGCTGCGCGCGTTCCCCGGCGTCGGCGCGCCGAGCACGTGGGTGCTGTCGAACCACGACGTCGTCCGCCACGCCTCGCGTCTCGC
The DNA here is from genome assembly GCF_000304335.1 of Microbacterium yannicii PS01. Lineage (GTDB taxonomy): Bacteria > Actinomycetota > Actinomycetes > Actinomycetales > Microbacteriaceae > Microbacterium > Microbacterium yannicii_A. Next base: position 14,685 of record NZ_CAJF01000026.1, on the reverse strand, counting down.
GCTCACCGCCGAGAACCCGCAGGGTCACGGCATCGGTCCCGACTCCCCCGGCAAGCCGATCCCCGAGCTCGGTCTGCGTCGCGCCCGCGCGGCCACGGCCCTGATGCTCGCCCTGCCCGGATCGGCGTACCTGTACCAGGGCGAGGAGCTCGGACTGCCCGAGGTCATCGACATCCCCGGCGACGCCCGCCAGGACCCGACGTGGTTCCGCACGAACGGCGAGCGGTACGGCCGCGACGGCTGCCGCGTGCCGATCCCGTGGACCGCCGACGATCCGGCATACGGCTTCAGCCCGTCGGGCGCCTCGTGGCTGCCGCAGCCCGCCGAGTGGGCGAAGCTGGCCCGCACCGAGCAGGTCGGCGTCGAGGGATCGACGCTCGAGCTGTACCGCACCCTGCTCGCCGAGCGCCGGGCCCGCAGCCTGGGGGCCGGCACGCTCGAGTGGATCGACGGCTTCGGACCGGATGCCGTGGCATTCCGCAACGGGAATGTGACCGTCATCGCGAACACCGGCTCGGCGGCGATCGCGCTTCCGAGCGGTACCGTGATCGCGGCCAGCGGTCCCGTCGCCGACGGTCGGATCCCCGCCGACACCACCGTCTGGCTCGCGCAGGACTGAGCAGCGGGAACGAGGAAGGTGACGACGTGGTCAGCATCGACGAGGTCGCACGCGCGGCGGGCGTCTCGACCGCGACCGTCTCGCGGGCGCTGAGCGGTCGCGGCCACGTCTCCGCCGCCGCGAAGGCCAAGGTCGACACCGCCGCGAAGAGCCTGGGCTATGTGGTCTCGGCGTCGGCGTCCAGCCTGGCGTCGGGGCGGACCCGCAACATCGGCGTGCTGGTGCCGTTCCTCGACCGCTGGTTCTTCTCCACCGTTCTGAGCGGCATCGCCTCGGCCCTCATGCGGCGCGGCTACGACATCACCCTGTACAGCCTCAGCGCCGACCGCGGCGAGCGCAGGGACGTGTTCGACACCTTCCTCCGGCGCCAGCGCGTCGACGGGGTCATCGCGATCTCGATCGAGCTCGGCGAGGAAGAGACCAGTCAGCTCGGCGAGCTCGACCTGCCCGTCATCGCGATCGGCGGGCCCAACCCGGGGCTCACGACGCTGACCGTCGACGACGTCGCGGTGGCGCGCCTGGCCACCGGGCATCTGCTGGCCCTCGGGCATCGCGAGATCGCACACATCGGCGCCAGCCCCGAGTTCGACGTCGACTTCCACATCCCGACGCAACGGCGCCAGGGGTTCGAGCAGGCGCTCGCCGATGCGGGCATCCCGGTGAAGCCCTCGCTGTACGAGCCCGCCGACTTCACCATCGAGGGCGGGTTCCGTGCGGCCAAGCAGCTGCTCGGCAAACCGGGGGGACGCCCGACGGCGATCTTCGCGGCATCCGACGAGATGGCGATCGGGGCGCTGCTGGCCTCTCGTGAGCTCGGCTACCGCGTGCCCGAAGACCTGTCGGTGGTCGGCATCGACGGCCACGAGCTGGGCGAGTTCTTCCGGCTGACGACGGTCGACCAGTTTCCGCTCGGTCAGGGGGAGCGGGCCGCCGACGCGATTCTCGCCGAACTCGAGCGAGGGGATGCCGGATCACCGGTCCATCAGCGGGGGGAGCTGCCCTACGAGCTCATCGTGCGGGGCACCACCGCCCGCCTGCCCTCCTGACGCGCGCGTCGACCGGCCACGGAATAGGCTCGACGGCATGACGATCGACCTCGAAGCCCTCTACATCGACCTGCACCGGCATCCGGAACTGTCGTTCCAGGAGACGCGGACGGCCGGCGTCATCACCCGGCACCTGGAGGAGCTCGGTGTCGAGTTCGAAGAGGGCATCGGGCGCACCGGCGTCGTCGGCGGCATCCGCAATGGGGAAGGCCCGGTCGTGTGGCTGCGCGCCGACATGGATGCACTGCCCGTCCCGGAGCAGACCGGCCTGGAGTACGCCAGCACGGCGCGCGGCGTCGACCCGGCGGGTACCGAGGTCCCGGTGATGCACGCGTGCGGCCACGATATGCACGTCGCGGCGCTGCTCGGCGCGGTGGAGCGCCTGGTGGCCACCAAGGACGAGTGGTCGGGCACCGTCGTCGCCGTGTTCCAGCCGGCCGAGGAGTACGGCGCCGGATCGCAGGCGATGATCGCCGACGGCGCGCTCGACCGGTTCCCGAAGCCCGACATCGTGCTGGGTCAGCACGTCACGCCCCTTCCCGCCGGCACCATCGGCGTCCGCAGCGGCACCCAGATGGCGGCATCCGACGGCCTCACCGTCACCCTCCTCGGCCGCGGCGGCCACGGCTCGCGCCCGCAGGCCACCATCGACCCGGTGGTCATGGCCGCGGCGACCGTCATGCGTCTGCAGACCGTCGTCTCGCGTGAGACCGACCCGCGAGACGTCGCCGTCGTCACCGTGGGGTCGATCCACGCAGGCCTCAAGAACAACATCATCCCGGCCGAGGCGAAGCTCGAGCTCAGCCTGCGCTACCCCGACGACGAGGCCCGCGCCCGCGTGCTCGAGAAGGTGGAGCGCATCGTGCGCGCCGAGGCCCAGGCGTCCGGCGCCGAGCAGCCGCCGGTGATCGCCGTCGATCACTCCCTGCCGCCCACGATCAACGATGTCCACGCCACCGCACGCCTCGTCCTCGCCTTCGATGCGGCTTTCGGCGACGGGACGGTCATCGATCCCGGCATGTTCACCGGAAGCGAGGACGTCTCGTGGTTCGCGCGCGAGTCGGGAGCGCCGCTGGTCTTCTGGTTCTGGGGCGGCGCCGATCCCGAGGCGTACGCCGCCGCGCAGGCGGCCGGCACGATCGAGCGCGATATCCCGACGAATCACTCGCCGTTCTTCGCACCCGTCCTGCAGCCCACGCTGGGTCGCGGTGTCGACGCGCTCGTGGTGGCGGCGCGGGAGTTCCTGGCGGCGCCCGCTCGCTGATCCGGCTCCATGCCGGCGCTCAGCGCTCTTCGCGTGCGTCGACGAGACGCTGCCCTGACACGATGCCGGGCAGGCCGCGCCGGTCCGGCGTCGTGAGCACCAGCACCAGCGAGACCACCGCGAAGGCGCCGGCGACCAGACCCCACGCGCCGGGCAGCGCCAGCAGCACGAGGTAGCCGCCGATGCCGCCCGCGAATCGCAGCGGTCGCGCGAGCGCCGCCGGCAGCGGCCCTCCGGTGTAGCGCAGCTGCACCGCCAGGTCGCCGATCGTGCGGCCCGTCGACAGCACGACGATGAGCCAGATGAGGATCGTCCCCGAGCTTCCGACGAGGCCCGCCGCCGAGGCATCCCGCATCGCCGCCTGTGCGCCGAGCAGATACAGCGTCACTTGGAACAGGGTCGACACCGCCACCCCGGTGAGCCAGGCGGCCAGCACGTCGCACACCATCGCCAGGTACCGGCGCGAACGCGTGACCGGCCGGGGCTCCTCGGCGTCGGCGTACCGCGGGGTTCCCCAGTGACGCCGTGGCACCAGCAGCGCGAGCACCGAACCGAGCACGGCGCCGAGGGTGTTGGTCAGGAGGTCGTCGACGTCGAACACCCGATACGCGCACGGATAGAGTCCCCACACTCCGGTGAGCTGCGTCGTCTCGACGAAGGCCGACACACCGATCCCAAGAAGAAACGCGGTCAGGATGCCGCGACCACCGAGCACGCGTGCGAAGAACCCGAGCGGCACGAACAGCAGCACGTTCAGCAGCAGCTGCAGCACCGCGGGATCGGTGAGCGCGCTGCGGCCGCGGCGCCCGATCGCTCCGCGAACGTCGTCGGCGAACGCGAACAGATCGAGGTTCACGCCTGCGCACCGGATGGCATCGGGGTCGGGAAGAGGCAGCAGCGTATATGTCCACACCGCCATGACGTAGACCAGGGCCGCCGCCCACAGCAGGAAGCGGCCGAACCCGAAGCCGCCGCGCCGCCGGTAGCTGAGTGCGACGAACGGCACGAAGAGCAGCACCCCGGCGACCGCACCGAGGGTCACGGCGAGCGCGCCGAGGAAGATCTGCTCGTCCACGGCAAGAATCCTCCCAGAGACGCGTAGCGATCCTGTCGAAACCACCCCTCGGGCTGACAGGTCACGGGTGAGCCGGCACAGGCTTGAGTCGGCACAGACCCAGCGCACAGGCATCCCGCGTAGCCTTAAGGGGTGAGCTCCCCTGCGCCCGTCCTCGATCTCGCCGCGATCCGCGGCGACTTTCCGCTGCTCGACCAGCGGGTGAACGGACACCCTCTCGTCTACCTCGACTCGGGCGCCACCAGCCAGAAGCCGCAGGCGGTCATCGACGCCGAGGTGGCGTTCCTCACGCGCTCGAACTCGGCCGTGCACCGCGGAGCCCACACGCTCGCCGCCGAGGCGACCGAGCTGTTCGAAGACGCCCGGGCCACGGTCGCCGGGTTCGTCGGCGCCCGGCCCGAGCAGCTCGTATGGACCAGCGGCGCCACTGCCGGGCTCAACCTGATCGCGTACGCGATCGGCAACGCGTCGATCGGTCGTGGCGCACCCGCGAGCACCCCCTTCGCGCTGCAGCATGGCGACGAGATCGTCGTGACCGAGAGCGAGCACCACGCCAACCTCATCCCCTGGCAGGAGCTGGCCGCGCGCACCGGCGCGGTGCTGCGCCACATCCCGGTCCACGACGACGGAACCCTCGACACGGATGCGGCGGCCGCCCTCATCGGCGAGCGCACACGCATCGTCGCGTTCCCGCACGTCTCGAACGTGCTGGGCATCGTCAACCCGGTCGCCGAGCTCGTCGCGCTCGCCCATGCCGTCGGCGCGCTCACCGTGCTCGACGCCTGCCAGTCCGCTCCGCACCTGCCGCTGGACCTGCCCGCGCTCGGCGTCGATCTCGCCGTGTTCTCCGGCCACAAGATGCTCGGACCGTACGCCGTCGGCGGCCTCTACGGACGCTCCGAGGTGCTCGAAGGGCTGCCGCCCTTCCTCACCGGCGGGTCGATGATCACCACCGTCACCCTCGACCGAGCCCAGTACCTTCCGCCGCCGCAGCGGTTCGAGGCCGGCACGCAGCCGGTGTCGCAGGCGATCGGGCTCGCGGCCGCCGTCCGCTACCTTCAGGGCGTCGGAATGGAAGCCGTGCACGCGCACGAGAAGGCGCTCGAGGCCCGGATGGGAGAAGGCCTGCGGTCGATCCCCGGCATCCGCTTGCTGGGGGACGCTTCGACAGGCTCAGCGACCGGCGGCGGGTCAGCGACCGACGGCGGCTCAGCGACCGGCGGCGGGTCAGCGACCGGCGGCGGCTCAGCGACCGGCGGCGGCTCAGCGACCGGCGGCGGCTCAGCGACCGGCGGGTCGGGCGTCGAGCGGGTCGGGCTGTGGTCGTTCGACGTCGAGGGCGTACACGCACACGACGTCGGACAGATCCTCGATGCCCGCGGGGTGGCGGTGCGGGTCGGTCACCACTGCGCGCAGCCGCTGCATCGGCGCTTCGGTCTGACGGCATCGGTGCGCGCGTCGACCGCGCTGTACAACACGCCCGACGACGTCGACACGTTCCTCGACGCCCTCTCGGGCGTGCGTGCCTTCTTCGGAGCCGGCTCATGAGCGGGCTCGAGTCGCTGTATCAGGAGCTCATCCTCGACCACTCGAAGCGCCCGCAGGGCAAGACGCTCGCGAAGGACGAGGGCGCCACGGACGGCATCCGTAGCGCCACCTCGTACCAGCGCAACCCCATCTGCGGCGACGAGATCACCCTCCGCGTCCGCGTCGAGGACGACGGCGCCGTGCGCGACGTCACGTGGGACGGTGCGGGCTGCTCGATCTCGCAGGCGTCGGCGTCGATGCTCGCAGCCCTCGTGGCGGAGGAGGACGGGATGCCGCGGGCCGAGGCATCCGCTCTCATCGAAGGATTCCGCGAGGCGCTGCGCTCACGCGGCGAGATCCCGCTCGACGAAGAGGTCTTCGGCGACGCCGCAGCGCTGTCAGGGGTGTCGAAGTTCACGGCGCGCGTCAAGTGCGCCATGCTCGCCTGGGTCGCGTTCGAGGACGCGCTGGCTCGCGCCTGAGCTCACTCACCCTGCGAAAGGGCTCGCTTCCCTCGGCCCGGAGTCGGCCGTGCGTTCCGACTTCGTGAGGGGCATGGCGTTCCGACGCATGGATACCGTGAGGACCGCCGGGATCACGCGCGCGGCGGAGTTGCATCGGAGACGTGCCCGCTGCGCCGGGCGCTCCCGGCCACAGCGGTGGCGGGAACCACTTCGAGCACCCGTGGAGTTCCTGTGCTGGATGTCATCTACCTCGCCGCGACGCTCGCGCTCTTCGCACTCGTCGGGCTGATCGCGAAGGGGGTGGAGAAGCTGTGATTCTCTTCTCCCTCATCGCCGGCCTTCTCGGCCTCGCGGCGATCGTCTACCTCGTGGTCGCGCTCGTGAATCCCGAGAAGTTCTGATGGATGCCGCGACCATCGGCTTCGGCATCCTGCAGATCGCCACCGTTCTGCTGATCCTCGCACTGCTCTACCGGCCGCTCGGCGACTGGATCGCCCGCATCTACACGTCCGGCACGGACTGGCGCGTCGAACGCGGCATGTACCGGCTCGTCGGCGTCGACGCCCGCTCCGAGCAGACGTGGCGGGCCTACGCCCGGGGCGTGCTGATCTTCTCGGCCGTCGGAGTGGTGTTCGTGTACGCACTGCAGCGCTTCCAGGCCGTGCTCCCGTACTCGCTCGGCCTGCCGGCCGTGCCTGAGGGGCTCGCCTTCAACACCGCCGTGTCGTTCGTCACGAACACCAACTGGCAGTCGTACTCACCCGAGCTCACCCTGGGCTATACGGTGCAGTTCGCCGGGCTCGCCGTCCAGAACTTCGTCTCGGCGGCGGTCGGCATCGCGGTGGCCATCGCACTCGTCCGGGGCTTCGCGCGCCGCGGCTCGGCCACGATCGGAAACTTCTGGGTCGACCTCACGCGCGGCATCGTGCGCCTGCTGCTCCCGCTCTCGATCGTCGCCGCCATCGCGCTCATCGCCGCCGGCGTCGTGCAGAACTTCAACGGCTTCACCGAGGTCGGCACGATCAGCGGCGGCACGCAGGTCCTGCCCGGCGGTCCGGTCGCGTCACAGGAGGCCATCAAAGAACTCGGCACGAACGGCGGCGGCTTCTTCAACGTCAACTCGGCGCACCCGTTCGAGAACCCCGCCCCGTGGGCGAGCGTGCTCGAGATCCTGCTGCTGCTCGCGATCCCGGTCGCCATGCCGCGCGCGTTCGGCCGGATGGTGGGCGACGACCGCCAGGGCTACGCGATCCTCGCGGTGATGGCGTCGATCGCGATCGTCTCGATCACCGCGGTGACGTGGCTCGAGTCGCTCGGACTCGGCACCGCCCCGCAGCTCGCGGGCGGCGCGATGGAGGGCAAGGAGGTGCGCTTCGGCATCTTCGGCTCGACGCTGTTCGCGGGCGCCACGACGCTCACGAGCACCGGCGCCGTCAACTCGATGCACGACTCGTACACGGCGCTCGGCGGCATGATCCCGATGGTCAACATGATGCTCGGCGAGATCGCCCCCGGCGGCGTCGGCGCCGGCCTGTACGGCATGCTGGTGCTCGCCGTGATCGCGGTCTTCGTCGGTGGCCTCCTCGTCGGACGCACCCCGGAGTACGTCGGCAAGAAGATCGGGCCGACGCAGATCAAGCTCGCGAGCCTGTACATCCTGGTGACCCCGCTGCTCGTGCTCGCCGGGACGGCCCTGAGCTTCGGCATCCCCGCCATCCGCGCCGACGTCGAGGCGACGTCGATCTGGAATCCCGGCGTCCACGGCCTCGGCGAGGTCCTCTACGCGTTCACCTCGGCCGCGAACAACAACGGCTCGGCCTTCGCCGGCCTCACGGCGAACACCCCGTGGCTCAACACAGCGCTGGGCGTGGCCATGCTGCTCGGACGGTTCATCCCCATCGTGCTCGTGCTCGCCCTCGCGGGCTCTCTGGCCGCGCAGCAGTCCGTCCCCTCCACGAGCGGAACACTGCCCACTCACCGTCCGCAGTTCGTCGGCCTGCTCGCCGTTGTCGCGGTGGTCATCACCGCGCTCACCTACTTTCCCGTTCTCACGCTGGGTCCCCTGGCGGAAGGGCTCGTCTGACTCATGTCGCTCTCCACGTCCACCCGTTCCTCCCTCCCTCCGGCCGCGGAGCCGGATCCCGGGCATCCTCGCCGCGCGACGACCGGCGCGTTCGGCTGGGCACAGCTGGTCCAGGCCCTTCCCGGCGCCCTGCGCAAGCTCGACCCGGTTGCTCTCTGGCGCAATCCGGTCATGTTCCTGGTGTGGGTCGGCGCGGCTCTGACCACGGTGATCGCGATCGCCGAGCCGTTCCTCGGGGGCGCCGGTGAGTCCGGCGGCACACCGGTGCCGGCCGGCTTCACCTGGGGCATCGCGATCTGGCTGTGGCTCACGGTGCTGTTCGCGAACGTCGCAGAGTCGGTGGCCGAGGGACGCGGCAAGGCGCAGGCCGCCACGCTGCGCAAGACCCGCATCAGCACGAAGGCGCGGCGAGTCGTCCGCTACGACGCGGGACAGGATGCCTCGGCCACTCGTGCGGAGACCATCGAGGTCGCGTCGGCCGAACTCACCCTCGGGGACGTCGTCATCGTGTCGGCCGGCGAGCTGATCCCCGGCGACGGCGACATCGTCGAGGGCATCGCGACCGTCGACGAGTCCGCCATCACCGGAGAGTCGGCACCGGTCGTCCGTGAGTCGGGCGGCGACCGGTCGGCCGTCACCGGCGGCACCCGCGTGCTCTCGGATCGGATCGTGGTGCGCATCACGTCCAAGCCGGGCGAGACGTTCGTCGACCGCATGATCGCCCTCGTCGAGGGAGCGAGCCGCCAGAAGACGCCGAACGAGATCGCGCTCAGCATCCTGCTCGCCAGCCTGTCGATCGTGTTCGTCATCGTCGTGCTGACGCTGAACCCGATCGCGTCGTACGCCGCCGCCCCGGTGAGCATCCCAGTGCTCGTCGCGCTCCTGATCTGCCTGATCCCGACCACCATCGGCGCGCTGCTCTCGGCGATCGGCATCGCGGGCATGGACCGGCTCGTGCAGCGCAACGTGCTCGCGATGTCGGGCCGCGCGGTCGAAGCCGCGGGAGATGTGACCACGCTGCTGCTCGACAAGACCGGGACGATCACCTACGGGAACCGGCGCGCGTCCGCGTTCGTGGCGATGCCGGGCGTCGAGGCGCCCGAGCTCGCCCGTGCGGCCTCGCTCTCGTCCCTGGCCGATCCGACGCCGGAAGGCGTTTCGGTCGTCGAGCTCGCGGCTGCTCAGGGTCTGGTCGCGGACCTGCCCGTCGGGGCGGAGTCCGTGCCGTTCACGGCGCAGACCCGCATGAGCGGCATGGACCTGCCGGATGGGACCCAGGTGCGCAAGGGCGCCGGATCGGCCGTGCTGGCGTGGCTCGAGGCATCCGGGTCCGCGGTCCCGCCCGAGACGCGAGCCGCCCTCGCGGCCGAGACCGACGCCATCGCGATGTCGGGCGGAACACCGCTGGTCGTCGCCACGCTCGGCCTTTCGACGAGCTCCGGCGCCGGAGGCGCAGGGAGCGCGGTCACCGGAAGGATCCTCGGCGTCATCCATCTCAAGGACATCGTCAAGGACGGACTGCGTGAGCGGTTCGAAGAGCTGCGGGCGATGGGCATCCGCACCGTGATGATCACGGGAGACAACCCGCTCACCGCGGCGGCGATCTCCCGGGAGGCGGGCGTCGACGACTACCTCGCCGAGGCCACGCCCGAAGACAAGCTGGCGCTCATCCGGCGCGAGCAGGAGGGCGGCAGCCTCGTCGCCATGACCGGCGACGGCACGAACGACGCCCCGGCGCTGGCCCAGGCCGACGTCGGCGTCGCGATGAACACCGGCACGGCGGCGGCGAAGGAGGCCGGCAACATGGTCGACCTCGACAGCGACCCGACGAAGCTGATCGACATCGTCCGCATCGGCAAGCAGCTGCTGATCACACGCGGCGCCCTCACCACGTTCTCGCTCGCGAACGACATCGCCAAGTACTTCGCGATCATCCCGGCGATGTTCATGGGGGTGTTCCCCGGGCTCGCGGCGCTGAACGTCATGCAGCTCAGCTCTCCGGCATCCGCTGTGCTGAGCGCGATCATCTTCAACGCGATCGCGATCGTCTTCCTCATCCCGCTGGCCCTGCGGGGCGTGAAGTACCGCGCAGCGAGCGCCTCGCAGATCCTCGGCCGCAACCTGCTCGTGTACGGGCTCGGCGGCGTGGTCGCGCCCTTCATCGGCATCAAGCTCATCGACCTCGTCGTGAGCGTCATCCCGGGCTTCTGACGGAACCAAGGAGACATCGACATGTCCACCACCCGCACCCTCGCGCGCACCACCGGCGTCGCCGTCCGCGCGATGCTCGTCTTCACCCTCGCCCTCGGCGTCGCCTACACCCTCGTCATCACCGGGATCGGTCAGCTGACGATGCCCTGGCAGGCGAACGGGTCCCTCGTGCGGGACTCGTCCGGCACGGCCGTCGGTTCGGCCCTCATCGGGCAGGCATTCACGGTCCCCGCCGAGGGCGACGCCCTGCCGCAGTACTTCCAATCGCGCTCCTCCGCCGCCACCGCGGGAGACGATGCCGGCTACGACGGGGGCGCCTCGAGCGGGTCGAACCTCGGACCCGAGAACGCCGACCTCATCGCGGCGATCGAAAAGCGCAGGGCTGTCATCGCCGAGTTCGAAGGCGTCGACCCGGCCGTGATCCCCGCCGACGCCCTCACCGCCTCGGCTTCGGGCCTCGACCCGCACATCAGCCCGGCATACGCGCTGCTCCAGGTTGCGCGGGTCGCGGCCGAGCGCGGACTCGACGAGACGGCTCTTCGTGAGCTCGTCGAGTCGCACGTCCAGCAGCGCGACCTCGGTGTCTTGGGGGAGCCCCGCGTGAACGTGCTCGAACTCAACCTCGCCCTCGACGCACTCGGTCGATGACCCGCGAAGCAATCCGCTGCAAGGACATAAGGTGACCACATGAAGCGCGGCAGGCTCCGGGTGCTGCTCGGCGCCGCCCCCGGCGTCGGCAAGACCTACGAGATGCTGGAGGAGGGCCGCCGGCTTCTGGCCGACGGGGCGGACGTTGTCGTCGCGATCGTCGAGACCCACGGTCGCGCCGCGACCGGTGCGCTCCTCGAAGGCCTGCCCGCCGTTCCCCGCCGGGTGATCTCGCACCGCGGCGTCGAGCTGAGCGAGATGGACCTCGACGCCGTCCTCACGCGCGCGCCGCGCATCGCGCTGGTCGACGAGCTGGCCCACACCAACGCCCCCGGCTCGGCCCACGCCAAGCGCTGGGAGGACGTCGCCGGGCTTCTCGACGCCGGGATCGACGTCATCACGACCGTGAACGTCCAGCACATCGAGTCGCTCGGGGGCGTGGTCGAGCAGATCACCGGAGTGGCCCAGCGCGAGACGGTTCCGGATGCCGTGGTCCGGGGCGCCGATCAGATCGAGGTCGTCGATCTCGCGCCGGAGACGCTCCGCGATCGCCTGTCGGCCGGTGTCATCTATCCCGCGGAGCGCGTCGACGCCGCGCTCTCGAACTACTTCCGGCTCGGCAATCTCACGGCGCTGCGCGAACTGGCGCTGCTGTGGCTGGCCGACGAGGTCGACAGCGCGCTGAAGACCTACCGCGCGGAGCACGGCATCGAGGGCACGTGGCAGGCGCGCGAGAGAGTCGTCGTCGCCTTGACCGGGGGGTCCCGAGGGCGAGACCCTGCTGCGCCGGGGTGCGCGGATCGCGGCTCGCGCGGCGGGCGGTGAACTGCATGCCGTCCACGTGTCGACCCAGGACGGCCTGCGCAACTCGTCGCCCGGTGCGCTGGCCGCCCAGCGTGCGCTCGTCGAATCCCTCGGCGGCACGTACCACCAAGTCGTCGACGACGACGTGCCGCGCTCGCTCGTCGAGTTCGCACGGTCGGTGAACGCGACGCAGCTGGTGGTCGGCGTCAGCCGCCGCAGCCGCCTCGCAGCCGCGCTCACCGGGCCGGGCATCGGCGCGACCGTGATCCGCGAGTCCGGCGACATCGACGTGCACATCGTGTCGCATGCCGCGGCCGGCGGGCGATTCGCGCTCCCGCGGCTCACCGGCGGCGCGCTGAGCGTGAAGCGGCGCGTGCTCGGGTTGGCGCTCGCACTGGTCGGTGGCCCCCTCCTCACATGGTTCCTCGTCGCGATCCGCAGCGAAGAGACCATCACGAGCGATGTGCTCGCCTACCAGCTGCTCGTCGTCCTCGTCGCCCTCGTGGGCGGCATCTGGCCGGCGGTGTTCGCGGCGGTGATGTCGGGCCTGACGCTCAACTTCTTCTTCGTCCAGCCGTTCCACACCGTCACCATCTCCGACCCCCGCAATGCATGGGCGCTCGCGCTGTACGTCGTGATCGCCGTGCTCGTGAGCTTCATCGTCGACCGGGCAGCGCGCGCCGCGCGGTCGGCGACCCGTTCCGCCGCCGAGTCGGAGCTGCTGGCGACGGTCGCCGGAAGCGTCCTGCGCGGACAGGGCGCGGTGCCCGCGCTCGTGTCGCGGACCCGCGAGGCGTTCGGGATGTCGGGGGTCCGGCTGCTCGCGCCGACGGGTGAGGTCATTGCGACCGACGGCGAGCCGCTGCGGGACGACCGGCACATCCTCGCGCCGGTGGGAACGCGCGCCACCCTCGAGCTTCACGGACCGGAGCTGGACGTCTCGGAACGGCGCCTCCTCGACATCGTCGTGACGCAGCTGGACGCGGCCCTCGAACAGGCCGAGCTGCAGGAGAGCGCCCGCGCAGCGGACATGCTCGCCGAGACCGATCAGGTGCGCAGCGCCCTGCTGTCGGCCGTGAGCCACGACATCCGCCGCCCCCTCGCCGCAGCGGTGGCAGCCGTGGGCGGTCTGCGCGCTGCGGGCCGCAGCATGTCGCCCGAAGACCGCGGCGAACTGCTCGCCACCGCCGACGAGTCTCTGGCCGCGCTGTCGGCGCTGGTGACCGATCTGCTCGATGTCAGCCGCGTCGAGGCCGGCGTACTCGCGGTCTCGCTCGCGCCGGTGGATGTCGCCGACAGCGTGCTCGCCGCCATCGACGAACTGGGCACCGGGCCCGACGCCGTCGACATCGCCCTCGATCCCGACCTCCCTCCGGTGCGCGCGGACGGCGTGCTGCTGCAGCGGGTACTCGTCAACGTCCTCGCGAACGCCCTCCGGCACTCACCCGACGGCGCGCACGTGCGGGTCGCCACGAGCAGGCTCGGCGGCACGGTGCAGATCCGCATCATCGACCGAGGGGCAGGGGTGTCGCCGGAACGGCGCCAGGAGATGTTCGAACCGTTCCAGCGGCTCGGCGATACCGACAACACGACCGGGCTCGGCCTCGGGCTCGCCCTCTCGAAGGGGTTCGCGGAGGGCATGGGCGGTACGCTCACGCCCGAGGACACCCCCGGCGGCGGGCTCACCATGGTCATCTCGCTGCCGGCCGACGAGTCCTCCGACCAGGACGGAGCCGCTGCGTGAAGGTGCTGATCGCCGACGACGACCCGCAGCTCGTGCGGGCGCTGCGCATCACCCTCGCGGCGCACGGCTACGAGGTCGTCGCCGCCCCCGACGGAGCGGCGGCGATCGCCCTCGCGGCGAAGGAGCATCCCGACGTCGTGATGCTCGACCTCGGGATGCCGCGCCTCGACGGCGTTCAGGTCATCCATGCCCTGCGCGGCTGGACCAGCATCCCGATCATCGTCGTCTCCGGCCGCGCGGGCTCGGCCGACAAGGTCGAGGCCCTCGACGCCGGCGCCGACGACTACGTCACCAAGCCGTTCCAGATCGACGAGCTGCTCGCGCGACTGCGGGCCTTATCGCGGCGTGCGGCTGAGGCATCCGGTTCGCCCGTCGTCCGATTCGCGGACGTGGTCGTCGATCTCGCCGCCAAGTCCGTGACGCGCGACGGCGAGCGCGTGCACCTGACGCCCACCGAATGGCGGATCCTCGAGTTCCTCGCGCGCCACCCGGGCTCGCTCGTGACCCGGCAGGCGCTGCTGAAGGACATCTGGGGCACGGAGCAGGTGACCGACACCGGCTACCTGAGGCTGTATCTGTCGCAGCTGCGCAAGAAGCTCGAGCCCGACCCCGGACACCCCGCGCATCTTCTCACCGAGGCCGGCATGGGCTACCGCCTCGTGCTCGACTGACCCGCCCGCGTCGGCACCGGGTCGTCCGTCTCGGCGCCGGGTCGAGGTCTGCGGCGCCGGGTCGAGGTCTGCGGCGGCGGGCTCAGTCAGCCGCGCGACACCGAACCGTCGCGAATGGTCGCCCGGGCGACGCCGGCGCGGCCATTCGCGACGGCTCGGCGACGGCTCGGACACTTGCGACGGCTCGGCGAACCCGGCCGTTGGCTCAGTCGGTCCTGAGACACCCAACCGTCTCGTATGGTCGCCCGTGCGCCGCCCGTGCGGCCATTCGCGACGGCTCGGCGACGGGTCGAGCTCTGCGGCGAAGGGCTCAGGCACTCCTGCGACACCGAACCGTCTCGTATGGACGCCCACGCACTCCCGATGCGGCCATTCGCGACGGCTCAGCGCCCGTGCGCCCGTGCCAGCGGCTCAGCGGCCGATCGCGACGGCTCAGCGGCGAGTCGAACCACCGCGGGCTCTGCCAAGCCTTCGACACCGAATCGTCGCGAATGGTCGCCCGCGCGCCGCCCGTGCGGCCATTCGCGAC
>NZ_CAJF01000025.1 GCF_000304335.1 Microbacterium yannicii PS01 | reverse complement strand
GGGGCGCGCCGGCTGATGCGGTGCGCCTGCGATCCGCCCGAGACCAGGCTGCGCACCGGGGCGAACGTGTCGTTGGAGACCCGGCCGCTCCAGGTGAGGCGCCACAGCGCCTCAACGACGGACTGCTCGTTCTCGGCACCGGTCAGCTGGCGCAGCTGGGCGGCGAAGAACGCCCCGCCGGCATCCAGGGTCGCGAGCAGCTGGGCGTCGAGCGAGCCCGGTGCGACCTCTCCGGCCTCGTCGGGCGGGCTCAATGTCAGCGGCACCGCATCGGCGGGGTGCAGGGCGATCCATCCGTCCCGCCCGGCGAGGCTCCCGTGACCTGACCAGACCACCTCGCCGGTGGCGGTGAGCTCGTCGAGCATGCCGGGCGTGTAGTCCGACACCCGTGCCGGAAGGATCAGCGACTCCCACGCGCTGGCGGGGATGGGCATGCCGGCCAGCTGCTCGACCACCGCGGCCACCCCGTCGATGCCCTCGAGCGGGCGCACCGCGTGCTGCCACACCGGAAGGAACCGGGCGTACGCGTCTTGCGGGACGGGCTCGACGCTCCCGCGAATGGCCGCGAGCGAGCGCATGCGCAGTCGCCGCAGCACTTCGGAATCGCACCACTCCGAGTCGTCGCCCGTACCGCCCGCGGCCGGACCCGACGACGCCGGCAGGAAGAACCCGCTCGAGACACGGCCCTGCGACTCGAGCCGCTGGAGAGTGTGCCGGGCGACCGCGACGCCGATGCCGAGGCGCTCAGCCGCGGCATCCGCCGTGAACGGACCGTGCGTGCGCGCGTACCGGGCGAGCAGGTCGCCCAGCGGATCGGCCAGCGGCTCGAGGAAGGCGTTCGGGATGCCGACCGGGAGCGCGGCCCCGAGGGCGTCGCGCAGGCGCCCGGCGTCTTCGATGGCCGCGACGCGCGTCACCCCGGCGATGGTGACGGGAATCGCGCGCCGCGCCGTGACCAGTTCGTCAAGAAGGGCGGATGCCGCGGCCGCCGTCGCGGGTTCTCCCTCGGAGTCGCCCTCCAGGCGCACAGCCACCTCGGCCGCCGCGAGCGGCCCGAGCAGGCGCAGCAGATCGGCGACGCCTTCCAGCCCGCGCGCACGGCGCTCGGGATCGAGCCGCTGCGCCTCGCGCTCGAACTGCGCGATGACGTCCGGATCGAGCAGCTCGCGCATCTCGACCTTGCCGAGGAGCTCGCCCAGCAGGGCCGGGTCGACCGACAGCGCCGCCGCCCGGCGTTCGGCCAGCGGCGAGTCGCCTTCGTACATGAACGCGCCGACATATCCGAAGAGCAGGTCGCGCGCGAAGGGCGAGGGTTGGGGCGGCTCGGTCTCGACGAGCCGGATGCGGCGGTCGCCGATGCTGCGGGCGATCCGCAGCAGGGCGGGGACGTCGTAGACGTCCTGCAGCACCTCGCGCAGCGTCTCGAGGATGATGGGGAACGTCGGATAGCGCCGGGCGACCTCGAGCAGCTGCGCCGAGCGCTGCCGCTGCTGCCACAGCGGGGTGCGGCGCCCTGGGTTGCGGCGGGGCATGAGCAGCGCGCGGGCGGCGCACTCCCGGAACCGCGAGGCGAAGAGGGCGGAGCCGCCCACCTCTTCGGTCACGATCTGCTCGAGCTCATCGGGATCGAAGACGAAGAGCTCGGCGCCGGGGGGCTCTGCCGCGGCATCCGGGATCCGGGCGATGATGCCGTCGTCGCTGGCGACCGCCGAGCCCTCGACCCCGAGCCGCTCCCGGATCCGTGCATTGACGGCCAGCGCCCACGGCGCGTGCACCTGCATGCCGTACGGGGAATGCAGGATCACGCGCCAGTCGCCGACCTCGTCTCGGCCGCGCTCGATGGTCAGCTGCCGGTCCGTGGGCAGGGTGCCGGTCGCCTCGCGCTGCTCGGCGAGATAGGCCAGCAGATTGCCCTGCGCGTAGTCGTCGAGGCCGGCGTCCCGCAGGCGCTCCTCGGCCTTATCGGCCTTCGCCGTCGACACCTCGCGAGAGAACTTGCCGAGCGCTTCGCCGAGCTCGGCCGGGCGCCCGATGCCGTCGCCGTGCCAGAACGGCACCTTGCCGGGCTGGCCGAACGCGGGCACCACGTTGACGCGATCGTGGGTGATCTCGACGATGCGCCAGCTCGTCGTGCCGAGCGTGAACACGTCGTTGACGCGCGACTCGTAGACCATCTCCTCGTCGAGCTCGCCCACGCGGGCGTTCGAGGACTCACCGGCGATGAAGACGCCGAACAGCCCGCGGTCGGGGATGGTGCCGCCGCTCGTCACCGCGATGCGCTGAGACCCCGGCCGGCCCGTGATCACGCCGAGGTCGCGATCCCACACGACCCGAGGGCGCAGCTCGGCGAACTCGTCGGAGGGGAAGCGGCCGGCGATGAGGTCGAGCGTCGCCTCGTAGGCCGAGCGGGGAAGCGAGCGGAACGGCGCGCTGCGCTTGAGGGTCTCGAACCAGCCCTCGACGTCGAGCGGACCGACCGCGGCGGCCGCCACCGTCTGCTGCGCGAGGATGTCGAGCGGATTCTGCGGGATCGATATCGCCTCGATCTGGCCGGCCAGCATGCGCTCGGTGACGATCGCCGTGTGCAGCACGTCGCCGCGGTGCTTGGGGAAGAGCGCGGCGCGGCTGACCTCGCCCACCTGGTGCCCGGCTCGCCCGATGCGCTGCAGGCCCGATGCCGCGCTCGGCGGCGCCTCGACCTGGATCACGAGGTCGACCGCGCCCATGTCGATGCCCAGTTCGAGGCTGCTCGTCGCGACGACGCAGCGCAGGATGCCGGACTTCAGCTCGTCCTCGACCTGGGCGCGCTGCTCCTTCGACACCGATCCGTGGTGCGCCTTCGCGAGCACCGGATCGGCGCCGGCGGTCGCGCCGGCCTGGGCCATCATCGCCGCGGGCACGGCGGCGTCGGGAAGGTCGAGCCCGAGGCGCTCGGAGTAGATCTCGTTCAGGCGACCCGTGAGCCGCTCGGCGAGGCGACGCGAATTGCAGAACACGATCGTGGAGCGGTGCTGCACGATGCGGTCGACGATCGCCTCTTCGACGTGCGGCCACACCGAGCCCGTGACCTCGGTCTCGCCGGCGCCGGTGGCGCGGCTTCGCCCGCCGGCACCCGCCGTGCCGTCGGCGAACCAGTCCTCGTCGATCGCCTCGGCTACGGGGAGCGTCTCGTCCGTCGTGCCCGGGTCGGCGGCGTCGCTCGTCCAGGCGCTGGGAGGGGGCGGCGGATTGAGCATGTCGTCGATCGGGACGACCACCTTCATGTCGAAGGCCTTGCTCGCGCGAGGCGCGACGATGTCGACCGGCGCTGCGCCGCCGAGGAACCGGGCGACCTCGTCGATCGGCCGCACTGTCGCCGAGAGGCCGATGCGCTGCGCGGGCGCCGCCTCCGGGTCGAACGACTGGCGCAGCGCCTCGAGCCGCTCCAGACTCACCGCGAGATGAGCACCGCGCTTGGTCGCCGCGACGGCGTGCACCTCGTCGACGATCACGGTGTGCACGTCGCGCAGCGTCTGCCCGGCCTGGCTCGTCAGCATGAGGTACAGCGACTCGGGCGTCGTGATGAGGATGTCGGGCGGCGCCGACACGAGCTTGCGCCGGTCGCTCGACGTCGTGTCGCCGGAGCGGACGCCGACGGTCACGTCGGGGACGGCGATGCCCAGTCGCCGCGCGGACTGCCCGATGCCCACGAGCGGCGAGCGCAGGTTGCGCTCGACATCCACTCCGAGCGCCTTCAGCGGCGAGATGTAGAGGATCCGGGTGCCGGGTGGCGGGGCAGCGGGTGCGGCTCTCTTCCTCCCCTTCGCGGGGGCGGATGCCGGGGCCACCGCCTTCTCGTGGAAGACCCGGTCGATGGCCCAGAGGAAGGCCGAGAGCGTCTTGCCCGAGCCCGTCGGGGCGACGACGAGCGCATGCCGCCCGGCCGAGATCGCCTGCCATGCGCCGATCTGCGCGTCGGTCGGGGCGGGGAAGGCGCCGCGGAACCAGTCCTGCGTGGCAGGACCGAACCGCTCGAGGACGTCGCCCATCCCTCCATCTTCGTCGCTCGCACCGACATCGGGGCGGGGTTGACGCCAGTCAGCGCTCGGTCGGCACGACGATCCAGAGCAGGATGTACGCCCAGAGCGACAGGCCGAAGAACACCACGGCGACGATCGCGAGGATCCGGACGAGCGCGACGCTCCAGCCGAACCGGTTGGCGACGGCGAGGCAGACGCCGGCGAACCAGCGTCCTTGGCGGGGTCTGACGAGTTCGTTCATCTCCCCAGCCTGATTCACCGCTCGCCCTGCCGTCACGGGTGCAGGCCCCCGATTGCCGGGCGGGTGAGCCGCCCATCGGTGCGTGCGATCAGCCGCGCTCGAGCGGGATCAGCAGCCAGAGGATCAGGTACAGGCCGATCGACAGGCCGAAGAACACGACCGAGCCGGCCATGACCACCCGGATGACGGTGGCGCTCATCTCGAAGCGGTTCGCGATGGCCGCGCACACGCCGCCGATGACGCGGCCGGTGCGGGGACGGACGAGGACAGCCATGGGGCCATCGTGCCGTATCCGTCCCCGCGCCGGTACCCCTCACCGCTCGGCGAGGGTCCTCTCGGTGAGCGTGCCGTCGTGGTCGAGCTCGAGGACCAGGTCCACGCCGATGCGCTCGAGGAACGCGTCGTCGTGGCTGACGACGAGCACCGCGCCGCGATAGGCCGCGAGCGCGTCGACGAACTGGCCGACCGTGTCGAGATCGAGGTTGTTCGTCGGCTCGTCGAACACCAGCAGCTGCGGCGTCGGGTCGGCCAGCAGCAGCCGTGCCAGCGCGACGCGGAACCGCTCGCCGCCCGACAGCGTCGCCACCGGCCGCTCCACTGCCGCGCCGCGGATGAGGAACCGCGCGAGCCGGTTGCGCAGCTCGACCGTCGGGACGTGCGGCGCGGCGGCGGCGATGTTCTCGAGCACCGAGGCGGCGTCATCCAGGCCGGCGTCCTCGAGCCCGCCCACGCGCTGCGGCAGGTAGCCGACGCGGTCGGTGTGCAGCTCGGCGCGTACCGAACTCCTGAAAAGCGGGTTCGCATCGACGGGAGAAGCCGTTTCGGCCCCGTACGCATCGGTTTCTCCGGAGTTGCGTCCGGAGACACCGACCAGCCGCTCGAGCAGCGTCGTCTTGCCCGCGCCGTTCGGCCCGATGAGGGCCACGCGCTCGCGACCCTGGACTGTCCACGATCGCTCGCCGTCGCCGAGGGTCGCGATGCGGCGCCCCGCCGGAACTCCGGGATCGGGCAGGTCGATCCTGATGCTGTCGTCGTCGCGCACGCGGCGCTCGGCCGCGTCCAGCGCGGCGCGGGCGCTCGCCTCGCGGTCGGCCTTCTCGCCGCGGAGCTTTCCGGCCGACACCTGTGCGGCCATCTTGCGTCCGCCGGCGATGATCTTCGGCACGCGCTTCTCGAGCTGCGCCTTCCGGCCCATCGCCGCGCGTCGCGACAGCGTCGTCTCGGCCTCGATGCGCTCCCGCTTCTCTCGCCGCAGCGCCGCGGCTGCGGCGGTCTCGGCCTGACGGGCCGCGCCCTGCTCGGCGTCGAGCCACGCCCGCCATTCCGAGTAGGGGCCGCCGAAGACCGACAGCTCGTCGGCATAGAGCTCGGCCGTGTCATCGACCAGCTCGAGGAGCGCGGTGTCGTGGCTGACCACGACCAGCGCGCCGCGCCAGCCGCGAACCATCTCGGAGAGGCGCGCACGGGCGTCTCGATCGAGGTTGTTCGTCGGCTCGTCGAGCAGTGCGATCGGCGCTCCTCGCAGACGGATGCCGGCGATCGCGGTCAGCACCGCCTCGCCGCCCGAGAGCTGCCCGACGCTGCGGTCGAGCATGTCGGGGCGAAGGCCCGCCTCGGCGAGCGCGGCGTGGGCGCGCGCCTCGACGTCCCAGTCGTTGCCGACCGCGTCGAAGTGGCGCGGGTCGGCGTCGCCGGACTCGATGGCGCGCAGCGCCCTCAGCGTGTCGCCCACGCCGAGCAGGTCGGCGACGGGACGCGTGACGTCGAGCGTCAGGCGCTGCGGCAGGTATGAGACGTCCGCCGTCGTGGTGACGTGCCCGGCCGACGGGGTGAGCTCGCCGGCGATGAGGCGCAGCAGTGTGGACTTCCCCGAGCCGTTCCGCCCCACCAGGCCAGTGCGGCCGGCGCCGAACGAGCCCGACACGTCGGAGAGGGCGGCGGTGCCGTCGGGCCACGCGAACGAGACCCGGTCGAGGACGATGGATGGAGTGAGGGTGTGAGCGGGCATGAGGCCTCCAGTGACAGTCATGCGCTGACACCGGTGCCGGCGATCGCCCGGATGCTCCGGTCCTGAGAGGACGCCGGAGCCGCGGGGAGGCGGCGGATCGACGGTCAGCGCGGAATCGGTGCGCTGTCGTCGAGAGTCGACGGAGCAGCGCGATTACAGCGCGGTCGCGTCGATGAGCTTCAACGGATTTCCTCACGTCGGGAACAAAGCCGTGAACACCATAGCGGATGCCTCGGCCGTTTGTCTGCCGGTCGGCTCAATCCGCCGCGGACGCGAGGTCGGCCAGGCGCTTGTCGAGGAACACCCGCACGTCGTCCAGCTCCTGCTCCGACACGCTGTGCGTCAGGCCCGGGTAGACGCGGCCGCTCAGGTCGGCGTGCGCTGGCAGCCACTGCGTCGTGTGGTCCACGAGGAACGGCGGGATGACGTCGTCGTGGGTGCCGCGTCCCCAGAACACCGGCGGGCGTCGCTCGGCCAGTTCTGCGTCGCCCGGCAGATCGCCGGGAGTCGCGTACCCCGACAGGTTCACGGCGAAAGCGAACCGCTCCGGATCGAGCCGCATCGCCTGGAGCGACACGGCGCCGCCCTGGGAGAAGCCGAGAAGGCCGATCGAGTCGAAGGCGCCGGCCGCGGCATCCGCCCACTCGATCAGTCCGTGCGCTGCGGCGGTGACGTGCGAAACGTCACGACCGTCGAGACCGTCGATCGCGTACCAGGAGTACCCCGGAGTCGGGAACGGCGGGGCCAGCGGCGCGCGGACGGCCGCCACGACGAACTGCGCGGGGAGGTGGGGGACCAGCGCGAAGAGGTCCCGCTCGTCGGCTCCGTACCCGTGCAGCAGCACGAGAAGGGGCCGGCCCGCTCGTTCGGCGGGCTCGACAGACCACAGGACGGCCGCCAGGTCGAGAGGCGCGTGCGAACTCACGGATCCATCCTGCCGTCTCGGCGAGCGCGCGTCAGATCTTGATCGGGAAGGTGGTCAGGATGCCGACGCCGACGATCGCGACCACGACCGCCAGCCCCAGCAGCACGCGGCCGATCCAGGTGCGCACGTCGCGCTGCGACATCGCGGTCAGGAAGAGGACGAGGGCGAAGAGCACCGTGAGCAGCGAGTAGTTGTCGCCGCGCTGGTTGTCGCCGAGCGCCTTGGCGAACTTGGCGTCGGCCCTCGCCGAGAGCTCGGCGGCCTCGACTTCGCCCGGCGGGACGTACTCGTCGACCGCGAAGGGGCCGTTCTCCTGCATGCCGTCGGCCTGCCACGCGTCGAAGGCGACCGCGAAGTGCGGGGTGAAGCGGTCCTCGATGTACTGCACCAGCTCGGTTTCGCCGTCGGCGTTCGCGAGCACCCACTGCGCATAGATGGTGAGATCGAACTGCTGCGCCGCCCGCGCCTCGCCCTCGGCGCTCGTCGCCTGGATGCGCGCGCCCGACGCCTCACTGAAGGCGATCGACATCTCGCCGCCCCACTTCGATGACTCGAAGCCGCACCACGCGGTCATCACCGCCATGACCGAGAGGAGGAAGACGCCGACGATGTCCTGGATGCGGCTGAACGTGGTCTGGGGTGCATCGTTCGACATAGCGCTCCTCCACGGGTCTGCCGTCAGCGTACCGATCCACATGCCTCACGCACCGATATCGGTGACGTTCGGCCGCGAAGCGGTATACAGGAGTCATGTCCGTGCGCACCCCCGACCCCGAGCCGTCGGGCGACGAGCCGTTCGGCCCGCCGAGCGGCAACGTCTCGAACCCGGCCTGGCTGAGCGACATCGAGCTCGAAGAGGCCCGCCGGCGCATCCCGATGCTCTACGTCGAAGCCGTGCCGGTGCGCACCGACGGCATGGGGCAGGTGATCGAGGTCGGCATCCTGCTGCGGGCCACGCCCGTCGGCGAGATCACGCGGACCATCGTCTCGGGCCGCGTGCGGTACGGCGAGACCGTGCGCGATGCCCTCTTCCGGCACCTCGAGAACGACCTCGGTCCGATGGCCTTCCCCCTGCTGCCCACCCAGCCGACGCCCTTCACCGTGGCGGAGTACTTCCCGATCCCGGGCGTCAGCGCGTTCCACGACGACCGGCAGCACGCCGTCTCGCTCGCGTTCGTGGTGCCTGTGACGGGCACGTGCGAACCCCGCCAGGACGCGCTCGAGGTGACCTGGATGGCGCCCGCCGAGGCCGCGTCCGATGCGCTGGCGGCCGAGATGGAGGGCGGCCGCGGCACCCTCATCCGGCTCGCTCTCGCGAGCGTCGGCGCGCTGCGCTGACCGGCGTCGCCGCCCGCCGGAGCGGGTCGGCCGATCTCGCTTTCCACATGCGGTTCCCGCCGGCGAGGTGGGAACGGTAGTCTTCCCCGTGGTCGGGGGACCGCCTGAGATCTGGAGACGTCATGTCGGAATCCTCCGAGCCCCACGAGCACGCCGCGTCGGAAGCCGCCAGCCCCTTCGACAGCCTGATCGGCTCAGCGGCTGTCGCCGATGACCGCCCGGACTTCGCCACCACCTTCCGCGGCTACGACAAGGACGAGGTCGACGCGACGATCGCGGGCCTGCAAGGCCGCGTGCAGGCTGCGACCGACGAGATCGCGCAGCTGAAGCAGCACCAGCGCCGTGCGGGCGCTGCCGTCGCGCAGAGCCGGGCGAAGTCCGAGCGGCTCGAGACCGAGCTCGAGGCGACCCGGGCACAGCTCAGCGGCGAGCTCGAGCGCCTGCGAGCCCAGCTCAAGGGCGAGCTGCAGGACGAGGTCGATGCGGCGGAGGCCAGGCGCGGCGCCGAGCTCGAACGCCTCACCGCCGAGGTCGAGGCGGCCCAGGCGGAAGCGTCGACCGCGCGGGCCGAGAGCGGTGACCGCATCGGGCAGCTGCAGGCCGAGCTCGCCGCGGCGACCGCGCGCGCCGCCGACGCCGAGCATCAGGTGCAGGCGCTCGCCGAAGAGCTGGCCGGGACTCCCGCCGAGACTCCGAGCCGTCGCCAGTTCGACGAGGTGCTGCGCGTCGCCGAGGAGCAGGCCGGCGTGCTGCTCCGCAACGCCACGGTGCAGGGCGACCGGCTGCTCGAGGCTGCGCGCGAAGAGATCGAGAACCGCCGGAGTTCGGCGCGCGCCGAGGCGGAGGCGATCATCTCGCAGGCGCAGCACGAGGCCCAGCAGGCGCGGCTCAAGATCGACACCGAGCTGACCGCGCACGATGCCCGCCTCGAACGTGAGGGCGC
This sequence comes from Microbacterium yannicii PS01, assembly GCF_000304335.1. GTDB lineage: Bacteria > Actinomycetota > Actinomycetes > Actinomycetales > Microbacteriaceae > Microbacterium > Microbacterium yannicii_A. The sequence goes on along the minus strand of NZ_CAJF01000025.1, from coordinate 54,709 downwards.
GCACGCGGCCGAGAAGATCTCGCAGGCCGAGCGCGAGGCGGCGGCAATCCGCTCCGAGGCCGAGAAGGGCGCCGCGGCGCTGCGTTCCATGGTCGCTCGTGAGACGGCGCGCGACCGCTCCGAGGCCGAGGAGGCGGTGCGGGAGCTGCGCGTGCGCGCACTCGAGTTCGAGGCATCCCTCACCCGCCGGCAGGATGACGCGCATCAGGAGTTCCTGGTGCTGCACAACCAGGCTGTCGCTCATGCGGAGCGCATCACGCAGGACGCCAACGAGCAGGTCACCGCGTCGCTGGAGCACGCTCAGCGCGTGGCCGGCAAGGCCGAGGACTTCGAGCGTCTGATGCGCGCCCAGTCGCAGCAGATCGAGGCGGACGCGCACATCCGGGCCCGCGAGCACCTCGACCAGGCGCGGTCCAAGGCGCAGCGCATCATGGAGCTCGTCACCACCCACTCGGAGTCCGTGCTGCGCGATGCCGAGGACCGCACCCGCCAGCTGAGGTGGCAGCAGCACCAGCTCACGAGCTTCATGGCCGAGGTCAAGGAGCTCATCCGGCCCGACGCCGCCGTCGGAACGGTCGCCGATGGCGCTGCGCCCGCGGCGACCGACGCCGCAGCGAAGGATGCTCCGGTCGACGCTCGTGCCGAGGACGAGCGCGAGGTGTCGGTCGAAGACATCGACGCGGAGCTGGCCGAGCTCGTCGAGGCCGTCGACGGCGACCACGCCGGAGGATCCGCGGCCGAGGGAGCGAAAGCCCAGGGCGCGGAGATCGAAGGCGCCGAGGCCTCGGAGTCCTGAGCCGCGGGCCGACCGGCGGAGAACTCGGGCTCTACAGGAGGCTTCCCAAGCCGATCGTCCTGTGGAAGGCCGAAACTCCTGTGCAAGCCCGCTCGAGGACCGGCCCTCCCGGGTCTCCCGACCGCGGGAGAGAGGTCCCGCGGTCGTGGACTACGCGGCTGCGGTGGTCTCGCGGGCGATCGCGGCGATGAAGGCGTCGATGTCGTTCTCGGACGTGTCGAAGCTGCACATCCAGCGAACCTCGTTCTTGGCGGCATCCCAGTCGTAGAAGCGGAACGACTCGCGCAGACGGTCGGCGACGCCCGCCGGCAGGGTCGCGAACACGCCGTTCGCCTGCGTCGGCTGCGTGAAGGCCACGCCGCGGATCGAGCCGTCAGCGAGGCCCGCCTCGACGCCGGCACGCAGGCGCTGCGCCATCGCATTCGAGTGCGACGCGTTGCGCAGCCACAGGTCGCCCTCGAGCAGCGCGACCAGCTGGGCTGACACGAACCGCATCTTCGACGAGAGCTGCATGTCGAGCTTGCGCAGGTAGGTGAGTCCGCGGGAAGCGTCGGGATTGAGCACGACGATCGCCTCGCCGAGCATCGCGCCGTTCTTGGTGCCGCCGAAGCTGAGCACGTCGACGCCGGCGTCACGGGTGAACGAGCGGAAGGGCACGCCGAGGGATGCCGCGGCGTTGGAGATCCGGGAGCCGTCCATGTGCACGTTCATGCCGAGGCCGTGCGCGTGGTCGGCGATGGCCCGGATCTCGTCGACGGTGTAGAGCGTGCCGAGCTCGGTCGACTGCGTGATCGAGACGGCGAGTGGCTGCGCCCGGTGCTCATCGCCCCACCCCCACGCCTCGCGGTCGATGAGCTCGGGGGTGAGCTTGCCGTCGTCGGTGGGCACGGTGAGGAGCTTGATGCCCGCGACGCGCTCGGGCGCTCCGCCCTCGTCGACGTTGATGTGAGCCGTCGCAGCGGCGACCACCGCGCCCCAGCGAGGGAGCATCGACTGCATGCCCACGACGTTCGCCCCGGTGCCGTTGAAGACCGGGAACGCCTCGACGCCCTCGCCGAAGTGGTGCGCGAACACCTCCTGCAGCCGTGCGGTGTAGGCGTCCTCGCCGTAAGACACCTGGTGTCCTTCGTTGGCGGCGGTGATGGCCGCGAGCACCTCGGGATGGATGCCGGAGTAGTTGTCGGATGCGAAGCCGCGCAGGTTCGGGTCGTGGATCGTGGTCACGGGGGTCCAATCTAGTCGGCGGTGCGGAAGCGTGCCCGAGCGCAGGCTGGGGGTGGCGTTCGCCGGCCGCCGCCCTCGCAATAACGCAACGAGTTCCGCGAAGAGGGCAGGCTCAGCCTGCTGGCGGGCACGCATCAGCCGCCGATCGGGGCCGCATCAGGACGACGGGGGAGTGAGTTCGACGATCGTGTCGTTGATCCCGTCGGCACCAGCGACGAACAGGTCGGCGTAACTGCGCGCGAGGCGCTCCTCGAGGCCCTCGAGCGCCTTCACGCGGAAGATGACGGATGCCGCGCGCAGCGGCTCGCCGGAGTCCCGGGCCGCCTTCGCCCAGCCCTGCGCGACAGCGCGCGCCCAGGCCTCGGTCGCGGCCTTGACGGCGGCGTAGTTCGCGCCGCCCGCGAGGGGCCGCGCGACCGCCGTCGACGAGACGACGGCGAGGCGCCCGGCGCCGGACGCGAGAAGGTCCGCGTCGAACGCTCGGCTGACGTGGCGGAGCGCCGTGAACGACCGCTCGAGGAACCGGTAGTCGGCGTCGGTCTGCCCGGCGAGCCCGCCGCCCCCGCGCCAGCCGCCGACCAGGTGGAGCACGCCGTCGACGGGTCCCTCGTCGGCGTGGACCCGGGCGGCGAGATCGGCGACCTGAGCCTCGTCGGTCAGATCGCACACCTCGATGCGGGTGCCCGGAGCCTCGGTCGCCAGCGCCTCGAGCTTCGCCTCGTCCCGCCCGACGCCGATCACACGCGCGCCCTGGCCCGCGAGGATGCGCGCCGCCGCGAGGCCGGAGGCACTCGTCGCCCCCGCCAGCAGCACGAGTTTTCCCGAGGCGCTCGTATCAGTCATGGCCGCCCGTGATGCCGGCGGTCGACTCGATCACGGGCTTCATCTTCTTCGCGAGCGCCTCGTAGAACATCGACAGTGGGAACTCGTCGTCCATCACGGCGTCGGTGAAGCCCTTCGGCGCGCCCGTCAGGATCTCGTCCGGCAGGCCGCGGGCCCAGGCCGACGCGGGATGGGGCGTGAGGGTCGAGCGGACCAGCTCGTACGCGGCGAGCCAGTGCGCCGTCTTCGGCCGGTCGATCGAACGCCAGTACAGCTCGTCGATCGCGTCGGCGAGGGCGACGACGGCGTCGGGCACGTCGTCCCAGTCGAACGCGAGCGACGTGTCGGTCCAGTGCAGAACGCCGCGCTGGTGCAGCCAGGCGAACAGCAGCTGGCCGCCCAGACCGTCGTAGTTGCGGACCCGCGAGCCGGTGATCGCGAACCGGAAGATCCGGTCGAAGATCACCGCGTACTGAACGAGTCTCGCGTGGTCGAGCATCTCGACCTCCGCCGCTGTCAGTGCGTCGGCGGGCCCAGCAGCCGCAGCGGGCTCAGCAACCGTCGCCGGTCCCTGAGCCTGTCGAAGGGCCAGCCGCTTCTGGATCGCCACGCACTCTCGGAAGGCCGTGAGGTCGCAGCGCAGCTCCTCCAGCGAGTACAGGAAGTACGGCATCCGCTGCTTGATCATGAACGGGTCGAACGGCAGGTCGCCACGCATGTGCGTGCGGTCGTGGATGATGTCCCACATCACGAAGGTCTTCTCGGTGAGCGCCTGGTCGTCGAGCATGCGCGCCGCGTCGGCCGGAAGCTCGAGCTTCGTGATCTCGGCGGCCGCCCGGACCACCCGGCGGTAGCGCGCGGCCTCGCGATCCTGGAAGATCGCGCCCCACGTGAACGGCGGCGTCTCGCGCATCGCGACCGTCTCGGGGAAGAGCACCGCGCTGTTCGTGTCGTAGCCCGGGGTGAAGTCGAGGAACCGCAGCGAGACGAACAGCCGGTTCGTGTACTCGCTCTCGAGCTGGCCGATGAACTCGGGCCAGATCACCTCGACCAGCACCGCCTCGACGAACCGGTTGGACGAGCCGTTCTGGGTGTACATCGGGAAGACGACGAGATGACGGATGCCGTCGATCCGGTGCTGCTGCGGCTGGAACGCCACGAGCGACTCGAGGAAGTCGGGAATCCCGAAACCCTCGTCGGCCCACCGCTCGAAGTCGCGAACGGATGCCGCGAGGTAGTCGTCGTCGTGGGGGAAGAGCGGCCGCAGCTTCTCGATCGCGGCGGTGATCGCGGCGACATGCTCGCGTGCCTCGGAGAGACTTTCGGCATCGGGGATCGAACCGTCCTGCGCCTGAATCGTCTGCAGCGCGATCGCGGCCGCCTTCAGCGACAGCCACGCGGGAGACGTCTCGACGGCCTCGGCGAGCGGTCCCTGAGACTGTCGAAGGGCGTCCTCGAGAACCTCGGGCTCTCCGACGATGGACTTCGCGGTGTGCGCGGTCATGGGCATGGGAACCTCCGATCTTCGAGGAAGAGGGCGTAGACAGGAATATTTCCGGCTGAAGCCGGATCTGACAGGTATTCTTCCATGTATGGAGGATCCTGTCGATCAGCGGATCGTGCACGAGGTTTCGCTCAACGCCCGCGCGACCCTCGCGGAGCTCTCGGTCGCCGTCGGGCTGTCGGTGTCAGCGGTGCAATCGCGACTGCGGCGGCTCGAGACCCGCGGCGTGATCACCGGCTATCGCGCGGCGGTCGATCCCGAGGCGGTGGGCAAGCCGCTGTCGGCGTTCATCGAAATCACGCCGCTGGATCCTGCGCAGCCCGACGATGCGCCCGAGCTGCTCGAGCACCTCGCCGAAATCGAGGCGTGCCACTCGATCGCCGGCGACGCGAGCTACATGCTGTTCGCGCGGGTGGCGTCGCCGCGGCATCTCGAATCGCTGATCCGCGACATCCGTCTCGCCGCCTCGGTCAACACGCGCACCACCGTCGTGCTGCAGACGTTCTACGAGAACCGCCCCATCCTTCCGGCGTGACGGGACCGGGCTCTGGCTTACAGACTTCGCAGATCGCCGCGAAGCTCGCAGATTTCCGGTGATTCGCTGCGAGGTGCGCGCGATTCTGCGAAGCCTGTGAGCGATGACCAGGGACGGGCCGCGGTTGTGGGCGGGGTAGCCTCGGGCCATGCCGTCTGCGCCGCCCTCGCCCTCCGCCGCCACCGGACGTGGAGTGTTCATCGTGCGCAACGCGCAGTCGGGCACCGCGGTGCTCCGTCTCGACCCCGCGGGGCTTCTGGCCGAGCGGCTGCCCGAGGCCGTCGTCCGCGAGCTCGGCGAAGGCGACGACCTGGGCGAGATCGTCGCGGCCGCGATGGCATCGGATGCCGCGCCCTCGGTGCTGGGCGTCTATGGCGGTGACGGCTCCGTGTCGCGCATGGCGCAGCTGGCACGTGAGCACGGACGGCCGCTGCTGGTGCTGCCGGGCGGCACGTTCAATCACTTCGCCCGGTCGGCGGGCCTGACTGACGTCGCCACCGCCCTCGACGCGTTCGAGGCCGGCACCACGATCGAGGTCAGCGCGGTAGAGGTGACGGCGGGTGACGCCGCCCCGATCCTGGCGCTCAACGCCGTCTCGGTCGGCACCTACCCCGAGCTCATCGACGAGCGCGAGCGGCACCGTGCCCGGCTGGGCAAGTGGCTCGGCGGGGTCGTCGCGGCCTGGCGGACCATGCGCGGCGCCGAGGCGATCACCGTGGCCCGGGACGGGCGCCGGGCGCGCGTGTGGTCGGTGTTCGTCGGCGTCGGACGGAACGATCCGCGACGCGTCGCGACGATGCAGCGCGAGCACCTCGAAGAGCCGGTGCTCGACGTGCGCATCCACCACGCGCGCGGCACGCGCGCCCGGGCGATCGCGTCGCTCGCCTTCGGCCGGCGCACCGCCGCCGTGCTCCGCGCACTGCGCCTCATGCCGCCGCGATCGGACGTCGAGCGCCTGGTCGTCTCGGAGTTCGAGGTGACGGTCCGGCCGGGGCCGGGGCATCCGTCGGTCTTCGTGCACGACGGCGAGCTCGAAGAGGAGCCCGGCGACGAGTTCACGCTGCGCTGCGTCGCCGTCCCTCGAGCGATCACCGTCTTCGTCCCACCGCGCGAGGTGTGACCTCCTTCAGGGCCGTGCCCCGGTTTCGCTCCCTCAGCACACCCGACGTGGGCGAGTTCGGGACATGAGACGGAGGAACCGGGACACCGGCCTCACGTGCACTCAGGAGTGCTGGGGGGAATCCCAGGTTCAGGCCGCCGTGCGACGGATCGAGCCAGCGCGAGGTGACCGCCTTCTCGGCCGTGAAGAACTCGAAGGCGTGCGGGCCGTATGCCTTGGTGTCGCCGAAGTGCGAGGCCTTCCAGCCGCCGAACGAGTGGTACGCCACCGGCACCGGGATCGGCACGTTGATGCCGATCATCCCCACCGTGGCCTCGTGCTGGAAGCGCCGGGCAGCGCCCCCGTCGTTCGTGAAGATGGCGGTGCCGTTGCCGTAGGGGCTCGAGTTGATGATCTCGAGGCCGTCTTCGTAGCCCTCGACCCGCACGACCGACAGCACCGGCCCGAACACCTCGTCGGCGTACACCGAAGAGCTGGTCGGCACCTTGTCGATGAGGGTCGGGCCGAGCCAGAAGCCGTTCGGGTCGCCGTCGATCTCGACGTCGCGCCCGTCGACCACGACCGCTGCGCCGTCCGACGCGGCCACGTCGATGTACGAGGTGACCTTGTCGCGGTGCTGGCCGGTGATGAGCGGGCCCATGTCGCAGCCGCGCATTCCGTCGCCGGTGCGCAGCGTCGCCATGCGCTCGGACACCTTGCGCACGAACTCGTCGGCGACCGTGTCGACGGCGAGCACGACCGAGATCGCCATGCAGCGCTCGCCGGCTGAGCCGAAGCCCGCGTTGACGGCGGCATCGGCGGCGAGGTCGAGGTCAGCGTCCGGCAGCACGAGCATGTGGTTCTTCGCGCCGCCGAAGGCCTGCACCCGCTTGCCGTGCGAGGTGGCCGTCTCGTAGACGTACTTCGCGATCGGCGTCGAGCCGACGAACGAGATGCCGCGCACGTCGGGGTGCTCGAGGAGCGCGTCGACGGCCTCTTTGTCTCCGTGAACGACGTTGAAGACGCCGTCGGGGAGGCCGGCCTCGGTGAGGAGCGCGGCCATCCAGTTGGCCGCGGTCGGGTCCTTCTCGCTGGGCTTGAGCACCACCGCGTTTCCGGCCGCGAGCGCCACGGAGAAGAACCACAGCGGGACCATCGCGGGGAAGTTGAAGGGACTGATGATGCCGACGACGCCGAGCGGCTGACGCAGCGTGTAGACGTCGATGCCGCTCGAGGCGTTCTCGGTGTAGGCGCCCTTGGTCAGGTGGCCGACGCCGCACGCGAACTCGACGACCTCCATGCCGCGGGCGATCTCGCCCAGCGCGTCGGAGAGCACCTTGCCGTGCTCGGCGGTGAGGATCTCGCCGAGCTCGTCCTTGCGCTGGTTCAGCAGCTCGCGGAAGCTGAACATCACCGCCTGGCGCTTCGCGATCGACGTGTCGCGCCACTGCACCCACGCCGCCGAGGCGACGTCGACCGCGTGCCCGACATCCTCCGTCGATGCGAAGCGCACGTGCTTCTGCACGGTGCCGAGCGCCGGGTTGAACACGTCGCCGCTGCGCTCGGACGCCCCCGCCCACGGCGCACCGTTCACCCAGTGATCGAGGACCGTGGTCTCGGTGCGCTCCTCGTCGGTGCGCTCCATCATGTCTGTCATCGTGTTCCTCCTTTGGAAGTCCCTCGAGCCCTTCGTGGCGACTCGGGACGTGCGCGCGTCAGAAGAGGTCGTCTTCGACGCTCGTCAGAGCTTCATCGTAGATCGACATCGCCTGAGCCACCTCCCCGGTGGTGACCACGCAGGGCGGGACGACGTGGATGCGATTCTCCGCCGTGAACGGCAGCAGCCCCCGCGTCATCAGCTCCTTCTTCAGCCGGCCGATCACGTCCGGTCCGACCGGTTCGCGCGTGTCGGCGTCGGCGACCAGCTCGATCGCCCAGAAGACGCCTTCGCCGCGGACCTCTCCGATGAGCCGGTGTCGCTCGGCAAGGTTCTGCAGGCCGGGCCCGATCGCCTCCAGACCCACCTGGCGCGCGTTGTCGACGATGCCCTCGTTCTGCATGGCGTCGATCGAGGCGACGATGGATGCCGCGGCCAGCGGGTGCCCGGAATACGTGAGTCCCCCGGGGAAGATCCGGTCGTCGAAGGTGCTCGAGATGTCCTGCGAGATGATGACGCCGCCCACCGGCACGTAGCCGGAGTTGACGCCCTTCGCGAAGGTGATGAGGTCGGGGACGACGTCGGATCCCTCGAACGCGAACCAGCGACCGGTCCTGCCGAAGCCGCACATCACCTCGTCCAGGATCAGCACGATGCCGTACCGGTCGCAGAGCTCACGCACGCCGGCCAGGTACCCCGGCGGCGGCACGAGGATGCCCGCGGTCCCTGGAACGGACTCGAGCAGGATCGCCGCGATGGTCGACGGCCCTTCGGACTGGATCACGCGCTCCAGGTGGTGGAGGGCGCGCTCGCATTCCTCCTCCGGTGTCGTCGCCCAGAACTCGCTGCGATACAGATAGGGCCCGAAGAAGTGCACGTGTCCGCGGGCGTACTGGTTCGGCATCCGTCGCCAATCGCCCGTCGCGACGATCGCCGCCCCGGTGTTGCCGTGGTAGGAGCGGTACGTCGACAGCACGGTGTCGCGGCCGGGGTTCTGACGAGCAGCGTGAAGACGCGCCATGCGGATGGCGTTCTCGATGGCGTCGGCCCCGCCGTTGGTGAAGAACACCTTGGCGAAGCCGGCCGGTGCCTTGTCGAGGATGCGCGCCGCCGCTTCGCCGCGCGTCAGGTTCGCCGTCGCCGGGCCGATCGTGGCGAGCTCGGCGGCCTGCGCGCGAATCGCCTCGACGACGGCCGGATGCTGGTGACCGATGTTCACGTTGACCAGTTGGCTCGCGAAGTCGAGCATGCGATTGCCGGCGTGGTCCCAGACGACGGTTCCCTCGCCGCCGGCGATGACGGGCAGGTCCAGACCCGCCTGCGCCGACCACGAGTGGAACACGTGGTCGCGGTCCAGCTGCTTCGCGCGCGTGTCGAGGTCGTCGGTCATATCGGCTCCCGATGATGGAACGGCTCGTGTGAGGCAACGTTCGTCGCTCGGCGACCGAGGGTCAAGAGACAACCCGGCCGCCGAGCGGACGAAGCAGGACGGAACGTCCGGGCGGTGTCAGTTGCCGCCTTCCTGCAGCTCGACCTCGATCGGCGCGAAGTCGTCGCCGGTGAGATCGACGCCGTCGGCTTCGAGCTCGTCCAGCGCCTGCTGGATGTACTCGTTCGACCAGGCGCTGGCAGGCGGCTCCTCGGTGATCAGGTGGGCGCCCGTCTCGTTGACGGCCGCCAGAGCACCGTCGACGGTCTGCTGCCAGGCGGCCTCGTCGATGATGCCGATGCCGTCCGGCGAGGGCCAGATGAGCCTGTTGATCTCGTTCATCATCCACAGCTCGTGGCTCGGACCCCATGCGGATCCGTTCGCGAGGGTGATCTCGGCGGCGTCCTCCGGGTTGTCACGCGCGAACATCCAGCCCTTGACCACGGCCTTGAGGAAGGCGACCGCGGTGTCGGCGTACTCCGCGTCGCTCTCGAGCCGTTCCGTGTCGGCCCAGATCGCGTCCTGCAGCATGGCGCCGACGGTGTCCTGATAGCTGATGACGTTGAAGTCCTCCGGCTGGTAAAGCTCGCCGGTGTCGGGGTTCGTCGTCTCGAGCAGCTGCGCGTACTCGTTGTACGTCATGGCCTGTGCCGCGTCGATGTCGCCCTGCAGGAACGCGTTCATGTTGAAGTCCTGCGTGATGATCTGGACGGTCGTGGAATCCAGGCCCTCCGCAGCCATGGCCGCGAAGATCTCCCACTCGTTGCCGAACCCCCACGAACCGATGGTCTTGCCCTCGAAGTCGGCGACGGACTCGATGCCGGAGTCCGCCCACGACACCTGGAGCGTGCCGGAGCGCTGGAAGATCTGCGCGATATCGGTGAGGTTCGCGCCGGCCTCGATCGAGCCGAGCACCTTCGGGACCCAGGCGATCGCGAAGTCGACGTCGCCGTTGGCGAGGGCGTCCTGCGGCACGATGTCGCCGCCGGACGGGATGATCTCGACGTCCAGTCCCTCCTCCTCGAAATAGCCTTGATCGATGGCGGCGAAGTAGCCGGCGAACTGGGCCTGCGGCAGCCACTGGAGCTGGAGCTTGACCGGGGTGAGCCCGCCCGCCTCGGCATCCTCGCTCTCCGCGGGGGCGCCGCCACCGCCGGAGCATCCGGCCAGCAGGAGTGCGGCCGACAGCGCGAACGCGCCTGTCGCGAGCGAGCGACGTGTGCTGTGTCTCATGTCGATCCTTTCTGTCCCCTTACGGGATTTGCTGTGGTGGTGCAGAGCCGGCCTCGCGGGACGAGGACGAGGGGGAGGCGGCGCGCGTCATCGTGCGCCTCCGGCGGGGATGCGGCGCAGCACGAGCCACTCGAGCAGCGCGGTGGCGAGGTAGAAGACGAGTCCGAGGGCGATGGCCGCGGCGACGTACGCCCACGCCCGGGCGTACGCGCTGGTCGCGGCGGAGGTGGCGATGAACGTGCCGAGCCCCCCGCGCGGCCCGCCGAAGTACTCGGCGACGAGGGCCGAGATCACGGCGAGCGAGCTCGCGATGCGGATGCCGGTCATGAGGTAGGGCACCGCGGTCGGCAGCGTCACCATGCGAAAGGCCTGGGCACTCGAAGCGGCGTAGACCCGCATCAGGTCACGATGCACCGGCCGCGTCTGGCGAAGCCCGCGCAGGGTGTTGAGGAACACCGGGACGAAGGCGGCGAGCGCGGCGATCGCCTGCCGGCCGAACTGGCTGTCGGCGCCGAACATCGAGTTCAGGACCGGAGCCAGGGCGACGATCGGAACCACGGCGAGCGATGCGACGATCGGCGCCGACATGCCGTCGATCGCGCGCCAGCGGGCGGCGAGCGCCGCGAGGAGGATCGCCACGAGCGTCCCGACGACGAGCCCCACGAGTGCGTTCGTGCCGGTGACGAGGGTCGCCTGCAGGATGGCGGAGGAGAACTCGATCAGCTGCTGGAGGATGGCGGCGGGACTCGGCAGCAGGTAGTCCGAGACCCCGACCACGCTCACCAGGAACTGCCACAGCGCGAGACCGAGGAGCCCGACGACGATCGGGGCGATGACGCGCAGGCGGCGCTCGGTCGCCGGGCTCCAGCCCTGCGGCGTGACAGACGCCGGTCGCTGAGCCCGCTCCGATCCCTGAGCCCGCTCCGGTCCGTGAGCCCGCTCCGGTCCCTGAGCCTGTCGAAGGGTCATCGCTGCTCCCTGCCCGCGCCGGGGACCGGCGCGCCGTGTAGCGCCTCGCGCACCGCGGTGACGCGGGCGAAGAACTCGGGGGTCTCGCGGAGCGAGTCCGCGCGCGGCAGATCTCCGCCGAACCCGGTCGAGATGACGGTGGTGATGCGGCCGGGCCGCGGCGACATCACGACGACGCGGTCCGACAGGAACACCGCCTCGGGGATCGAGTGGGTGACGAAGACGACCGCGGCGCCGGTCTCGGCGGCGATGCGCGACAGCTCGGCCTGCATGCGCTCCCGGGTCATCTCGTCGAGCGCGCCGAACGGCTCGTCCATTAGCAGCAGTCGCGGCTGCTCGGCCAGCGCACGGGCGATCGCGACGCGCTGCTGCATACCGCCGGAGAGCTGATCCGGGTACCGGTCCGCGAAGTCCGACAGGCCGACGAGGTCGGCGAGAGGGGCCACGCGGGCCTTGCGCTGTGCCGAGCCGACGCCGTGCACCTCCAGCGGCAGTGCGATGTTGGCCGCCACCGTGCGCCACGGGAGCAGCCCCGCCTGCTGGAAGGCGATGCCGTAGTCCTGATCGCGCCGCGCGCGCGCGGCAGGCTTGCCGAACACCTCGATCGTGCCCGAGGTCGCGGTGTCGAGGTCGGCGATCAGCCGCAGCAGGGTCGACTTGCCGCAGCCGGAGGGACCGATGAGCGAGACGAACTCGCCCTCGCGGACCGTGAGCTCGATGCCGTCGAGCGCGGTCACGTCGCCGGCCTTGGAAGGGAAGACCTTCGAAGTCGCGCGGACGCTCACCGCAGCGGCGCCCGCCTCTGAGCCGGCGGACTGCGCTGCGGGGGTGTGTCGAAGGGTCATCAGGCTGCCTCTCCTCGGCGGTAGTCCTTCAGGAGCAGTCCGAGCAGCGCCACCGAGCCGGCGGCGACCAGCCCGAGAGCGATGGCTCCGAAGATCGGTCCCCATGCCTTGGCGGGATCGCCGGATGCCTGCCCGGCGAACTGGATCAGCAGCCGCCCGATTCCGCCCTGCAGGCCCGTCGAGACCTCGGCCACCACCGCTCCGATGACCGCGTTCGCAGCGCCGAGCCGCAGCGCCGGAAGCAGATAGGGCACGGATGCCGGCAGCCGCAGCTTCATCAGGGTGGCCCAGTACCCGGCGGCGTACGTGTGCATGAGCTCGGTATGGATGCGGTCGGGCGATTGCAGCCCACGCAGCGCTCCGACGGCGATCGGGAAGAAGGCGAGATACGACGCGATGAGTGCCACCGACATCCAGTCCTGCCATTCGAATCCGCCGATCTCGATGCGCGAGCCCCAGCTCTTGACGATCGGCGCGAACGCGATGAGCGGCACGGTCTGGCTGAGGATGATCCAGGGCAGGAGCCCCCATTCGGCGAGACGCCAGCGCTGCATGATCAGGGCGAAGGCGAAGCCCACGATCATCCCGACGAGCCACCCCACCGCTGCGATCCCGAGCGTGGTGAGGGCGCCGACGGCGATGACCCCCCAGAGCGGAGGCGATCCTTCCTGCCGTGTGACGGGCGCGAGGAGGCGTCCGGCCATGTCCCAGACGTGGGGCATCGCGAGGTCGGTGGTGCGGGGAAGGATTCGCAGGCCCGCCACCAGCACGCCGTCCTCCGGCGCGAGGAGCTTGTACAGCTCCCACGCGATCACGACCGCGGCGACGCCGACGACGCCCCACAGCCACGGCGCCGCCGAGCGACGCGACCGTGGGCGGGGCGCCCGGGCCGGCCGGGAGGGATCGCCCGGCGCGGGGGGCCGCGAAAGAGCAGGCTCCTGGCCGCTCCCCGGTGCCGGCGCCTGTCGAAGGTCGGTCATCTCTTGGCGTCCACGTGAGTCTGAAGCGCGGGAATGACGGTCTCGCCGTACACCCGCATCGTCTCTTCCTTGTTGTCGTGCTGCAGATAGCCGGCGAACTGCGTGACACCCAGCGCGCGCAGCTGCTCGAGCTTCGCGATGTGCTCGTCGGCTGTGCCCAGGATGCAGAACCGCTCGACGATGTCGTCGGGCACGAAGTCGACATGGTCGTTGTCGGCCTTGCCGTGGGTGTTGTAGTCGTAGCCCTGGCGACCCCGGATGTAGTCGGCCAGCGCGTCGGGGATCGCTCCCGCCTCTGTTCCGGCACTGTGATGCCCGTACTTGGCGACGATGTCGGCCACGTGGTTGCCGACCATCCCCCCGAACCAGCGGCACTGCTCGCGCATGTGCTCCCAGTCCTCGCCGATGTACATCGGCGCGGCGACGCAGAACGACAGCGACTCCGGATCGCGTCCGGCGGCCGCCGCGGCATCCTTCACCGTCTTGATCATCCACGCGGCGATGTCGACGTCTGCGAGCTGCAGGATGAAGCCGTCGCCCACCTCGCCGGTGAGCTTCAGCGCCATGGGCCCGTAGGCCGCAACCCACACCTCCAGCTCCGATCCGCGGCTCCACGGGAACTGCAGCGTCGCGCCCCTGTAGTCGACCGGCCGCGAGTTGGCCAGCTCGCGGATCACGTGGATGGACTCGCGCAGCTCGGCCATCGTGGTGGGTTTGCCGTTGGTCACCCGCACGGCGGAGTCGCCGCGACCGATGCCGCAGACGGTGCGGTTGCCGTACATCTCGTTGAGCGTGGCGAAGACGGATGCCGTGACCGTCCAGTCCCGCGTCGCGGGGTTCGTGACGAACGGGCCGACGGTCACCCGCTTGGTCTCGGCGAGGATCGCCGAGTGGATCACGTAGGGCTCCTGCCACAGCAGGTGCGAGTCGAAGGTCCACACGTGGCTGAAGCCGTGGGCCTCGGCGAGCTTCGCCAGCTGGACGGTGCGCGCGGCGGGCGGGTTGGTCTGCAGTACGACGCCGAAGTCCATGTCTCTCCTTTGCGGTCCCTGAGCCTGTCGAAGTGCGCTCCGACAGGCCCAGCGACCGGTTGTCTCAGATCAGGTACTGGCTCAGGCCGCGCTTGAGGAAGCGCCCGTCGCCCTTGGCGCCGAGGTACTCGCCGTTGTCGACGATCACCTTGCCGCGCGAGAGCACCGTGTCGACGTGCCCGTCGATCTCGAACCCTTCCCACGCCGAGTGGTCCATGTTCATGTGGTGCGTCGCTGCCGAGATCGCGGTGTGGCCGTTCGGGTCGTAGACCACGACATCGCCGTCCGCGCCGGGCTGGATGACGCCTTTTCTGCCGTAGAGGCCGAACATGCGCGCGGGAGTCGTGCTCGTCAGCTCGACCCATCGCTCGAGCGTGATCTTGCCTGTCACGACGCCCTGGTACATGAGGTCCATGCGGTGCTCGACCGAGCCGATCCCGTTCGGGATGGCGCGGAAGTCATCGAGGCCCAGATCCTTCTGGCCCTTCATGCAGAAGGGGCAGTGGTCGGTCGAGACCATCTGGATGTCGTTGGTGCGCAGCGCCTGCCACATGTGGTGCTGATGGCCCTCCTTGCGGCTGCGCAGCGGCGTCGAGCACACCCACTTGGCGCCCTCGAACTGCCCCCACTCCTCGCTGAACCCGCCGAGCTGCTCTTCGAGCGAGAGGTACAGGTACTGCGGGCAGGTCTCTCCGAAGACGTTCCAGCCCTGGTCGCGCGCCCAGGCGATCTGATCCACCGCCTGCTTCGAGCTCACATGCACCGTGTACAGGGGCGCCCCGGTGAGGTTGGCGAGCATGATCGCGCGGTGCGTGGCCTCCTCCTCCATCTGCCAGGCCCGGGCGATGCCGTGGTAGTACGGCGCCTTCTTGCCCGCCTCGGCCAGCTGGGCCGCGAGCACATCGATCGCCGGGCCGTTCTCGGCATGCATCATCGTGAGCAGCCCGGTGTCGGCCGACACCTGCATGGCCTTCAGCACCTGCGCGTCGTCGGAGTAGAAAACCCCCGGGTAGGCCATGAACAGCTTGAAGCTCGAGACGCCCTCGTCCAGGAGCCCCCGCATCGCGGCGAGCGAATCGTCGTCGACGCCGCCGACGATCTGGTGGAAGCCGTAGTCGATGGCGCAGTTGCCGCGCGCCTTCTCGTGCCAGGCCGCGAGGCCGTCCTGCACGCGCTCGCCGTAGCGCTGCACGGCGAAGTCGATGATCGACGTCGTGCCGCCCCACGCCGCCGCGCGGGTGCCGGTCTCGAACGTGTCGGAAGCCGCGGTGCCGCCGAAGGGCAGCTCCATGTGCGTGTGGGCGTCGATGCCGCCGGGGATGACGTACTTGCCGGTGGCGTCGATGACCGTGTCGACGGAGGCCGCGACATCCGTTCCCAGAAGCTGCGAGCCGGGGGCGAGCACCGCGACGATGGTCTCGCCGTCGATCAGCACGTCCGCCTCGCCCCGCCCGGTCGCCGAGACGACGGTCCCGCCGGTGATCAGTGTGGTGGTCATGTCGGTCTCCTAGGGCTTCGCGATCCGGGTGTACGAGTCCGGCCGGCGGTCGCGATAGAACTGCCAGTCATCGCGCATCTCCAGCACCATTCCGAGATCGAGGTCGCGCACGAGCAGCTCCTCGTGTTCGCTCGAGCCCCGCTCGCCCACGAAGTTCCCTCGCGGATCGATCACCTGGCTCGTGCCGTAGAAGTCGACGGCCAGGTCGCCGTACTCGTTGTCCTCGCGTCCGACGCGGTTGGGCTGCAGCACGAAGTAGCCGTTGGCCACGGCCGCCGCCGGCCCCTCGACCTCCCACAGCCGGTTCGACAGCCCCGGCTTGGTGGCGTTGGGATTGAACACGATGTGGGCGTTCGCCAGTCCCAGCTCGCGCCACCCTTCGGGGAAGTGGCGGTCGTAGCAGATGTACATGCCGACCCGCCCGACGGCCGTCTCGAAGACCGGGTAGCCCAGGTTGCCCGGGCGGAAGTAGAACTTCTCCCAGAACCGGTCGAGGTGGGGCAGGTGATGCTTGCGGTACTTGCCGAGCACGGCGCCGTCGGCATCGACGAGCACCGAGGTGTTGTAGTACACCCCGGTCTCCGCCTCTTCGTAGATCGGCAGCACCGTCACGATCCCGAGCTCCTTCGCGAGCGCGGCGAAACGCTGAACGATGGGGCCGTCGGCGGCCTCGGCGTACCGGTAGTACTTCTTGTCCTGCGTGATCCCGAAGTACGGGCCGTAGAACAGCTCCTGGAAGCACACGACCTGCGCACCCTGGGCGGCGGCATCCCGCGCGAACCCCTCGTGCTTGTCGAGCATCGACTCCTTGTCGCCGGTCCAGGTGGTCTGTGAAATGGCCGCGCGTACCGTGGTCATGGTTCTCCGTCCGTCCTTGGCTGGGTCCCTCGGGCAGGGACCGACGGGGTCGGATCGATGGAGCAGCCCCGTTCCCTGATCCTGTCGACCCGACGTTTCCCGTCGGTTTCGCCCTGTGACGCGACAGTAAAGCCTTGCGCTCCGCCTGGCAATGGTTGGGCCGGCCGACCTTAACGCCGCGAGCCGTGTACATCGCGAGGCGGATGCCGTCGCACCCGCCGTACAGCGCGGGACGGATGCCGCGGCATCCGTTCTCCCGTAGCGTGAATTCGTGTTCCGCCGACTGAAGCCCTTCCAGCTCGTCGTCGACGTATCGATCGCGGTGGTCTTCTTCCTCATCGCGACGCCGATCGAGCTCGTGATCACCGGGCAGGCGACCGTGGAGGCGTTCATCGGCCGGCCCGCAACGCTGTTCGCGGCCGTGCTCATCGCCGCGCTGTTCAGCGGGGCGCTCGCGGTCCGTCGTGTCTCTCCGGCGCTGGCGCTCGGGCTCGCCTGGGCCGGAGCCCTGCTGCAGGTGGGCCTCGGCCGGTCGCCGAGCTTCGCCGACCTCGCGGTCTTCGCCGTGCTGTATGCGACGGCCGCCTACGGTTCGACGCGCTTGTACTGGGCGGGCTTCGCCTCTGCCATCCTCGGTGCGCTGGTCATCACGGTGTATCTGACCACCGGTCCGCTCATGTTCAGCGGCGGCGGGTTGTCGTGGGAGACGCTGCCGTCCGCGCTGCTGCTGCTGGTCGCGGCGGCGTTCGCGCTCGGCCTGTCGTGGACGGTGGGCGCGCTCCTGCGCTCGTCGGTGCGTGCGCGAGCTAACCGCGAAGCCCAGGAGCGGGCGGAAGGCGAAGCGGCGGCCGAGCAGGAGCGCGTGCGCATCGCCCGCGATATGCACGACATCGTCGCCCACTCGCTGGCGGTCGTGATCGCCCAGGCGGACGGCGCCCGGTACGCACTCGCGGCCGCACGGCCGGCGGGATCCCCCGATGCGGTCGCCGACCAGCCTCACGGTGCGAACTCGCCGACGTCATCGGGCGCGGGGGCTGCGGCACCCGGTCCGCCTTCGGTCACGCCCGAGTCCGCCCTCGCGAGCGAAGCGCTCGGCACGATCTCGGCGACGGCGCGCGCGGCGCTCGCCGACGTCCGCCTGCTGCTGACGCAGCTGCGGCACCGGCAGGGCGACGGTCCGCAGCCCACGCTCGCCGACCTCGAGACCCTGTACGCGCACGTGCGCGCGGCCGGCGTCCAGCTGCGCGTGGACGTCGATCCGGCGCCACCCGGCACGCCGCCGGCCTCGGCGCAGCTCGCGGTGTACCGCATCCTGCAGGAGGCCCTGACGAACGCGCTGCGGCATGGCGCGCCGGGCGGACCGGTCGATGTGCGGCTGGCGTGGCTGCCCGACCGGGTCGAGGTCGAGGTGCGCAACCCGCTCGCCGGCACACCGCCTTCTGTCGAGGCGCACCGCGGGCACGGACTCATCGGCATGCGCGAGCGCGCCCAGCTGGTCGGCGGGCGGCTCGATGCAGGCGCCGACCCCGCCGGCTCCTTCCTCGTGTCGGCCGTCCTCCCGGTGGGAGAGGCGCCGTGATGCGCGGCTACGGCGGTGTCCGTGCGCCGAATCGGATCCGCTCGTGCGGACGCGGCGCCCGGTTCGCCGGGAGCGGATGCCGCCGCACGGCGTGTCGGCCCGGATCTCCGCACCTGCGGACGGCGCCCCGGCGGACGCGGAATCGAAACCGCACCTGCGGGCCGCGCACGACCGAAGGAAGAGCATGACCCGCATACGTGTCGCGCTGGTCGACGATCAGGCGCTGTTCCGCGCGGGCATCCGCATGCTCGTCGACTCGCAGCCCGACCTCGAAGTCGTCGCCGAGGCATCCGATGGTCGCGAAGCGCTCGACGTCGTGCGCGCGAGCCGCCCCGACGTCGTGCTGATGGACATCCGGATGCCCGTCATGGACGGGCTCGCGGCGACGACCGAGCTGCTGGCCGATCCGCCGGAGCCGGGCCGGGAGCCGCCCCGCATCGTGATGCTCACGACGTTCGATCTCGATGAGGCCGCGGCGCGCGCCATCCGGCAGGGGGCGAGCGGGTTCCTGCTGAAGGACGCCGACCCCGAGTTCCTCCTCGCCGCGATCCGCACCGTGCACGCCGGCTCGGCCGTCATCGCCGCGTCGGCGACCCGCGAGCTGTTCGAGAGATTCACGGATGCCGCGGCCCGCCCCGTCCCGCCGGCCTATGCCGAGCTGACCGAGCGCGAGCGCGAGATCTTCGCGCTCGCGGCCCGCGGGCTCTCCAACGCCGAGATCGCCGCGCGGGAGTTCCTCTCGGAGGCCACCGTGAAGACCCACATCAGCCGGATCCTCACCAAGCTGGCCCTGCGCGACCGCGTGCAGCTGGTCGTCTTCGCCTTCGAGCACGGCCTGGCCTGAGCTTCCCCCGAGGGGGAGGGGATGCTGAGCTAAGGGCCCTCGAGCGCGACGAGGTTGCGCTCGTACTGCCGCTTGCCCACGAGCTTCCACAGGAGGCGGGCGGGAGCGGGGAGCTCGGTGCGGAAGAACCACTCGCCGCCGTCGGGCTGGGCGGCCATGATGCCGCCCAGGGCGTTCCACATCTGGCCCTTCGGAGTGGCCTTGCGGCCGTGCTCGCCGAACCACTCCGCTTCGCGTTCGGTCAGGGTGACCTCCATCACCGGCACGATGTTCGCCTCTTCGTCCGGGAGGTGCACGGCCAGCGCGGCGTTGATCCCGTCGAGCGCCTGGAGGACGGCATCCGGATCGGCGGCCGACGCGCGCCAGGCGGGAAGGGAGGCGTCGAGGTCGGCCAGCGGCGCCAGGATCGCCGCGTGCTGCTCCTGCATGCGCGACACGTGCGATGCGCACGCCGGAGCGCGCTCCTCGAGGACGCTCCAAAGGCGCTCGTCCTCGCCCTCATGATGCGCGTGGAGGGCGCTCGAGATGAGGTCGAGGTGCGTCGCGACGACCTCCCCGTGCGCGGTGTCGCCGGTTCGAACCCCGCGCACGAGCCGGGGCGCATCGCCGAAGTGATGGCGGAACACGCGATGGATCATCGCCATCCCGCTCGCGTCGCAGGTCTTGGGGCCTGCAGGCAGGTCGCCGCTCGGCGGCAGAGGCGTGGCGGGCATCGGGTCTCCCTCATCGTCGTGGGCCTGTCGCGACGATATCCCCGCCGGCGCTGCACCGGAAGATCATCCTCGCGATGTACGGCGGATGCCTCCACCGGCCGACGCCGGAGGGCAGGCGGATTCCTAACGTCGTAGGCATGGAGATTTCATCGACCGACCTGGGCCCCAGCCCGTCCGAGGCTCCGCGCAACGACGAAGTCGGTGCGTGGAGAGACGCGCAGGGAGGGCTCGCTGCCCGGGTCCAGCAGCTCACCAAGACCTACGGAGCCGGCGAGAGCACGGTGCGGGCCCTCGACGGCGTGAGCGTGGGGATCCGCCGCGGCGAGTTCACCGCGATCATGGGGCCCTCCGGCTCGGGCAAGTCGACCCTGATGCACATCATGGCGGGCCTGGACGCACCGACCGCCGGGCGCGCGTGGATCGGCGACACCGACATCACCGGGCTGTCCGACCTCGAGCTCACCATCCTGCGACGTCGCCGCGTCGGCTTCGTCTTCCAGGCGTTCAACCTGGTGCCCACCCTTGATGCGCTCGGCAACATCCTGCTGCCGTTCGACCTCGACGGGCGCCGGCCGACCGCGCTCGAGCGCTCGCGCATCGACGGGCTCGTCGAGACGCTCGGGCTGACCGCGCGCCTCGGGCACCGGCCCCACCAGCTCTCGGGCGGGCAGCAGCAGCGCGTCGCGATCGCCCGCGCCCTGGCCACCTCACCCGACCTCGTCTTCGCCGACGAGCCCACCGGAAACCTCGACTCGCGCAGCGGCCGCGAAGTGCTCGGACTGCTGGCCGCCGCGAGCCGCGATCACGGCCAGTCCATCGCGATGGTCACTCACGACCCTGTCGCCGCGTCGCACGCCGACCGCGTGCTCTTCCTCGGCGACGGCCGCCTCGTCGCCGACAAGCCGCGGCAGAGCCCGGAGGAGATCTCGGCGTACATGCTCGCCTCCGAGCTGGGCACGGTACCTGCGGCTTCCGCAGCGGGGGTGGCATCGTGAGTACGGTTGCGCAGGCCCCGGACAAGCGGATGCCGCAGGCCGCGGCATCCGGATCCGTCCCTCGATCCGCTGCTCGTGGCGGGTCGCCCGGATGGCTGCGTGAGCGCGGCATGGGAGCGAGCATCCTCGTCGCGGCCATCTCGAGCGCGTTCGGTGCGGTGCTGCTCAGCGCGACCGGGTACATCGCGGCGCTCCTGAGCGCGGATCCGTACATCGGCGACAGCGGCACGCTCGCGCTGGTGCTCGGGATCCTGTCGGTGCTGCTCGTCGGGGTGGCTGTGTACGTGGCGTCGATCGTCACCGCCAACACCTTCGCGACCGTGGTCGCTGGCCGCACCCGCCGCATCGCGCTGATGCGCCTCATCGGCGCCTCAGCCCGCTCCCAGCGCGGCGAGATCGCCCGGCAGGGCCTCATCGTCGGAGTGATCGGCGCGGCGCTCGGGCTCATCGGCGGAACGCTGCTGTCGTGGGCGGGAATCCTGATCGCCGAGGCCGTGCTCGGCATCGCCGGCGTCGAGTACTCGGTGGTGCAGGCGGTCCTCGTCATCCCTGCCGCCGTGGTGGCGCTGACGACGTGGGCGGCGGCGTGGGCCGGATCGCGCCGGGTGCTCACGGTGACGCCGCTGCAGGCGCTCGGCGGCGCGGTCGAGGTGTCGCACGTCGCGCAGGTGCGCAAGGGCGGCCGCAACGGTGCCGCGATCGCGCTGTTCGCGATCGGCGGGGCGCTGCTGGCGGGCGGCATCCTGCTCGGACTGATCACACCGCTCGGCGTGGTGGTGGCGTTCTTCGGCGGCATCTTCTCGTTCACCGGGCTCGCGATCGGCGCGACGCTGGTGATGCCTCCGGTGCTGCGCCTCGTGGGGCGTGCCTTCGGGCGATCGGCGCCGGCGCGCCTCGCGGCCGAGAACGCTCTGCGGTACCCCGAGCGCTCGAGCCGCATGGCGATCGGCGTCGTGATGGGCGTCACGCTCGTGACGATGTTCGCCGTCGCCCTCGAGACGCAGAAGGCCGTGTTCGCGGCGTCGGCCGACGGCCCGCTCCCGTCCGACATGACGACGCTCATGGACACCTTCGCGGGCATCATGATGGGCCTCGTGGCGGTGTCGGCGATGATCGCCGCGGTCGGCCTCGTGAACCTGCTGACCATCGGGGTGGTACAGCGGCGACGCGAGCTCGGGCTGCTGCGCGCACTGGGCGTCTCGACCGGACAGGTCCGCCGCATGGTGCTGCTCGAGGCGGCGCACATTACGATCGCCGCGACGTTCACGGGCCTCGTGCTCGGCATTGCCTACGGCTGGGCGGCGGCGCAGTCGCTGCTCGGCGCCGTGCCGATGCCGCCGTCGTTCTCCGCCCCGACCCTCGTGGCCCCGGCCGTGCCGTGGCTCCTCGTCGCCGTCCTCGTGGGGGCGACGGCCGTCCTGACACTCGTCGCGGCGGTGGTGCCCACCCGCCTGGCGACGCGCGTCGCGCCGGTCGAGGCACTGGCCGACTGAGCGCGACGGCCCCGCCGTGGGCGTGGGGAGACCGACACTCCCCACGCCCACTTCGCGCATGACCGGGCGTGGCGTGAAGCTGCGGGGAGCGTGTCTCTCGGCGCGGCTTCGCGCCGAGGCATCCGCTCGCCTGCCGGCCCGGGTTCGGCGCGAACGGCTCCCGTCAAGGGGGTGCCCTGGCCTCGGCCACGGAGGCACGCTCGAAGCATGGAGATCGACATCATCGAGCACGAGCCGCCGTACCGGGTCGGCATCATCATCGGGAGCCTGTCGCGCGAGTCCATCAACAGGCTCCTGGCCTCGGCCCTGCAGCGCGTCGCACCGCCCGAGTTCGAGTTCTTCGAGATCTCGTACGACGAGCTGCCGCTGTACAACCGCGACCTCGACGGGGACTACCCGCAGGCGGCGCGCGATCTCAAGGCGGCGATCCAGTCCGCGGACGCCGTGATGTTCGTGACGCCGGAGTACAACCGGTCCATTCCCGGTCCGCTGAAGAACGCGATCGACTGGGGGAGTCGTCCGTACGGCGACAACGCCTGGGACGACAAGCCCACCGCCGTCATCGGCGCCTCACCCGGCAAGATCGGCACCGCGGTCGCCCAGCAGACTCTGCGCAGCACGCTCAGCTATCTCAACGCACGCCAGATGACCTCGCCCGAGGCGTACATCCAGGTCACGCCCGGTCTGATCGAGGACGACGGCACGGTGACCGAGCCCGAGGTCGAGAAGTTCCTGCGCACCTTCATGGCGAAGTTCCTGCAGTACACCGCGCGCGTGCTCACCGTCATCCCGGGCGACTGAGCGCGCGAGCTTCGTGCCGCGGCATCCGCTTGCGTCACGCTCGAGCCTTGTGCTCGAAACAGGTGTTCCGGCGAGGACAGGTCGTTCGATCGTGAACAGTCCTGCGTACGCCGGAACACCTGTTCCGGGGGAGTCGGGTCGTTCGATCGTGCGTCCGGAATGCGCCGGAGCGCCTGTTCCGGGTGACTCGGCTCAGCGCAGCCGGCCGCGCACCATGCGGATCTCGTGCGCACCGCCCAGCCGCTCGTCGTCCTTCGTCGCACCGTCGGCGACGAAGCGGTTGCGCTCGTAGAAGGCGCGGGCGCGCGGGTTGTCCTCCAGCACCCAGAGCGAGGCGGCATCGTCGCCGACCGAGGCGTCGAGAAGCCGCTGACCCGCGCCGCTGCCGTGGTGAGCGCGCAGCACGTTGATCGCGTAGAGCTCGGCCTGCCCTGTGCGGTCCTCGTCGCGGCAGTCGCCCGCCCACGCGAATCCGACGATCGTGCCTTCCCGCTCGGCGACCCACAGCGTCTGCGGGCCGAACGGGGACTCGCCGGAGAGCAGGCGCACCAGGGCGGCCGCACGCTCTGGGATCGGTCGCCCCTCGATCACATCATCGGCGAGCTTGCCGGTATAGGTCTCGCGCCAGGTCTGCAGATGCACGCGCGCGATCGCGAGCGCATCGTCGGTGGTCGCGATCCGGACGGTGACGTCACTCATTCCGCTCGTCGGTGGCAGGCGCGGCGCCGGGCCGACTCTGGGTGGCGCCGTGGTCGGCGACGGGCTCGTGGCCCGGCTTCCCCTCCGGGGTCTCGGGGTCGTGCGCCCAGGTCGGTGCGAGCGAGCGGATGCGCGCGGCGCGCCACTGCCACATGCCCCACAGCACCGGCCACAGGGCGGGCGCGGTCGGGCCGCCGATGACGAGCCGGTCGCGCCACAGCGTCTTGCCGGGCTCGCCGGGAGCGGGCGAGATCGCCATCTGGTGGTCCCACACGTCGAGGCTCGCGAGAGGGCCGGTCAGCGGGATGCCGCTGTCGCGGAAGATCCGCACACGCCCACCGGGCTCATCCACGATGCGCTCGCTCGCATGGATCAGCTGACGGCCCATCGGCACCACCCCGAGTGCCGACAGCTGCACCGGCACGTCGTCGCCCGGACTCCACGCCGTCGGCAGTCCGCTCGGCACGAGGGGCTCGAGATCGAGCATGGGACCGTAGAGCTCCGCCACTGCCCGCGGAGAGTGCACCGCCCGCCACGCGGCGTCGGGGTCGCAGTCGATCACGAACTTCAGCAGGATCTGCATGCTTCAGTGTCGCACCGCAGCTGCGCGGGCACTGCGCCCTTGCCCGGCTGCCGATCCGCGAGTACGAGCTGACGGACGTCACCGGACCCGCCCCGGCCGGCGGCCGTCCTACGCTGGAGGGATGCTTCCCACGCCCCCTTCACGCGCCGCCGCGGGCTCCGCGGAGCCGAGCGGGCGCGTGGCCCCGGAGACGCCGTTCGATCAGCGGCGGTATCAGGTCCGGTTCGAGTGGGGCGCGGCCGGGCTGGCCCGTCTCGCACTGGCCGATGTCGTCGTGGTGGTCGACGTCCTGCGGTTCTCCACGACGGTGACGGATGCTGTCGCCCGAGGCGAGACCGTGCCGCTGAATGCCGCGCACCGCGTTTCCCTCAACGGTGCGGCGGTCGCCGCGGCGGCTGCGGCATCCGGTGCCGTCGTCATGCTCGGGTGCCTGCGGAACGCCGGTGCCGTCGCGGAGGCGGCGCTCGCCGAGCAGCAGCGGCGCGGGGACCGGACGAGTATCGCGGTCATCGCCGCCGGTGAGCTGACCGGCCGGGAAGCAGGCGCGCCCCTGCGGTTCGCGGTCGAGGATCAGCTCGGCGCGGGGGCCGTCGTCGCCGCGCTCGGCGACCTCGGCATCGACCACACGTCGCCGGAGGCGGCAGCGGCCTGCGAGGCCTTCCGCGGCCTCCGCGGTGCGCTCCGGCATCTGCTCACTGCCTGCGGGTCCGGCCAGGAGCTGCTGGACCTCGGGCGCCGCGACGAGGTGCTCGCAGCGGCGGCACTGGATGCGGCATCCGTCGCCCCGGTCCTGCGCGACGGGACCTTCGCCGCGGACTGAACGGCCGACCCTCCTACCGCGGCGTGAGCGCCGCGAGCCGCGCGGCGGGAGTGATCTCGCGCCGGGTCCAGGCGAAGGTGTACCGCTCGTCGAAGCGGGGCGCGCACTTCGCGCACGAGGTGGGCCTCGTCGCCCTGCGGTGCCGGTAGGCGACATGACCGGCGGGGCATACGCCGATCCACGGTGCGAGCTCGGTGGCGGTCTCGCCGGCGTGGGTCGTGCCGCCCACGTAGCCGAGCTCGCGGGCGACCGCCTTCCACTTCGGGCCGTGACCGGCTCCGGCCCCGGCCAGCGCGTGCGCGACCTCGTGCAGCAGGGTCTGATGGTTCGTGTCGTCGTCGTACCTCGCCGCGAGGTAGCGCGACAGGCTGATCCGCTTGTGCGTGTAGTCGCAGAGACCGGCGCGCCGCTTCGCGTTGTCGAACCCGAAGGTCCACGACGAGTCGAGGTGGGCCGCGATGAGGGCGTCGGCCCAATGGCGCACGCGATGCAGTTCCGACATGTGCTGAGAGTAGAACGTATCTACGACACGGCTCCGCGGGCCGGTGTCAGCTGGCGACGGAGGTCGCGGACCGTCGGCGGTCCGCGGCATCGACGGCGAGCAGGGTCGACTCGAGCTGCTCCTGCGTGGCGCCGGACTCCTGGCGGAGGAACAGGGCGCGCTTGAAGTCCTTGCGAGCGGATTCGAAGTCGCCGGCGTCGTAGTTGACCTTGCCGCGGTGCTGGTAGGCGAAGGCCGCGATGCTCGCCCAGCCCTGACCCTCGGCCTCTTCGGCGCAGGTCGTCAGCTCCTGGTCGGCGGCGGCGTAGGCAGCGCGGGCCTGCAGCACCGTCGCGTGCAGGATGCGCGCACGCAGCAGATCCTTGCGGGTGCCGGCCATGCGCGCGACGCGCACCGACTGCTCCGAGATCACGAGGGCGTCCTCGACGCGGTCGAGAACCTTCAGCAGCCACACCCGCTCGAGAAGGGCTGGAAGGCTGCGCTGCTCGCCGATCTCATCGAGGCGTTCCTGGCACGCGCGCGCGTCCACCTTCTCGCGAAGTGTGTCGGGGTCGTATCCCTTGATGTAGCTCACGAAGACTCCCTTCACCCGCGCCGCCGGTCGCCCCTCCAGTGTGCCTTCTCGGTCGCGCGGGTCGGGTCGTGCCACGCCGAGTCGGGTCAACGATCGAAGACGGATGCCGCGGGCCGGGGCGACGGTGTGGCATCGCCGTCCGTGGCGACCCGGGCGCCCCGCGCGAACTCCACCACCTCACGTCCTTCGGCGACCTTCGCCGGGTGCGGCCCGGCCGCCATGAGCCGCGGCAGCCATTCGGTCGGCAGCGGCGCGCGGGATGCTGCGATCACGAGGTTGCCGAACCGCCGGCCCTTCAGCGTCTGCACCTCGGCCAGGACGATGACGTGCTCGAGGACCGCCTGCACCGTCGCCACCTCGCGGCGGGCGAAGGCGAGCCCGGCCCCATCGGAGACGTTCACCAGGAGCACGCCGTCGGGTGCGAGGAAGCGGGCCGATTCGGTGAAGAACTCGACCGTCGTCAGGTGCGCGGGCGTCTGCGCGCCCGAGTACACGTCCGAGACCACGAGGTCGGCCGCTCCGACGAGTCCCGCGGGAAGTCGTCCGAGCACCTCGCGGGCGTCCCCGATCCGCACCCGGATCGCCGCCCCGCGGGGCAGCGGCAGGTTCTCGCGGACGAGGTCCCACAGGGCCGGCTCCAGCTCGGCGACCTGCTGCCGTGAGCCGGGACGGGTGGCCTCGACGTAGCGGGGGATGGTGAGGGCTCCCGCGCCGAGGTGGATGGCGGTGAGCGGCTGCCCCGGCATCCGGAGCCGGTCGATGACCGCGGCCATCCGGGCGACGTACTCGAAGTGCAGGTGCGTCGGGTCGTCGAGGTCGACGTGCGACTGCGGGGTGCCGTCGACATCGAGTTCGAAGCCGCCGCCGAAGGTCGAAGGGATGATCCTGGCCAGCGTGCCGTCCGCGAGCCGCGCGGAGGGGACCGCCGCTTCGTTCCTCGCCCGCGCCATGGCTCCCACGCTAGCCGTCTGCGCCGCGCTCACGACCTCGATTGGCACTTCTGCTCCGGCCGGGCCGAGTGCCCTTCGCAGATCGCCCAGATCGAGGCATCCGGACATGTCGAAACACAATCGAGACACAGGTGTAATCCTCGGTACCGCCCGACCCGGGTAGCGTCGAGGCATCGAACCCCGCTGAGGGCTGCGCGCACCTCCGCTCCACGACGACGTGCAGCTCGGCCCCCACGACACGGAAGGTGCACAGCACATGCTCCACACAGCCAAGAGGCGCTGGCTCACCGGCGCCGCGGCGGTCGCCATCGGGGCGGTCGTCCTGACCGCCTGCGCCAGTCAGCGCGAAGAAGGCGGCGGCACGGAAGAGGCGAGTGACGTCGACTCGACGTTCATCTTCGCCTCATCGGGCGATATCGCCGGCCTCGACCCGGCGATGGCCAACGACGGCGAGACCTTCCGCGTCTCGCGACAGATCTTCGAGGGTCTGGTCGGCGTCGAGCCGGGCACGGCCGACCCCGCTCCGGGCCTCGCCGAGAGCTGGGAGCAGTCCGAGGACGGACTGTCGTACACCTTCCAGCTCAAAGAGGGCGTGACGTTCCACGACGGCACCGACTTCAACGCCGAAGCGGTCTGCTTCAACTTCGACCGCATCAACAACTTCACCGGTCTCGCGGCGACCGAGAGCCTGTCGTACTACTGGGGCAAGCTCATGCGCGGCTACGCCGAGACCGGCACCTCGATCTACGGCGGCTGCGAGGCGACGAGCGACACCGAGGCGACGATCACGCTGACGCAGCCCTTCGCCGGCTTCATCCCGGCGCTGTCGCTGCCGTCGTTCGCGATCCAGAGCCCCACGGCGCTGGAGGAGTACAACGCCGACGAAGTGGGCGGCACCGCCGAGGCACCCGTGCTCAGCGAGTACGCGCAGGCCCACCCGGTCGGCACCGGACCGTTCAAGTTCGACGACTGGGCGCCCGGCGAGACGGTGACCCTCAGCGCCTACGAGGACTACTGGGGCGAGCAGGGAGCGGTGCAGGAGGTCATCTTCCAGGTGATCGGCGAAACCACTGCCCGCCGTCAGGCCCTCGAGTCGGGCTCGATCGACGGATACGACCTCGTCGCCCCCGCTGATCTCGCCTCTCTCGAGGAGGCCGGGTTCAACCTCGTCAACCGTGACCCGTTCAACATCCTCTACCTCGCCATGAACCAGGCGGTGCCGGCGCTGGCCGACATCCGCGTGCGCCAGGCGATCGCGCACGCGGTCGACAAGGAGCAGCTGGTCACGCAGGTGCTGCCCGAGGGCACCGAGGTGGCGCGCGAGTTCATGCCGCCCGCGGTCATCGGCTGGAACGAGGATGTCACGACCTACGAGTACGACCCCGAGGCCGCCCAGGCGCTGCTCGCCGAGGCCGGCTACAACGAGGCGAACCCGCTGACGCTGCAGTTCAACTACCCCGTGAACGTGTCGCGTCCGTACATGCCCAACCCGGAGCAGATCTACACCAACCTGGCTTCGCAGCTCGAGGCCGTCGGCATCGTGCTCACGCCGGTCGGCGAGGACTGGAACCCGACGTACCTGGACCGCATCCAGGGCGGCGCGGACCACGGCATCCACCTGCTCGGCTGGACCGGCGACTACAACGACCCCGACAACTTCGTCGGGACGTTCTTCGCCTCGCCCGGCAATGAGTGGGGCTTCGAGAACGCCGAGCTCACGCAGGCGCTGACCGATGCCCGCGGTCTCGCGACCGCCGAGGATCAGGAAGCCGCCTACCTCGACGTCAACGAGCAGATCATGGAGTACCTCCCCGGAATCCCGCTGGCCCACCCGGTGCCGACGCTCGCCTTCGCCGAGCGGGTCACCTCGTACCCGGCCAGCCCCGTGCAGGACGAGGTCTACAACATGGTCGAGCTCAGCGAGTGACGCGCTGAGAACGCGGACGCCGCGACCCGGTCTCGCCGCCGGGTCGCGGCATCCGTGATACCGCCAGATCTCGCCCGCGTCCTCGGAGAACCATCTCGTGCTACGCACCATCGGCCACCGGCTGCTTCTGCTGATCCCGACCCTGCTCGGCCTGTCCGTCCTGCTGTTCCTGTGGGTGCGCGCCCTTCCCGGCGGCCCCGCCGTCGCGCTGCTCGGCGAGCGTGCGACGCCCGAGGCGGTCGAGTTGATCAACGAGCAGTACGGCTTCAACGAGCCGCTGATCGTCCAGTACTTCACCTGGCTCGGCCAGCTGCTCTCGGGCGACTTCGGCACGTCGCTGCAGACGCGCCAGCCCGTCCTGGAGGAGTTCCTGCGGCGCCTCCCGGCGACGCTCGAGCTCAGCTTCCTCGCGATCATCCTCGCGGTGGGCATCGGCATCCCGCTGGGGTACCTCGCCGCGCGGCGTCACGGGCGCGCATCCGACCACATCCTCGTCGGCGCGAGTCTGCTCGGCATCACCATCCCCGTCTTCTTCCTGGCCTTCATCCTCAAGTGGGTGTTCGCGGTGCAGCTGGGGTGGCTGCCGTCCGAGGGTCGCCAGGACCCTCGCCTCGACGCGACCCACTACACCGGCTTCTACGTGCTCGACGGCATCATCACAGGGGAGTGGGATGCCGCGTGGGATGCGTTCCTGCACCTGATCCTGCCCGCGATCGCGCTGGCATCGATCCCGCTGGCGATCATCGTCCGCATCACGCGGGCCTCGGTGCTCGAGGTGCAGAACTCGGACTACGTCCGCACCGGCATGGCCAAGGGCATCTCGCGCTCCACCATCCGCAGCCGCTTCATCCTGCGCAACGCAATGCTCCCCGTCATCACGACGATCGGTCTGCAGGTCGGACTGCTGATCTCGGGGGCGGTGCTCACCGAGACGGTGTTCGCCTACCCGGGGATCGGCTCCTTCCTCGCCCGGGCGATCTTCACGCGGGACTACCCGGTCCTGCAGGGCTTCATCATCTTCATCGCCGTCGGCTACGCCCTGATCAACCTGGCGGTCGACGTCTCGTACAGCTTCATCGACCCGAGAGTGAGGGTCTCATGACACTCGTTCCTCTTCCGGCGACGGGAGGTCCGGCATGACCTCTGCGATGCTTCCGCCCGCGCCCAGCGGCGGACCCGTCGACGACACCTCCGTCGACGACAAGGAGCTGATGGCCGCCCGCACCGGCGGCGGCGGGTTCTGGCGCGCGGTCTTCCGACGGCTGCGCCGCAACCCCAGCGCATGGGTGGGTGCCGGGATCATCGCGGTGTTCCTGCTCGTCGCACTCCTGGCGCCGTGGCTGGCCCCGTACGGGGCGACCGAGCTGCCCGGTCAGCGCTACATCACTCCCACGTACATCCCGGGTCCGGGCGAGATCCCGGAGTTCCCGCTCGGGCTCGACCGCTTCGGCGGCGACGTGCTGTCGAAGCTCATCTGGGGCGCCCGCGCCACGCTTCTCATCGGCGTCATCTCGACGGCGATCGGCCTCGTCGGCGGCATGATCCTCGGATTCCTGTGCGGCATGTTCGGCGGCTGGGTCGACACGCTGATCATGCGCATCGTCGACATCATGCTGTCGGTCCCCTCGCTCCTGCTCGCGGTGTCGATCGCCGCGATCATCGGGCAGAACCAGGCGTCGCTCATGATCGCGATCGGCGTGGTGCAGGTGCCGGTGTTCGCGCGCCTGCTGCGCGCCTCGATGCTCCAGCAGCGCAACGCCGACTACGTGCTCTCGGCTCAGACGCTGGGCCTCGGGCGCGGCACGATCACCATGAGCCACGTGCTCCCGAACTCGGTCGGACCGGTCATCGTGCAGGGCACGCTGTCGCTTGCGACCGCTGTGATCGAGGCGGCGGCGCTGTCGTACCTCGGACTCGGCGGCGACGTGCCGCAGACGGCGGAGTGGGGCCGCATGCTCACGTACGCGCAGCTCGAGCTCGCGATCGCCCCGTGGCTGGCGTTCCTCCCCGGCATCTGCATCACGGTGACCGCGCTCGGCTTCACCCTGTTCGGCGAGGCCCTGCGCGAGGCGATGGACCCCCGCACCCGAGCCCGCTGAGCGGCGCGGGGTCGCGGCATCCGTTTCGCGCGCTCCTCCGTCTCGCGCGCCCCTCCGTCTCGCGCGCTCCTCCGTCTGCGCGCTCCTCCGGCTGCGCTCCGCAGTCTGCGCTCCGCAGTCACCTTTCGCGCACCCAGTGTGCCGTCGCCCGCAGATCCTGACTGCAGAGCACGATGACCTCGTGGTCCGCAGTCACTTTTTGCGCACCCAGTGTGCCGTCGCCCGCAGATCCTGACTGCGGAGCACGGTGGCCGCCGGGGTTACCGGCGGGGGTCAGACCGCGATGTCGAGCTCGTTGCCGGGGATCGACGAGAGCAGCCGCCGCGTGTACGGGTCGCGCGCGTTGGTGAAGATCTCTTCGGAGGATGCCGCCTCCGCCAGCTGCCCGTCCTTCATGACGCAGACGTAGTCGCTGATCAGGCGCACCACCGCGAGGTCGTGCGAGATGAAGAGGTAGCTCAGGCCGTATTCGCGCTGCAGGTCGCGCAGCAGCGTCAGCACCTGGTCCTGCACGAGCACGTCGAGGGCCGACACCGGCTCGTCGCACACGATGAGGTCGGGCGAGAGCGCCAGGGCGCGGGCGATCGCGACACGCTGGCGCTGGCCACCCGACAGCTCGGACGGGTAGCGGCGCAGCATGGCCTCGGGCAGCGCCACGTCGTCCAGCAGCTGGCGCACGCGTGCCGCGCGCTCCTTGGCCGACCCGCGCTTGTAGAACTCCAGGGGCTCCGAGATGATCCGCTCGATCGAGAACATCGGGTTCAGCGACGAGTACGGGTCCTGGAAGATCGGCTGCACCCGCTGCCGGAACTCCCGCAGCTGCCGCCCCTTCAAGGTCGCGACATCCTGCCCGTCGAAGCGGATGGCCCCCGCGGTCGGCTCGATGACCTTCAGCAGCATGCGGGCGGTCGTGGTCTTGCCCGAACCCGACTCGCCCACAATGGCGACCGTCTCGCCCCGCGGGATCGCGAATGAGACGTCC
The DNA here is from genome assembly GCF_000304335.1 of Microbacterium yannicii PS01. Classification (GTDB taxonomy): domain Bacteria; phylum Actinomycetota; class Actinomycetes; order Actinomycetales; family Microbacteriaceae; genus Microbacterium; species Microbacterium yannicii_A. The sequence continues at coordinate 22,668 of NZ_CAJF01000025.1, read as the reverse complement.
TTGACCGCGGTGAAGTCCTCCTTCTGCCCGCGGATCGGGTAGATCTTGGTGAGCCCCTCGACCTCCACGATGTAGTCGGCCTCACCGGTCGCCTCGGCTTCGGCTGGCGTGCCGCCCTCGTGCTTCGCGGCACGGGGCTCGGTTGTCGCGGCGGGCGCGGCATCCGTCGCCGCGACGTCCGTCGCAGAATCCGTCCGCTCGGGAGCCGGGCTGATGTCGGGCACCGGGATGCCGGGAGCCGCTGTGCGGAACACCTCGGGTCGCAGGCGCACCGCCGCCACCGACGGCGCCGCCCTGACCAGGGCCTGCGTGTACGCGTGCTGCGGGTCTTCCAGGATCTGCCGGGCCGGGCCCTGCTCGACGATGCGTCCGCGGTTCATCACGACGACGCGCGAGGCGCGTTCGGCGGCGAGCCCGAGGTCGTGCGTGATGAGCATGACCGACGTGCCGCGCTCCTGGGTCATCCGTCCGAGCTGGTCGAGGATCGTCTTCTGCACCGTGACGTCCAGCGCGCTGGTGGGCTCGTCGGCGATGAGCAGCTTCGGGTCGCACGCGAGCCCGATGGCGATGAGGGCGCGCTGGCGCATACCGCCCGAGAACTCGTGCGGGTACTGCTTGGCGCGGTCCTCGGCGTTCGGAAGACCGGCGGCGGCGAGGGTCTCGACGACCTTGCGGTCGACGTCCTTGCGGGTCGCGAGCCCGTGGGCGAGAAGGGTCTCGGCGATCTGCGTGCCGATCTTCGCGACGGGGTTGAGGTTCGACATCGGGTCCTGCGGCACGAGTCCGATCGAGCGCCCGCGGATGCTGCGCATCACGCTCTCCGAAGCCCCCACAAGGTCCTCGCCCTCGAGCATGATGCTGCCCCGTGTGACGCGGCCGTTGCCGGGAAGCAGCCCGATCACCGCCATCGCGGTGGTCGACTTGCCCGATCCGGACTCGCCGACGATCGCCAGGGTCTCGCCGGCGGCGATGTCGAGGTCGACGCCCTCGACCGCGTGCACGGGGCCGTCGATCGTCTGGAACTCGACGGCGACGTCGCGCACCTGGAGCAGCGGCGCTCCGGCCGCGAGACGTTCAGTTGTTCGGGCCATGCGCTCCATCCTGCCTGGCGCGCGCGCTTTGCGCACCGCTTCGGCGCCAGCCTTTACGCATCCGTAACGCGTGGCCGCATTCGTTGAGCGAAGTGACCTGCGATGACGGTTCCGGGCGCATTTCTTTCCCAGAGCGGACGGGAATGGCCGCGAGCACGGGGATACCGTGTAAGCCATGGCGGTGATCGACCTCAACGCGGACCTCGGCGAGACCGTGGACGGCGTGCCGACGGCCGACGACGAGGCGATGTTCGCGGTGATCTCGAGCGCCAGCGTCGCCTGCGGCGGACACGCGGGGGATGCCGCGTCGATGGCCGCGGCTGTGACCCGGGCTTCGCGGTTCGGTGTCGCGGTCGGCGCCCACCCGTCGTACCCCGATCCCGCGAACTTCGGGCGCCTGCCGGTCGCGATGGACTCCGCGGAGCTCGCCGCCAGCGTGGCCGGGCAGCTCGAGGCGCTGCGGCTGGCCGGCGCCGACCTCCGCTACGTCAAGCCCCACGGCGCGCTCTACCACGCGGTCACCCACGATCCGGCGCAGGCGGATGCCGTCGCCCGCGCCGTCGCCGGGATCTCGAGCGGGATCGGCCGCCCTCTGCCGATCCTGGGTCTGGGCGGCGAGATCGCGCGCGCCGCGGCATCCGCGGGTCTTCCTTTCGTGCGCGAGGCGTTCCTGGATCGCGGATACCGGCCCGACGGCGGACTCGTCCCGCGGTCGGAGCCGGGCGCGCTGCTCGACGACCCCGACCTGGTTGCGGCGCGCGCCGTGCGGCTCGCTCTCGACGGCGAGGTCGAGGCGGTCGACGGATCGGTGATCCGGGCGCTTCTCACCGCCCCTCCACGCGCCGCTGGCGCGTGGAGCGGAGCCTCCGGCCGCGTGGACCCAGCCGCATCCCTGTGTCTGCACGGGGACTCGCCCGCCGCCGTCGCGATGGCCCGCGCGGTGCGGGCGGCGCTGGACGGCGCCGGCGTCGAGGTGCGGGCGCCGTGGTGAGCGTGCGGGTGCTGCCCATGGGGGAGCGGGCGTTTCTGCTCGAGGCCGCCGGGATCGACGAGGTGCTGGCGGTGCATGCGGCGCTCGCCGCCACCCGACCCGAGGGTGTCGTCGACATCGTGCCGGCCGCCCGCACCGTGCTCGTGCGCGTCGACCCGCGGGTGCTCGCGCTGCCGGCGGCACGGACATGGGCGACTGCGGCCGCAGCCGGCGCCGGGCCCGTTCACGCCGCCGACCAGCCGCTCGTCGTGCTCGACATCGTCTACGACGGCGCCGACCTCGCCGAGACCGCGGACCTGCTCGGCGTCACCTCCGACGAACTCTCGCGCCGCCATTCGACCGCGGAGTGGACGGTCGCGTTCACCGGCTTCGCGCCCGGGTTCGGCTACCTCGTGAGCGCCGACTGGCCGTTCGACACGCCCCGGCTGTCGTCGCCGCGCACGCGGGTCCCGGCCGGAGCGGTCGGGCTGGCCGGCGCCTTCACGGGCGCCTACCCGCGGGAGACTCCCGGCGGCTGGCGCCTCATCGGCACGACCGGAGCCCGGCTGTTCGATGCGGACGCCGCTTCGCCCGCCCTTCTCGCCCCGGGCACCCGCGTCCGCTTCCGCCCCGCGACCGGCGCGCTCGAGGGCGTCTCGCCGCAACCGGCGGCGAATCGTGCCCGGCAGCAGGATGGGAACGATCAGGGTCGCGGATCAGGCATCGACGGGCCCTCTTCCGCCCGCCCCGACCTGCTGCCGGGCACGATTCCGACGCCGGCAGCCGAAGTCGATGAGGTCGAGGGCGCCTCGTCTCAACCGGCGGCGAATCGTGCCCGGCAGCAGGATGGGAACGATCAGGGTCGCGGATCAGGCATCGAGGGGCCTCCTTCCGCCCGCCCCGACCTGCCGCCGGGCACGATTCCGACGCCGGCAGCCGAAGCCGACGGGCTCGAGGGCGGCGGCATCCGGATCGTCGAGCCCGGCCTGCTCTCCACCCTGCAGGACCTTGGACGCCCGGGCGCGGCATCGGTCGGGGTGGCCGTCTCGGGAGCGCTCGACCGCTCGGCGCTGCGCACCGCGAACCGGCTGCTCGGCAACCCCGAGGGCGCGGCGGGGATCGAGGTGACGATGGGCGGGCTGCGCGCGGTGGCTCAACGCGACCTCTGGGTCGCCGTGTCCGGCGCATGGGGTCCGCTGCGTCTCGACGGCCACGAGATCGACCCGTATACCGCGCACCGCTGGCGGGCCGGCGCGGAGCTGCACGTCGATTGGTTCGCGCGCGGCGCGCGGGCCTACCTCGCGGTGCGCGGCGGGCTGGAGGGCCGCCTCTCCCTCGGCTCACGCGCCACCGACCTGCTCGCCGGCCTCGGCCCGGCGGCGCTGCGCGGCGGCGACGTGCTCGCGGTCCGCGACGATGCCGAGGATGCCATCCCGGTCGCCGATCTGGCCCCCTGGGGCGCGCCGCACGACGACGAACTGGAACTCGAGCTGGCGCCCGGGCCCCGTGCCGACTGGTTCGCCCCCGACGCGCTGCAGACCCTCTTCGACGCGGCGTGGACGGTGTCGAACGACGCCGACCGCGTCGGTGCCCGCCTGGACGGACCCGAGCTGCCGCGCGCGAGAGCGGGCGAGCTTCCGAGCGAGGGCATGGTGCCGGGAGCCCTGCAGGTGCCGCCGAGCGGCCGTCCCACGATCCTCCTCGCCGACGGCCCCGTCACGGGCGGCTATCCGGTCATCGCGGCGGTGGCGGATGCCGCGCTCGACCTGGTCGCGCAGGCCCGGCCCGGCACCCGCATCCGCTTCCGCCACGCCCGCATCGCCGGCTGAGCCGGTGAGCCGCCCGCCCGGCTGAGGAGCAGGCGCTACCAGCCGTGCAACGCGTCGGCGACGCTCGCGAAGTCCGACTCGGGAAGAGCGAGCTGCACGGCCTCGACCAGAGTGAGCTCGGCCCCCGCCGCCTCGCCCGCGGCCACGCTCTGCGGGTCGCGGCCGCGCAGGATCTCGAGGTACGGCGTGTGCACCGTGAACGCCTCGACGTCGAAGATGCCGATGCGCCGGCGGATCTCGCCGGCGGCGACGGCCAGCGCGGCGGCCCGCCAGGCCTCACCGTGCGCGGCGGCCACCGCGCACACCCCCTCGAGCCCGTAGGCGACGCCTTCGTCGTAGTGCAGCCGGACCGAGACCAGGAGCGTCTGCAGGAACTCCTCTTCCGCGAGCTCGATGTGCCCGAGCTGGAAGTTCAGCCGGGACCGGAGGTTTCCGGCGACCGACGTCGTGTGGAGGTCGCCGCCCGCTTCGGCGACGGCCGACGCGCGGTCGAAGTGCGCGAGCGCGTCCCCCGTCGCGCCGCGCACCCATGCGAGTCTCCCGAGCGAGACCTCGGTGATGGCCTCGGCCCACCCGTTGCCGAGTTCCCGCAGACGCACCACGGCGTCACGCAGCTCGCCCTCCGCCTTGTCGGCGTCCGGGTCCGACAGCTGGACGCGTGCCGTCGCACGCGCGGCCAGGGCCATGGCGGCGGCATCCTGATCCCCGCTCTCGGTGAACAGCCGCACGCACTCCCCGAGCCCGGCCACGACCTGTTCGCTGGGGCGCTGCCACATCTCGCCCCACAGCGCGAAGAACCACGCCACCGCACGCGTGTGCGGGGTGATCGGCTGTTCGTGCTGCTTCTCGAGCAGCTCGAGCATCCACAGCCGCACCTCGGCGAAGAAGCCCGAAATCCACCAGTAGATGAGCAGGCACCATGCGAAGTCTCCGGCTTCGTCGAGCCGGTCGGTGTAGACCAGGTGCCGCACGGCGGCGCGCAGGTTCGGCAGCTCGAGACCGAGCCGCACGACCGCCTCGGCCTGCCCGGGGCCGCCCAGATCGGGGGCGACCCGCTGCACGAGGGCGCGGTAGTAGTCGGCGTGGGCGAGGCGCACCCGGTCGGCATCGCCGCGGGCCTTCAGGCGCCCCAGGGCGTACTCTCGCACGATGGCCAGCAGCGAGAAGACGCGACGGCCGCCCATCTCGTGCTGCTTCACCAGCGAGCCGTCCACGAGCCCCGCCAGCGCGTCGAGCGCCTGGCCGTCCCATGACCGCCCGGCGCCGAGCGCCTCGACCGCGTCGAGGGTGAAGCGCGTCGCGAAGACGCCGAGGTCCTCGAGCAGGTCGCGCTCATGCTCGGGCAGCAGGCTCACGCTCCAGTCGATCGTCGCCCGCATCGTGCGATGCCGCTCCGGCAGGTCGCGCACGGCGGCCGTCAGCAGCGGCAGGCTCTGCTCCAGGCGCTGTGCGATCCCGGCGGCGTCGAGGATGCGCACCTTCGCGGCGGCGAGCTCGATCGCCAGCGGCAAGCCCTCGAGGGCCCGGCAGATGTCCGCGAGATCCCGGGCGTTGTCGGCGGTGACCTCGAACGCGGGGTCGATGGCCTGCGCGCGATCGACGAACAGCGCGACGGCGGCCGTGCGCGTGGTCGGATCGAGACTCGCGGGCGCATGACCGACGGGCGTCGTGAGCGCCGGGACCTCGTACACGCGCTCGCCGCGGATGCGCAGCACGATGCGGCTCGTCACGAGAAAGGTGGTGGTCGGCGCGACGGAGTACAGACGCACGAGGGCGGGCGCGGCGTCGACGATCTGCTCGAAGTTGTCGAGCACGACGAGGGTCCGTCGCCCCTCCAGCGCGTGCGAGATGCGCTCGTCGAGCGCGGCTTCGCCGTTGTCGCGGATGCCGAGATAATAGGCGATCGTCGGAAGCAGCAGTCCGGGTTCGAGCACGCCCTCGAGCAGCACGAAGAAAACTCCGTCGGGGAAGAGGTCCTCGCACGCCAGCGCCGTCTCGATGGCCAGGCGGCTCTTGCCGATCCCGCCGGGGCCGATCAGGCTCACCACGCGGTCGGTGCCCCGCGAGAGCAGGGTGCGCACCGCCTCGACGTCCGCGTCGCGCCCGATCGTGGTGGTGTAGGGGACCGGCACCTTTCCGACGAGGGAGGCGCCGGCATCCGTCGGCTCGGAATCGTCGGCTCGCCGCGACTCGTCGAAGCGCTCGGCCAGCAGCATCGCGAGATCTCCCGCCACCTGGTCCTCGAGGTCGCTCGCGGTGACAAAGTGCAGGTAGGCGGCGGTGTCGTCGGCTTGGATGCGCGCGATGAGCCCGGCGAGGCGCTCGTCGCGCTGATCGGATGCCTTCACGTAGATGAGCTTCGGCATCGCCCGCGGCGCGAGGTTGTACTCGTCCTCCAGCCCCGAGACCTCCTCGTCGGGCGCGACCCAGCCGTAGCTCGAGCCGTAGATCCCGATGAACACATCGCTCTGCGACAGGTAGCTGCGGTACAGCTCGCGCGGCGGGTGCGGGCGGGCGCCGAGCTCGAACATCACCGGCGCCAGCCGAAGGCGCTCGATGGCGCTCTTCACGGCGGCGCGCTCGTCGGCCAGCTCGCGCAGCGTCGAGCTCACGAACACCCGGATCCGCTGGTCGGGCGTGCGGATGACGGGGTGCGTCGCGCCGTGCATCACCATGCGGGCACCGCCTCTCGCACGGCGGCGTCGGCTCCCGCCGCCGGCAGCGCGAGCCGGATGCCTTCGGCGAGACCCATGTCGGCGCCGGCGCGCTCGCCGGCCGCGACGCTCTCGGGATCCTTCGCGCGGAGCGCTTCGAGCGGCTCGAGATGCACGGCGAAGCCCGCGATGTCGTATACGCCGGTGCTCTCACGGACGCTGGCGGCCACGGCCGCCAGCGCCCCGGCGCGCCACGACTCGCCGCGGATCGCGGCGATCGCGCACGCGCCCTCGATGCCGTACGTCGCACCATCCACGAAATGCAGCCGGATCGAGAGTGTCAGCGTGAAGAGGAACTCCGCCTCCGCGGCCTCGTGCTCGCCGAGCATGAACCGCAGCCGCGCGCGGTTGTTTCCCGACACCACCCGGGTGAAGGCGTCGTCGGCGGCGTCGGAGATCTCGACGGCGCGGTCGAAATGCACGAGCGCGCTGGGGATGTCGCGGCAGAGCACGCCGAGCTGACCGAGTGCGACCTCGGCGAGCGCCTGCGCCCACCGGTTGCCGAGCGCGCCCAGCCGGGCGACGGCATCCTCGAGTTCGCTCCGCGCCGTCTGTACTTCGAGGTCCGGGAACTGCATGCGCGTCGACGCCTTGGCCGCGAGCGCCATGGCCGCCGCATCCATGTCCCCGCTGGCGACGAAGAGGTCGACGCACTCGCCGAGGGCCGCGACCACCTGATCGGCGGGCCGTCGCCACACGTCGGCCCACAGCGGAAAGAACGTCGCCACCGCTCTGGTGTGGTCGGTGATCGGGATTCCCGCGCTGAGCAGCTCTTCCATCCAGAGGCTCACATCGGCGAAGTAGCCCGAGATCCACCAGTAGGGCAGCATCGTCCATGCGAACGCGCCGGCATCGTCCAGGCGGCCGTTGCGCACGAGGTGGCGGGCGGCCGCACGCAGGTTGGCGACCTCGAGCCCCAGCTCGGTCACGGCCTCCACCTGCCCGGACCCGCGCAGCCGCGGCGCGACGCGGTGCACGAGAGCGAGGTAGTAGTCCGCGTGGGCGATGCGCAGGGCGTCCGCCTCTCCGTGAGACTCGAGCTCGTCCACCGCATACTCCCGCACGGTGGCCAGCAGCGAGAACACCGACCGGCCGGCCGTGTCCGTCCGCTGCACGAGGGATGCGTCGATGAGCGTCGCGAGCGTCTCGATGGCGCCGTCGTGCCACGACCGCGCGGCACCGACCGCCTCCACTGCCTCGAGCGTGAAGCGCGCGCCGAAGACGCCCAGGTCCTCGAGCATGCCCCGCTCCGTCGGCTGCAGGAGCCCCACGCTCCAGTCGATCGTCGCGCGGAGAGTCCGGTGCCGGTCGGGCAGGTCTCGCGCCGCGGTCGACAGCAGCGGCAGGCTCTTCTCGAGCCGTTCGAGGACGTCGCGGGGTGACAGGAGCCGGATGCGGGCAGCCGCGAGCTCGATCGCGAGCGGCAGCCCGTCCACGCGGCGGCAGATGGCGATGACATCGGCGGCGTTGTCGGCGTCGAGCACGAAACTCGGCTGCGAGGCTGCGGCACGCTCGGCGAAGAGCACGCACGCCGACGAGGCGCGTGCCTGTGCCAGGGAAGGGCGGGTATCGGCATCCGGCGTCTGCAGCGGCTCGACTTCGAACACGCGCTCGCCGCGGATGCGCAGCACGACGCGGCTGGTGACGAGGAAGCAGGCGTTCGGGGCGAGCGAGTACAGACGCACCAGCACCGGCGCCTCCTCGACGATCTGCTCGAAGTTGTCGAGCACGATCAGCACGCGCCGGTCGCCGATGGCCTGGCCGATGCGCTCTTCCAGCACGCCGGCGCCGGTATCGCGGATGCCGAGCACATAGGCCACGGTCGGCAGCAGCAGCCCCGCTTCGAGCACCCCCGTCCAACGGCACGAAGTAGACGCCGTCGGGGAAGAGGTCGGCGTCGGCGTGGGCGGCCTCGATCGCGAGCCGGCTCTTGCCGATCCCGCCCGGGCCGATGAGGCTGACGACCCGGTGGAGCCCTCCGGCGAGCAGTGCCCGGATCTCGGCCAGCTCCCCGTCGCGCCCGATGGTCGTGGTGTACGGCTCCGGTACGCGCGCTGCGAGCGGCGTCGTCGACTGCGCCGCCTGTTCGGAGCCGAGGGTGCCGCGGGACTGATCGAACCGTTCGGCGAGCATCGTCGCCAGGTCGCCGGCGACCTGGTCGGCGAGCTCGTCCGCAGTGGTGAAGGAGACATACGCGGCGGTGTCGTCGGCCCGGATCCGCGCGATGAGCTCGCTCAGGCGTTCGTCGCGCTGGACGGACGCCTTGATGTAGATGAGCTTCGGCATCGACCCCGGCGCGAGGTTGTACTCGTCCTCGAGGCCCGAGACCGCTTCGTCGGGCGCGACCCAGCCATAGCTCGCGCCGTAGATCCCGACGAAGACGTCGCTCTGGGCGAGATAGGAGCGGTACAGCGCGCGTGGGGGATGCGGTCGCGCACCCAGTTCGAACATCACCGGCGCCAGATGCAGACCCTCGATCGCGGACCTCACCGCGACGCGCTCGTCCGCGAGCTCGCGCAGCGTCGAGCTGACGAAGATCCGCAGTCGCTGATCGGGCGTCCTGATGACAGTCGGGAGCGGTTCGGTCATGCCGACCTCGCCAGGGCTGCACGCTCCGCCGGCTCGGTGGCGATCGCCGCCGCCTCGTAGGCACCCAGCTCGCGGCCGCGCTGGAGTGCGGCCTCGATGACCGCCGCGCGGCGGTCATCGACGGCCGCGTGTTGGAGGTAGCCGGTGTGGAAGACGAACGGCGGGGCGTCGAACACCGCCGTGCGTCGCCGGATCGACTCGGCCGCGCCCGCCAGTGTCCCGGCGATATCCAGGTCGCCGCGCGTGGCGGCGATGGCGCTGATGCCCTCCAGGCCGTAGGCGATGCCCTCCTCGTGCCGGAGACCGACCGATCCCCGGATGGAACGGGCGAACAGCCGCTCAGATTCGTCGAGGTCGCCGGCGAACAGGGATGTCCGTGCCAGATGGTGCAACGCGACCGTCTCGGTGAACGCGTCGCCGCAGGCCTCCGCGGCATCGACGGCCTGGGCGAACCGCGTCGCGGCATCAGCGGGCCCACCCGTGAGCAGTGAGATGCGGCCGAGCGCGACGAGGGCCAGAGATTCGCCCCACCCGGCGCGGAGCGCGCGGAAACGCGCGGCTCCGTCCTCGAGCCGGTGGGCGGCGGCGGGAACATCCGGATCGGGGCCGCTGATCTCGGCGAGTCCCGCCGTCGCCGTCGCCATCGCGACTCCGAGCTCGTCGCCCGCGGCGGCGAATCGCTCGGCGGCGCCGAGCAGTGACCGCACCACCGCCGGGGAGGGGGCTATCCACATGTCGCGCCAGGCGATGTAGAACGTCGCGACCGCGTGGGTGCGGCCCGAGATCGTCGCCTCCTCCTGCGACAGGAGCCTCTCCATCCACAGCGCCACCTCGGCGAGATAGCCGCCGACCCACCAGTACAGGAACAACCGCCACGCGACGTCCGCGGCGGTCTCCACCTCGCCGACGGCGGCCAGGTGCCGCACCGCGGCGCGGAGGTTGCCGCGCTCCCGGTTCAGCCGGGCGACGGCTCCGGGGCGCGGGCTGAAGCCCAGAGCGGGTCCCTCGGTGCGGGCGAGCTCGGCGTAGACGGCGGCGTGCGCGTCACGCGCGGCGCGCTCCTCGCCGGCATCCTGCAGCTGCGTCAGACCGTGCTCACGCACGGTCACGAGCATCGAGAAGACGGTGTCGCCGTCGGCGTCCTCCTGCATGAGCAGCGAGGAGTCGACGAGCTTCTCGAGGCCGAGGAGGGTGTCCAGGGGCCATCCGCGGCGGTCGCCGAAGGCCTCGACGGACGAAATGGTGAATCCGGCGCTGAACACCGCGAGATCGCGCAGCATGACGCGCTCGGCGTCGTCGAGCAGACCGGTGGACCACTCGATGGTGGAGCGCAGCGTGCGCTGGCGCTGCGGAAGATCGCGTGCCGCATCGACCAGCAGGGGCAGCTGCCGGTCGAGCCGGCGCAGCATGTCCGCCGGGCTCAGCACGCGCAGGCGGGCGGCGGCCAGCTCGATCGACAGCGGAAGCCCTTCCAGCGCCCGGACGATTCCGACGACTTCGGGGGCGTTGTCGTCGGTGACGTCGAAGTCGGGTCGCACGGACTGCCCACGTGCGACGAACAGCTCCACGGCCGCCGACGAGCGTGCGCGGCGGACCGAATCGGGTGAGTCCGGATCGTGGGTCGCGAGCGGGGGCACCTCGTACACCCGCTCGCCGCGCACGCGCAGCAGGGCTCTGCTTGTGACGAGGAAGGACGCGTCCGGTGCGATCCCGTAGAGCTGCACCACGAGCGCCGCGGCTCCGACCAGCTGCTCGAAGTTGTCAAGGACGATGAGCATCCGCCGCCCGGCGAGCGCGATGCGCAAGCGCTCCTCGAGCGGCATGTCGCCGGCATCCCGCACCCCCAGGGCGTAACCGACGGTGGGGAGCAGCAGCTCGGGTTCGAGAACGTTCTCGAGCGGCACGAAGACCGTGCCGTCGGGGAACAGATCGCCGACATGCTGAGCGACGGCGATCGCGAGGCGACTTTTGCCGATCCCGCCGGGTCCGAGCAGCGTCACCAGTCGCGTCTCCGGATCGGAGAGCATCCTCCGTACGACGGCGATCGCCTCGTCGCGGCCTACGAGGGGAGTGAACGGCACCGGAATCCCGGGAGCCGGCGCGGACGGCGCGGAGCGCTCGTCCGCCGTCGTCGCCGGACTCCGCGCGGCGTCGAATCGCTCTGCCAGCAGTGTCGCCAGATCGGCCAGCACCAGCTCCTGAAGCTCGTCCGCGGTCTCGTAGGGCTTGTAGGACGCGGTGTCGTCCTCCTGGATGCGTGCGATGAGCGCCTCCAGTCGCGGCTCGCGCTGGACTCCCGCCTTCAGGTAGAGCAGGCGCGGCATCTCGCGGTGCGCCAGCAGGTACTCATCCTCGAGGCCCGAGATCTCCTCGTCGGGCGCGACCCAGCCGTAGCTCGCCCCGTATATCCCGATGAAGACATCGCTCTGAGCGAGGTAGGACCGGTACAGGTCCCGCGGCGGGTGCGGACGTGCCCCGAGCTCGAACATCACCGGTGCCAGGCGGAGGCGCTCGATCGCACTCCTCACCGCCGCGCGCTCGTCCGCGAGCTCGCGCAGCGTCGAACTCACGAACACCCGGATCCGCTGGTCAGGCGTGCGGATCGCGGGGTGCCCTACCCCAGTCATGTGCACATCATGGACCCTGTGAGACCGTCTCGCCACGGGTTTCTGCCCCCTGTGCGGGCTTTTCGGGGGTTTCGGGCAGGCTTATACCGCAGCATCCGGAACTTTTCAAGAATCCAAGTAGACACGGCGCGTCATCGCGCGTATAGTAGGTCCTTGCGCTCTTGGATTCCCCCTGCCCTCATATGGTGGTCGGCTGTGCCTGCGCCCCCTTGTCTCCACGGACGATCGTGATGCAAGGCGTGGTGCGCGGGCTTCGGGGACGAATGAGCACTCCACCCTGACGACAAGGAAACGAGCCCCACCGGGCCCACGGAGGTAATCCCCTTGGCTGCTGCGCGCAACGCATCCAACCCCACCACCACCCTGAAGAGCGGACGCGGAGCATCCCGTCTTTCCTTCGCCAAGATCTCTGACACGCTGACGGTCCCCGACCTTCTCGCGCTGCAGACCGAGTCCTTCGACTGGCTCGTCGGCAACGAGGCATGGAAGGCCCGCGTCGCGGAGGCGAAGGCCGCCGGACGCACCGACGTGCCCGAGGTCAGCGGCCTCGAGGAGATCTTCGAGGAGATCTCGCCGATCGAGGACCTGAGCGAGACGATGCAGCTCTCGTTCACGAACCCCTATCTCGAGCCCGAGAAGTACTCCATCGAGGAGTGCAAGGAGCGCGGCAAGACGTACGCCGCCCCGCTCTACGTCGAGGCCGAGTTCATGAACCACCAGACCGGTGAGATCAAGACGCAGACGGTCTTCATGGGCGACTTCCCGCTCCAGACCGGCAAGGGCACGTTCATCATCAACGGCACCGAGCGCGTCGTCGTCTCGCAGCTGGTCCGCTCGCCCGGCGTGTACTTCGACAAGACGCCCGACAAGACCTCCGACAAGGACATCGTGTCGGCGCGCGTCATCCCCAGCCGCGGTGCGTGGCTCGAGTTCGAGATCGACAAGCGCGACCAGGTCGGCGTGCGCATCGACCGCAAGCGCAAGCAGTCCGTGACCGTCTTCCTCAAGGCCCTCGGCCTCACCTCGGAAGAGATCCTGGCCGAGTTCGCCGGCTTCGACTCGATCGAAGAGACGCTGTCGAAGGACACGATCCTCTCCAAGGAGGACGCCCTCCGCGACATCTACCGCAAGCTCCGTCCGGGCGAGCAGGTCGCCGCCGAGGCCGCCCGCGCGCTGCTGGACAACTTCTACTTCAACCCGAAGCGCTACGACCTGGCGAAGGTGGGTCGTTACAAGATCAACCACAAGCTCGGCCTCGACAAGCCGCTGTCGGACTCGGTGCTCACCGTCGACGACATCGTCGCGACGATCAAGTACCTCGTGCGCCTGCACCGCGGCGACGTCAACTTCGACGGCGTGCGCGGCGGCAAGACGGTCGAGATCCGTCTCGACATCGACGACATCGACAACTTCGGCAACCGTCGCATCCGCGCCGTCGGCGAGCTCATCCAGAACCAGGTCCGCACCGGTCTGTCGCGCATGGAGCGCGTCGTCCGCGAGCGCATGACCACGCAGGACATCGAGGCGATCACGCCGCAGACCCTGATCAACGTCCGCCCCGTGGTGGCCGCGATCAAGGAGTTCTTCGGCACGTCGCAGCTGTCGCAGTTCATGGACCAGAACAACCCGCTCGCGGGTCTGACCCACAAGCGCCGCCTGTCGGCCCTGGGCCCCGGCGGTCTGTCGCGTGAGCGCGCCGGCGTCGAGGTCCGCGACGTCCACCCGTCGCACTACGGCCGCATGTGCCCGATCGAGACCCCGGAAGGCCCGAACATCGGCCTGATCGGCTCGCTCGCCTCGTTCGCGCGCATCAACGCGTTCGGCTTCATCGAGACGCCGTACCGCCGCGTGGTCGAGGGCAAGGTCACCGACCAGATCGACTACCTGACCGCCTCCGAGGAGAGCGACTACATCGTCGCGCAGGCCGGTGTCGAGCTGAAGGCCGACGGTGCGTTCGCACAGGACCGCGTCCTGGCCCGCCGCGGCCAGGGTGGCGAGGTCGACCTCTTCCACGCCGAGGAGATCGGCTACATGGACGTCTCGCCGCGCCAGATGGTGTCGGTCGCGACCTCGCTGATCCCGTTCCTCGAGCACGACGACGCGAACCGCGCCCTCATGGGTGCGAACATGCAGCGCCAGGCCGTGCCGCTGCTCCGCTCGGAGTCGCCCGTGGTCGGCACCGGCATGGAGGGCTACGCCGCGATCGACGCCGGTGACGTCGTCACCGCCGAGAAGGCCGGCGTCGTCGTCGAGGTCTCGGCCGACGTCGTGACCGTGCAGCTGGACGAGGGCGGCACGCAGGACTACTTCCTGCGCAAGTTCGACCGCTCCAACCAGGGCACGAGCTACAACCAGCGCGTCATCGTCTCGGCGGGCGACCGTGTCGAGAAGGGCGAGGTCATCGCCGACGGACCGGCGACGGAGAACGGCGAGCTCGCGCTCGGCAAGAACCTCCTCGTCGCGTTCATGACGTGGGAGGGCCACAACTTCGAGGACGCGATCATCCTCAGCCAGGACCTCGTGAAGGACGACACCCTCTCCTCGATCCACATCGAGGAGTACGAGGTGGACGCCCGCGACACGAAGCTCGGCAAGGAGGAGATCACGCGCGACCTGCCGAACGTGAGCCCCGACCTGCTGAAGGACCTCGACGAGCGCGGCATCATCCGCATCGGCGCCGAGGTGCGTCCCGGCGACATCCTCGTCGGCAAGGTCACGCCCAAGGGCGAGACCGAGCTCTCGGCCGAGGAGCGCCTGCTCCGCGCGATCTTCAACGAGAAGAGCCGCGAGGTCCGCGACACGTCGCTGAAGGTGCCCCACGGTGAGCAGGGCACGATCATCGCGGTCAAGGAGTTCAACGCCGAGGACGGCGACGACGAGCTCGGCTCGGGCGTCAACCGTCGCGTCGTGGTCTACATCGCCCAGAAGCGCAAGATCACCGAGGGCGACAAGCTCGCCGGTCGTCATGGAAACAAGGGCGTCATCGCGAAGATCCTTCCGATCGAGGACATGCCGTTCCTCGCCGACGGCACTCCGGTCGACGTGATCCTCAACCCGCTCGGCATCCCCGGTCGAATGAACTTCGGCCAGGTGCTCGAGACCCATCTCGGGTGGATCGCGAAGCAGGGCTGGCAGGTCGAGGGCACCCCGGAGTGGGCCGTGCGCCTGCCCGAGGAGGCCCGCGAGGCCGCCCCCGGCACCAAGGTCGCCACGCCGGTGTTCGACGGCGCGTTCGAGGAGGAGATCGCGGGTCTGCTCGACTCGACGCTCCCCACGCGCGACGGCGACCGCCTCATCGACTCGACGGGCAAGACGCTCCTGTTCGACGGTCGCTCGGGCGAGCCGTTCCCGGCTCCCATCTCGGTCGGCTACATGTACATCCTGAAGCTGCACCACCTCGTGGACGACAAGATCCACGCGCGCTCGACGGGTCCGTACTCGATGATCACCCAGCAGCCGCTCGGTGGTAAGGCGCAGTTCGGCGGTCAGCGCTTCGGTGAGATGGAGGTGTGGGCCCTCGAGGCCTACGGCGCCGCATACGCGCTCCAGGAGCTCCTCACGATCAAGTCCGACGACATCCTCGGCCGCGTCAAGGTGTACGAGGCGATCGTCAAGGGCGAGAACATTCAGGAACCCGGCATCCCCGAGTCGTTCAAGGTGCTCATGAAGGAGATGCAGTCGCTCTGCCTGAACGTCGAGGTCCTCTCGGCCGACGGCTCGACGGTCAACCTCCGCGACACCGACGACGAGGCCTTCCGTGCCGCCGAAGAGCTCGGCATCAACATCTCCAGCCGCTTCGAGTCCTCGTCGATCGACGAGATCTAAGCGCCGCCGGTCCGATTCAGAATTCCGACACAGGAGAACCAGTGCTCGAATCAACCACTTTCGATCAGCTTCGCATCGGTCTGGCCACCGCCGACGACATCCGTCGTTGGTCCTACGGCGAGGTCAAGAAGCCCGAGACGATCAACTACCGCACGCTCAAGCCCGAGAAGGACGGTCTCTTCGGAGAGCAGATCTTCGGGCCTTCGCGTGACTGGGAGTGTGCGTGCGGCAAGTACAAGCGCGTCCGCTTCAAGGGCATCGTGTGCGAGCGCTGCGGCGTGGAGGTCACCAAGTCCTCCGTCCGTCGTGAGCGCATGGGCCACATCGAGCTCGCCGCGCCCGTCACCCACATCTGGTACTTCAAGGGCGTCCCGTCGCGCCTCGGGTACCTGCTGGACATGGCGCCGAAGGACCTCGAGAAGGTCATCTACTTCGCCGCCTACATGGTGATCTCGGTCGATGAGGACGCGCGCCACCGCGACCTCGCGACGCAGGAGAACAACATCCGTCTCGAGCTGAAGACGCTCGCCGACCGTCGCGACGCGCGCGTCGCCACCCGCCTCCAGAAGCTGGAGGAGGAGCTCGCCGCGCTCGAGGAGGAAGGCGCCAAGGCCGACCAGAAGAAGAAGGTCCGGGACGCCGCCGAGAAGGAGATGGCCCAGATCCGCAAGAGCGCGGACGACCAGATCATCCGTCTCGAGAAGGTGTGGGAGGACTTCCGCACCCTCGAGGTCGGCCAGCTCAAGGGCGAAGACGAGATCTTCCACGAGCTGCAGGACCGCTTCGGTCAGTACTTCGAGGCCCACATGGGCGCCGAGTCGATCAAGCGCCGCCTCGAGGCCTTCGACCTGCAGGAAGAGGCCGACAGCCTCCACCTGCAGATCTCCGAGGGCAAGGGTCAGCGCAAGATCCGTGCGATCAAGCGCCTGAAGGTCGTCAACTCGTTCCTGCAGACCGGCATGAGCCCGGCCTCGATGGTCCTCGACGTCGTCCCGGTGATCCCGCCGGAGCTGCGTCCGATGGTGCAGCTGGACGGTGGCCGCTTCGCGACCTCCGACCTCAACGACCTGTACCGTCGCGTGATCAACCGCAACAACCGTCTCCGTCGCCTCATCGACCTCGGCGCTCCCGAGATCATCGTGAACAACGAGAAGCGGATGCTGCAGGAGGCCGTCGACGCGCTGTTCGACAACGGTCGCCGCGGCCGTCCCGTCACGGGCACCGGCAACCGCGCGCTGAAGTCGCTGAGCGACATGCTCAAGGGCAAGCAGGGCCGGTTCCGTCAGAACCTGCTCGGCAAGCGCGTGGACTACTCGGGCCGTTCGGTCATCATCGTCGGCCCGCAGCTCAAGCTCCACCAGTGCGGTCTGCCCAAGCAGATGGCCCTCGAGCTGTTCAAGCCGTTCGTGATCAAGCGCCTGATCGACCTCGGTCACTCGCAGAACATCAAGGCCGCCAAGCGCGCCGTCGAGCGCACGCGTCCCGAGGTGTGGGACGTGCTCGAGGAGATCATCCGCGAGCGCCCCGTGCTGCTCAACCGCGCGCCCACGCTCCACCGCCTGGGCATCCAGGCGTTCGAGCCGCAGCTCGTCGAGGGCAAGGCCATCCAGCTCCACCCGCTCGTCTGCGCCGCCTTCAACGCGGACTTCGACGGTGACCAGATGGCCGTGCACCTGCCGCTGTCGGTCGAGGCCCAGGCCGAGGCCCGCATCCTGATGCTCGCCTCGAACAACATCCTGAAGCCGTCGGACGGCCGCCCGGTGACGCTGCCCTCGCAGGACATGATCATCGGCCTGCACCACCTGACCACGGTCAAGGACGGCGCAGCCGGTGAGGGTCGTGTGTTCGGCTCGGTCAGCGAGGCGATCCTCGCGAAGGACGAGGGCACCCTCGACCTGCAGGCCAAGGTCCGCATCCGCGTCCCCGGCCTGACGTTCCTCGAGGGCGAAGCGCCCGAGGGCTACGACCGCCACGGTCTCGTGGACGCGTCGCTCGGTCAGGCGATCTTCAACGACACGCTCCCCAAGGGCTACCCGTTCGTGCGCGAGCAGGCAGACAAGGGCAAGCTGTCGCAGATCGTGAACAAGCTGGCCGAGGAGTACCCGAAGGTGGAGGTCGCAGCATCCCTCGACCGCATCAAGGACGCCGGCTTCTACTGGGCCACCCGTTCGGGTGTCACGGTGGCGCTCAGCGACATCCTCACGCCCCCCAACAAGGGCGAGATCGTCGCGGGCTACGAGAAGCGGGCGGCCAAGGCGCAGGACCAGTTCGAGAAGGGCCTCACCACCGACGCGGAGCGTCGTCAGGAGCTCATCAAGATCTGGACCGAGGCGACCGACGAGGTCCAGAAGGCCATGCGCGACAACTTCCCCGAGGACAACACCATCAACCGCATGGTGTCGTCGGGTGCTCGTGGTAACTGGCTGCAGATCCGCAACATCGCGGGTATGCGCGGCCTGGTGAACAACCCCAAGGGTGAGATCATCCCGCGTCCGATCATCTCCTCGTACCGCGAGGGTCTGTCGGTGGCGGAGTACTTCATCGCGACGCACGGTGCCCGTAAGGGTCTCGCCGACACGGCTCTCCGTACGGCCGACTCGGGCTACCTCACGCGTCGACTCGTGGACGTCTCGCAGGATGTCATCATCCGCGAGGAGGACTGCGGGACGACCAAGGGTCTCGAGTTCACCATCGCCGCTCCGGGTTCGGACGGCGAGCTGGTCCGCGACGCGAACGTCGAGAACTCCGTGTTCGCCCGCACGCTCGCGGCCGACGTCACCGGTGCAGCCGGCGACGTGCTCGCCGCAGCCGGCGACGACGTGGGCGACGTGCTCATCGACAAGCTGGTCGAGGCGGGTGTCGAGTCGATCAAGGTCCGCTCGGTGCTCACGTGCGACTCGGCGGTCGGCGTCTGCGCGAAGTGCTACGGCCGTTCGCTGGCGACCGGCAAGATCGTCGACATCGGCGAGGCCGTCGGCATCATCGCGGCGCAGTCGATCGGTGAGCCCGGCACGCAGCTGACGATGCGCACCTTCCACACCGGTGGTTCGGCGTCGGCGGATGACATCACGCAGGGTCTGCCCCGCGTGCAGGAGCTGTTCGAGGCCCGCACCCCCAAGGGCGCGTCGCCGATCGCCGAGGCCGATGGCCGCATCACGATCGACGAGACCGACAAGGCCAAGAAGGTCATCCTCACGCCCGACAGCGGCGACGAGCCCCACGTGTACCCGGTGCTCAAGCGCGCGACGCTGCTGGTCGAGGACGGCCAGCACGTCACGGTCGGCCAGCCGCTGCAGGTCGGAACGCTCGACCCCAAGGAGGTCATGCGCGTGCAGGGTGCCCGCGAGGTGCAGAAGTACCTCGTGAACGGCGTCCAGGGCGTGTACCGCTCGCAGGGTGTGCCGATCCACGACAAGCACATCGAGGTCATCGTCCGTCAGATGCTGCGCAAGGTCACCGTGGTCGACCACGGCGAGACCACGCTGCTGCCGGGTGAGCTGGTGGACTTCAAGCGCTACCAGAACATGAACCGCGAGGCCGTCGCCGGGGGCAAGCGCCCTGCGTCGGGTCGTCCGGAGCTGATGGGTATCACTAAGGCGTCGCTCGCGACGGAGTCGTGGCTGTCGGCCGCGTCGTTCCAGGAGACGACGCGCGTCCTCACCCAGGCGGCGATGGAGGGCAAGAGCGATCCGCTCGTCGGCCTCAAGGAGAACGTCATCATCGGAAAGCTCATCCCCGCCGGAACCGGACTTGCGAAGTATCGCAACGTCGCGGTCGAGGCGACGGAAGAGGCCAAGAGCGAGCGGTACCCCAACCGCATCTTCGCCTCGGACGGCGCCTACAGCGACGCCGACCTGAGCTACGTCGACTTCGACAGCTTCTCCACGGACGGCTTCACCACCGACTACAACTAAGGCGGTGAACGAACGGCCCCGGCATCATGCCGGGGCCGTTCGTCGTTCCTGGGGTCGATCGTCAGGGCCGGTCGTCGATCCCGCCGCCGTACGAGCCGGAGGTGCCCGTCGACCCGGACGTGCCCGTCGATCCGGATCCGCCGGTCGAGCCCGACGAGCCGCCGCCGACGTTGTCCTTCACGCGCTCGGCGGTGTGCCGGGCCTCGTCCTTGACCGTCTGTGCGGATTCGGTGGCGGCATCCTTCACCTGGTTCACCGCATCCTGCGCGGGCTCCTTGAGGTTGCCCGCCACATCCTTGACGGCTTCGGTGGCCTTGTCGACGATCGGCTGCGCCTGCTCCCGCACCGACGAGGCGAGTCGCCGCTCGGCATCCGTCGGGGGGATGAGGCTGGCGACGAGGAAGCCGAGCCCAGCCGCGACGAGCCCGACGGCGAGGGGCGCACCCTGCGTCGTCTCCTTCGCCCGGTGCGGCAGCTCCTTCACCGCGTCACCCGCGGACGACATGACGTCCGCGGCCGAGTGCCCCGCGTTCGACGTTGCGCTCCCGAGGTGGTCGGCGCTGCCCATGACGCGCTCCTTGACGCCGTCGAAGCGCTGCCGCAGGCGGGTCTTCTGACGCTCCACGATCTTGCCGGGCGTCACCTTGTCGGCGAGCGCGTCGACGTCTCTGCCGAGCTCATCGCGGGTCATCTCGATGTCGGCACGAATCTGGTCGGGGTTGCTCATGATCGGTTCTCCTCGTTCCTCTTGAGCGCTTCGGGAATCTCTTTCACGGTTTCGACCGTCTTGGGCGCGCCCTGCACCTCGCGCATCCGCGAGCGGCCGACGGCGAACAGGATGCCGGCGATGATCGCCCAGAGGACGGCCACGATGACGCCGGACCAGCCGCCCCCGACCAGCAGGCCCAGGGCCCACCAGAGCGCGATCGACAGGAACAGGATCGCCATCATCCCGGCGTAGGCAGCGCCGCCCATGAGGCCTGCGCCGACGCCCGCCTTCTTCGCGGAGTCGGTGAGCTCGGCCTTGGCCAGCTCCAGCTCCTTCCGCATCAGGACGGACAGATCGCGCGAGACCTCGCCGACCAGTTCGCCGAGCGACGTCGCCGCCGCCTTGTCCTGCGACGGCGTGGGCATGTCGGTCATGGTCGCTCCTCACCGGTCGCCGACCACTCGTCGGTTCCCGGGTCGCTCAGGGACGAGCCTGCCGACGACAGGTCCGCGTCCGTCGCGCCCGTGCCGTAGCCGGTCGTGCCGCCCAGGGAGTCCCCGATCGGCGTGCCGACTCCGGCAGCTCCGCCGGCCACGCCGCCGCCTGCGACGCCGCCGCCGGCCATCCCACCGGCCGCTCCTCCGGCGAGGCCGCCCGTGGTCGCACCGGTCACGTCGGTGGGGTACGTCGCACCCTGACCGCGGGGATTGGAGAGGGATGCCGGAGTCCGCCCTCCTGCGCCGCGGCTCGTGCCGCCCGACCCGCCGCCGTTGGAGTCCGCCATGAGTGCTCGTGTCAGCCGTCCGGCGACGAGCCCGATGCCGATGGCGGCGACGACGAACGCACCGGTGTGGCGGCGAGCGAAACCGCGAACCTCCTGCACCAGGTCGGCCGGCTCGCGCTGATCGAGCCAGGACGCCACGTTCTGCGTCTGCTGGCCGAGGCCGCGCACCAGTCCAGCCGCGGCGCCGCCGCTCTGCGATCCCTGCGCCATCTCGGTCAGCTCGTCACCGGCCGACCGCAGTGCGCCCGCCGCTCGGCGCTGCTGCGACGAGGCCTGGTCGCTGAGCTGGGTGCGGGTCTCGGCGAAGAACCCGCGTGCGGCGTCCTTGGCCTCCTGCGCCACGTGGCCGGCTTCATCCCCGGCGACGCCGGCGACATGCTTCGCGCCGGCCTCGGCCTCGGCGACGCCCTCGACGGCGCGTTCCTTCACGCCTTCGCTGCCGGTGGGGGTACCGCTGCGCGAGGCATCCTCGTATGTAGACATGCTGCTCCTCCACTCTCACGGTCGGACGTGGCACCGGGTCTCGGCCGCTCGGACGTTCCGCCGTGGGCGTCTACCGTCCGTCAGATCGGCCGCACCAAGGAGGGGGTCGATTTCCGCGGATGCGAGGGAGTATCCTGTGCGGCGCCCGGCCGCCCGGCCCGCGACTGCGCGCCGTGCCGGGGCATCCGGCCCTCCCCGCCGTACCGTGGAAGGGGAGGTCGGGGGCCATGGCACGAGTGGGGGGTCGCAACTCGTGGTTCGCCGTGCCCGTCGGACTGATCTGCGCCGCGATCGTCGGCGGACTGGTGTGGCTGTCGATCCCGATGCTGCCGGTCACCGTCGCGTGGATGGGTGACACCCTGCGCCGGGCCACGACGCCGCAGCCGTCGGCGGCTCCGCAGCAGACCCCGGCGCAGCAGGCCATCGAGGGCGATGCGGTCGACTGCCGGACGCTGTACCCGGACGACCTCTGGAACGAGCTGACGTGGCGCGCCGGCTCGCTGCTGAATCAGGCGGCGGACCCCCCGGCCACGCAGGCGGCGTCGTTCGCCGACGCCGTGTCGCCCGAGGTGCTGGTCTCGTGCCACTGGCGATTCGCATCGGGCTCGATCTCGACGACGCTCTCGCGCGTGGGCGAGGATGCGGCGGCGATCGCGGAGGCCGCGTTCGCAGGCCAGGGCTTCTCGTGCGCGACCGACGACGACGCGCTGGCGTGCACCCGCACTCAGGGAGGCGTGCGCGAGGAGCACACGCTCCGCGACGGCCTGTGGCTCGCCAGCGCCGAGAACAGCTGGCACCCCGAGGACTACGGCAGCCGCCTCGACGACAACGTCTGGTGAGACTGCGTGCACGTGCGCGTCGGGAGCCGTCGTGACACGCAGCCGCCATTGTCACGGCACGCCTCCGTCGCGCCTGCCCGAGCGGGCACTACTCTCGCACTGCGGGAACCTGCCCCCGCGTGAGGAGTGCCTGCGATGAGTGACCCCAAGTCGTCCTACGGCGAGCCGGTCGACGAGCCCCGCGACGTCGATGACGTGGTCGGCCGTGCCAACGAGGGACTTGCCGAGGCCGAGGCCGCCCGCCGCGATGCCGTCGCCGACGCCTCCTCCGCCGAAGCGGACCGCGCTGAGCGT
>NZ_CAJF01000024.1 GCF_000304335.1 Microbacterium yannicii PS01 | reverse complement strand
CGCTTCGACAGGCTCAGCGACCGAGGAAGCGGGCGACGCTTCGACAGGCTCAGCGACCGGGGATGCAGGCGACGCTTCGACAGGCTCAGCGACCGAGGAAGCGGGCGACGCTTCGACAGGCTCAGCGACCGGGGATGCAGGCGACGCTTCGACAGGCTCAGCGACCGAGGAAGCGGGCGACGCTTCGACAGGCTCAGCGACCGGGGATGCAGGCGACGCTTCGACAGGCTCAGCGACCGTGAGCTCGGCGACCGCGGGCTCAGCGACCGGGGCCTCGGCGGCGGGAGTGGCGCCGGCGGGGGGCCACGGTTCGCCACCCGCGACGCGGGGCAAGCCGCGGCGCACGGAGGAGGGGAACGTCGCCACTGCGGCCCTATGCCTTCTTCGCTTCGAGGGCTGCGATAAGCTGCGGCACCACGGTGAACAGGTCGCCCACGACGCCGAAGTCCGCGATCTCGAAGATCGGGGCGTCGCCGTCCTTGTTGATGGCGACGATCGTCTTGGCGGTCTGCATGCCGGCCTTGTGCTGGATCGCCCCCGAGATGCCGAGCGCGACATACAGCTGGGGCGAGACGGAGACACCGGTCTGACCGACCTGGTAGGTCTGCGGCACGTAGCCGGCGTCGACCGCGGCGCGCGATGCGCCCACCGCCGCGCCGAGGGCGTCGGCCAGCTGCTCCACGAGCGCGAACTTCTCGCCCGAGCCGAGACCACGGCCGCCCGAGACGACCTTCACCGCACCACGCAGCTCCGGCCGCGACGACGCCACGACGGCCGCATCGACCGACGACACAGTGGCGGCCTTGCGTCCCGACGCGCGCACCTCGAGCGTCTCGACCTCGGGCGAGGCGACCGCTTCGGCCCTCGCCTCGACAGCGCCCTGACGGACGGTGATCACCGGCGCCCCCCACGTCACGGCGGAGTCGACGTTGTAGGCCCCGCCGTACACCGAGTGGTGCGCCACAACGCCCTCGGCGTCGCGCGAGACGCCCACGACGTCGACGGCGATGCCCGAGCGCGAGCGCGCGGCGTAGCGGCCCGCCGCTTCGCGACCCTCGATCGAGTGGGAGGCCAGGATCGCGTCCGGCCGGACGAGATCGGCCGCCGCGGCCAGCGCATCCACGACCGGAACCGTGAGGCCCTCACCGGGAGCGGCGACCAGCACCGACGCCGCGCCGAGGGCCGCGGCATCCGTCGCCAATGCGGCGTCGCCGATCACCAGCGCGACCGGCGTGCCCACCTGGGCCGCGGCGCCCAGCACCTCGGCGGCGGACTTCGCCAGGCCGCCCGAGGGGGCGGTGTCGAGCAGGACGAGGATCGGATCTTCAGCGAAAGTCATGGTCCTGCCTCACACGAGCCGGTTCTGGATGAGGAACTCGGCGAGCTTCTCGCCGGCGTCGCCCTCGTCGACGATCTTCACGCCCGCGGCGCGCGCCGGCTTCTCGCTCAGGCTGATCACGATCGAGCGCGAAGCGTTCGGGTCGTGGGCGTCGATGCCGAGGTCCTCGAGCGACACCGTCTCGAACGGCTTCTTCTTCGCCGCCATGATGCCCTTGAAGTTGGGGAACCGGGCATCGGGCAGCGCTTCGGTGATCGAGATCACCGCCGGCAGCTCGGCCGACACCTGCGCCGTCGCGCCGTCCGACGCGCGTACGCCCGACACCGACGTCTCGCCGATCTCGACCGAGTTGAGGAAGGTCGCAGACGGCACGTCCAGCAGCTCGGCCACCATCACCGGCACGACGCCGCCCGATCCGTCCGTGGACTGATTGCCGGCTATCACCAGATCGAACCCGACACGCTGCAGCGCGGCGGCCAGCACCTCGGCGGTCAGCCCCATGTCGGCACCGAGCAGCGCGTCGTCGACGACCTGCACCGCCGAGCCGGCGCCCATCGCCAGACCCTTGCGCACCGTCGCCGACGCCGATGCCGGCGTCATCGACAGCACCACGACCTCGGTCCCGGGCGTCTTGTCGGCGTGCGACAGCGCCACTTCCAGCGCGCGCTCACCGATCTCGTCGAGGACCGTCTCGCTCGCCGCGCGATCGGCAAGACCCGTCTCGAGCGACAGCTTGCGATCCCCGTACGTATCCGGGACTTCCTTGACCAGGACGACGATCTTCATGACGATCTCCTCACGCTGCGCACGAGTCTAGAGCGCGGCCCGCTGTGTACCGAATCGGCCGAAACAGTCCGCGGCGGCGGCCGCCGGGCGGCCGTGTGTATACATTGGCGCCCTCCGCAACGGCCTGCCGGTACGGTGGTCGCAGGAGGTTCACGGTGGCAGCAACCAGGCGTCTTCCGGTCGATCCGATCGCCGAGGCCAAGCGCCAGTGGATCGAGCACGGCTGGGAGTCCGCGGCCGCCGGCATGACCGCCGTCACCTCGATCATCCGCGCGCAGCAGCTGCTCTTCGCGCGGATCGACGCGTCGCTCAAGCCCTTCGGACTCTCCTTCGCGCGGTACGAGATGCTGCGGCTGCTGGGCTTCACCCGCGAGGGACGGATGCCGATGGCCAGCGCCATCGCACGACTGCAGGTGCATCCGACCAGCGTCACGAACACCGTCGACCGCCTGGCCCGCGACGGGCTCGTCTCTCGCGAACCGCACCCTGCCGACGGACGCGCCGCGATGCTCGTGCTGACCGATGCGGGCAGAACCCTCGTCGAGGATGCGACGCGCGCGCTGAACGCCGAGGTCTTCGAGCAGCCGGGCCTCGCCGAGGACGACACGACGGAGCTCGTTCGCATCATCGCGCGCCTGCGCAAGGACGCCGGGGACTTCACCGACCCGAAGCCCCAGCCCGATCCCCTCTGACACCTTCAGCGGTTCTCGAATCGCGGGGCCCGCTTCTCACGGAAGGCGGCCATGCCCTCCTTCTGGTCGGCGGTGTCGAAGAGCGACGCGAACACGTGGCGCTCCAGGCGCAGGCCCTCCGACAGCGACGTCTCCATCGCCGCATCGAGCGTCGCCTTGGCGGCGTACAGGGATGGCAGCGACTTGGCCGCGATCGCCTCGGCGGTCTTGTGCGCCTCGTCGAGCAGCTCGGCGGCCGGTACGACGCGCGAGACGAGGCCGGAGCGCTCGGCTTCCGCGGCATCCATCGTCCGTCCGGTGAGGATGAGGTCGGCGGCCTTGTAGTACCCGACCGCGCGGATGAGGCGCTGCGAACCGCCCATGCCCGGGATGACGCCGAGGTTGATCTCGGGCTGGCCGAAGGTCGCGGTGTCAGCGGCGAGGATGATGTCGCACATCATCGCCAGCTCGCACCCGCCGCCCAGTGCATACCCGGCGACGGCGGCGATGACGGGCGTCCGGATCTCGGCGAACCGTGCCCAGCCTCCGAAGTGGTCGCCCATCAGCATGTCGAGACCGGACTTGTCGGCCATCTCCTTGATGTCGGCGCCGGCCGCGAACGCCCGCTCGGAGCCGGTCAGCACGATCGCGCCGATCCGGTCATCGGCGTCGAAAGCGGATGCCGCGACCACGACCTCGTGCATGACCTGGGTGTTGAGCGCGTTGAGCGCTTCGGGACGGTTGAGGGTGATCCAGCCCACCCGCCCGCGAGTCTCGACGAGGATCGTCTCGTACTCGGTCATCGGTCGCCCTCTCCGGCCCGCGCGCTCTGGTCGCGGATCGTGTTGATGATGCCCGAGAAGTCCTGTCCGGCGCCAGGACCGTCGGCGTAGCGGGCGTAGAGCTCCCGCGCGAGCATGCCCATCCGGGCGTCGACGCCCGTGGCGGTGACGGCGTGCTCGGCCAGCCCCAGGTCTTTGCTCATCAGTGCTCCGGCGAAGCCGGGCTGATAGTCGCGGTTGGCGGGACTCGTGGGCACCGGGCCGGGCACGGGACAGTTCGTCGTGAGCGCCCAGCACTGCCCCGACGCGTTCGAGGCGACGTCGAACAGCGCCTGATGCGACAGCCCGAGCCTCTCCCCCAGCACGAACGCCTCAGCGACCGCGATCTGCGACACGGCGAGGATCATGTTGTTGCAGACCTTCGCGGCCTGGCCGAGTCCGGCGCCGCCGCAGTGCACGACCCGCCGGCCCATGGCCTCGAGGAACGGCCGCGCGGCCGCGAAGTCCTCTTCCGACCCGCCCACCATGAACGCCAGCGTCGCGTTCTCGGCGCCGACCACACCGCCCGAGACCGGGGCGTCCAGCGAGCGATGCCCCGCCGCCTCGGCGAGCGCGTGCGCCTCACGGGCGTCGTCGACCGAGATCGTCGAGCAGTCGATGAACAGCGTGCCCGGCTCGGCGACCGCGAGCAGTCCTTCGCCCGCGTCGGCACCGCGATAGGCGTCGAGCACCTGCCGCCCGGTCTGGAACATCGTGATGACGACCTGGGCGCCGCCCGATGCGCCCGCGGGCCGCACGGCTGCCGTGCCCGACTCCGCCGTCGCGAGGCCCGCCTCCCGCCCCGCGTCGACCGCGGCGGGGAACACGTCGTACCCCGTCACCTGGTGCCCGGCTGCGGCCAGATTCTTCGCCATCGGCAGGCCCATGTGTCCCAGGCCCAGGAATGCGATCCTCATCTGCGAACGTCCTTGTCCGTCGTCCCTCGTGTGAGCCGTCGCGTCAGCCGGCCAGCAGCTGCCGGCCGATGATGACGCGCATGATCTCGTTGGTGCCCTCCAGGATCTGATGGACGCGCAGATCGCGCACCACCTTCTCGATCCCGTAGTCGTGAAGGTACCCGTATCCGCCGTGCAGCTGCAGCGCCTCGTTCGCGACCCGGAACCCGGCATCGGTCGCGAAGCGCTTGGCCATCGCGCACTGCATGGCGGCGTCGGGCACATCGGCCCCGGCCTTCTTGGCGTCGAGGGCGGCGGCGGCATCCCTGACGAGCGCGCGCGCGGCACGCAGCTCGGTCGCCATGTCGGCGAGCGTGAAGACGACGCTCTGCCTCTCGGCCAGCGGCTCGCCGAACGTGAACCTCTCGTGCACGTAGCGGACGGCGCGGTCCAGCGCCCACTGCGCGCCGCCCAGGGAGCACGCCGCGATGTTCAGCCGCCCGCCGTCGAGCGCCGACATCGCGATCTTGAAGCCCTCGCCCTCGGCACCCAGAATGCTGGATGCGGGCACGCGCACCTCGTCGAGGATCACCTGACGGGTGGGCTGCGCGTTCCAGCCCATCTTGTGCTCGAGCGGGCCGAAGGACAGTCCCGGCGTCCCGTCCGGAACGAGGAACGCGGTGATCCCACGGGCCCCCGGTTCTCCGGTGCGAGCCATGACGATGTAGACGGATGCCTCGCCCGCACCCGAGATGAACTGCTTGACTCCCGTCAGCACGAACTCGTCGCCACCATGCTCGTCAGCAGACCGGATGGCGCTCGTGGTGATGGCCGCGGCATCCGACCCCGCCCCCGGCTCGGTGAGGCAGTAGCTGCCGAAGCCCTCCATCGCGGCCAGTCGGGTGACCCATTCCTGCCGCTGAGCATCGGTGCCGTAGCTGTCGATCATCCAGGCGACCATGTTGTGGATCGAGATGTAGGCGGCGATCGCGGGGTCGCCCTTGGCGAGCTCCTCGAAGATGAGGGCGGCGTCCGAGCGCGACAGGGCCGCTCCCCCGACGTCCTCGCGGACGTACACGCCGCCCAGACCGAGCTCGCCGGCGCGGTGGATCGTCTCGCGGGGGAAGTGAGAAGCGGCATCCCACTCGAGCGCGTGCGGCGCGAGCTGCGTCTCGGCGAACTCGCGGACGGCCTCGAGGATCGCCTCACGCTCCTCGGCGGTCAGCGTGCTCGGGACTGCGGTGGGCGTCATGGTCGTAGGCACCGTTGCTCCTTCAGCGATCGGAATGCCTCTGGTGGGCGCATCCTGATCAACGCGATCGTGCCCTCGTCGGCACACTGACCAGTTTACATGGACGTCCTTCTATCTTCTAGGACGACCAGGAAGCAGCCGCGTTCGTCGTCTGTTCACCGTGCGGCCACTCCCGCCCAGTAGGACGGAGGGGCGCTGATCGCGCTCACCCGACCCGAGGACTCCGATGCCTTCGCTCACTCACTCACGGCACGCTTCCCGCGCTGTCGCCATCACTGCGGCCCTCGCCGTAACCAGCACACTCGCGCTCGCACCGGTCACGACCGCCGGCGCGGCGATCGTGACCGACCCGATCATGCACTCCGCCGACGACGCGACGCTCTCGCTCGCGCCGATCGGCACGTTCGAGACCGGCGCCTTCGACGAAGGCGCCGCCGAGATCGTCGCCGCCCACGGTGAGCGTCTGTTCGTCGTGAACGCCCAGGCCGGCTCGGTGAGCGTGCTCGACTACAGCGATCCCGCGGCCATGTCGGAGGAGTTCGCGCTCACCTCCGCCGGCGTCGCCAACTCGGTGACGGTGCGTGCGGACGGGCTCGGCATCGTCGCGTTCGAGGCCGAGGTCAAGACCGACCCCGGCCATCTGCTCTTCTTCGACGCGGAGGCGCAGGATGCTGCATCCGCGGTCCTCGGAACCGTCACGGTCGGCGCGCTGCCCGACATGGTGACCGTCTCGCCGGACGGGAAGTACGCGGTCATCGCCAACGAGGGCGAGCCGGCGGATGACTTCTCCGTCGACCCCGAGGGCTCGATCAGCATCGTGACGCTGCCGAAGAAGGTCGCGGCGCCGAAGCAGAAGGCGGTGAGCACCGCCGACTTCCACGCGTTCGAGGCGAAGAAGCTTCCCTCCCTCGCCACCGGGCTCGTCGGCCTCATCGAGCGGTTCGCGAACTCGCCGTTGCTGAACGCCCAGGCCAAGAAGGCGCTGGCTGCCCTCGTGGCGGCGCTGGCCCCCCGCATCGAGGACCGACTGCCGGAAGGCGTGCGCGTCTTCGGCCCACAGCCGCACGGCGACGACCACCCCGTCAGCCGCAACCTCGAGCCGGAGTACATCACGATCGACGGGAAGACCGCGTACGTGTCGCTGCAGGAGGCGAACGCCGTCGCCGTCGTGCAGCTGTCCAGCGCCACGGTTCGTGAGATCCTGCCACTGGGCGCCAAGGATCTCGGCGCCGCCGAGAATGCGCTCGACCCGAGCGACCGCGACGATGTGCACGCGCTGCGCACCTATCAGGGGCTCAAGGGCCTCTACATGCCCGACGCCATCCAGTCGTACACAGCGGGAGGCGAGACCTATCTCGTCACTGCGAACGAGGGCGACGCCCGTGAATGGGGCGACTACGTCGAAGCCTCACGCGTCAAGGACCTCGCGGAGGACGGCCAAGGACCGGTGTGCGCCACGAGCCCCCTCGCCGGCGCGCTCGGCGTCGCCGACCTCGGGCGGCTGAACGTGACGATCGAAGACGGCTTCGACGCCGAGGCGGGCTGCTACAGCGAGCTGCACGCCTTCGGCGGACGTTCGTTCTCGATCTGGACGACCGACGGCGAGCGCGTCTTCGATTCGGGCTCGGAGTTCGAAGAGATCACCGCGGCTGCGATCCCCGACTTCGTGAACTCCAATCACAGCGAGTCGAACTTCGAGGGCCGCAGCGACGACAAGGGGCCCGAGCCCGAGACCGTGGAGCTGGGCGAGGTCGCGGGTCGCACCTACGCGTTCGTCGGATTCGAGCGGGTCGGCGGGATCGCGGTGTACGACGTCACCGAGCCGGCGTCGTCGTCGTTCGTGACCTATGTCAACAACCGCGACTTCTCGGTCTCGGTCGAGGACGGCGGCGACCTCGCCGCGGCCGGTGATCTCGGGCCCGAGGGCATCGCGTTCATCCCGGCCGAGGAGTCGACCACCGGGACGCCGCTTCTGGCCGTCGGCAACGAGGTGTCGGGAACGACCACGCTGTTCGAGATCGCCGAAGTCGTCCCGACCACCGACGTCCAGGTGCTCACGATCAACGACTTCCACGGTCGGATCGAGCAGAACCTCGGAAACGGCGAGGCGGGAGCCGCGGTCCTCGCGAGCGCCGTCGACGCGTTCGAGGCCGAGAACCCCAACACGCTGTTCGTGTCTGCGGGCGACAACATCGGCGCGTCGACGTTCACGTCGTTCATCCAGCAGGACGAGCCGACGATCGACGCGCTGGTGGCGGCCGGCCTCGACCTGAGCGCCGTCGGCAACCACGAATTCGATGCCGGCTTCGCCGACCTCACCGACCGCGTGCTGCCCCGCTTCGGCGACACCACCTTCGGCCTCGGCGCGAACGTGTACCTGAGGGGCACCGATACCCCGGCGCTCCCGGAGTACGCGATCGAAGAGGTCGACGGTGTGCGCATCGGCTTCATCGGGACGGTGACCCAGCAGACCGCCACGATGGTCAGCCCCACGGGCATCGCCGACATCGAGTTCGGCGACCAGCTCGAGGCGGCCAATCGCGTCGCCGCCGAGCTGGAGGACCAGGACCTGGCCGATGTCATCGTGCTGCTCACGCACGAGGGGTCGGAGACGGGCGACTGCACGGCGGTCACCGCCGATGAGACCGCCTACGGCGAGCTCATCAGGGGCGCCTCGGCTGAGATCGACGCGATCGTCTCAGGTCACACGCACCAGTCGTACTCGTGCCAGGTGCCGGTCGACGGAACGGACGCCGAGCGCACCGTCATCCAGGCTCACCAGTACGGCACGACCCTCGGCAAGCTCGACATCCGCGTCGAGAGCGAGTCGAAGCGACTCGTCTCGGTCACCGGCGGGCTGGTCCCGCTGGTCAAGCCGGCGGACCCTGCGGCGGGTACACCGGCGACCGCGCTGTACCCCGAGGACGCCGCCGTCAAGGCGATCGTCGACGAGGCCAAGGCCGTCGCGGCGGTCGAGGGCGCGGTCGAGGTGGGTGCCATCACGGCCGACATCGTCCGGGGCGGAACGGCGGGCTCCGACCGCGGCATCGAGTCCACGCTCGGCAACCTCGTCGCAGACGTCTACCTGTGGGCGGCGTCGAACGAGGACTACGCAGGCACTCCCGCGCAGATCGGACTCATGAATCCCGGCGGCCTGCGCGCCGACCTGCTCTACGGCACCGACGGCACGATGACCTACGCCGACGTCGCGAACGTCCAGCCCTTCGCGAACACGCTGGTGACCGTGACCCTGACCGGCACGCAGCTGAAGTCGGTGCTCGAGGAGCAGTGGCAGCCGGCCGGCTCGTCGCGACCGAAGCTGCACCTGGGTGTCTCCGAAGGGTTCTCGTACGTCTACGATCCGGCGGCGGTGAGCGGCTCGCGCATCCTGTCGATGTCGCTGAACGGCGTCGCCGTAGCACCGACCGATGAGTTCACCGTCGTGACGAACTCGTTCCTCGCCGGGGGGTGGCGACAACTTCTTCACCTTCGAGGACGCCACCGACCGCACCGACACCGGTCAGGTCGACCTGGAGGCGACGGTGCGCTACTTCGAGGCCAATTCGCCGGTCGCTCCCGCGCAGCTCGGCCGCGCCGTCATCGCCGAGTAGTCGTCGCCGCCGCGCCTCCCTGAGGTGATCGGCTGCGCGCAGGGAGGGACCGGATGCTGCGGCATCCGGTCCCTCTTCGGTTCACGCCCGCTCGCCCCACGGTGCGAAGGCGCGCAGCTCGAGCTGCCCGTTGCGCGCCATCGGATGCCGCGACGCGATCTCGATCGCCTCGTCGAGGTCGGCGACCTCGAGGATGTCGAACCCCAGGATCACCTCGCTGGTCTCGGCGAACGGGCCGTGCGTGGTCAGCACCTTGCCGCCGCGAACCCTCACGACCGTCGACTCGGAGGCCGGCGCGAGGATCTCGCCGATGACGCGCTTGCCGCCGGCGTCGAGCGGGTCGACCCAGAGGTCGACGTCGGACTCGTCCGCGGGCTGATCGGGCTGGGCGTCGTTGACGACGAACATCATGAACTTCATGGTCTGATCCTTCCGGTGCCGGGCGGCACGGCGCCACCCTCACCTAGGCCGTCGCGCGGCGTCGACGCAGATCGACACTTCGTGTCAGAAACTTCTGAGATCTCATCCTCAAGGACGACCCGGGTGAGACTCACGGCCGACGACTCGGCGGATTGCGATACGTAGCGTCGAAGCATGACCGCAACGACCTCGCCGATCCACGTCGTCCGCCGCCGCGAGATCTCGCCCACCGGCGCGATTCTGCTGACCATCGCGGGCAACATCCTCGTGGTGGCGATCGCCGGCCTGGCCGTCGCAGGCGTCGCGGTCGCTGCCGCACTGGTCTTCGGCCCCCAGCTGCTCAGCGCGCTCTGAGCCGACCCGCGCGCGCTTCGGCCGTCCTTCCGTCGCGCGAGCGATCCCGGTACCCTGCGCGGGTGACCGAGCACGCCGTACCGATTCTCCTGAGCCGAGACCTGAACGAGACCCTGGCCTTCTACGAGGCGCTCGGCTTCGAGAACCGGGGCACGCCGCCCGACGACTGGGACTACCTCATCATCGGACGCGGCCACATCGAGCTGCACTTCGTCGGCGACCCGTCGGTCGACCCGTTGAGCTCCGCCTCGATGTGCTATCTCTACGTCGACGACGCCACGGCCCTTCACGAGCAGTGGCGTCACGCGGTGACTCCCGATGCCGCGACGGGCAGCCGTATCGAGGAGCCTGTCGACACCGACTACGGCATGCGGGAGTTCGCCGTCGTCGACCGCAACGGCAACCTTCTCCGCGTCGGCAGCCCGCTCTGACCGGCCGCCGCCGGGAAGGTCCCGTCAGACGCGCTCGATGATCGTCGCGTTCGCCATGCCGCCGCCCTCGCACATGGTCTGCAGGCCGAAGCGGCCGCCCGTGGCCTCGAGGATCGCGACGAGCGTTCCGAGCAGCCGGGTGCCCGACGCGCCGACCGCGTGGCCCAGCGCGATCGCGCCGCCCCACGGGTTCAGCTTCGCAGGGTCGGCCCCCAGCTCGGCCGCCCAGGCGAGAGGCACCGAGGCGAACGCCTCGTTCACCTCGTAGGCGTCGAGGTCGTCGATCCCCAGCCCGCTGCGGTCGAGGATGCGCCGCGTCGCCGGAATCGGTCCGGTCAGCATGTAGAGCGGGTCGTCACCGACGACCGCGAACGAGTGGAACCGAGCGCGGGGGGTGAGGCCCAGCTGCTCGGCTCGCTCGGCGCTCATGATGAGAACGGCGGATGCCGCGTCGGTGAGCGGCGACGAAGAGCCCGCGGTGATGCGCCACTCCAGCTCGGGGAACCGCGCCGCGAGCTCATCGGTGCGGAAGGCCGGGTTCAGCCCGCCCAGGCCCTCGGCGGTCGTGCCGGATCGGACGGTCTCGTCGATCGCGACCGCCTCGGCCCCGCCCGGGGGCAGGATCGGGAGGACCTGCGGATCGAAGCGGCCGGCGCTCCAGGCATCCGCCGCCCGTCGATGCGACTCAGCCGCGAAGGAGTCGAGCTGTTCCCGCGACAGCCGCCACTTGTGCGCGATCAGCTCGGCCGACACGCCCTGATTGACCAGGCCGTCGGGGTAGCGGGCGGAAAGGCCGGGCGCGAGCGTACCGCCCTGGCGCGTCGAGCCCAGCGGCACGCGGCTCATCGACTCGACGCCGCCCGCGATGACGATGTCGTACGCCCCGGCGATCACGCCCTGAGCCGCGAAATGCGCGGCCTGCTGGCTCGATCCGCACTGGCGGTCGATCGTGGTCGCGGGCACAGACTCGTCGAAGCCCGCCGCGAGCACGGCCTGGCGGCCGATGTTCATCGCCTGGTCGCCGATCTGGCTGACGCACCCCATGAGGACGTCGTCGATCTGGCGGGACTCGAGTCCGTTCCGCTCGAGCAGCCCGGTGAGGACCGCGGCGGCGAGGTCGACGGGATGGACCTCGCTGAGCGCTCCCCCGGGCTTGCCGCGCCCGGACGGGGTTCGGACGACGTCGACGATGACGGCCTCGCGCATGACAACCTCCTGCTTCCGAGCCTAGAACGGTGACGGTCAGCCGCGGGTCTCGGGGGTGGCGTAGGTACTCCGCTGCTCGATCACGGCGAGCGTGCAGCGCGAGATGCAGACGAGCGTGCCCACCTCGTCGACGATGCGGATCTCCCACACGTGCGCCCGGCGGCCGATGTTCGCCGGCGTCACCGTCGCGGTCACCCAGCCCGATGAGATCGGGCGGATGTGGTTGGCGTTGATCTCCTGGCCGACGACGTGGAACCGCTCGCGATCGATCGCGAGGTAGCCCGCCCACGACGCGAGGGTCTCGGCGAGGGCGACCGATGCGCCGCCGTGCAGCACGCCGGCAGGCTGCACGGTGCGCCGGTCCACCGGCATCCGTCCCACCAGCGCGTCGTCGCGCACCTCGACGATCTCGATGCCGAGGCTCTCGATCAGCGTTCTCGACGCCATCGCCGGCAGGTCGACCGCCGAGACGTCGCCGTGCCAGAGGCTCATGCCCTCACGGTCGCAGACATCAGGCCGACTCCTCCGCGCGTTCGGCGGCTTCGAGGGTCGCGGCATCCGGAACATAGCCGTCGATGTGGCGCTCGTCGGGACCGTTGTACTCCGACAGCGGGCGGATGAGGGCGTTGGAGGCGAGCTGCTCGGCGATGTGCGCCGTCCAGCCGGTGACGCGGGCGGCCACGAACAGCGGCGTGAAGGTGAGCGTGTCGAAGCCCATCAGGTTGTACGCCGGCCCCGACGGGTAGTCGAGGTTGGGGTAGATGCCCTTGCGCTCGACGAACTGCGATTCCAGCGCGTCGTACAGCGCCGCCACGTCGGGGCGGTCATAGTGCTCGACGAGGGTGTCGAGCGCGGCCTTCATGGTGGGCACGCGCGAGTCGCCGCGCTTGTAGACGCGGTGCCCGAAGCCCATGATCTTGCGCTTGTGGGCAAGCGCCTCGTCGAGCCACGGTCCCACGTTCTCAGCCGTCCCGATCTCGTCGAAGATGTGCAGCACCGCCTCGTTGGCGCCGCCGTGGAGGGGCCCCTTCAGCGCGCCGATCGCTCCGACGACGGCCGAGTACAGGTCGCTGAGGGTCGACGCGATCACGCGCGCCGTGAACGTCGAGGCGTTGAACGAGTGCTCGGCGTACAGCACCATCGAGCGGTTGAACGCGTCGACGACGACCTCATCGGCCTCCTCGCCGAAGGTCATCCACAGGAAGTTGGCCGAGTAGTCGAGGTCATCGCGCGGCGCGACCGGCTGCTGCCCGCGGCGGCGACGCTGACCGTACGCGACGATGGCGGGGAGAACCGCGAAGAGGCGGATGCTGCGCGCCAGGTTCTCCTCCGGGTTGCCGCTCGCGTCGAGCACCGAGCCGGCGCCGGCGAGGTCGCGCGCGCCGATCAGGCTGACCGCGGTCCGCACCTCGTCCATCGGGTGCGCGTCGAGCGGAACGAGGTCGATCGCGGCTCGCACATCGGCCGGAAGGTGCCGGTACGACCGCTCGGTCGCGCGCAGCTGCTGCAGCTGCACTTCGGTCGGCAGCTCGCCGTGCCAGAGCAGGTACGCGACGGCTTCGAACGGCTGCGTCGAGGCGAGCTCCTGCACGGGATAGCCCCGGTACAGCAGCGAGTTCGTGTCGGGATTGACCTTCGAGACCGCCGTGTAATCCACGACGACGCCCGCGAGGCCCTTCTTGATGTCGGGGTCGGTCATGTCACTCCTTCGTGATGGTGAAGTTGAACACCGAGGTGTCGAAGTGGTTGTACTGCTCGTAGTCGATCAGGTCGTACAGGTCGGCCCGGTGCTGCATCTCGCCGAGCTTCGAGGTGAGGTGCCCTTCGTCCACGAGCGTATCGAGCGCATGCGATGCCGCGCCCATCGCGATCCGCAGGAGCGAGACCGGCCAGATCACGATGTTGACGCCGACGCCCTGCAGCTGGTCGACGCTGAACAGGTCCGACTTCCCGAACTCGGTCATGTTCGCCAGGATCGGCACGTCGACCGCCGTTCGGACGGCCGCGAACTCATCGAGGGTGCGCATCGCCTCGGGGAAGATGGCGTCGGCTCCGGCGTCGACGAGCGCCTGCACGCGCCGGATCGCGGCATCCATCCCCTCCACCGCGCGGATGTCGGTGCGCGCCATGATCAGGAAGTTCGGATCGCGGCGCGCGTCGGCGGCCGCGCGGATGCGCTTGATCGCGGTGTCTTCGTCGACGACGGCCTTGCCGTCGAGGTGCCCGCACCGCTTGGGGTTGATCTGATCCTCGATGTGGGTACCGGCGATGCCGGCGTCTTCGAGGGTCTGGATGGTGCGCGCGACGTTCATCGGCTCGCCGAACCCGGTGTCGGCGTCGATGATCGCCGGGAGGTCGGTCATCCGCGCGATCTGCTGCCCGCGCGCGGCGACCTCGGTCAGCGTCGTGAGGCCGATGTCGGGCAGGCCCAGGTCGGCCGACAGCACCGCGCCCGAGATGTAGACGCCCTCGAAGCCCTTGCGCTCGATGAGCCGCGCGCTCAGCGGATTGAACGCGCCCGGGAACCGCAGCAGCTCGCCGCTGGACAGCCGCTCTCGCAGCAGCCGCCGCTTCTCGTGCGCCGGCACCGTGGAGTACAGCATCAGAACAGGCCCTTCGGTGCCGGGGCTCCGGCGAGGACGCCGAAGTCGGCGACGATCGTCAGCTGCCGCACCTCGTCGGGCGTGAGGTCGGGCAGGCGCTGCGCGAGGTCGAGGAACCGCTCGATCTCGTCGGCGGTGAGCACGGGCCCTGCGAGGAGGCGGAACTTGCGGATGTAGTCCTCGCGAGCGAAGGGCCGTGCGCCGAGAGGGTGCGCGTCGGCGACGGCGATCTCGTCCTCGAGCACCGAGCCGTCGGTGAGGCGGATCTCGACGCGGCCGCCGAAGGCCTTCTCGTTCGGGTCGTCGGAGTGGTAGCGGCGGGTCCAGCCCTCGTCCTCGGCGGTGGTGACCTTGTGCCACAGCGCCACGGTGTCTGCGCGACCCGCCCGCTCGGGCGTGTACGAGTCGACGTGGTGCCAGCCCCCGTCCTGCAGGGCGACCGCGAAGATGTACGGGATCGAGTGGTCCAGCGTCTCGCGCGAGGCCGTCGGGTCGTACTTCTGCGGGTCGTTCGCGCCCGAGCCGATGACGTAGTGCGTGTGGTGCGAGGTGTGCAGCACGATCGACTCGATGTTCACCGGGTCACGCAGGTCGGGGCGCTCCTCGCCCAGACGACGGGCCAGGTCGATCCACGCCTGCGCCTGGTACTCGGCGGAGTGCTCCTTCGTGTACGAGTCGAGGATGCCGCGCTTGGCCTCGCCGGCGGCGGGAAGCGGCACGTCGTACGAGGCGTCGGGTCCGTCCAGCATCCACGCGATGACACCGTCCTCGCCCTCGTAGATCGGGCTGGGCGACGTCTCGCCGCGCATCGCGCGGTCCACCGCCTCGACGGCCATCTTCCCCGCGAACGCCGGCGCGTGCGCCTTCCACGTCGAGATCTCACCCTTGCGCGACTGCCGCGTGGCGGTGGTCGTGTGCAGCGCCTGGCCCACGGCCTGATAGATGGTCTCCACCGGCAGACCCAGAAGGGTGCCGATGCCCGCGGCAGCCGACGGACCCAGGTGCGCAACGTGGTCGATCTTGTGCTTGTGCAGACAGATCGCCCGCACCAGGTCGATCTGGATCTCGTACCCCGTCGCCAGGCCCCGCACCAGCGCCGCGCCGTCGGAGCCGACGTGCTGAGCCACGGCGAGGATCGGCGGGATGTTGTCGCCCGGATGCGAGTAGTCGGCCGCGAGGAAGGTGTCGTGATAATCCAGCTCGCGCACCGCGACCCCGTTCGCCCACGCCGCCCACTCCGGCGACGTGCGGCGATCCAACCCACACCCGAAGACCGTCGCCCCGGCGCCGCCGACCGACACCGCGTGGTCGAGGGCCTGCTGACGGGCCGCGCTCACCGGAGCACGGGTGAGGGATGCCGCGGCCACGGCCGCGTTGTCGATCACCCGGTTGACGATCATGTCGACGACCTCGGGCTCGACCTCGACCGGGTCGGCGGCGACCTCGGCGATGTGCCAGGCGAGCTGACCCTCCCGCGCGAGGTCCTCGTCGCTGCGGTGCACGCGAAGGTGGTGGATGACGGTCATGTTCGTCCTTTCTGGGGCCCTTCGACAAGCTCAGGGACCGGTCCGGAAGCGGTCGCTGAGCGTGTCGAAGCGTCGAGGGATTCGAGGATGTTGGTGAGGGCGTTGTGCAGGTGCACATGCGTGGCGTGGGCGGCGAGGTCGGCGTCACGCGCGCCGATCGCCTCGGCGATCAGCCGGTGCTCGGCGACGGAGGCCGCGAGCCGGCCGGGGTTGTCGCGGGCAAGGCGCCGCACCCGGACCAGGTGCGTCCGCACGGTGCGCAGGGCGGCTGTGAGGTAGTCGTTGGCGACCGAGGCGTCGAGCATCTGGTCGAACCGGCCGATGAGCCCGTAGTACGCGTCCGTACCCGAGCCTGCCGTGCCGGTTCCGGATGTGCCGTCTCGGGCGTTGGCCTCGAGGAACGAGGGGTCGAGCTCGACCATCGCGAACTCGCGCCCGAGAGCGGCGAAGGCTGCGGCATCCCCTCGCTCGGCGGCGAGGCGGGCCGCCGACTCTTCGAGCGCGCGGCGCACCTCGAAGATCTCGCGGATGTCGCCGGCGTCGATCGCGGTGACCACCGTGACGCGCGGCGACTGCTGGGCGACCAGTCCGTCGGCGGCCAGACGCCCCAGCGCTTCGCGGAGCGGCGTGCGACTGACGCCCAGGCGGGCGGCCTGCTCGACCTCGCCGAGGACGGCTCCGGGGCGCAGGACGCCCGACTGGATCTCGTCGAGGAGGGTGGCATACGCGCGATCGCTGGCTCTCACCCCTCCACCTCCTCGTCACCGACTGAGCCATTGTATACATAAAGGCTGATCCGGCGCCCGTGCGGCGATCGGTGGAACCCACCGG
The DNA here is from genome assembly GCF_000304335.1 of Microbacterium yannicii PS01. Classification (GTDB taxonomy): domain Bacteria; phylum Actinomycetota; class Actinomycetes; order Actinomycetales; family Microbacteriaceae; genus Microbacterium; species Microbacterium yannicii_A. Next base: position 47,567 of record NZ_CAJF01000024.1, on the reverse strand, counting down.
TATACAAACCGCTCGATTGCTGCCTGAGTATTCACAAATTCATGAAATGCGCGTAGTCTCGCGATCATGACCACCGTCATCCTCACGCGCGAGCTCACCAAGCACTATGGGCGTGTCCACGCCCTCGACGGACTGGACCTCACCGTCGACGAGGGGCAGGTTCACGGCTTCCTCGGCCCCAACGGCGCCGGCAAGTCCACCACGATCCGCGTCCTGCTGGGACTGGCGCGCAAGACGGGCGGCGAGGCATCCGTCTTCGGCCGCGACCCCTGGCGCGATGCGGTCGCGCTGCACCGCCGCATCGCGTACGTTCCCGGCGACGTCAGCGTGTGGCCGAACCTGTCGGGCGGCGAGGCGATCGACCTCATGGCCCGGCTGCGCGGAGCCGGGCGCCACGATCCGGCTCACCGGGCCGAACGGGAGCGCCTGATCCACGCGTTCCAGTTCGACCCGCGCAAGAAGGGCCGCGCCTACTCGAAGGGCAACCGTCAGAAGGTCGCGCTGATCGCTGCCTTCTCCCTTCCGGCCGATCTGTACATCCTCGACGAGCCGACGAGCGGACTCGACCCGCTGATGGACGTCATGTTCCGCCGAGAGGTCGCCCGCGTCCGCGCGGAGGGCGCGACCGTCCTGCTCTCGAGCCACATCCTCTCCGAGGTCGAGCAGCTGTGCGACCGGGTGTCGATCATCCGGGCCGGCCGCATCGTGGAGTCGGGCACCCTCCCCGAGCTGCGTCATCTCACGCGGACGGAGGTCTCGTTCGCAGGGACGGATGCCGCAGCCGCCGCCGGCATCGCGGGCGCACACGACGTCGTGGCCGAGGACGGACGGGTGCGGTTCACCGTCGACAGCGACGCCGTATCGTCCGCGCTTCCGGAGCTGGGTCGCCGGAACGTCGCCGGGCTGCGCATCGCGCCGCCCTCGCTCGAGGAGCTCTTCCTCCGCCACTATGGGGATGAACTCGGAGGAGACGAGCTTGCCGGCGGCGGCGCCGCCCAGCTCGGAGGGGACCGGCGCGACAGCGGGCACGACTCGGCGCTGGAGTCCTCGGGGACGGGCCGATGAACGGATTCGGTGCGCTGCTGCGCCTGCGCGCACGCCGCGACGCCGTTCAGATCACGGTCTGGACGCTCGCCATGCTGCTGCTCGCGTACGGCTCGAGCGTCGGCGTGACCGAGAACTTCGGAACGCTGCAGGAGCGCAGCTCGCTGCTGTCGCTCGCCGTGGCGAACCCCGTCATCCTGCTGTTCCGCGGGCTGCCCTCGGGAACCGACGAGGGCGCCTTCATCGTCTTCCTCGTGCTGCCCTTCCTCGCGATGATGGCCGCGCTCATGGCGGCGTTCCTCGCGGTGCGCCATACGCGTGCCGAAGAGGAGACGGGACGGGCCGAGCTCGTCGCCGCGACACCCGCGGGGCGGTGGGTGCCGTTCGCGGCCACCCTGGTCCACGGCGTCCTCGCATGTGCCGTGCTCGGGGCTGCGGGTGCTCTCGGACTGCTCGTCAGCGGGCTTGCCGCCGCGGGGAGCATCGTCACCGGTGCGGCGATCCTGCTGACCGGACTGGTCTTCCTCACAGTGGGCCTGCTCGCCGCGCAGCTGTTCTTCAGCGCTCGGGCGGCGAACTCCCTCACGGTCTCACTGCTGGTCGCCACCTTCATCGTCGGCGGAGTCGGGAATGCCCTCGGGACGGCGGACGACACACTGACCCGGATGACGAGCAGCGGGCTCGCGTGGGTGTCGCCGTTCGTGTGGGCCGAGAACAGCCGCCCCTTCTCCGACGACGACCTTCTGCCCCTGCTGCTGGCGGCCGTCTTCTCGATCGTCCTGGTCGCGGTGTCGCTCGCGCTGCAGGCCGCCCGAGACGTCGGATCCGGTGTGCTCGCGGCGCGCCGGGCCCGCGCCGACGCCCCGGCGCTGCTCTCCAGTCCGGTCGGCCTCGTCTGGCGGTTGAGCGCGGGCTCATTGATCGCCTGGGCTCTGGGCGCGGCTGTCGTCGGGGCGCTCTCGACCTCGCTGGCCTCGGTCGTGCAGGAGGTCGCCTCCGGCAACCCGGCCGTGGAGGCGATCCTCGACCGACTCGCGGCTGAAGGCTCGATGGACCAGGGACTGATCGTGACGCTCTTCGTCATGGTGGGCGTTCTGGCAGCGTGCTTCGGAGTGCAGACGGTGCAGCGGGCACGTCAGGAGGAGACGCACGGCACCGCCGAGGCGACCCTCGGCGCCCCGGTGGGGCGCGGCAGCTGGCTCGGGGCATTCCTCGTCGTGGCCGTCGTGGGAATCGTCGTCATCACGGGGGCCGCCGTCGGAGGAGCGGCCGTCGCGCTCGCCGCGACGGGCGGCGAGCCCTCCCTCATCTCCGACGCACTCGTCGTCGGCGCCGGCCAGGCGATCGCGGCCGCGGTCTTCACCGTCATCACCGCGATCGTGTTCGCACTCGCGCCACGGCTGACGATCCCCCTCGGGTGGGCGATCGTGCTCGTGGCGGCCTGTCTGGCGCTCTTCGGGACCATCTTCGGACTCGACGACGACATCATCGCCCTGTCGCCGTTCGCGGCGATCCCCGTGCCCGCCGGCGACGCGATCGACCAGAACGGCGTGGTGTGGCTGGTGGTCGCCGCGATCGCGGGGGGCGCGGCATCCATCGCCCTCATGCGTCGCAGGGAACTCGCGGCGGGCGGGTAGGTTCGAACGGGGAGGATCGATGGACGACGTGCACCCCGGCACCGCGCACCCCGGCGTCGAGGCCGCCGAACAGGCCGCGGCCATGCTCGCGGCGGCCGGCATGGCCCGCATGCCCGCCCGCGTGATGATGGCTCTGGTCGGCTCACCCGACGAGGGCTACACCGCCGCCGAGCTCGCCGATCGCCTCGGGGTCTCAGCCGCGGCCGTGTCGGGAGCCGTGCGCTACCTCATCTCGATGCGGCTCATCCAGCGGCTGTCGCGTCCCGGCGACCGGCGGGATCGCTACGACCTCGTCGACGACGCCTGGGCCGGGATGATCGCCTCCAACGCACCGCTCTATGCCGCGCTGGCGACGCAGATGGACCGTATCGCGGACGAGAACGGGGATGCCCCGGTATCGGTCGCGCGAGCGCGCGACGTCGCCGACTTCCTGCGATATCTGACCGAGCGGATGCCGCAGCTCGCGGACGAATGGCGGGCGCAGCGCGGGTAGCCTCGTCAGGTGACTGACGCTTCCCCGTACACCGTGGCCACCGACGGCGCCTGCAAGGGCAACCCGGGGCCGACCGGATGGGCGTGGGTCGGCGAGGACGGGCACTGGGCTGCCGGCTCGATCCCCGTCGGCACGAACAACATCGGCGAGCTCATGGGGCTGCTGAAGGCCATCGAAGACCACGCCGACATCGCGCATCTCGTCGTGCAGGCCGACTCCAAGTACGCGATCGACACCTACGAGAAGTGGATGGACGGTCACCGACGACGCGGGTGGAAGACCTCGACGGGCGCGCCCACGAAGAACGTCGACCTGCTCGAGCAGCTCATCGTCGCCCGTGATGCGCGTCGGGCCGCGGGGCTTCCCGACGTGGTGCTCGAGCACGTACGCGGGCACTCCGGCCACGTCCTGAACGCGTGGGCCGACGAGCGAGCGGTGCGGGCGTCCGAGCATGCCGCGAAGGGCGTCGCGAGCGCGTGGTCGTCGCTGGGGGCGCAGGATCGCATCGACGTCTCCACCCGGCCGAAGAACGGGCGCTGACCTACCGCGGCACACCGCTGCGGCTCTGTCACCGCTGCCCTGTCACCGCGCGGCTGCACGCGGCCGATCCGTACGTCGTCAGCCCTCGGTCGTGCCCTCGTAGAGGCCGATGACGTTGCCGTCGGGGTCGGAGATGATCGCCCACCAGCTCGTCGGCGAGATCTCGCCCTTCTCCATCAGCACCGTTGCGCCCGCCTCGCGAGCCGCGGCGATCGTGTCGTCGATCGAGTCGACCTCCACGTACGAGCGCGGCTGGGTGAAGCGGTCGTCGCGCGGGGCGAGCCCGCCGCCAGAGATCTTGTTGGGCGCCTGCCACATGGGATAGCCCTCGTAGCCGGGCATCTCGGCGATGCTCCAGCCGAAGAGCCGGGAGTAGAAGGCCTTGGCCTTCTCGAAGTCGGTGACGGGGATGTCGATGTGGGTGATGTCGCCGTGGGCCATGCTGCTGTCCTCTCGTGCCGATTCCGACCCGGTCAGTCTGGCGGCCCCGTCACGCGGCCCACAAGAGGGCCGGCGGCCGACGGCTCGGCGGCGTGATCCCTGTTCAGCCGCCGGCGGCGGCGAGCTGTTCTTGCAGCGCATCGATCGCCGGGCGCTGCCCCTTCACGAGCTTGTCGCGGGCCTCAGGCAGCGGCATCCAGTCGACTCGGTCCACTTCAGGGAACGACGCCGTCTTGCCCGACCGCGGCGGCCATTCCAGGTCGAACTCGCCGAACTCGAGGTCGTCGAGCGACAGGCCGGCGCCGTCGGCGACGAAGACCGTCACGCGCTTGCCCGACGAGTACGCGAACGTGCCGAGCTCGGCGTATGCGGCGTCGGGCGCATCGATGCCGAGCTCCTCGCGGAACTCTCGGCGCGCGGCATCCAGCGCCGGCTCCTCCCCTTCGGCGAACTCGCCCTTGGGGATCGACCACGCGCCGGCATCCTTCGCCGCCCAGTACGGCCCGCCCATGTGTGCGATGAGCACTTCGGGCTCGGGATCGAGCCGGTAGAGCAGGATGCCGGCGCTCGTGGTCGCCACGGACGTCAGACCACCCGGGTCTTCGGCGAGACCGTGTAGGTGTCTTCGGCGTCGTCGTTCACCGCGCCGGCCAGCGCCGTATCGATCGCGGCCATCGTGTCGGCGTCGAGCACGACGCCCGAGGCCTTGACCGTGTCGGCGAGCTGCTCGGGACGCGATGCGCCCACCAGCGCCGCAGCCACGTTCTTGTTCTGCAGCACCCACGCGATGGCGAGCTGCGGCATCGAGAGGCCGGCGTCGGCGGCGATGGGCTTGAGGCGCTGGACGGCCTCGAGCACCTCGTCGCGGAGGAAGCTCTTGATGAAGCCGGCGCCGCTCTTCTCGTCGGTGGCGCGCGACCCCTCGGGCAGGGGCTGGCCCGGCAGGTACTTGCCGCTGAGCACTCCCTGCGCCATCGGCGACCACACGATCTGCGAGATGCCGAGCTCTTCCGAGGCGGGCACGACCTTGCCTTCGATCACTCGCCAGAGCATCGAGTACTGCGGCTGGTTGGAGATCAGCTGGACGCCGTAGCTCTTGGCGAGCGCGTGGCCCTCGCGCAGTTGCTCGGCGGTCCACTCCGAGACGCCGATGTACAGCGCCTTGCCCTGGCGTACGACGTCGGCGAACGCCTGAAAGGTCTCCTCGATCGGCGTCTCGTAGTCGTATCGGTGCGCCTGGTAGAGATCGACGTAGTCGGTGCCCAGGCGCCGGAGCGACCCGTTGATCGACTCGAGGATGTGCTTGCGGCTGAGGCCGGTGTCGTTCGGTCCCTTGGGCCCGGTGGGCCAGTAGACCTTCGTGAAGATCTCGAGCGACTCGCGACGCTGGCCGGCGAGTGCCTTGCCGAGCACCTCTTCGGCGGCGGTATTGGCGTAGACGTCCGCGGTGTCGAAGGTCGTGATGCCGGCGTCGAGCGCCGCCTGAACCGTGGCGATGGCGGCGGAGTCGTCGACCTGCGACCCGTGCGTGACCCAGTTGCCGTAGGTGATCTCGCTGACTTTGAGACCGCTGTTTCCGAGGTACCGATAGTTGACCATGAGAAAACGCTACCCTTGATCGGGCATGGTGGTCGCTTCGAGACGGAGAACAGCTCCGGGCGTCGAGCGCGTCAACGCACCGGCGCCCCCGCCGTGCTCTTCTCGTCGACCGGCTCGTCCGGCGACCCGTCGAGTTCGTCCGCTCGGGCCCCGATCACGTCGTCGGGGTCGGTCGCGGCCTGCTCGAACTGCGAGTTGTACAGGCGGAAGTACGCGCCCTGCGCCGCGATCAGCTCGTCGTGCGCGCCCTGCTCGACGATCGCGCCGCTCTCCATCACCAGGATCAGGTCGGCGTCGCGGATCGTCGAGAGCCGGTGCGCGATGACGAACGACGTGCGTCCCTCGCGCAGCGCCGCCATGGCGTTCTGCAGCAGAAGCTCGGTGCGCGTGTCGACGGAGCTGGTGGCCTCGTCGAGGATCAGCACCGACGGCTGCGCGACGAACGCCCGGGCGATCGTGATGAGCTGCTTCTCCCCCGCCGAGATGTTCGATGCCTCCTCGTCGAGAAGGGTGTCGTACCCGTCGGGAAGTGAATGCACGAACCGGTCGACGTACGTGGCCCGAGCCGCCTCGAGGATCTCCTCGTCGGTGGCGTCCGCGCGACCGTACCGGATGTTCTCGCGGATCGATCCGGCGAACAGCCACGGATCCTGCAGCACCATGCCGGTCTTCGCACGGATGTCGCGGCGGGTCAGCTGGGCGATGCTCTGCCCATTGAGCAGGATGCGACCGCCGTCGAGCTCGTAGAACCGCATGATCAGGTTGACCAGGGTCGTCTTGCCCGCCCCCGTCGGCCCGACGATCGCGACGGTCTGCCCGGGCTCTACGCGGAATGACAGGTCCTGGATGAGCGGCCGGTCGGGCGAGTACGAGAAGCTGACGTTCTCGAACTCGATCGTGCCGTCGCCGTCGACCGGCGCAGGGGCGTCGACAGCGTCGGGCTCCTCTTCCGATTCGTCGAGGAATTCGAACACGCGCTCTGCCGACGCCGTGCCGGACTGCACCACCGCGGCCATGCCGCCCAGTTCCGAGAGCGGCTGGGTGAACTGCTGCGAGTACTGGATGAACGCCTGCACGTCGCCGAGCCGCAGCTGCCCGCCGGCGACCATCAGCGCACCGAATACAGCGATGCCGACGTAGGTGAGATTTCCGATGAACATCATCGCGGGCATCATGATGTTCGAGAGGAACTGCGCCTTGAACGACGCCTGGTACAGCTCTTCGTTCTCGGCGCGGAACGCCTCGCGCGAGGCCTGCTCACGGCCGAAGACCTTGACCAGCGCGTGGCCCGAGAAGGATTCCTCGACCCGCGCGTTGAGCCGGCCGACCTTGCGCCACTGGATGCCGAACGCCTTCTGCGAGCGCGGCCCGATCACGCCGAACAGCACGCCCATCAGCGGGAACGAGATCAGCACGACGAGCGTGAGCTGCCACGAGATCGACAGCATCATGATCAGGACGCCGACCACGGTGAGCACGGCGGTGAGCGCCTGCGACAGGGACTGCTGCATCATCTGCGTGATGTTGTCGATGTCGTTGGTGACGCGCGAGATGAGCTCGCCGCGCTGGACCCGGTCGAAATAGCTGAGCGGCAGGCGGTTGATCTTCGCCTCGACCTGCTCGCGCAGGCGCCACATCGTGCGGACCATGATGACGTTGATGACGTAGCCCTGCAGCCACATCAGCAGCGAGGACGCGAAGTAGAGCGCGAGCACGATGAGCAGCACGCGGCTGAGGGCGAGGAAGTCGACCCCCGCGCCGGGGGTGAAGTTCTGCATCGCCGTGACGATGTTGGCGAGGTCCTGCTGGCCGGCATCGACAAGGCCCTGCACGACCTGGTCCTTCGTCGCGCCCGCCGGGGCCATGCCCGAGACGACGCCCTCGAACAGGATGTTGGTCGCCTCGCCGAGCACCTTGGGCGACAGCACCGCGAGGACGACGCCGAACGCGCCGAGGATCGACACCAGGGTGAACGCGACGGCGTGCGGTCTGAGGAGGCCGATCAGGCGCCGGAACGAGGGTCCGAAGCGAGCCGCCTTGCCGGGCGCGACTCCGCCCGACCAGTCGTCGGCGGCGATGCGGGCCTGCTCGCCGAGCTCGATCTCGAGTTTCTCCTCGGCTGAGAGCACCTGCTCGACCGGCTTGCGCGTGCGCTTCTGATCGCTCATCGCGCGACCTCCGCTCCGAGCTGGGACTGCACGATCTCTCGGTAGGTCTGACTGGACTCCAGCAGCTCGTCGTGAGTGCCGAGGCCGACGATGCCGCCGTCGTCGAGGACGATGATGCGGTCGGCCTCGGTGATGGTCGAGATCCGCTGGGCGACGACGATCTTCGTCACCTCGGGCAGCTCGCGCCACAGCGCCTGCCGCAATCGCGCGTCGGTGGTGAGGTCGAGGGCCGAGAACGAGTCGTCGAAGACCAGGATGCGCGGGTCGTGCACGATCGCTCGCGCGATCGCGAGCCGCTGACGCTGGCCGCCCGACACGTTCGTGCCGCCCTGCGCGATCGGCGAGTCCAGCCCCTCGGGCATCTGGCTCACGAAGTCGCTCGCCTGGGAAATCTCGAGCGCACGCCAGAGTTCGGCATCCGTCGCCTCCTCCTTGCCGAAGCGCAGATTCGACGCGATCGTGCCGGAGAAGAGGAACGGCCGCTGCGGGACGAGACCGATCGTGCTCCACAGCGCATCGAGATCGACCTCGCGCACGTCGACCCCGCCGACGCGCACGGCGCCGCCGGTGACGTCGAACAGCCGCGGGAGGAGCGAGATCAAGGTCGTCTTCCCGGCGCCGGTGGATCCGACGATCGCCACCGTCTCGCCCGGCGCGGCGGCGAAGGTGATGCCGGAGAGGATCGGATGCGCGGCGCCCGGGTAGGTGAACGACACATCGTCGAAGTCGATGGCGCCGGGCTCCGGGAACGACGCCGCGGCGTCGACGGGCCGCACCAGCGTCGTGCGGGTGCCGAGCACCTCGCTGACGCGCTCGGCCGACACCGCTGCCCGCGGGATCATGAGAGCCATGAAGCTCGCCATCATGACGCCCGAGAGGATGATCATGACGTATTGCATGAAGGCGAAGAGGGTGCCGATCTGGATCTCGCCCGCGTCGACCTGAATGCCTCCGAACCAGATCACGCCGATCACCGTGACGTTCAGGATCAGCATGACCGCGGGGAACAGCACGACGAAGAGCGATCCCACCTTGCGGCCGACGACCATGATGTCGGTGTTCGCCCCCCGGAACCGCTCCTCTTCGATCGGCTCGCGCACGAAGGCGCGGATGACGCGGATGCCGGTGAGCTGCTCGCGCATCACGCGGTTCACGCCGTCGAGCTTGCCCTGGTAGCTGCGGAAGAGGGGCACCATCCGTGCGATGAGCAGGCCGGCGACGACCAGAAGCACGGGTACCGCCACCGCGATGATCCACGCGAGGCTGGCCGCCTGCTCGATCGCGAGCACGACGCCGCCGATGGCCAGGAGCGGCGCCGAGACGAGGAACGTCGCGCCCATCATCGTCAGCATCTGCACCTGCTGCACGTCGTTGGTGTTGCGGGTGATGAGCGATCCGGCCCCGAAGCCGGTGACCTCGCGCTCGGAGAAGCTGGAGACCCGCTCGAAGATGCCGTCCCGCAGGTCGCGGCCCATCCTCATCGCGGCCTTCGCGGCGAAGTAGGTGGCGATGATCGCAGCGACGATCTGCCCGAGCGATACCGCGAGCATGACCAGGCCGGTGCGCCAGATGTAGTCGGTGTCACCTTGCGCTACGCCGTTGTCGACGATGTCGGCGTTCAGGCTCGGCAGGTAGAGCGAGCCGAGTGCGGACGCGAACTGGAAGAGCAGCACCCCGAGCAGCAGCCAGCGATACGGCTTGAGATAGCGGACGAGGAGTTTTGCGAGCACGGATGACTCCAGACTCTGACGGACTCCGTGAGGCGTCCGAAGGGTGATGCACACACCCTCCCACGGGACGCCGACATCACGGCAGGTCCGTTCACGGAGGGCGAAACGCGAGGGTGCGGACGCCGAGCCCCGGCATCCGGTCGTCACCCTAACACGATATATCGCGTCCCGCGAGGCCCGCGTCGGTGTCGGGCCTGGGTCAGGCCTGCGCGCCCTGCGCCACGTCGGCGCGCTCCCGCCAGCTGCGCGCCGTGACGCGATCGAGGGCGACCTGCCGGCGCAGCGCATCGGCCTTCTCGTACAGGGTGGGCTCGCCGTAACTCGTGAGCACCTTCACGAGCACCGGCAGCAGCTCGATCATGAAGAAGAGCCCGGCGATGAGCCAGTGCGCCCATGCGAGGATCGGCTGCTGGTGCGAGAGGCGCTCGAGCGCGCCGATCTGACTGAGCAGTCCGGTCGCCGCGGCGTTTCCGCTGGCGATCTCGGCCGCACGTGCGTCGTACGCGGCGAGCGCCGACTGGTACTGCTCACGCGCGGCGGGCAGCTCATCCTCCGCCTGCTGCCGGTTCTGCGCCTCGGAGGCGCCGGCGTTCGCCGTGCCCGCGGCCTGCGCCGCAGCGAGGTCCGCCTCGGCGGTGCGCAGCTGGGCGGCCAGATCGTCGTACGACGCCTGGGCTGCCGCGAGCTGGGCCTGCGCGGCATCCGAGCTGGCGCCCTCGCCGGCCACTCCGCTGCAGCCGGCGGTCTCACCGGCGCCCTCGCCGCTGATCTCGCACTGATAGATGGCGCGTGCCTGATCGATCACCTGCTGCTGTGCGGCGAGCCTGGCTGTCGGTCGTCGACGGACTGCTGGGCGGCAGTCGCCGACGCGGACGTGGTGTTCGCGCCTTCGACGACCCCGCTGGCCGCCTGGCTCTCGAGAGCCGCGACGCGGTCCCGCGCGGCATCCAGCGCTTCCCTCTCGGGACCGGTGGTGACCGCGTCCTGGTCGGACTGCGCCTGCACGACGTTCGTCGCGTTCACCTCTCCGTTGGAGAAGATCTGCAGCACGAGCGGCTCGGCGACGACGATGCCGATCACGGCCGCCATGATGACGCGAGGGATCGCCAACCCGATCAGCCGGCCGATGCTGTGCGTCGAGCGCATCGTGGACGTGAGGAATCGGTCGAGGTTGAAGATGATGAGCGCCCAGACGATCGCCAGGGGTACCGCCATCCACGCCAGGATCCGCACGCCGGTGGTCAGCGCGAAGTACATCGAGATGGCCGAGACCAGCGCCGTCCCGGCGAGGACGAAGAACATCTGCACGAAGCGGGGCGTCTCTGTCGGCACGTGGTCGAGCACCGACCCGTCGGCACCGCCCAGCACCGCCAGTCGTCGCGAGGCGGGGGTGCGGGGCCGGCGCCTGCCGGCTCGTGCGGCGCGGCCGGCGGGCGCTGCCGCGGGCTCGGTGCCGGCATCCGGCTCGCTGGAGCGGTCCGCGGCATCCCCCGGATCGTCCGTCGCGGGGGCCTGGCCGGACTCCGGCTGGTCGAACGGGTCGTCGGGACCGGCCGGAGCCTCCCACGCACCGCGCACGTCGTCGATGTACAGCTCGTCGGCCGGCTCGGAGGGTCCGTCGAACGCGATACGACCGTCGGAGCCGAACCTGCCCGGCCGATGAACGGAGAAAGACATCCGGCCACCCTAGGCAAAGCAACCTGAGCGGCAGGTGAATCCGGGCGCGCTGGGACCGGGCTTCACGGCGAGCGGATGCCGCAGCCGCGGCGACCGCTCGCGTCAGACTTCGAGCGGGGTGACGGCCGCGACCGCCTGATCGTCCTCGGTCGCGACGAGCTGCCCGCACGCGCCGTCGATCTCTTTGCCGCGGGTGTCGCGCAGGGTCGTCGGGATGCCGGCCTCGTTCAGACGGCGGACGAACTCGGTCTGCACGTCGACCTCGGACGCTGTCCAGATCGAGCCCGGCGTCGGGTTGAGCGGGATCGGGTTGACGTGCACCCAGCCGCGTCCACGGGCGTTGAGCTTCTCGGCGAGGAGATCGGCGCGCCAGGCGTGGTCGTTCATGTCCTTGATCAGCGCATACTCGATCGACACACGCCGGCCGGTCTTGTCGAAGTAGGCACGCGCCGCGTCGAGCGCCTCGTCGACCTTCCAGCGCGAGTTGACCGGGATCAGCTCGTCGCGCAGCTTGTCGTCGGGCGCGTGGAGCGAGAGCGCGAACGTCACCGGGATGTCTTCGTTCGCGAGCTTGGTGATCGCCGGCACGAGGCCGACCGTCGACACCGTGACGCCGCGCGCACTCATGCCGAGGCCGTGCTTCTTGTCGGTCATGACCCGGACGGCCTGCATGACGCGGGAGTAGTTGGCCAGCGGCTCTCCCATGCCCATGAAGACGATGTTCGTGACGCGCTCGCCTTCATGACCGACGCGGCGCGGGTCGCCGAGCCCGCCGTCGGCGATCAGGCGATTGGCGCGCACGACCTGCTCGACGATCTCGGCGGCCGACATGTTGCGCGTGAGTCCGGCCTGGCCGGTCGCACAGAACGGGCAGTTCATGCCGCACCCGGCCTGCGACGACACGCACAGGGTGATGCGACCGGTGTACCGCATGAGGACCGACTCGACGAGGGCGCCGTCGTGCAGCTTCCACAGGAACTTGATGGTGTCGCCGCGGTCGGTCTCGAGTCGGCGGACCTCCGTCAGCAGCGGCGGCAGCATGCCGTGTACGAGGTCCTCGCGGCCGGCGGCCGGGAGGTCGGTCATCTCCGCCGGGTCGTGGGTCCAGTGCTGGAAGTAGTGCTTCTCGAGCTGCTTGGCACGGAACCCCGGCATCCCGAGCTCGATGACCTTCGCGACGCGCTCCTCGGGGGTGAGGTCGACGAGGTGCACCGGGGGCTTTCCGCGCTTCGGGCTCGCGAACTGCAGAAGGGGCCGGCCCTCGGCATCCTTCTTCTGCGACCATCCCTCTGTCGCCGGACGCACCTGGCGGGGCTTGGTGCTGCGCACGGCCGAGGGCGTCGTGGCGCGCACGGGTGGGATCTCGGTCATACGACCAGGGTAGGCGACGCGCCTGGACGGATGCCGGTGTGCCGGCGCCCCGTCAAGCCCCCGGCGCGATCGCCCGATCGCGTTAGCGTGAGCTGCGTGGACGAAGTGACGGTGCGCCCCATCCGCCCCGAGGACGCGGGCGAAGTGCTGACCCTCCAGCGAGCGGCGTTCGTGCAGGAGGCGCTCATCTACGGCAGCCCCGAAATGCCGCCCCTGACGCAGACGCTCGAAGAGCTCGAGGCGGAACTGGCCGAGAACCTCGGCTGCGTGGCCCTTGCCGGCCACCGCATCGTCGGGGCCGTGCGCGCGCAGCGCGACGGCGAGCTGCTGCTCGTCGGCCGCCTGGCGATCGCGCCCGACCAGCAGGGTCGCGGCCTCGGCACGACGCTCCTGGCCGCGGTCGAGGAGCGCGGCGCGAACGAGGGAGCCACCGAGGCCGAGCTCTTCACCGGCTCGCTCAGCGAGGCGAACCTGCGCCTGTACCAGCGGGAGGGCTACGTCGAGACGGAGCGTGTCCCCGGTGACGACGGCACCGAGCAGGTGTTCCTGCGCAAGCCGCTCGTCCGTTGACCCTCCGCCGCGACGGGCGCCCGCGGCGGGATATCGTGGCGTCGTGGTCCCTCCCGAGAACCTCCTGGCGTTCACGCTCGCCGCGCTCGTCCTGATCGTGATCCCGGGCCCCAGTGTGCTCTTCACGATCGGCCGCGCCCTGGCGCTCGGCCGCATCGGCGGACTGCTGAGCGTGCTGGGGAACGCCCTCGGGCTTCTGCCGGTCATCGGGCTCGTCGCCCTCGGCGTCGGTGGGATCGTCGCCCAGTCCGTCGTGCTCTTCACGATCCTGAAGGTGGCCGGCGCGGCGTACCTGATCTACCTCGGCATCCAGGCGATCCGGCATCGCGGTCGCGCGGCGGCCGAGGCGGCCGGCGGCGTCGCCCCCCGCTCGGCCTGGCGACAGCTCGGCGAGGGCTTCCTGGTCGGCATCACGAACCCGAAGACCATCGCGTTCTTCGTCGCCGTGCTGCCGCAGTTCGTCGACCTCTCGGCGGGCGCGGTGCCGGTGCAGATGATGCAGCTCGGTCTGGTGTTCTTCGTCATCGCACTGATCTCCGACGGCATCTGGGCGCTGGTCGCCGCGGCTGCCCGCACATGGTTCGGGCGCTCGCCGCGCCGCATCGCGACGCTGTCGGCGACCGGCGGCGGACTCATGATCGGACTCGGCGGAATCCTCCTCTTCACCGGGAACAAGCACTGACGTGAGCACCGAGACCCGTGCCGCCCCCGCGCATCCCCGGCGGATCGTCTTCATCGACGTCGACGGCACGATCCTCGAGCACGGCGAGCATGTCGCCCCGTCCACCGGCGAGGCGGTGCGCGCGGCGCGGGCTGCCGGGCACCTCGTCTACCTGAGCACGGGACGCTCGGCCGCCGACATCCATCCCCGCGTCGCGCAGATCGGGTTCGACGGCGCGATCACCAACTCCGGCGCCCTCGTGACCTCCGGCGACACCGTCGTCGTCGACCGGCCGCTGACGCCGGCGGCGACGGACCGTCTGCTCACCGTGCTGCGCAGCCGCGGCATCCGCTTCTTCCTGCAGACCCACGACGGCATCTTCGCCAGCGACGACATGGCCGAGCTGCTCGTGACCTACGCGGAGGAGCTGCAAGAACGCGACGCGGCCCGCGGCCTCCGCCCCGAGGACTCGCTCTCGGGGCTGGCCAACCGCGAGTTCCCGGGCGTCGAGGAGGCCGACCTGACGCAGATCGCGAAGGCGGTCTTCGTGAGCGACCACGCCGACGGTCTCGAGGTGCTGCGGGCCGACCTCGGCGACCGGTTCCAGGTGGTGCCGGGCAGCATCCCGCTGCCGGGAGGGTCGAACGGCGAGATCTGCGAGCGCGATACGACGAAGGGCTCGGCGATCGAGCTGCTGCTGGCCCACCTCGGCCGGGACGCGGCCGACGCCATCGCGATCGGCGACAGCTGGAACGACGTGGAGATGTTCCAGGTGTGCGGCACCAGCGTCGCCATGGGCAACGCCCACGCCGAGCTCAAGGACCTCTCGGACTTCGTCACCACGGCCGTCCTCGACGACGGCGTCTCGAACGCCTTCCGCCGCCTCGGCCTGATCTGAGTCAGGCCGGCGGATTCGAGTCGGAGTCGGCGGGAGCCTCGGCGCCGAGATTGACGAGGGTGCCCTCGGGATCGCGCACCTGCGCGACGCGCTCGCCCCACGGCATGTCGGCGGGCGCCTGCTCGGAGCGTCCGCCGGCCGCGAGCCAGGCCGCGAACACCGCATCGACGTCGTCGACGTAGAACCACAGGGCGATGCGGTCTCCGACGGTCCCGACGCCCGCTCCGGAAGCACTGTCCGGGCGCGTGGGTGCAGACGGCAGCGCATCGGGATCGCGGCCGATCCCGAGAGACACCTCCCCGATCTGAAGCGAGACGTAGTCGGGGTCGTCCTCGTCGCCGAAGCGGTAGACGACCACCGCGCCGAGCGCCGCCTCGTAGAACCGCACGAGCTGGGGCAGGTCGCGCGAGAGCAGGATGGGGAACAGACTCCGTACCGCCATGCCGTCAGGCTATGCCGGGCGAGGGGCTCGGGCCAGGGTCAGTCCAGGAAGATGTCGGGGAAGAGCTGCTCGTCGGGGGTGCCGGGCACCGCCGCGTACCCAGAGAAGTCGGTGATGCCGGCAGCCTCGAGGACGTCTTCGACGATCAGTGTCTGGCCGCTGTACTCGCGCGCCGGCTTCGTCATGATCTCGTACGCCGCATCGGCGTAGATCTCGGGTGTACGGCTGACCTTCATCATGCGGTCGCCGCCGAGCGCGAACCGCACCGCGGCCGTGGCGATGGTCGTGCGCGGCCAGAGCGTGTTCGCGGCGATGCCGTCGGCGGCGAACTCCGCCGCCAGTCCGAGCGTCGCCATCGTCATGCCGTACTTCGCCAGCGTGTAGCCGGTGTGCCCGCCGAGCCACTTCGGCGACAGGTTGAGCGGCGGCGAGAGCGACAGGATGTGCGGGTTCGCGGCATCCTTCAGGATCGGCACCGCGGCACGGCTCAGCATGAAGGTGCCGCGCACGTTGACGTCCTGCATCAGGTCGTACTTCTTCGCGTCGAGATCGAGCGAGCGCGAGAGGTCGATGACCGAAGCGTTGTTGACGACGATGTCGATGCCGCCGAACTCGCCCTGGGTCTTGAGCACGGCCTCGGTCACGTCGTCGTCGTTGCGCACGTCGCCGACGATCGGCAGCGCCTGACCGCCCGCCGCGCGGATCTGCTCGGCTGCCGAGTGGACCGTGCCCTCGAGCTTGGGGTGCGGTGTGTCGGTCTTCGCCAGCAGCGCCACGTTCGCGCCGTCGCGCGCGGCTCGCAGCGCGATCGCGAGGCCGATGCCCCGGCTGCCGCCGGACATCAGGATCGTCTTGCCGGCGAGCGGCTGGTGGCCTGTCGAGGGGTTGGTCACTGTCTTCCTCCGGTGGTGGTGTCGCGATCTTTCGTCTTCACGTTCCCGAAGCCCTCTGTCAGGCTGGCCGCCGATGGCGGAAATCGGGACATGCCGACGTCGGGAGTCAGGATGCGCCGGCCCGGGCGCCGGCGGACGTCGAGCCGGCGGCCTTGGCGGCGGCGGACTTGGCGGATGCCGCGGCGAAGGCGGCGACGCGGGCACGGGACTCATCCGTCTCGAATCGGGTGCCGATCGAGGCGGCCTCGTCGTCGAGGTTCTCGCCGAACGACCGGTGGGCACCGACGCGGACGAGGCGCTTGGCCTGCCCGAACGCGCCCGTGGCGTTGTCGAGCCAGAACCGTGCGACCTGCTCGGCGCGGTCGGCGACCTCGGCCGCCGTCACGACCTCGGTCACCAGCCCCCAGTCCAGCGCGGTCGCGGCGCCGAGCGCGCGATCCTCCAGCAGCAGCTGCAGCGCGCGGCGCTGGCCGATCGCGGCCGGCAGCAGCGTCGAGACGCCGAGGTCGGGGGTGAGCCCGATGTTGGCGTACTTGCTGACGAACCGGGAGTCGTCGGCGGCCACAATGTAGTCGGCGGTGAGCATGAGGCCGAGCCCGCCGCCGGCGACGGCGCCGTGCACGGCCGCGACGATGGGCTTGTCGGACTCCACGAACGTGCGGATGCCCTCGTGGATCACATGGGCCGCGCCGGTCACGTCGGCTCCGGACGCGCCAGACGTCGCCATCGCGACGACATCGCCGCCGGCGCAGAACGCCGGGCCCGCGGCATCCAGGATCACCGCTCCCACCGACGGGTCCGACGTCACCTCGCGCGCCACGTCTCGCCACCGCGCGCCCATGTCGAAGTCCATCGCATTGAGGTACGCGGGACGGTTGAACGTCACGCGGGCGAGCCCCGCCCGGACCTCGAGAAGGATCGAATCGCTCATGCTCTGTGCTCCCAGGTTCATTTCGGTGCTCCACTCGAGGGATGCCAGCGTGAACTGCTCCCGCGTCGGGCGACGGTCATCGCGGTGCCATCCGGATGGCGCCGTCGAGGCGGATGGTCTCGCCGTTGAGGTAGCCGTTGTCGACGATCGACATGACCAGGCGCGCGTACTCGTCGGGCTTGCCGAGTCGCTGCGGGAACGGCACCTGCTGGCCGAGCGAGTCCTGGGCGGCCTGCGGCATGCCCATGAGCATCGGGGTCTCCATGATGCCGGGGGCGATCGTCACGACCCGGATGCCGTACCGGGCCAGCTCGCGCGCGATCGGCAGCGTCATGGCGTGCACGCCGCCCTTGCTCGCGGCGTAGGCGGGTTGTCCGATTTGTCCGTCGAATGCCGCGACACTGGCGGTGCTGACGATGACGCCGCGGTCGCCGTCGCTCGCCGGTTCTGTTTTCGCCATTACCGCGGACGCCTGCGCGATGACGTTGTAGGTGCCGATGAGGTTCACCCGCACGATCCGCTCGAAGTCCGCCAGCGGCGTCGGCGCGCCGTCACGATCGAGCACCTTGGCGGGCGGTGCGATGCCGGCGCAGTTCACCACGACGCGAAGGGGACCGGATGCCGCGGCCGCCGCAACCGCGGCGGCCACCTGTTCGGGGTCCGTGACGTCGGCGGCGGCGAACGTGCCCCCGAGCTCGGCGGCGAGGTCGGCACCCGCGGATGAGGGCAGGTCGACGATCGTCACCGCCGCTCCGGCAGCCGCGAGGCGTCGCGCCGTGGCCAGGCCGAGCCCGCTGGCGCCGCCCGTCACCAGGGCCGAGGCGGGAGCCGTCAGATCCATGCGTTCTCCTTCGAACTGATATCGCGTCCCACCATACGTGGAACTGCGTCCCACCGCAGTGCTCGGGCCGCCGCTGCAACACGCTATCGAGATGGTCGGGCGGAAGTCACGCGCACGAACCGTTCGCAATTCAGTCCGGGCGCGAAGGGGCTGCGGCCGTGCCGACGACGATCCGGTTGCGGCGCGCGCGCCGCAACCGCTCCGGACTGAGTTGCGAACGCCGCAACCGCGAACCCGGCTCGGTCTGGGCGCTTCGTGGCGCATGAAGTGATGGTCGGCGACCGCTGGGCGGATATCGCCGTGGCGTCGATGTCGACGGCATGGAACTATGGCGAGGGATGGGAGGACGCCCTCATCGAGGCCTACGGGGTCGAACCCGACCGCGAACGCCTGTCGTACTACCGAGACCTGTGGAACGCGACATGACGAGCATCACCGGAACCGTGACGAAGATCGGCGACGCGCCGAACCTCGTGATCCTGCGCCGCTTCAAGGCGAGTGCCGACGAGGTGTGGCGCGAGCTCACCGAGTCGGACCGGCTCGAGCGCTGGATCGGCCGGTGGGAGGGCGACCCGAAGACGGGGCACGTCACCTTCTTCATGACCGCGGAGGGGCAGGATGCCGAGCCCGAGGAGTACACGATCCTCGAGTGCGACCGCCCCCGGCGCTTCGCCGGCGACACGTCGCAGGGCAGCGGCTCGTGGCACCTGTGGTTCGAGCTGACCGAGGAGGCTCCGGGCGACACGGTGCTGACGTTCGGGCAGCGCCTGAACCCCGGTGAGGACGTCGGCTCGATCGGCCCCGGCTGGGAGTACTACCTCGACCGGCTCGTCGCGGCGCAGGCCGGGCTCGATGCCGATGCGGTGAACTGGGACGACTACTTTCCCGCGCTGCAGCCGGCGTACGAGCGGCTCGTCGCCGCCGACTGACGCGCCGGCGGCTGCTAGGACCAGACGAAGCGGAAGGTGCCCGCCACGACGGCGGCGGCGATCGCCAGCGCCATGATCGCCACGCCGCCCGCCAGCGCGACGGCATCGCGCGGGCCGACTCGTGAAGGCCGCGACCACGTGCGCGGGATGCCGGAGCCGAAGCCGCGGGCCTCCATCGCCGTCGCGAGCTTGGTGCCGCGGCGCACCGCGAACACGAGCAGCACGAACGCCATGGAGAAGAACCGCCGCACGGCGCCGGTGTCGCCCACGCCGCGCGCCCGACGCGCCAGGCCCATGCTGCGCCAGTCGTCGAGGAAGAGCCCGAGGGTGCGCGTGCCGGCGAGGACCCCGAGCACGAAGCGGCTGGGAAGCTTCGCCACCTGGGCGAGGGCGTCGGCGAGTTCGGTGGGGTCGGTGCGCCCGAAGAGCAGGATCGTGGGCAGCCCCAGCGCCAGCACGCGGAGGCACACGGCCACGGCGAGAGCGATGGAGTCGTCGCTGATCGTCGCGTACCAGAACGACCAGTAGACGGTGCCGCCGGGCTCGGCGTAGAGCAGCATGCTGAGACCCGCGACCGGCGCGAAGAGCAGGATCGGCAGCATCCGCTTCAGCACCGTCACGGGCGAGAGGCCGGTGAGCGGGACGCACGCGAGCTGCAGCACGATGGCCGCGAGAGCGCTCGTGACGTCGATCGAGGCGAGGAGCGGCACCGAGAGCAGCAGCGCGAGCACGATCTTCGTGACGGGGTTCACACCGTCGAGCCACGCCCTCCGCGCCGCCGCGCCTGTGTCGCGCTCGCGGGAGAGCGACGCGGCCGGCACGGCGTGCCCAGGCTCTGCTGCGGTCGCCGGTGCGCCGGGCTGCGGCATCCGTCCCCCGCGGGTCATCGCCGATCTCCGCTCGAATGAACGGCACTGGGATGAACGGCACTGGGATGAACGGCACTGGGATGAACGGCACTGGCCGGCCCGCCGGACACGGGGCCGCCGGATACGGGCTCCCCGAGCTCGATGCGATGTCCCCCGAGGTGATGCATGACCTCTTCGTCGTGCGTGACCGCGACGACGGTGACGCCGGCGGCGATCTCGGACTGCAGCAGTCGCACGAGCTCGAGCCAGCCACGGCGGTCCTGCCCGAAGGTCGGCTCGTCGAGCACGATCACGGGCGGCGCATCGGCGAGGACCGTGGCGACCGACAATCGCCGCTTCTGTCCTCCCGACAGGGTGAAGGGGTTCGCCGCCGCGAGCGGCGAGAGGTGGAGGCGGTCGAGCAGTTCGTCGACGATGACCTCGACCGCGGCCGGCCCGACCCCGCGGGAACGCGGACCGACTGCGAGCTCATCGCGCACGGTCGTGGCGAGGAACTGGTGCTCGGGCTCCTGGAAGACCGTGCCGATCCGGGTCAGCAGCTCGCGCGACTTCCACCGCGACGGACGGCGGCCCGACGGCGCGGCGAGGATCTCGGCGGCGCGCACCTCGCCGGCCGCCTCGGGAAGCAGGCCCGCCAGGGTGAGAGCCAGGGTCGACTTTCCGGCGCCGTTGGGCCCCGTAATCACCGTGGCGGCCGCCCGCGGCACCTGCAGATCGAGGCCCGCGCGCACGATGACGCGGCCGTCGCGAGAGATGGCGAGACCGGATGCCGCGACCGCCGCATCGGACCCTGCCGGCGCCGCCGGGAGCACGGGCAGGTCGAGCGGCTCGCCCGGCACCCACACGCCCGCGGCCGCGAGAGCCGCGCCGTGCTCGGCGAACACGCGATCGGGCGGACCGTCCGCGAGCAGGCCGCCATCGGCCCCGACGACGATCACGCGGTCCATGAGGTCGGCCCAGACGGCGGTGCGGTGCTCGATCACGATCAGGGTGGCACCGGTCTCGGCGACGGCGCGCTCGACGCTTGCGCGCACTTCACGCACGCCGTCGGGGTCGAGGTTCGCGGTCGGCTCGTCCAGCAGCAGCACGCCCGGGCGCATGGCGAGCACGCCCGCGAGCGCGAGGCGCTGCTTCTGCCCGCCCGAGAGCGCCTTCGTGGCCCGCGACAGCGGAACGTCGAGGCCGACAGCGCGCATCGCCTCGGCGACGCGGGCCGGGATCTCGGCCGCCGGCACGCCCAGGTTCTCGCAGCCGAAGGCGACGTCGTCGCCGACCTTCGACAGCACGACGCCGGCATCCGGATCCTGCAGCACCAGCCCCACCCGACCACGATGGGTTTCGGCCCGCTCGCCGTCGATCAGCAGCGACCCCGACTCCTCGCCCTCGTCGGCGCCGCCGAGAAGTCCTGCGATCCCCGCGAGGAGTGTGGACTTCCCGGCGCCCGACGCTCCGAGGAGCAGCACGCGCTCCCCCGGATCGATCCTGAACGACACATCACGCACGGCAGGTGCCCGGCGCCCGGCATAGCGCCAGCCCCAGCCCGCCGCGGCGACGCGCGCAGGGCGGGTGGCGGGCACGTCAGACCTCGCGTCGCGCTTCGCGGCCGGCGGCGAAGCGGTTCAGCACGCCGGTCGCGGCGAGCGCGCGGACCGCGAGCCATCCCACGAGCCCGGCCAGCACCGCGCCCGACACCACGACGCTGACGAGGTAGATGGTGTTGAACTCCAGGGTCTTCAGGATGTTGGGAGAGCTGCCGTAGAAGAGCTCGAACACCCACGCGGCGACCGCAGCGCCCACCCCGGCGAGCATCGCGACCGGGAGCGTGAAGCGGCGGTACAGGAACAGCGCGAAGATCAGCTCGGCGCCGAGGCCCTGTACGAGCCCGGAGAGCAGGGTCGACACGCCCCACACGTTGCCGATGAGCATCGAGACGATCGCGGCGATCACCTCGACGAGCAGGGCAGCGCCCGGCTTGCGGATGACGAGTCCGCCGATCACGCCGCCGATGAGCCAGATGCCCACCGCGAGTCCGCCGAGGCCGGGGGTCAGCCCGTCCATCCCGGTGAACCAGGCGTAGCCGACGGTGTTCCAGGCCCAGAAGACGAGGCCGATCGCGACGCCCAGGACGCTGGCGACGACGATGTCGATGACCCGCCAGCGAAGAGTGCGCGGCGGGCGAGCCGTATCGGTACTCGGGGACGCCGATGCCGACGTGGATGCGGGCGTGGACGCGTGCATGTGAACTCCTCCCTGCGCCGGCATGATCCGGATCAGGTTCGACGGTCGAAGCGCGGGTCGCTTCCTCTCAGCCCGGCTCGCCGGACTCCCGTGGTTGTGGCGATGAGTATACCGCTGCACGAGCGCGGTATCTTGAGCGAGTGACTCTGGACGACGCCCCCGCACCCACGCGCCGCGCGCGCCGGGCGCAGACGGGCGCTGTGCCGGTGGCCCCCGAGGAGGTGCCGGACAGCGGCGTCCTCACCATCGACCAGATCCCGCCGGCGTCGGTCCCGCCGATCAGCGCGACCCCGATCGCGGTCGCTCCCGTCGAGTCGTCCCTCGCCGCCGCGTCCCTCCCCGGCCCCGCGACCGCTGAGGTCGTCCACACCGCCGCACCGATTCTCGAACCGGGGCCGGCTGTTTCCTCCCCCGACACCGCTCCTCCCGTGTCGTCGGGGGCGGCACCCAGGACCGCACTGGCATGGGTGGATGAGACGACGATCGGGCGCGGCGCCGCTCCCGGCGACCTCTCGGCCGCATCGATGCCGTACGTCCAGGTCGGCGCCGACCTGCTCGCCGACGCCCCGCGACGATCGCCGCTGCGCGCGGGGGTCATCGTGCCGACTCTCGTCATCGCCGGGCTCTTCGGCGCATACTCCGCGACGACCTTGATGTGGCCGCTGCACGCCGTGGCTCCGACCGTCGCCGCGCTCGAGGTGCAGCCCGCCGCCGCCCCTGCCACCATTCCGGTGTGGCCGGTGGAGGGCAGTGCGGCGATCGGCGTACGCGGCATCGCCGGCACTCCCGCGTCAGCCGTCGAGCCCGACGCGATCGCGAGCATCACGAAGGTGGTGACCGCGCTCGTGGTCCTCGACGAGATGCCGCTCGCCCTCGGCGAGCAGGGCCCCGAGTTCCGATTCAGTGCGGCCGACCGCAGCCGCTACTGGGAGTACCGGAGCAACGGCGAGTCTGCGCTGGATGTGCCGGTGGGCGGCGCGCTGACCGAGTATCAGATGCTCGAGGGCATGCTGATCGGATCCGCCAACAACTACGCCGACCGCCTGGCGCAGAACCTCTGGCCGACCGACGCCGTGTTCGCCTCGGCCGCCACTCAGTGGCTCTCCACCCACGGGGTTCCGGGTGTCACGATCGTCGAGCCGACCGGGATGGACGAGCGCAACGCCGCCACTCCCGACGCCCTCATCACCCTCGCGCAGAAGGCACTGGCCAACCCGGTGATCGCCGAGATCGTCGCCAAGCAGTCGGTCGAGCTCCCCGGCGCCGGGCTCGTCGAGAACACGAACGGCCTCCTCGCCGATCCGGGCGTGGTCGGGATCAAGACCGGCACGCTCGACGCGTGGAACCTGCTGTCGGCCAAAGACATCACCGTCGGCGACACGACGGTGCGGGTCTTCGCGTCGGTGCTGGGCCAGCCCGACGACGAGGCCCGGCTCGCGGCATCCCGCGCCCTCTACACACAGCTCGAGCAGGAGCTGCAGCTGAAGCCTTCGGTGACGGGCGGCACGGTCGCGGGGACGGTGCAGACCCGCTGGGGCGAGTCGGTCGACATCGTGACGACGACGGATGCCGCGGTGGTGCTGTGGAACGGAGGCGCCGGCACCGTCGGCACCACGTTCGCCCTCGACGAGAGCCGCGACGAGGGCGATACCGTCGGCGCGCTCACGGTGACCGGCCCTCTCGACGCGGCGACCGTCGATCTTCAGCTCGCCGCCGACATCGAGGATCCGTCGCCGTGGTGGCGCCTGACCCACCCGCTGGACCTGCTCGGCCTCAACGGCTGACGCGCGCATCCTCGTCGAGACGAGAGTCCGCCCGGTCGGCGGATGATGAGGATCAGGCGAAGCGGACGGTGTGCTGCAGGCGCGTGCGCACGTCGAAGACCTCGTTGCCGCCGATGTCACGGGCGCCGGTGATGCCGCGGCGCAGCACCGTCGACAGGGCGCTGCGCGACACCACCGCGACGCGCACGCCGCGCACCTTGCCGATCTCCTCGATCGGCTCGATGACATCCTCGTCGGGCAGCACCACGATCGCTCCGCTGAAGCGCACGCCCGCGGCGCGTGCCACCGCCCGCATGCTCGCCAGCAGCTCCGCGATGGGCGCCCCGGGAACGTCGTCGCCCGTGAACTCGCCGCGGCGCAGGCGCGCCGGGCCGCCGAAATCCTCCGACAAGAGGCCGTACAGACCGCTCGGGCCGAGCACGATGTGGTCGATCTTGGCGTCGGAGTCGGCAGACCCTGCGGCGACGACGTCGTGCCACACGGTGTAGCCCATGCCCAGGTCGGCGACGATGCGCGCGGTGGCCTCTTCGGCGAGGGCGTCGGCGAGCAGGCGCCGCAGGTGATGGGGTGCGGATCGCACGAGCGCCGGGTCGTACGGGTCGTCGAGCGTGACCCCGCGCCCCACCCACTCACGAATGAGGTCGAGGTACCGCTCGCGGCGCCAGCCGCCGGGGTGACCGTACGACCGGGCGCGCGGACGGGTGTCGGTGCGCGCGGGCGGCGGGCGCCATCCCGACCACTCGGGGGCGGCGGTCTCGCCGAACCCGTGGCCGCGGTCGTAGGCGGCCCGGGAGTCGGGAGTGCCCACGAGCTCCCATGCCCGCTGCACCTGGATGAAGATCGCGGCGTCTCCACCGGTGTCGGGGTGGGTCTGCCGCAACCGGAGCCGGTAGGCCTTGCGCAGGGTCTCGTGATCGACATCCGGATCGACGGCGAGCACTTCGTACGCCGACGCGGACAGTGGACTGTCGAACACGCACCACCCCCGGCTCCCCCGGTCGCGCGGGCCGCGGCCGGAGGATCAGATTACGTCACCGCACAGGGAGCGGCGCTCAGCGGTGCTCGTAGCGTCGTGCGTAGGCGGCGGAGCTCCGGCTCGACAGCGCGAGGAGCAGAAGGATGTCGAGGCTCAGCGACAGGAACGTCCCCTCGATCTCGATCTCCTGGCCTTGCGCCCACCAGGCGACGAACGAGGTGCTGATCGACATCACGGCGATGACCATGACGATGACCCGCGCCCAGTTGCGCCCGAGGAACACGAAGATCGTCAGCAGCAGGTCGATCGCGAGCACCGTTCCGCCGAGTGCGAGAACGAACCACAGCGCCGCCCGGCTCCCCTCGGGCGTCGGGTCGAAGCCCTCGAGCACCGAGTCGGGGTCGGCGAGGAGCGAGTCCCACCCGGTCGCGAAGCCGACGAGCACCACGATGCCGGCCACCACCCGCAGCAGCAGCAGCGCCGTCCCCGCCACGATCGACGTCGGCCGCTCCATGTCGGGGTCGTAGCCGGTGGGGGTGAGAAGCCGCGCAGCCGGCTCGAACGCGGGGCGCTTGGCGGGCGGCGGCGGGTCCGGCGTCGCCGCCCCGTGCTGCCCCGCGCTCATGCGCGCACCGCCGCGAGGGTGCGGACATCGACGATGGGCAGATCCCCGTCGGTGCGGATGCTGTCGCCTCCGCCGTTGCGGGCGTGATAGCCGGTGGCGAAGTCCTCGATGACGTCCACGACCACGCGGGCATCGGCATCCGTCACGGTCTTCACGATGTGGTCCCGCT
This sequence comes from Microbacterium yannicii PS01, assembly GCF_000304335.1. Taxonomy (GTDB): domain Bacteria; phylum Actinomycetota; class Actinomycetes; order Actinomycetales; family Microbacteriaceae; genus Microbacterium; species Microbacterium yannicii_A. Next base: position 22,041 of record NZ_CAJF01000024.1, on the reverse strand, counting down.
CGACATCGGTGTTCGCGTCGATGCGATGGGTGACCTGGAGCGTGAACAGCGACAGTCCGACGCTCGTGTCGAACGTGCCCGCCGCCAGCCAGTCGACCCGGCGCCCGCCCGGCAGGAGCCAGCCGTCCGGGCACTGCCAGAAGCGCACGTGATGCCGCTGCGCGGGGTTGCCGTCGACCTCCTGCTGGTACGCGAAGTCCTGCTGCCGCGAGAACAGGAAGAGCGGACTGACCGGCGCCTCGTGATAGCTGCGCCGCCGGAGCGTCGAGGTGACGATGCGCCACGACGAGGCGAGCGTCACCGCATCGGCCTTGGTCCACCCTGCGGCCCGCAGCGCCGCCTCGATCTGCTCACCCGTGCCGAGGAACGCGAGGTTCACCGGATCGCCCAGCAGTCCGTCGCTCGTGCGGGTGCGGCCGATGAAGTAGTCCGGGACGTAGACGGTGGTCAGGATGCGGTGCAGGCGCGGCAGCACGAGGTAGGCCAGCAGCACCCAGAACCCGATGAAGAACGGGATGCCCCACCAGCCGATGTGGAAGGTCTCGGTGAGGCTGAGGTAGGCCAGCCACAGCGCTGCGGCGCCGGCGAAGACGAAGAAGAACCAGTCGATCGCGATGCCGACCGAGTATGCGCGCCGGCGCCTGCTGGTGCGCGTCCTCGCGGTCCGGTCCATGGCGAGCTCGCGTCAGTTCCAGAGCGGGGTCTCGGCCCGGAAGGCGAGGGCGGATGCCGCGGCACCCGGATCGAGCTCGTCCAGGTTTGCGGGAGTCCAGCGCGGCGAGCGGTCCTTGTCTATGACCTGCGCGCGGATGCCCTCGGGCATATCGGGCTGCGTCGTCGCGAACCACATGACCAGCCCGTACTCCTGGTCGAGCGCGTCGCGCAGGCCCGGCAGCTCGCGTGAGCGCCGCACCGACGCGAGCGTCACGGCGAGACCGGTCGGTGACAGCTCGCCGAGCAGGTCGGCGGTGGCGGATGCCTCCGGCTCGGGCCGCGCGCGCAGGCGCTCCACGATGTCGGCCACCGTGTCGCCCGCGAACGCGTCGTCGATCCACTCGCGCGCGCGGATCAGCCGCGACGGCGGCGGCGTCTCGTCGAACAGCAGCACCAGCTCGGTCGGGCTGGAAGGATCGGCACGGGTCTCGAGCGCGTCGCGCAGCCCGTCGAGGTTCTCGTGCGGAACGAAGTGGTCGGCGAACCCGGCGTAGATCGCGTCCGAGGCATCCATCACGGCCCCGGTCAGCCCGAGGTACTCGCCGAGGCGCCCGGGCGCACGTCCGAGCAGCCAGCTGCCGCCCACGTCGGGGGTGAAGCCGATGCGGGTCTCGGGCATCGCCAGCTGCGACCGCTCGGTCACGATGCGGATCGCGGCATGCCCGGCCATGCCGATACCGCCGCCCATCGTGACGCCGTCGGCGAAGGCGACGAACGTCTTGGGGTATTCGGCGATGCGCGCGTTGAGCGCGTACTCCTCGCGGAAGAACAGCGCGGTCTCGTCGGCGCGGCCGCTCGTGACGCGTTCGGCGAGCCCGCGGACATCGCCGCCGGCGCACAGTCCCCGCTCGCCGGCACCGTCGAGCAGCACGATGTCGACCTCGGTATCGTGCTCCCAGGCGTCGAGGGTCTCGTGCATCAGCCGGATCATGCCGAGATCGAGGGCGTTGATCGCTCGGGGCCTGTTGAGCGTGAGCCGTCCGAGTCCGCCGCGGGCGCGAGCCAGAACGGTCGGCTCTTCGGCGGGCGAGGGGGCGAGGTCGGTCACGAGCGCAACGTTACCGGGCGGGGCGCGCGGCGGCACGGCAGGCGGCGCCTGCGGGCCCGACATGCGCGCGAGGGCGGAGTTCGGCCAAGATGGGCTAGGCCGCAGTGACGCGGGCCTGGATTTCGTGAGGACGAGAGGTTTCGGCATGCCCGACGGACAGTCGCTGGAGTTCTCAGGGGTCACCAAGCGGTTCGGCTCGATCACCGCGGTCTCGGAGTTCACCGCCCGAGTCGAGCCGGGCGTCGTCACCGGCTTCCTCGGCCCCAACGGCGCCGGCAAGACCACGACGCTGCGCATCCTGCTGGGGCTGGTCCGGGCCACCGGAGGAACGGCGACCATCGGCGGCGCCCCCTACGCGCGGCTCGAGCGACCTCCGCAGACCGTCGGCGCGGTGCTCGAGGCATCCAGCTTCCACCCGGGGCGCACCGCGGCGGCGCACCTCACGGTCTACGCGCAGGCTGCCGGGATCGGCAGAACGCGGGTCGACGAGGCGCTCGGGCTCGTGGGGCTCGCGGATGCCGCAGGCCGCAAGGTCGGCGGCTTCTCGCTCGGTATGAGGCAGCGGCTCGGCCTGGCCTACGCCCTTCTCGGCGATCCCGGGGTGCTCGTCCTCGACGAGCCGGCGAACGGCCTGGACCCCGAGGGGATCCGCTGGATGCGCGGCTTCCTGCAGCAGCTCGCCCGCGAGGGCCGCACCGTCCTGGTGTCCTCGCACATGCTCGCCGAGGTGCAGCAGACGGTCGACGCGCTGCTCATCATCTCGCGCGGACGGCTGGTGTTCCAGGGATCGATCGACGAGCTCTCCGACCCATCCGAGCACGCGACCGTGGTCGACTCCCCCGATCGCGCGGAACTCGTCGCGGCGCTGCGCGAGGCCGGCGTGTCCTTCGAGGTCCTTCGATCGGGCCTCACGGTGCGCGGCGTCGACACCGCCGAGGTCGGCGCGGTCGCCGCCGCCGCGGGCGTGGCCCTGTCATCGCTGCACCGGCGCGGGCCCGCGCTCGAAGAGGTCTTCCTCGACCTCGTCAACGGCGCCCGCGTTCACCCCAGCGCCACCGGCGCGCCGCCCGTCGACGGCGTGCTCGCGGTCGGCGCCATGGCGCCGGTCCTCGACTCCACGCCATCTCCCGACGCCGGCGCGTCGCCCGTTGCTGAACCTGCCCCCGATGCCGGAGGTGATGACGCGGTTCCAGCTGCGGACTCGGTCTCGGTCGAGGACACTGCTCCGGTCGAGCACACAGCTTCCGCCGAGGACGCAGCCACCGAGAACGGGGCCGACGACGAGCCGGTCGAGGAGGCGCCGTTCCGGCTTCCGGGCGCCGACGCACTGGCCGCGGCCGCGGCCGGAGCCCGCGCCCCCTGGGCCGATGAGCTGTTCGGCAGCCGGGAGGAGACGTACCCAGCCGAGCGGGGCTCCGCAGGCTTCGCCGTGGCCAGCACGGGCGTGATCGACATCGTCCCGTCCGCCGGCGCGGAGACGGCGGGGGTCGACGAGCTGCCCGAAGACGCCGACCCCGACGTCGAGGCGATCGGCGAGATCGACGAGGAGCTGTCGGAGATCGAGCCGGCGGAGTCCGACGACGCACGGCCGTGGGAGAACCACGTGAAGACGGATGCCGACGCGGAAGCCGACCGATTCTTCCGGGCCTTCGACGCACGCGACGCGGACGAGGCAGGTGGAGCGGCAGACGCAGGTGACGCGGCAGACGCGGGTGACGCGGCGGACGCAGGTGGAGCGAACGGCGCTGACGAGGATTCCGGGGACGCCCCGCCCGAGCCGGGCCCAGAGCCAGGGGCAGAGGCAGAGGCAGAGGCCGCATCCGAAGCCGAAGCCGACGCGCTCTCCGGCTCCGACACGCACGACGACCAGGAAGGCGACCAGCGATGAGCCTCATCGCGGCCACGCGTGCCGAGACCACCAAGCAGTTCACGACGTCCCTGTGGTGGATCCTGGGGATCGTCCTCGTCGTGTACATCGGCGGCACCGCATCGGCGCTGGCCGGCGTGTTCTCGGCTGTCGCGTCGGGCACGCTCGTCGGCGACGCTCCGCCGGTGAGCGAAGAGGGGCTCGCCCCGCTGCTCTACAGCAGCGCGACTGCCGTCGGCTACGTGTTCCCGCTGCTCATCGGCACGCTGATGGTGACGACCGAGTTCCGCCACAAGACGCTCACGCCGACCTTCCTCGCCACCCCGCGCCGCGGCCGGGTGCTCGCGGCGAAGCTCCTGGTCGGCGTGCTGATGGGTCTGCTCTTCGGCGTCATCGGCATCCTGTCGTCCGTCGTCCCGGCGGCCGCATTCCTCGCCGGCTTCGGTCTGGACACCGAGCTGGCGTCCTCCGACATCTGGGCCATGCTCGGCCGGATGCTGCTGGCCTACGTGCTGTGGACCCTCATCGGCGTGGGGGTCGGCGCCCTCGTGCGCAATCAGGTCGGCGCGATCGTCGGCGTGCTGGTGTTCACGCAGTTCCTCGAGCCGATCGCCCGGACCGCGGCCGCCTTCGTCGACGGCATGTCAGAGGTCACGCAGTACCTTCCGGGGGCCGCGAGCGACGCGCTCGTGGGGGCGAGCATCTTCACAATGAGCATGCAGGGGGGTTGCGGTCGCCCAGCTGGAGTGGTGGGCGGGCGGTCTCGTCCTGCTCGGCTACGCCGTCGTGCTCGTCGTGCTCGGGCATCTCGTGAGCTGGCGCCGCGACGTCAGCTGAGAAGGCCCTCCGGTGCGGGTTCGGCGGACTCGCGGCATCCGGAATGCCCACCGTCACGCCGGGACGGATCAGACGGCGGGAGCGGGAGCGGCGGTCTTGCGCGGGCGCGGCCGCTTGGGCGGCGCGACCGGGACGGCACCGGTGTCGGCGGCGATCTCGACGACGTCGGCGGGGTTCTCGTCCACCTCGAGGCGCAGGGCCTGCACCAGTTCGAGGCCGTGGCGGGTGGTGAGGATGATCCGCTGGAATTCGGGGTGACCCTCGAGATCGATCACGGCGCTCGGGCGGCGGCGGCGGATCACGGCGAAGTCGTCGCCGCCTGCCGACCGCCAGGTGCCCATCGCGACCACTCCCCGCAGGTGGGTGCCGGGGCTCGGGACCCCGCGCAGCCAGGTCCAGGCGTCGTCCGTGAGCTGCACCTTGGTGATGGTCGACCGCTCGATCACGACATTCCCTTTGCGGAATGCCATGGCTCTCTCAGCCCCCGAGAGCACGACCTCGAGCTGCGTCGAGTCCAGCAGCAGGGTCACCATGGCACTAGTCTGCCAGCGCGGACGGGTCGATCCGGGCTCATTTGCTTACAGGAGGGCAACGATCCGCGACCCGGCTCGGCGCAGGCGGTGCGAGACTGGATCGGTGACAGCCGTGTCCCCCTCCGTCACCGCCACCCCCGCCCCCGCCCTCGCTCTCGCGCGCGCGGCGGCCGGCGAGCGCCTCGGCATCGATGACGCCGAGGCTCTGCTGGGCGCGACGGGCGAGGTCTTCGAGCGCCTGCTCGAGGTCGCCGGAGCCCTCCGCGACGCCGGGCTCGCAGCATCCGATCGTCCTGGGATCCTCACCTACTCGCGCAAGGTCTTCGTCCCGCTGACCACGCTCTGCCGCGACCGCTGCCACTACTGCGTCTTCGTCGACACCCCCGGCCAGCTGCTGAAGAAGCACAAGCCGGCGTTCATGTCGCCCGAGCAGGTGCTCGCGGTGGTGCGGCAGGGTCAGGCGATGGGCTGCAAAGAGGTGCTGCTGACACTCGGCGACCGGCCCGAGGACCGCTGGCCCGAGGCCCGCGCGTGGCTCGACGAGCACCGGTTCGCGTCGACGCTCGACTACGTCGGCCACATCGCCCGCCTGGTCACCGCCGAGACGGGGCTGCTCGCGCATCTCAATCCGGGTGTGATGAGCGCGGAGGAGCTGCGGATGCTGCGCCCCACCGCCCCCTCGATGGGCATGATGCTCGAGACCACCTCGCGCCGGCTGTTCGAAGAGCCCGGACAGGTGCACTTCGGCTCGCCTGACAAGGACCCCGCGCTGCGGCTGGAGGTCATCGACGCGGCGGGTCGCGAGCGCGTACCGTTCACGACGGGCGTGCTGATCGGCATCGGCGAGACCGTGCGCGACCGCGCCGAGTCGCTCGTCGCGATCCGGGATGCGCACGAACGGCACCAGGTCGACGGGCCGCGCGGGCCGCAGGGCCACGTGCAGGAGGTCATCGTGCAGAACTTCCGCGCGAAGCCCCGCACCGCGATGCAGGGCGCACCCGACGCCGACCTGCTCGAGTACGTCGCGGCCGTCGCCGTCGCCCGGCTCGTGATGGGGCCGCGCATGCGCATCCAGGTGCCGCCGAACCTGTCGGATCCGACCGAGTTCGGCCTGCTCGTGCGCGCCGGCGCCGACGACTGGGGCGGCGTCTCGCCGCTCACGGCCGATCACGTCAATCCCGAGCGCCCGTGGCCGCACCTGGACGACCTCGACCGGATGACCGCCGACCTCGGCTTCGAGCTTCGCGAGCGGCTGACCGCCCAGCCCGAGTTCGTGCTCGATGCCGAGACCTGGATCGACCCCGGCATGCGCCCGGCCCTCGCCGCCCTGGCCGATCCCGCTACCGGCCTGGCCGCGGCATCCGCACCGCCTCTGCTCGCCGCCGACGCTGCTCCGCAGTCGCAAAGTGCGGGTGCTCGGTCCCTTGGAGCGCGAAAGGTGACTGCGGAGCCTCAAGGGACCTTTGTTCCGCAGTCACAAGTCGCGGCTACGGGGGCCGTTGCGTCGCACAAAGTGACTGCGGAGCAGGGACTTCTCGGAGCGCCGCGACCGCAGGGACGGGTGCGGCGGCTCGCCGAGGCAGCGGCGAGCGACCCGGGCGCGCTCGACGACGCGGAATGGGTTGCGCTGCTGGAGGCGACCGGCGACGACCTCGACGTGCTCGCGGCGACCGCCGACGACGTCCGGCGGTACACGGTGGGCGAGGCCGTCAGCCTCGTGGTCAACCGCAACCTCACCTCGAGCGGACTTCGCCGCGCCGCGACGGCCGACCGGGCGACGTTCAGCCTCGACGACGTCGAAGCGATCGCGGCCGACGCGTGGGACCTCGGCGCCACCGAGCTGTGCGTGCAGGGCCTGCTCCCCCCGACCGAGAGCGCGGACGGCTACCTCGACATCGCCCGCGCGGTGAAGGCCGCGGCGCCGCGCATCCACCTGCACGCCTACCGACCGCAGGACGTGTGGGATCTGGCCGACCGCGGCGGCCTCGGCCTCGACTCCGCCCTGGCCGCGCTGCGCGACGCGGGCGTCGACACTGTCCCCGGCACGGGCGTCAAGGTGCTGAGCGAGCGGGTGCGGGGCCTCGTCGCTCCGGGCGACCTCGAGATCGACCGGTGGATCGAGGGCACCACCGCCGCCCACCGTGCGGGCTTCCACTCCACCAGCGTGCTGTTCTACGGGCATGTCGAGACCGCCGCCGAGCGCGTGGCACACCTGCGCCTGCTGCGCGCGATCCAGGGCGCTTCGACAGGCTCAGCGACCGGGGGCCGCTCAGCGACCGGGGGCGCTTCGACAGGCTCAGCGACCGGGGGCCGCGCTGCGACCGAGGGCGCTTCGACAGGCTCAGCGACCGGGGGCCGCTCAGCGACCGGGGGCCGCACAGCGACCGGGGGCCGCACCGGTGGTTTCACCGAGTTCGTGCCGATCCCGCTGCCCGGCCCTGCCGGGGGCGTCCCGCTCGTCGCGGGACGCGCGGCGCTCGACGAGCACCGGGCGATGGTGGCGGTGTCGCGGCTCATGCTCTCGGGCAGCATCCCGCATGTCCAGATCCCGTGGACGCGCGTCGGGATCGCGGCATCCGCTGTTCTTCTGCAGTCCGGCGGCGACGACCTCGGCGGCACGCTGCTCGACGGGCGGGTCAAGCCCGAGGCGGGCATCGAGCACGGCCTGGAACTGCCGGTGACGGATGCCGCAGCCCTCGTCGCGCGCCTGTTCCGGCCGTTCCGCCAGCGCACGACCGACTACCGCGAGCCGCCCGCAGACCGCAAGGCGGCCCTGCGATGAGCCTGCGACCGAACCCGCTCAGCACCTTGACGCGCGTCGAGGTCGCCATCGTCGGCGCCGGGTTCGCGGGCATCGGCGCGGCGATCGCCCTGCGCCGGGCAGGACGCGAGGACTTCATCGTGCTCGAGCGCGCGGCGTCGGTCGGCGGCACGTGGCGCGACAACACCTACCCGGGCGTCGCGTGCGACGTGCCCTCGCACCTCTACGGCTTCGCGTCGCACCCCAACCCCTCGTGGTCGGGCACCTTCGCCCGGGGGGACGAGATCCGCTCGTACCTCGAGGACGTCGTCGACGCCGAGGGCCTACGCGGTCGGCTGCGACTCGGCGCCGCGATGCAGTGGGCGGACTGGGATGCCGAGCACGAGGTGTGGCGCATCGGCACGGCGACCGGATCCGTCGTCGCCGACGCCCTCGTGCTGGCCTGCGGGCGGCTGACCGAACCGTCGATTCCCGACGTGCCCGGCCTCGAGACGTTCCCCGGGCCGCTCTTCCACTCCGCCCGCTGGGACCACAGCGCCGACCTCACCGGCCTGCGCGTCGGGGTGGTCGGCTCCGGCGCGAGCGCGGTTCAGATCGTGCCCCGGCTCGCACGCGCTGCCGCCCATGTCACGCTCGTCCAGCGCAGCCCGGCGTGGATCGTCCCGCGAGGCGGCGCGCAGTACACCGCCGCCGAGCGCGAGCGGCTCGCGGCCCGGCCCGACGAGCTCGAGCGCCTGCGCGCCGACCTGTACGCCGAAGGAGAGGCGCGCTTCGCTTCGCGGTCGGGGGATGCCGCGGCAGCCGCCCGTGCGACAGCGGAAGCGCTCGCGCACCTCGAGACGCAGGTCGGCGACCCCGCGCTGCGGGCTGCGCTGACCCCCGACTACGCGTTCGGCTGCAAGCGGGTGCTGCTGTCGGACGACTTCTACCCCGCCGTCGCGTCCGACGCGGTCACGCTCGTCCCCACGGCGCTCGCGGCCGTCGAGGGCTCGACGCTGATCGCCGCCGACGGCACCCGCCACGAGGTCGACGCCCTCGTGCTCGCGACCGGATTCGCGTCGACGCAGCAGCCGTACGCCGAGCTCGTCGTGGGCGAAGGCGGCCAGCGTCTCGCCGCGCACTGGTCGGGCGGCATGACGTCGTTCGCGTCGACCGTCGTCGCCGGGTTCCCGAACCTCTTCGTGCTCAACGGACCGAACGCCTCGCTCGGCCATTCGTCGTCGGTCCTCATGATCGAGGAGCAGGCCGCCTACGTCGCTCGCGTGCTCGACGGGCGAAGCGTCGCCGGCGGCGTGCTGCGCGTCGATCCCGCCGCCGAGCACGCCTACACCGGCGAGATCGCGGCGGTCGCGGCATCCACCCCCTGGATGACGGGCGGATGCCGCAACTGGTACGTCGACGAGCGCTCGGGCCGCCTCACGCTGCTGTGGCCGGGGACGGTCGACGCCTTCCGTGCGCGGCTCGCCCGCGCCGACGGCTCGGAGTTCCTGCCCGGCCCCGTCCCTCTTCCCGTCCCCTCGGCGCAGAGCGCCCCGCTCGAAGGAGTCGCATGACCGTCCCGCTGCGTTTCGGATACAAGGCCTCGGCCGAGCAGTTCGGCCCGACCGAGCTGCTGAAGTTCGGCGTGCTGGCCGAAGAGGTCGGCTTCGACTCGGTGTTCATCTCCGACCACCTGCAGCCCTGGCTGCACGAGGGCGGCCACGCTCCGGCATCCATTCCCTGGCTCGGGGCCCTCGGCGCGAAGACTTCGAAGGTGCTCATCGGCACCTCGGTGCTCACGCCGACGTTCCGCTACAACCCGACCGTCGTCGCGCAGGACTTCGCGACGCTCGGCGTGCTCTACCCGGGCCGCGTGATCCTCGGCGTCGGCACGGGCGAGGCGCTCAACGAGGCGAACCTGGGGCTCGCGTGGCCCGACCCGCCCGAGCGCTTCCAGCGACTGAAAGAGGCGATCGGCCTCATCCGAACCCTGTGGTCGGAGGATCGCGTCACGTTCGATGGCACGTTCTACACGGCCCGCAACACGACGATCTACGACAAGCCCGACCAGCAGGTGCCGATCTACATCGGCGCGGCTGGTCCGGCGGCCACGCGGCTGGCCGGCCGCATCGCCGACGGCTTCATCACCACGTCGGGCAAGAAGGAGGAGCTGTACACCGAGACGCTCCTGCCGGCCCTCGACGAAGGGCTCGCGAAGGCCGATCGCACGCGCGACGACATCGACACGCTCATCGAGGTGAAGGTGTCGTTCGACGAGACGCTCGAGGCGGCGCGCGAGAAGACGCGCTTCTGGGCTCCCCTCGCCCTCACGCCCGACGAGAAGATGGGCGTCGACGACCCGATCGAGATGCAGCGGCTCGGCGAAGAGCTGCCCATCGAGCGGACCGCCTCGCGATTCATCGTGTCGACCGACCCGGACGAGCACGTCCGGCGCATCGGCTGGTACATCGACCGCGGCTTCCGTCACCTGGTGTTCCACGACCCCGGGCACGACCAGGCGACGTTCCTGCGCACGTACGGCGAGGAGATCCTGCCGCGGTTGCGCGCGAAGTACGACGCGTGACCGGGTCGGGTTTGCGCGGGCTGTTCGGGCGGCGTGGCCGGGATGAGCGCGCCGCGAGCGAGGATCCTCCGGCCGCGGAGCCGCCTGCCCGCGGTGGCCAGACGCGTCCGACGTTCGCAATTCAGTCGGGGCGCGAAGAGAACGGCCCGCTGAGCGGCGTGTCGGCCGACGCCGACCGTGAACAGACTGAATTGCGAACGCCTCGGTGGATCGTCGTGGTCCCGGTGAAGCCCTCGGCCCGCGGGAAGTCCCGACTGGAGGTGCCCGGCGCCGAGCGGGCCGCCCTCGCGCGCGCGATCGCCCTCGACACGATCGTCGCCGCGACCGCGTGCGAGCTCGTGGCGCAGGTCGTGATCGTGACCGACGACGGCTCGCTGGCGCGCGACGCCGCGATGATCCCCGCCCTCCGGTTCGTTCCCGAGGGCGATGCGGGCGGACTCGATGCCGCGGTGGGCGTAGGCGTGGCCGCGGTCGACCCGAACGCGCGGATGCCGCGGGCCGCACTGCTCGGAGACCTCCCCGCCCTGCGACCGGAGGATCTCACCGCCGCGCTGCAGGCCGCGGCACCGGTCGATCGCGCTGTCGTCGCCGACGCCGAGGGCACCGGCTCGACCCTGGTCACAGCGCGCGCCGGGGTGGCATGGCAGTCGTCGTTCGGCGAGGGGTCGTTCGCCCGGCATGTCGAGCTCGGCTGCCGGGCGCTGCAGATTCCGGATGCCTCGACGCTGCGCCGCGACGTCGACACTGCCGCGCAGCTCGAGGCCGCCGTCGCCCTCGGCGTGGGTCCTCGCACGGCGGCCCTGCTCGCCCGGCACTGACCCGGCTCGCGCCGCTAGCCTGGCGGGATGAGCGACTATCAGGTGCTGGATATGGGCGGCCTCGACGAGTGGCGGGGGCACTACGGCGGTTTCCGGCCCGAGAGCTCGCGCGACGGGCGCCGGGTCGTCGACCACGACATGACGATGCAGTACATCGGCATGACGGCCAACGCACTCGAGGCGGGCGAGGAGGCGGGGTACTGGCACGCGCACGCGCGCATCGAGGAGGTCTACGTGTTCCTCGCGGGCCGCGGCCAGATGGGTCTGGACGACGACATCGTCGATGTCGGGCCGGGGACCGTCGTGCGCGTCGGTCAGGGCGTCTGGCGCACCTGGCGCGCGACGCCCGACACACCCGAGCAGCTGCGATGGCTGTGCATCCGCGCCGGCGGCGCCGAGCTGCCCCACTTCCCCGACGACAGCCGGCGCGACAACGACCGGCCGTCGCCCTGGGCCTGAGAGTCAGGCCAGCAGCAGGTAGACCGCGCCGACGATGGTGAAGGCGATCACGAGCGTCTCGAACAGCGACTGATCCAGCCGGGCGGCGAGCCAGCGGCCGAAGAACGCGGCGGCGACCACGAGCGGTACGAGCACGAGATCCACGAGCAGGCCGGGAACCGTGATGATGCCCAGGCCGATCGAGAACGGCACCTTGAACAGGTTGACGATCGCGAAGAACCAGGCGGCGGTGCCGAGGAACTCCTTGACCGGGAACCGTGCCGCCAGGAAGTACATCGACATCACCGGACCCGCGGCGTTGGCCACCATCGTCGTGAAGCCACCCAGCGTGCCGTACGTCGCGGCCGCGACGCGATGCGGTCCACCGTCGGCCATGCCCGCGTCGAAGCGGCGCCGCAGCAGCGTGATGACGATCACCGCGAGCAGTATGACGCCGATCGTGCGCTTGACCCACACGTCGTCGGCGATGAACAGGAACCCGACGCCCAGCAGCACGCCGACGAGCACCGCCGGCGCCAGCCGCAGCAGCGCGCGCCAGTTCGTATGCCGGCGATACATCGCGATGGCGAACATGTCGGCGACGATCAGCAGCAGCAGCAGCGTGCCCGTCGACTGCCTCGCGGGCAGCACCGCCGCGAAGATCGCGACTGCGACGGTGCCGGCACCGGGCACCGCCGTCTTCGACAGCCCCACGACCACCGCCGCGAGCGCGAGCAGCGCCCACGCGAACCAGGTCAGCTCAGGCACGCGTCGTCACGTCATCCGGTCCGTCCGTGGCCGGCGAGAACCCGCCCTCTCGCGACGCCGGGAGCGCCGCCGCGAGAGCTGCCTCTGCGAGGGCGCTCGAGCGCGCGGCATCCGTCATCCACAGCGGCGTGACGAGGGGACGGATGCCGAGGCCGCCCACCTCTGTCGCTGCGGCCTCGTCCTCCTCGGCGATGAGCCACGCGTCGAGCACGCCGCCGTCGCGGCGCGCCCCGTAGTGCGCGGCTACCGCGGCGGCGGACGTCTCCACGCCGATCGCCGAGAGGCAGACGTCGGCCATGCCTCGCACGACGCGTCCGCCGATGATGGGCGACACCCCGACGACGGGCGCCGGTGTCGTCGCCAGCGCCTCGCGCACGCCCGGGACCGCCAGGATGGGGCCGATCGAGACGACGGGGTTCGAGGGTGCCACAAGCACGACGTCCGCCGCGGCGATCGCCTCGACGACGCCGGGGGCGGGGACCGCGGCCTCGATGCCGGGGTTGTCGAAGCCGATCGGGGCGAGAGCCGCCCGATGCCGCGTCCACCACTCCTGGAAGTGCAGGCGGCGGTCGCCGTCGAGGAGCACGACCGTATCGACCTCGGCGTCGGTCATGGGCAGCAGGCGGGCGCCGAGCGCCCAGCGGCGCGACATCCGCTCCAGCACCTCGGTCGGAGTGAGGCCCTCGCGCAGCCAGCCGGTCCGGGCGAGGTGCGTGCCCAGGTCGAGGTCGCCGAGGGTGAACCACGGCCACCCGGCGCCCCACTCCTGCAGCTCGTGGTTGACCCGCTCGGTGTCGCCCTGCCGGCCCCACCCGCGCTCGGTGTCGTTGACCCCCGCCAGCGCGTAGGTGACCGAATCGACGTCGGGCTGCAGGCGGACACCCGACAGCCACAGGTCGTCGCCGGTGTTGACGACGACGGTGAGGGCCGACGCGGTGTCGGTGACGCCGCGGGCGCGGAGCGCCGCGCGCACTCCGAGGACGAACTTCGACCCGCCGACCCCGCCGGCGAGCACGACGACGCGCGGCGTGCTCATTCCCGCCTCAGTTCTGGGGTTCCGCGAACGGCAGCTGTAGCATGCCGGTCTTCGGGGCGAACTCGTCGGCGGCGTGCGGCAGCGAGAACCGCGCGACGGCGTCGATGAGTGCATCGACGGTCTGCGCCTCGGCGACGATGTCGACCTCGAGACCCGCCCGCTCGGCGTCCTTCGCGGTGCGCGGGCCGATCGCGGCGATGAGCGTGGTCTCGGGCACATCGGAGAACTGGGCGTGCACCTGCTCGGCGACCGAGCCGCTCGTGACCAGGATGGCGTTGATGCGACCCGACCGGACGTCTTCGGCAATGCGGTCGGTGACCGGCACGCCGACGGTGCGGTATGCGACGACGCTGCGCACGCGATGCCCCGCCTCAGAGAGCATGCGGGTGAGCACCGGCTTGGCGATCTCGCTGCGCAGGGTCAGGATGTCGCGGGGTTCCGGCTCGAGGCCGATGAGCTGCTCGGCCATGCCGGCGGCCGAGTTGTCTCTCTCGGGAACCAGATCGACGCGGTACCCGACCGCGAGCAGAGCGGCCGCGGTGGTCTCGCCGACCGCCGCGATCTTCGTCGTGGAGGGAACCACCGCCCGGTACGCGTAGAGCACGTCGACGGTCGTCGCGCTGGTGACGGTGAGCCAGTCGAAGGCACCGGCGGCGAGATCGGCGAGCGCCTGCTCGAGCGTGGGCTGGTCGTTCGTGGGCGCGAAGTTGATGAGCGGCGCGATCACCGGAGTCGCGCCCTGGCGGCGCAGGCTCGCGGCGACGCTGTCGCCCCACGGACCGCCGCGGGGCACCAGGACGCGCCAGCCGCTCAGCGGCTTGGCGGGCTGATTCTGCGCGCCGGCGTTCATTGGGAAGCAGTGTTCATAGAGGAGGTCGACTCTCGTGATGCTCAGTCGGCCGCCCTCGACGTTCGAGCAGCCGATGCGCGATTGGAATCGGGATCGCGCGTCGGCAGCATACGCACCGTTGCACTGCCTTGCCTCCCGAGCATACCCCTCATCCCGCGGGCGATGACCGGACACCGCATCCGGCGGCAGGCGTCAGCGGGTGTAGAGACGGACCAGACCCCAGACTGCCGCGCCGATCACGACGGCTCCCGCGACGACGGCGACGGCCGCGCCCGTGGGATTGCGGCGCTGGAAAGCGCGGGCCTTGGCGACGCCGTCGCCGACCGCGTTGCTCACGCGACGAGGGACGTTCGCCTTCACCTCGATGGCCGCGAGCGCCGCCTTCAGCTCGGCGCGTGCGTGCTCGACGGGATCCGCGATCCCCAGGACGACGGCGGTACGGGGCACCGCCACGGTGGCGGAGACGGGCACGGGCGCGTCAGAGGAGCTCATCGCGCACCTCCTTCACATCCTGGGCGATCGACTGGGCGGGGTTCTGGCGCTTTCCGATCCGCTTGAAGCGGAGAACGCCGATCAGCGCGAGCACGACGGCGATGATGAGCATCGCGAAGAAGACCACGAGCGCCGACAGCCACACCGGCCACCACGACGACAGCCCTGCGATGGCCCACGTGCCGAGCGCCGGCACCGACCAGAACAGCACGAACAGTGCGGCGAACACCCACAGCGCACCCCAGCCGCCGTCCTTCGCGGTGCGGGCGAGCCACGCCTTGGCGGCGTTGACCTCGGCGATGACGAGGTTGCGGACGAGTTCGGGGATCTCACCGACCAGAGTCAGCAGACTGTCGTCCGCGCGGTCGCGGAATCCACGCGGGGTGGTCACAATCAGGCCCCGCCCCGGCCGGGCGCCGTGTCGTCGGCCCCGTCGACGGCGTCATCCACGGAATCCTTGACGGCCTCGGCGGAGCTCTGAGCGGCCTTGGCGACGTTGTCTGCGGAGCTCTTGCTCTCCTTGAGCGCCGAGTCGAGCTTCTGCCCGGGCGTGCCCTTGCCGCCAGCGGCGTTGGCCACCTTGACGGCCGAATCCCACAGGGTCGACGGCAGAGCCATCGCCTGCGACTTGGCGAAATCCTTGACCTTGTCGACCTGGTCCTGGACCTGATCCATGTTCCAGACCTTCAGCCACTGCGTCTTGATCTGCTCGTAGCGCTCGCGGCCTGCCCGCGTGCCGAGCACGTATCCTACGGCCAATCCGACGACGAGTCCTGCTTTGCCCCTCATCTGGGGTCTCCTCACACTCGGTGTTGCACCTGACGACGCTTCTCAGGGTAGCCCTGTATTCCCGTCAGGGCATCCGCCCTTGACACGGGGGTGCAACCCGCACTCACTTCCCGGCGCCGGCTCCGAACAGCACAGCGCGGCGAAGGCGGTCGGCCTGCTCCTGCGCGTCGGCGACGACCTGTGCCAGCCCGCTCCCGGCCAGCCACGCGCCCACGGCGGCGACGGCGGGAGCGGCTGAGATCCGATCGCGCGTCTGCGCCGCAGCCTCGAGCCGGCCGCGAGCCGAGGCAGGCGGCACGAGCGCGTACAGTTCGCGATGGGCGCCCGCGACCCGGCCTTCATCGAGGTCCACCCCGAGCAGAGCGGATGCCTCGGCCGCCGCCAGGGCGACGGCCGCGGTGTCACCGAGTGCCTGTGTCGCCGGTACGGCGCCCGGTGCCCCGAAGGCGACGCGCAGCACGTGGCGTCCGGGACCGGCCGCACGTGCGAGCCACTCCCAGCGCGCGGTCTCGTGGGCGACGCCGGTCGCGCGATGGGTCGACGACGGCACGGCGTGCACGTGCACTCCGCGCGGAGCGGCGTCGAGCTCCGGCGCGTCGACGACGAGGGTCACGACCTCGCGGGCGATCCCCGCCGGAGTCGCCGCTGCCCGGGCGTCGCCCGCCGCGCTCTCGAGCCGGTCACCGGGCAGGTCACCGAGCAGATCGGCCAGCAGCGCGCGCGCCGCGCCTTCGTCGGTCGCGATCACCACGGCGTCGGCGACGAGCGGCCCGGCTTCGGGGGTCGGCGGCTGCGGGTTCGCGGGGTCGATGGCCGCACGAGCTGCCCCCTGAGCGCCGGCCTCGCGTCCGCCGGACTGCTCGGGGGTCAGCTCCTGCGGGTACGCGGGATCGATAGCCGCAGGAACTGCCCCCTGAGCGCCGGCCTCGCGTCCGCCGGACTGCTCGAGGGGCGGATCCTGCGCGTTCGCGGATCTGGATGCCGCAGGAGCCGTCCCGCGAGCAACCGACAGTTCGACCGCCCAGTGGGGGTCCGCGCGCTCGAGGGCGGTCACGCGGGTGCCGGTGAGGATTCGGGCGCCGCGCTCGACGAGCTTTTCGCGGAGGGCGTCGACGAGCTGCAGCATCCCCCCGTCCAACCCTTCGATCGACGGGCCCGAGCCCGCCTTCAGGCGCAGGTCGGCGACGGCGCCGCCGAGCGATCCGGTGCGGGTGAGCGCGGGATTCAGGCCGGGGGCCGCGAGATCGACGTCGACGTCGTCGGGGTCGAGCCCGAAGCGGTCGACGATGATCGGGGCGACGAGGCGGTCGAGCACGCGGGCGCCCATGCGGCTGCGCACCAGGCGCCCGAGGCTGCGCTGCGACCCGATGGTCAGGGGCGGGCGAAGGCGATCGACGTACGCGCGCCACGCGCCGCCCCAGCCGATGATGCGGCGCACGCTCTCGTCCCAGGGGTTCGCGGGGATGCTGAGCACCTGCTCCCGTGGCAGCGGAGCCGCCGCGCCCCTTGGCAGGCCGGCGATCCACTCCTGATCTTCGCGGGGGCGCACGATGACGGCATCCGGGATGACGTCTTCCACGAGGCGCCGCACGACTCCGCCGCGCGTCGACCAGCAGGTCACGCCGGTCTCGAGGCGAAGGCCCGCGACCTCGGCGGATCCGATCACACCGCCGAGCCGATCGGATGCCTCGACCACCGTCACCGACATTCCGACCTTGGCGCACTCCCATGCCGCCACGAGCCCGGCGATGCCGCCGCCGATCACGACGACCCGCGTCTGCCGTGCGTGGGCGACCAGTTCATCGAGGGGTTCGGGGGCGCCGGTCACGGCATCCATCCTCCCATCCACCCGCGCCTCGCTCTCTTCGGCGTCTTGGACGGAAAGGGAGCGCGGCGGAGGGGACGACTGCGGCGAGCGGATGCCGGGCGTCAGGGCTCGGGGTGGCGCTGCTGCTCGCGCGCCTCGGCGCGCGTGCGCGGAGTGTGCAGTCCGTTGTCCACCGGCCCGGCGGGCGCTTCCGCGAATTCGGCGTGGGCCGGAGCGGCGGCTGCGGAGGCGACACGGCCATTCTCGATCTGGCCCGTGTGTACTCGGCCACTGTGCAGCTCGATGACACGGTCGGCCCGCTGCACGAGCAGCGGATCGTGCGTCGAGACCACGGCGGCGAGGCCCTGCGAGTGGACGAGCTCGCTGATGAGGTCCATCACGGTCGCCGCGGTGCGGGAGTCGAGCTGTCCGGTCGGCTCATCCGCGATGAGCACGTGGGGGCGTGCGGCGATCGCGCGGGCGATGCCCACGCGCTGCTGCTGGCCTCCCGACAACTCGCCCGGTCGCTGAGCGGCGTGATCGGCCAGCCCCACGAGCCGCAGCGCCTCGGCGACGCGGGCGTCTCTCTCGGCGGGCGGTGTCTTGGCGATCCGCAGCGGCAGTTCGACGTTCTCGGCCGCCGAGAGGATGGGGATCAGGCCGAACGACTGGAAGACGAAGCCCAGGCGCTCCCGCCGAAGAGCGGCGAGCGCCTCCTCGTCGAGTGGGGAGGTGTCGACGTCGCCGATCCACACGCGTCCCGACGTCGGCCGATCGAGACCGCCGAGGAGGTTCAGCAGCGTCGTCTTGCCCGCGCCGGAGGCACCCCGCACCACGACGAGCTCGCCGGGAGCGACGTCGATGTCGATGTCGATGCACGCGTGCACGTCGCCTGCGGGCGATGCGAAGGTGCGGGTCAGCTTCTCGCCGCGCAGCGCGATGGTCATGACGGCTCCTCGGTGGGCGGGACGACGGGGGTGTCGGATGCCGGGGACTGCGCCTGCTGCCCCGGCCAGACGCCGACGTGGTCGGGCTCGAGGGCGAGCCGCACGCGGTCGCGCAGGTCGAGCGCCGCCACGAAGTCGTCCGGAAGCTGGAGCCGGCCGACCCGGTCGAGCACCGCGTACTCTTCGGCGACATGATGCTCGGCGCCGTGCTCGTCGAGGCGGGTGGAGCGCAGCACTTCGGTGGAGGTCCGGCCGTCGCGGATCTGAACGGTCCGCGCAACGTGCTCCGAAACCGCGGGATCGTGCGTCACGATCAGCGTGGTCACTCCCAGCTCGCGGTTCACCGCGCGCATCGCCTCGAGCACGTGCGCACTCGTGGTGTCGTCGAGCTCACCGGTCGGCTCGTCGGCGAGCAGCACGCGGGGGCTGTTCGCGATGCCCACAGCGATGGCGACGCGCTGCTGCTCGCCGCCCGACATCTCGGCGGGCCGCCGCTCGGCGCAGTGCGACACCTCGAGCAGGTCGAGCAGCTCGGCCACTCGCGCGCGGCGGGCCGAGGCGCCTCTGGCTTCGCCGGTGATGGCGAGTGCGGCGGCCACGTTCTCGCTCGCCGAGAAGTACGGCAGGAGGTTGCGAGAGGTCTGCTGCCATACGAACCCCACGCTGCGGCGTCGGAACTCGACGCGCTCCTTCTCCTTCATGGTGAGCAGGTCGTGCCCGGCGACCCAGGCGACACCCGCCGTCGGCTGGTCGAGGCTCGACAGGATCGAGAGGAGAGTCGACTTGCCCGATCCCGAGGCACCGACGACCGCGACGAGCTCGCCCGGCTCCACGCGCAGGTTGAGCCCCTGCAGCGCCTGCACCTCGACGCCCTGCCCTCCCGCCGAGACGACCTTGAAGATGCGCACGAGATCCACGCACAGGATGTCGGCGTCCGGCGCTCCCGCGCGGCGCTGGGCTCCCGCGGGTTGATAAGCCCCCGCGGGTTGCTGAGCCCCCGCAGGTTGGTGAGCCCTCACCGGTTGGTGAGCCCCCGCCGGTTGGTGAGCCCCCGCCGGTTGGTGAGCCCCCGCAGGTTGGTGAGCCTGTCGAAGCACGGCCATGGTCCTATCCTTCCTCCACGGTGCGCAGGGCGCCCGCGGCACGGATCCGGCGCGACACCAGCAGGGCGATCGCGGTGAGCAGGACGGCGAGCGCGACGAAGCCGCCGAGAGTGAGGGCCAGCACGCCGCCGTCGATCTGATACGCCGGGGCGACGGACGATCCCGTGAAGGGTCGAAGGTCGACGGCGGTGAGCACGACGAGCGGCACGAGAGCGCCGAAGACCGTTCCGGCGATCACGGCGGCGACCGCGGGCGGACCGATCTCCCACAGCGCGAGCGAGGTGGCCGAGCGCCGGGGGGCGCCGAGCGTGCGCAGCAGCGCGAGCACCCGCGCCCGCGGGCCGGCCGCGAGGGTCAGGGTCATCACGATCGCGAGCGCGCTGAGCAGCGCAGCCACGGCGGTGGCGGCCAGCAGCGCGACGCGAACGCCCTGCACGGCCGGCCCGGCCTGGATCGAGGCCGCGATCTCGGCGGCGGTGTCGACGCGCACGTCGGTGCCGAGAACGGCCTGCAGCTCGGATTCCACCGCGTCGAGCGACCCGCGGTCGTCGAGCCGGACGAGCAGCGTGCGGTCGGCGGGATCGCGGCCGAGCACCTCTTCGGCGTAGCTGGAGTCCAGGGCGATCCAGTTCTCGCGGGCACCCACGGGCGCCGGCCCGCGGGTGACTCCGACCACGTCGGCGTCGACGCCGCCCAGGCGCAGGTCATCCGAGCCGTCGATGAGGTCGGCGGCGGCGCCCGAGACGACGATCGGCATCGGACCGTCGGCGGGTGCGAGCGAGACGCCGGGCGGCAGCATCCCCGGCCCGTCGCCCTGCGCGGCGCGCAGATCGGCGGCATCCACCACGAACACCGAGGTTCCGCGCTTGGCCCCGTTGACATCGAGCGTCTCGGGCTCGGCGCCCGAGACGCCGGCCACCGCGGCCACGCCGTCGATCTCCGCCACGCGATCGAGCTGCTCGCGCGTGAAGCTCGCACCCGTGACGCGCACATCCGATCCGACCTGCGCACGTGACGCGTCGGTGACGCCGGTCTGCAGAGCCGACAGCAGGATGCCGGAGGACACGGCCACCGAGACGCCCACCACGAGGGCGAGCACCGGCGTGAGCCCGATGCTCGGCTCTCGAAGCGCCCGCGCCGAGCCGAGGAACGAGTCGAGCCCGGCCGACGCGCGAGCGCGAGCGAATACGGCCCCGAGCGGGATCGGGTACAGCCGCAGCGTGAGCAGGCAGGCGACGAGCGCGAGAAGGAGCGGCGTCGCCGCGAGCAGCGGATCGACGCCCGCGCTGTAGCCGCGCACGAACAGCAGCGCGAGAGCGAGGACGGCGACCACGGCCACGGCACCTTCCGCGATGAGACGCAGCCGCGAGCCGCGCGGTCCCAGGTCGGCGCGCACCTGACGTTCCGCCGCCGAGGGCGCCAGCACGGCGAGGATCGACAGCGGCGCGAGAGCGAGCAGCACCGCGGGGATCAGGCCGGCCGCAGTCGGCACCGCCCCGACGAGCAGCGCACCGCCCACGATGGCCAGCACAGCGCCGAGGAGCGCGGGCAGCGCCCCGACGAAGATCCCCTCGATCGCGAGCAGGCTGCGCAGCTGCGCGATCGACGTCCCGCGCGCCGACAGCAGGCGCAGGCTGGGCCGGCGGCTCTCGAGGATCAGTCGGCACCCGAGCACCAGCACGGCCGCGGCGACCCCCACCGGCCCCGCGATCAGCATGGCGATGACGCCGGCGGTGGACGCCTCCTGTGCGAGAGCGAGCTCGATCTCGCCGGTGATCTCGGCCTCGAACTTCACACCCAGGATGCCCGTGAAGGCGCCGGTCGCCGACGCGACGGTGTGCGAGACGGCAGTGAGGTTGTTCAGCGCCGCCGCCGTCTGCGCAGCCGTGTCGGCCTGGATCCGGCCGGTGTCGACGGGGTACCACGTCTGCGTCGTCTGCGCGGTCGAGAAGAAGTACCCGTACGGGAGGGATGCGGGGTGCGCGAATCCGGTCGCGGTCACGACACGGGGACGGTTGCCGTCATCGAAGACGCTCGGCTCGAGCACCGAGACGACGTGCTCCCAGTAGTCGGCAGACGGGTCTCGGGCTTCGAAGGTGCCCACGAGGTCGAACTGCACGACGTTCGAGTAGACCTGCAGCGAGCGGACCTCGCCGACCTTCCACTCCATGTCGGCGGCGCTCGCCGAAGAGAGCACGATCTCGATAGTCGACGTCGAGCGTTCGACACTCGACCAGTCGTCTGTGCCCGGGGCGGGCTCGGGCAGCCGCCCCTCGACGATCGTGATCTGGTCGTCGAAGCGCGGCGCGAACGCCACGCTCAGCTCGCGGGTCTGTCGCGCCTCGAGGAGGTCGCTCGCAGCCGTGCGGCTGATGGCGTACGACTCGTCCAGGATGTCGGGCAGCGGCGCATCGGCCGATTCTCGGATGCCCTCGAGCGCCTCGAGGAAACCTCCCCACACGTCCTCGGTGCTCAGCGGCGAGCCGAGATCACCGAGCTGCGGAAGTCCGACGGACGTGGAGACGACATCGCGCTCGACGGCCGAGAGACCGTCGAGCCGGTCCCGCAGGGCCGCGTCGGCGAGCACGCTCAGCGCGAGGGGCGCCGCGGTCGCGAGAACCGACAGCACCAGCACGAGCGCCGCGACGAGCACCCCGCCTCCCGCTCGCG